>JBAWEP010000054.1:0-3927 GCA_049591255.1 Gaiellaceae bacterium
GGCGAGACGCTCGCCCAGGCCGGCGGCAACCGCGAGCTCGAGCGCGCGAGTCACCGCTCCGGCAGCAGAGGGCGAAACCTCGCCCGGCGCGGCCGAGCCGAATCAGTCTCAGCCCGCCGGAGACGAGCCCGTGAAGCCCAAGAAGCGCACGCGCCGCGGTTCGCGCGGCGGTCGCCGGCATCGCAAGCCCGCGCAGGCTGGCGCCCGTCCCGCAGGCGGGCCTGACTCCGGAAACGGGCCGAGCACCGAGAACGGGCCCAGCTCGGGAAGCCCGGCGGGCTCCGAGCAGGCGCCGAGCACACCGAGCGAGAGCGCATAGGTAGTCTGCTCTTGCTAGTATGCGCCCCGGTTCGCGGGCGCATGCCCGCGATTTGAGCGTCGAGGGACGAGATGGCATACGCGGTAATCGCAGTTGGCGGAAAGCAGTACGTCGTTCACGAGGGCGAGCGCTTGCTCGTAGATCGGCTTGCGCAAGATGAGGGCGCTGTTTTCCAGCCTGACGTCCTGCTCGTCGATGCGGGCACGCCCGACCTGAAGCCGGGCGCAGGCGCAGTCAGCGCGCGCATCCTCAAGCACACGCTCGGCGAGAAGATTCGCATTGCCAAGTACAAGCCGAAGAAGGGCTACCGCCGTCACACCGGCTTCCGCGCTCACCTCTCGCAAATTCAGATCGAGGCGATCGGCACGGGCAAGGCGACTCGTGCCGCCAAGGCCGATGCTGTTGCCGAAGCGCCCGTAAAGTCGGAGCCAAAGGTCGCCAAGCCCGTAGCGGCCGAGCCGGCGGCGCCCGCCAAGGCGGCAGCCAAGCCGGCTGCCAAGAAGCCGGCGGCCAAGGCCGTAGCCGCGAAGCCCGCGGCGAAGCCGACGGCCAAGAAGGCCGCAGCCAAGGCACCGGCAAAGGCTAAAGTTGAGTCGGCGAAGAAGCCCGCCGCCAAGCGAGCAGCGCCGCGCAAGAAAGCAGAGAGCTAGAAATGGCACATAAAAAAGGTCTCGGTTCTTCGAGAAACGGTCGCGACTCGAACTCCAAGCGGCTCGGCGTAAAGATCTTCGCCGGCCAGACGGTCAAGGCCGGGATGATCATCGTGCGCCAGCGCGGTACCAGGTTCCATCCGGGCCCCGGCACGGGCCTCGGGCGTGACGACACGGTCTTCGCCAAGCGCGAGGGCGTCGTCGGCTTCCATCGCTCGGGCAAGCGTCGCACGATCTCCGTCGACTCCTAGGCTCGTATTCTCATCCCGATCGGCACGACCGCTGTGGCGGCGCCTCGTGGACGGGATAGGCTCTGAACATGAGTCCGGGCGGTAACAAGGGCGAGCACGCGACGCGCGAGTCTCCTTTCCACGACCAGGCCCGCGTCTACGTTCTGGCGGGGCGGGGCGGGGACGGCAGCCTTTCCTTCCGGCGCGAGAAGTACATCCCCAAGGGAGGGCCCGACGGCGGCGACGGCGGCGACGGCGGCGACGTCGTACTGATCGCCGATCCCGAGTTGCGCGACCTCTCCAAGCTTCGCTCGCGGCACGAGTTCAAGGCGGGGCGCGGCCGCCCTGGATTGGGAAGCAACAAACACGGTGCCGACGGCGAGTCGATCGAGCTGCACCTGCCCGTCGGAACGCAGATCCTCGACGAGGACGGCCAGCTGGTCGCCGATCTCGCCAGCGTCGGGGCGCGCGTCGTCGTCGCTCGCGGCGGGCGCGGAGGAAGAGGAAATCGTCACTTCGCGACTCCGGTCAGGCGCACTCCTCGCTTCGCCGAGACCGGCGAGCCCGGCGAAGGGGGCTGGCTCGAGCTGCGCCTGAAGCTGGTCGTCGACGCCGCCTTGGCCGGCCTTCCGAATGCCGGCAAGTCCTCGCTCCTGCGCCGCATCTCGAACGCCAAGCCCAAGGTCGCGGACTACCCGTTCACCACGCTCGCGCCCGTCATGGGCACGGTCGACGGCCCGGACGGGCGCCAGCTCACCGTCGCCGACGTGCCCGGGCTGATCGAGGGCGCCAGCGAAGGGCTCGGGCTCGGGCACGAGTTCCTGGCGCACCTCGAGCGGGCGCAACTTCTCATCCACGTGATCGATAGCTCCGAGACGGACACGCTCGAGCGCTTCCGCCTGATCGACGCCGAGCTGGCGGCCTACGGCGCCGGCCTCGACGAGCGATCTCAGATCGTCGTGCTGAACAAGATCGATCTCGGCACGTCACCGTCCTTCACGCTCCAGGATGAGCGCATCGTCCAGGTCGTCGCGCTTTCCTGCGCGACCGGGGAAGGGGTGGATGAGTTGAAGCGGGCGCTTTTCCGTCTCTGCCCGCCGCGCCCGGAGCCGCGCGAGGACGACGAGCTGCAGGCCCAGGGCCTGGTCGACTATCTCGTCTACCGACCGCGCTCGCGCCGCAGGCACTCCTTTCGCATCTACCGCACCGACCGCGGCTTTCGTGTCGTGGGCGAGGTGCCGGACGACGACGAGCTGCAGGAGGCGCTCGCCGAGGCGGGCGCTCGCGACGACTCGGTGATCGAGATCGTCAGCAGAGAGGAGAGGCCGTGACCGTCGCGGTCTTCGGCGGTGCCTTCGATCCGCCTCACCTCGGTCATGTCGCTCTCGTTCGTTCGGCGCTGGAGCACTTCCACTTCGAGCGGGTTCTCGTTGTGCCGGCAGGCGATCCGCCGCACAAGGAGGTGGCTACCCCGGCCGGAATCCGAGCCGGCCTGGCCGAGCTTGCCTTCGCCGGAATCTCCGAGGCGGAGATATCGCCGCTCGAGCTGGCGCCGGGCGGGCCTCGCTACACGGTCGACACGCTCCAGCGCCTGCGAGGTAGCTACGACGATCTGACCCTGCTCGTCGGCGCCGACCAGTTCGCCGGCTTCCTGAGCTGGCGCGAGCCCGAGCGGGTGCTCGAGCTGGCGGCGCTGGCCGTTGCGAGCCGGCCCGGTTACGACGAGGAGGAGCTACGACCGGTCCTGGCCGCGCTCGATCGTCCGGAACGCGTCTCGTTCTTCCGCATCCCCGCCCATCCAGTCTCCTCACAAGAGATTCGCGCCCGCGTCCGCGACGGGCTGCCGATCGTGGAGCTCGTACCGCGACCGGTCGCCGCCGAGATCGAGCGGCTCGGTCTCTACCGGGAGTGAAAACTACTGCTCGAATCGGCACAGAACCGAGACGAAGTGGGCGATCTTTTCTTCGTCCGGGGCGGTAATCTCGAACGACCCCGCGGGCGGGTGGCTCGGTGGCGGGCGAATAGAGAATTGTCGCGGGCGACCAGTCTTTCCCCTGTCTCGTCTAGACCGTTTGTGACGGCCGCGAACGGTCTCCGGCCCCAGTCGCGGCTACACTTGAAGAGAAGGCAACCAAGGACTGACGTATCTCACTGACCCCACTCGAGCAAGCACGCCGCATGGCCGCCCTGGCGGCAGAGAAGCTGGCCGAAGACATCGTCGTACTCGACATGCGTTCGGTCTGCGACTTCACCGACTACTTTGTCATCTGCTCGGGACGCAACGCGCGCCAGACCAAGTCGATCTCCGACGAGGTGCACGCCGAAATGAAGCGCGAGAAGATCGTGCCGCGCTCCATCGACGGCGAGCGCGAGGGAAGCTGGATCATCGTCGACTATCTCGACGTCGTCCTGCACGTCTTCGCGCCCGACACGCGCCGCTTCTACGCGCTCGAGGATCTATGGGGCGACGTGCCCCAGGTCGAGATCGAGACCGCCGCGACGGGCTAGAGAGCTGAGCAGCGGGCTTTAGGGGAAGTCCAGAACCAGCACGACCACGATTCCCGCGACCAGGCTGAGCACGCCCAGCACGCTCACCGCGAGCACGAGGATGCGCAGCGCCAGGGAGCGCTCCTTGGGGCGAATCCGCTCCAACCGGTCGAGCGTCTTCCCGAGCAAGCGCTCGGCCCAGGCGAACTCGAGCGCGAGCATGCTCAGCCCGATCGCCACC
>JBAWEP010000055.1:0-6218 GCA_049591255.1 Gaiellaceae bacterium
GCATCTGAGCACGTCTCTTCGAGCCAAGTTCTGCCATCCGGTCAGATGTCGTTGGACACCGACGAGAACAGTCGTCAGCCACCCGAGCTTTCGTAGAGCGCTTCTCTGTTCGACGTCGATAACGCCAGACGTCGGCTGGAGGATTGGCAGTCGTCCTCCTGAACTGCCCGACGACGTCGCGGGCGAGTACTCCAGGATCACCAGTGGGGCTAAAGCCGACGTCGGGATCAGAGGGAACGTTGCCCGCTCCACCTTCGCGCACGATCTCCGCTACACCCTGGCCGCGCTCAAGCGCGAAGAGGAGGGGTGTGTCTTTGACCACCTGACGGATTGGAGTGCGGGCTTCTTGGTTGGAAATAAAGACTTGGACTGGCGGTTGGGCGCAACTGCAGTCCGAGCGTATCTTGGTAAAGCGGAAGGAAAGCCAGTGGTAGTATTCATCGCTAAAGAAGGCCGATACCGAGGTAAAATCGTCGGCAGCGTTGTACCGGACGCCAAGCAATTCAGGGAATACGCCGAGATAATACTCAAAGATATGGGAGCATAAATGAGTCGCGTGACCGATGCCCTAGGCTGGACCCGCTGCGGTTTCACAGTCCTCGTTTACGTAGTGACCGACTCGAAGTCGCCTCTTATTGTGGATTTCACCGTTAACGGAGTTACTCCGCAGCGCACTAGATCCTTCTTATTAGAGGACGAGGATTGTGTGCTAAGAGGAGCGCACACATACGTATATGATCTGGATTTTGAGCAACTACCCTCGGAATTGGACTCGTATCTCGCGGAAGTACTTCGCCGCACGTGTGAAGCGGGCGCAAACGTCTCATGGATGGCCTTTGAGAGCACTTTCAGTTACGAATATATCCTCGCGGACGAATTCGCTGATCAAATATACGGGGTCTGCTTACCCGGACGTGATCCGCTCCTCGCGCTAAAGGATGCTGAACTGAAGAGCATCGAATGGAAAAAGCAACTCAAGACTATCAGGGAGAGCGTTCTTAAGAATGACTGACTGCTGTCTCTGCCGTGAAGGTGAGACACGACGATATCGCGTCGCCAATCCGACTCGTTGCTTCTTAGCACGAACATCATTTGAGTTACGGGGGTATCAGCTTCGTTCGGCTCGACGGTCCTAGCGCGACCTAATACCGCGTCGTCTTCTTTATCGCCAAATATCGTCTTAGGTTCCATCGAAGTTCCCCCAGGCAACAGGAAGGAGCAACACATGAGCATCATCGGTGCAGAAATGGGCCAGATGCAGCAACTGAAGTCCACGTTCGACAGAGAAAGCCAGACCGTTGCCCAACTAACCAGCACGATCTCGGGTCAGGTCGCAAACACCTTACGAGCTGCGTTTCCCTTATCGAGTTCCGCCCAAGTACATTAAGGTGACACGCAGATGAGCAGTCTTACGAGAACCGACTTCGAGGAACTCTGGGCGCATCTCTACGCTGAGGCCGAGAACAGCAAGTTCCCGGAGCTAGCAGTTTTAGAGTTCACTCATTTCTATCGCGCCCTGGACGAGGACGACAGAGGCGTCGCTGACGAAGTTCTCACCTCGTGGGTGCCTGATGGCGATCTTCCCCAGCGATTCGTTGCTCTAGCGATAATTGAGGATTTTGATATCCGATCGGCTCTGCCAGCTCTGCGCGCGGATCTCGCACGTCTCGAGTACGCAACCGGGCCATCGGTGCCGGATGACCGGGAACAACTGGAACAGATCATCGCGCATCTCGAACGGCCTAAAGGCGGCTGACCGGTGTTCGATGGCCTGCCTTGCCAAGTCACCGGTTGAGGCAGGCGGGTTTTGACGTAGGCCTTGATTCAAGAATGCTGTTTTGGGAGCAAAGATCCTTATCGGTTGCGCGGCTGATGGCGTGATCAGATCGGTCGAACACGCAGCGAAACACGGAATCTCACACGTGATGCGCGGAGCAGGAGGTCTAGCGGGATGACAGCCGAGCCCCTCGCCGTAGCTCTCTCTCGACTGGAGGAGGAACTGGCGTCCGGCGAGATCGAGCTACCTACCTTCAAAGACGCGGAGATAGCGGCCGTCACGCCTCTGGTTCCCACGGAGGATCGACGGATTCCCTTACCGGCTGTCGATGGGCTCGACGAGACCGAGCTCGAGAAGGCAATCGAGGCTGCGCGTGAGTCGCTCGTCGAACGCGGCTTTCTGCGCGAGGAAGAGCCTGAAGAGCCCGTCGACGAGCTCGCTCTCATACTCGAATTTCGCTCAAGTCCCAATACGATCGTTGTCGTTGATCATATGTCCCAAGAAGGTGACGACTACGTTTTCTATCTATACGGAATCGGTTCAGTCGGCTATCTCTGCGAGGCAACCGAGGGAGACAAGCACAAGTTCACGGTTCGCTCAATCTCGGCCGTTGCCGACATGCTTGTAGACGTCATCGATCCAAATTCGCAGGCCGGCGTCGTTGATGGGCCAGAGTTCGAAAGGCGCGGCGAGGTTGAGCCGCCGAGCTGGGAGAAGGTCGAGGAAGCCGCCCAGACAACTCACACGATCACGCGACTGTTCTCCTCACTCAAGACCGCTCCTGACACGGTCGAGAATGCCGTCGTGTTGTTCGCTGCCGGCGAGGATGGCGTCTGGGGGTATTCGAGCTACGCCGACGGAGGGGAACTAACGATCTACGCCTGTTCTCTTTCCCGCGAGTCCGTCCGGGTCGCAATAGGTGACTTCCTCGGCGAGGAGACGCAGGAGGAGTAGGGGGTCTAGCAAAACGCCGACGATCAACGAAAGGCGCGCTTTGGAAGACGGACTCTTCGGAAGACCGCCACTGCTCGGCTGGAGGGCGATCTGCGGTTGGGTGATATCCAGCTTCCAGCCTTCAGCTACGCAGAGAGGCAGTCGTCGCCTGCCGCAGGCGACAAACGCAGTGTTCCCGATAGGGCGAGGATACGCGGTCTCCAGAGGCGTTTTCGAGCTGGTTCAGGTCGCGTCACCGTCACCATAGGCCGCAGGCGAATCCGAGTCGAACGCCGAGAGTCGCGAGGTGACCGGGCGCTTCTTCCGGTGCGGGATGGGTCGTTCCGACGGGGGTTTTATGACCAAGCCATCGGGCAAACCGAAACGGTGCCAAAGAGGATCTATGCCGGCGCCGCGGTTGCGGTCGCATTGCTCACAGTCGCCTGCGGCGGCGGGGTGAGCGCGGCCGGCTCGTCTATGGCCGGCGCCGCGGCGCGTGCCAGCACTGCCGGGCACGACTGGACGCGCTTCAACTGGGATGCGCGGCGGAGCGGCTCGGTGACCTTTGCAACCGGCATCAGCGCGGCGAACGTCGCGGGGCTGAAGCGCCGTCAGGTGCGGCTGCCCGGCACCGTCGACGCCTCGGCCATCTATCTGCACGGCGTGAAGATCCGCGGCGTTACGCGCGACGCCTTCTTCGTCACCACCACGTACGGAATCACGCTGGCGATCGACGCCGCGCGAGGCTCGATCCTCTGGAAGTGGACGCCGCCCGGCTACCGCGGCTGGGCGGGTACCTACCAGATCACGACCGCCACGCCGGTCGCCGATCCGAGCCGGCAGTGGATCTACGCCGCCTCACCCGACGGGCGTATTCAGAAGCTTTCGGTCGCCCGCGGGCACGCCGCGTGGCGCGTCCCGATCAGCAGGCTCCCGCAGCGCGAGAAGATCGCATCCGCGCTCAACTACGCGAACGGGCACGTGATCGCGACTACCGGTGGCTACATCGGCGATCAGCCGCCCTACCAGGGGCACGTCGCGATCATCTCGCCGAGCGGCCGGCTCCTGCACGTGTGGAACTCGCTCTGCTCCAACCGGCACGGTCTGATCGTGCCCAGCTCGTGTACCTCCAGCGACTCCGCGATCTGGGGTCGCGCGGGCGCCGTCGTCGTCCCCGGAAGCGGCAATCTGCTCGTCGCGACCGGCAACGGGCCCTGGAACGGCAGCACCGACTGGGGCGACTCCGCTCTTCTGCTGCCGCCCTCGGCGACGAAGCTGATCGGCAACTACACGCCGGCGAACACCGCGCAGCTGAACGCAACCGACCAGGACATCGGCTCCACCTCTCCGGCGCTGCTCACCTCCAGCCTCGTCGCGCAGGGCGGCAAGGACGGGAAGATCCGGCTGCTAGCCATGAGTCGGCTGCGCGGCGCGGCGCCGCACAAGGGTGGCGAGCTGCAGATCGTGTCGACCCCTTCCGGTACCGACCTGTTCACAGCGCCGGCGGTGTGGCGGACTCCGGCGGGTGTCTGGATGTTCGCCGCCGACAATGGAGGCACCGCCGCCTGGAAGCTGAGCGGTAACAGGCTGCACGAGGTCTGGCACAACGCGACGGGCGGCACGAGCCCGATCGTTGCCGGCGGCTTGCTCTGGGTCTACGACCCGAGCGGCGGTCTCCGCGTCTACTCGCCGAAGAGCGGGGCTCTCGTGACCACGCTTCAGGCCGGCCCCGGTCACTGGAACAGCCCGATCGTCGTCGACGGCCGAGTCGCGCTCCCCGAGGGCAACTCGAACGCTCACGCGACGAGCGGCGTGCTCGACATCTGGCGCTGAGAGAGCGCCGCCAGCGATAGAGACGGCCAGGCGAGCGCGACGATCAACGCGAAACAGCAGCAATAGGGGGATCAAGATGAGCAAGGCACAAACCCAGATCAGGTCGCACATCAGCGAGGTGGGGAGGGTGATGGTGCCGGTGACCGACCAGGATCGAGCGCTCGACTTCTACGTGGGCACGCTCGGTTTCGAGAAGCGAGCGGACACGCCTTTCGGCAGAGGCGATCGCTGGATCGAGGTCGGGCCGCCGGGAGCGGAGACCGCCATCGCACTCGTTCGTCCACCCGAAGGGATGCCGATCGGTATCGACACCAACATTGCCCTTACCAGCGAGGACGTGGACGCGACTCACGAGTATCTACGCTCGAAGGGCGTCGAAGAGGATCTCGAGGTCATGCGGATGGGGGATCCAATCCCACCGATGTTCTTCTTCCGCGATCCGGACGGCAACAAGCTCCTGGTCGTAGAGCCGAGTTGAGCTGAGGGAGGCGGGATCGGGCGCGACGGCGACGCTGCGCCCGGCCTCGGCTCAATCGCGCGTGGAGACGTTGAGCAGGGGCTCGCCCGCCGCGTAGCGGCGGAGCTGCTTGCCGGCGAGGCGGTAGGCGCGACCTCGCCAGCGCTTTACCGAGCCCGCGATGTGCGGTGTGATGAGAACGTTCGGCGCCTGCCAGAGTGGGTGCTCGGGCGGCAGCGGCTCGGGATCGGTGACGTCGAGGGCGGCGCGGACGTGGCCCGACCCCAGGGCGTCGAGCAGCGCGTCCGTATCGACGATGGCGCCGCGCGCCGCGTTGATGAGCAGCGCGCCCTCCTTCATCCGGGCGAGGAAGCGGGCGTCGACGGCGCCCCTCGTCTCGGGCGTGAGCGGGGCGAGCAGCACGACGGCGTCGGCCTCAGGTAACAGGCGCGGGAGCGCCTCGGGTGTTTCTGCATCGTCGCGCGCGTGCCGTGCGATGCCGACCGTGCGCACGCCGAACGGCGCCAGGCGCGCGGCAACGGCGCGCCCGATCGAGCCATGGCCGAAGACGAGGACGTTCGCCCCGTCGAGATCCTCGATCGGGCCGATCGAGGAGGGGCCGGTGGTGATCCAGTCGCCCGCGTTTCGCTCCCACTCCGATCGCTGCTGGAGCTCGTAGAACTCGGGCAGGCGCCGCCTCAGCGCGAGCAGCGTCGCCACGACCCACTCGGCCACCGAGATGTCGTAGGCGCCGGCTGCGCCGCAAAGGACGACTCCCTCGGGCACGAACGGAAGCAGCGAGTCGACGCCGGCGGAGGTCGACTGCACGACGCGAAGATTCGGCAGCTGCTCGAGCAGCGACGGCGCCTTCGGGTAGAGCTCCGGCCCGAGCACCACGAACTCGACCTCGGCGTCGGGGCCCGTGACGAGCTCGACGCCCGCGGGCAGTGGCTCGAGTTCGCGGCGGTGGGGCACATCGGCAACGAGGACCTTCACACGAATCTCCTTTGTGAGAGCGGGGCGCGATCGGCGGGCCGTCGCTTCTTAGAACTCGGAGCAAAATGAACACCTGTCGACTGGGTGCGATCGGCGGATGCGATGCTAGGACGCAGTGCCTCGTTCGTAGCAGCGCTACGGGCGAGGCCGAGGACGCGGCTCGAGAGCCGACGCAGCGCGCCGCTGAGCGCGGCCACGCGACGGAGTGCTTCTTTTTGATTC
>JBAWEP010000056.1:0-28178 GCA_049591255.1 Gaiellaceae bacterium
GCTCCGCCGGCTCGCCCTCGGGGCGCGGCGAGGCCAGTGGTGATCCAAGCAGGCGCGCGTCGGAGCGGAAGTAGATGCCGACGCGCTCCAGCCCTGCGCCGACCCAGACCACCTCGCCCGAGGCGCAGAGCTGATCGAGCTCGGCCGGCTGGTAGCCGGGCACGCGCCGCGGCAGCACGTCCGCCTCCCAGAGCGCCACCGGAAGCGGCAGCGCCTGCAGCGGCACGAGCGCCTCGCGCAGCGTCGAGCGACGGTCGATTCCCTGCCAGCCCGGCAGGAAGCGAGCCAGCGCCGCCGGCTCCACCGGCTCGACCTCCTTGCGCAGCCGCGCCAGCGAAGCGCGGCGGAGCCTTCTCAGCACGTCGGGATCGCACCACTCCCGCTCCGTCCCGCCCGGCCTGAGCTCGCCGCGCACGAGCGCCTCCTCCTGCTCCAGCGCGCTCAGGATCTCTTCCGCGGCGGCGGGCTCGAGCGCGAAGTGCCGGGCGACCTCGGCGGTGGTGAACGGGCCCCGTCCGCGCGCGTAGCGGCGAACAAGCGAGCCGAGCGCATCGGTCACGGGCTCGAGAAAGACGTCCGGCAACCCGGCGGGCGGCATCGCGCCGAGTGCATCCCGGTAGCGCCCGGCATCCTCGGCGGCGATCAGCCTCTCACCGCCGGCGAAGCGAACGCGCACGGCCCGGCGCTCGGTTTCGAGCACGGCCGCGAAGGCCTCGTCGAACTCACCGGGGCGCAGATCACCGCGCAGCCTGAGCACGTCGTGCAGCTCGTCGGCGTCGCGCGGGGCGCCGCGCAGATCGCGCTCCACATCGTCTACGGCGTCCGGGTCGAGCAGGTCGCGCAGCTCCTCCTGGCCGAGCAGCTCGCGCAAGAGGCCGCGGTCGAGCGAGAGAGCCTGAGCCCGGCGCTCGGCCGGCGGCGTGTCGTCCTCGTACATGTAGGAAGCGACGTACTCGAAGATCAGCGAGCTGGCGAAGGGCGAAGCCGTGGCCGTCTCCACCTCGACCAGATCGAGCTCGCGCGTTTGCAGGCGCTTCAGTACCTGTCTCAGCGCGCTCAAATCGAAGACGTCCTGCAAGCACTCCCGGTAGGTCTCGAGCATGATCGGAAAGGCGGGATAGCGCCTTGCCACCTCGAGCAGGCTCTGCGCCTTCAGGCGCTGCTGCCAGAGCGGCGTGCGCTGGCCGGGACGGCGGCGCGGAATCAGAAGCGCCCGCGCCGCGTTCTCGCGAAAACGGGCACCGAAGAGCGCGCTCTCCCCCACCTCGCCCACGACCAGCTCCTCTATCTCCTCGGGCCCGATCAAGAGCTCGGTCATCGGCGGCGGCTGCTCGACGTCGGGTAGGTGCAGAGCGATGCCGTCGTCCGACCAGATCGCGTGCGCCTCGATACCGAGCGCGTCGCGCAGGCGGGCGCCCAGCGCCAGCGCCCAGGGTGCGTGCACGCGCGCGCCGAACGGCGTCAGCACGACCACGCGCCAGTCGCCGATCTCGTCGCGGAAGCGCTCCACCACTATCGTCTTGTCGGACGGAAGCGCTCCTGTCGCCTCGGCCTGGTCGTGCAGATAGGCGAGCAGGTTCTCGGCCGCCCGCTGGTCGAGCCCGTACTCGGCGAGCAGGCGCTCCAGCGCCACCTCGTTCGGTAGCGCCACCAATTCGCGCGAGACCGCGCCGATCGCCTCGCCCAGCTCAACCGGCCTGCCCACTCCCTCGCCCTTCCAGAACGGGACCGCGCCCGGAACGCCGGGCGCCGGCGACACGAGCACGCGGTCGCGGGTGATCTGCTCGATCCGCCAGCTCGAGGCGCCGAGCAGGAACACCTGCCCTTGCCTGGCCTCGTAGACCATCTCCTCGTCCAGCTCGCCCACCCGGCCGCCGCCGTCCACGAGATGCACTCCGTAGAGGCCGCGATCGGGGATCGTGCCGGCGTTGGTGACGGCGAGGCGCTGCGCTCCCGGGCGACCGCGGACGATTCCAGCCGTCCTGTCCCAGACGATGCGCGGCCTCAGCTCGGCGAACTCGTCGGAGGGATAGCGCCCGGCCAGCATGTCGAGCACGTTCTCGAGCTGGGCGCGCGAGAGGCCCGCGAAGGGATATGCCCTGCAGACCAGCTCATGCAGCTCGTCCACCGAGATCTCCTCCTCGGCGCAGATGGCGACGATCTGCTGGCAGAGCACGTCGAGCGGCTGAAGCGGGATGCGCGTCTCCTCGATCAGCCCGGCGTGCATGCGCTTGGCCACCACGGCCGCCTCGAGCAGATCGCCGCGGAACTTGGGGAAGATGCGGCCCTTGGCCGTGGCCTCGATCGTGTGCCCGGCGCGACCGATGCGCTGCAGTCCGCGCGCCACCGACTTGGGCGACTCGACCTGGATCACGAGGTCGACCGCGCCCATGTCGATGCCCAGCTCGAGCGAGGAGGTGGCGACCAGGCAGCGCAGGTCGCCGCGCTTCAGCGCCTCCTCGATCTCGGTGCGCTGCTCGCGCGCCAGCGAGCCGTGGTGGGCGCGCGCCAGCTCCTCGCCGGCCGCCTCGTTGACGCGCAGCGCCAGGCGCTCGGCCAGCCGGCGGTTGTTGACGAAGACGATGGTCGAGCGGTGCGCCTTCACCAGCTCGACGATCTCCGGATAGATCGAGGGCCAGATGGAGCCGGTCTGACCCAGCTCGCGCATGTCGGGCACCGGCACCTGAACGGACAGGTCGAGCTTCTTGCGCACGCCGGCATCCACGATCTCGATCGGACGCCCACCCGAGACGAAGCGGCCGACCTCCTCCAGCGGCCGCTGCGTGGCCGACAGCGCGATGCGCTGAATGGGCCTGCCGACGAGGCGCTCCAGCCGCTCGAGCGAGAGTGCCAGATGCGAGCCGCGCTTGGTGCCCGCGACGGCGTGAACCTCGTCCAGGATCACCGTCTCGAGCGTCTTCAACGTCTCGCGGGCGCGAGAGGTGAGAAGCAGGTAGAGCGACTCGGGCGTGGTGATCAGGATGTCCGGCGGATGGCGCAGCATCGCGGCGCGCTCCTTGGCCGGCGTGTCGCCGGTGCGCACGGCCACGGTCAGCTCCGAGCCGAGCCCCGCCAGCGGTCCGCGCAGGTTGCGCTCGACGTCGTAGTTGAGCGCCTTGAGCGGTGAGATGTAAAGCAGGCGCAAGCCCTCGCCCGGGCTCGCGTTCAGCCGGTCGATACCCGAGAGGAAGGCCGCGAGCGTCTTGCCCGAGCCGGTGGGCGCCTGGATGAGCACGCTCTTGCCGCTTGCGATCGCCGGCCAGCCCAGTTCCTGAGCCGGTGTGGGCGCCGCGAACGAGCGCTCGAACCAGGCGCGAGTCTGATCGGAGAAGGAGGCGAGAGCGTCCACACAGGCAGGTTAGCGAGCGCAGGTAGCGAGTGCGAACGTTTGTACGCTTTCATCTGGCGGCCGAGGGAACCGCCGCTACGCCTTCCTCACCTGCACCCGGATCTGGGCCGGCCGTATCGCCTACGGCGCGGCCATCCCGCGTCACAGCGCGTGGAAGCTCCTGGCGGTATCGCCTCTGCACCCGAATGACCGGAAACCGCGGCTCGGGCTAGGAATCGCCGTGCGCTCGTCCGACGGCCTTGATCCGTTTCCCCCGCTGCCGGCGCACCGCCTCGCGCAGCAGCCACTCGACCTGGGTGTTGACCGAGCGCAGGTCGTCGGCGGCCCACAAGGCCGGCAGCCCGGCAATCCCCCGGCCGGTAACTCTCACGCCCGATTTAGCGAAACGAAGGAGAATCCGGTCTTCCCCTTGAACGGCTCTGGCCGTTTTGCGGCCGGGGAACGTAGAATCCCGCTTTCACGAGAAGAGTCTGAGGATGGACGGACAGGCGGCGCGAGGCAGAAGGAGAGAACGTGGCCGAGAAGACCGATGACGAGAAAGCGAAGAGCCGAGTAGAGGGCGCGGTGGACATCGAGCTCGCCGCCACCGAGGACGGCGACATCGAGCGCTACCTGATGTTGCTCGACGACGACGCTCTCTTCCTACCGCCCGACATGCCGTCGGTGGGCGGCGAGGAGCTGCGCGCCTGGCTGCGGAGCTTCCTCGACAACTGGCGGGTGGAATGGCTCAGCTTCAAGCACGAGGAGGCGGAGATCTGTGGCGATCTCGCCTTCCACCGCTACAGCTACAGCTGGCGCCTGGAGCCGAAGGCGGGCGGTCAGCTGCAGGTCTCGCACGGCAAGGGCCTACACGTCCTGCGACGCCTGCCCAACGGAGACTGGAAGATCGCCCGGAAAGTCTGGAACGGGCGCCCGACCCCTAACAGCATTTGATCGATATAACCGAGCTGCGAGACGGCGGTCAGGATGCCGAGAGCATCGCCGCCAAGATCGCTTCCTTTCTCTCCCCGGCCAAGCGCTCGCTCGAGCTGGCGCTCTACGACGTGCACCTGGAGAGCGAGCACGCCGCACCGATCCACGCCGCGCTGGCCGAGGCGCTGGCGCGCAAGGTGCGGGTGCGCCTCGTCTACAACGTCGACTTCGGCAAGGAGATCGCCGTTCCGCGGCCGCCGCTCACGCGGCCCGAGCTGGTCGAGGCTCTTCCCGTCGAGACGCGCGCGATTCCCGGCGTCCCTGACCTGATGCACCACAAGTACGTCGTACGCGACGGCGAGGCGGTGCTGACCGGCTCGACCAACTGGACGGACGAATCCTGGTCGCGCGAGGAGAACCTGATCGCGATCATCGACTCCCAGGAGCTCGCCGGCCGCTACCGGCAGAACTTCGAGGAGCTGTGGCAGAAGCGCGATGTGGAGCGCTCCGGGCACGTCGACTCCGCGCCGATCGATATCGGGGGGCACCGTGTGAGGCCCTGGTTCGCGCCCGCTCACGGCGAGGCGCTCGCGCACCGGATTGCGCGCCGCCTCGGTCAGGCGACGCGCCGCATCCGCATCGCCTCGCCGGTGCTCACATCGGGGCCGGTGGTCGGCACCCTGGCCGAGCTGGCCGAGCACCGCGGGCACGGCGCACCCGACATCGCGGGCGTGCTCGACGCGACCCAGATCGCCGAGGTGATCCAGCAGTGGCGCGAGAAGATGAAGATGGGCTGGAAGGAGGCGGCGCTGCGCTCGCTCGTCGCGAGCACGCCCTGGAGTGGTAAGCGCTCGACTCCCTGGTCACCGGTCAGCACACACGACTACATGCACGCCAAGATCGTGGTCGCCGACGATGCCGTGTTCTTCGGCAGCTTCAACCTCTCGCGCTCGGGCGAGCGCAACGCCGAGAACACGCTGGAGATCGAAGACCGCGAGCTGGCCGACCGGCTGGCGGCGTTCGTCGACGATATTCGCGGCCGCTATCCGCGCCTCGAGCTGCCGGAGTAAAGCTCCAATCGTGGAGCCGGCGCCTCGCTAGGGCTCTCGCGCCTCGACCTCGACCGAGACGACCTCGCACTCGCTGGTGGGAATCTCGACGCCGCTGCGCAGCGTGTTGTGCACGCGGCTGTTCTTGTCTACCACCTCGGCTAGCTCGAGTATCTCGTCCTCGTCGGCCTCCGCCTCGATGCGGACGCTGAGCGTGATGTTCTGCGCCCGCACAGGCTCGCCACCCCAGTCGCATTCACACACCACGCGAGCGCCCAGCAGCGAGATTCCGCGCCGTTCGGCCTCCTGCTGCAGGTCGTTCACGAAGCACGCGCCGATCGCCATCAGCAGCAGGTCGCCGCCGGAGAAGCCGTAGCCGCAGCCGGCTTCCTGCTCGGGCCGGTCGATCGTCAGCGAGTGCTTGCCGGCCCAGCCGACCGAGAAAGAGGCATCGTGGACCGACCGCACGTGAACCGTGGTTTGCGCCATCTGGGGATCCCCTTTCCGCGTGACTTGATGTAAGAGTAGGTCAGAACGTGTTTCCGGTGCCAGCCCGTTTGGCCGAAGCGACAGGAGGGGGAGCTCGAGGATGAAGGGGATACAGGTCGCCGTGATCTCGCTGCTGGCGCTCGCCACGAGCGCGGGCGCCGCCACCGGCCCACGCCTGCCCGGCGCGCCGAAGTGCCCGCTCTTTCCGGCCTCGAATGTCTGGAACAAGCGTGTCGACAAGCTGCCGGTGACCTCCGACTCGCAGGCGATCATCAGCTCGATCGGGCTCGACGTGGGGCTCCATCCCGACTTCGGCACCGTCTGGGACGGGCACCCGAACGGCATCCCCTACACCATCGCCAACAAAAAGACGAAGCGCTACCGGGTCAGCTTCGACTACGCGGCAGAGAGCGACAAGGGCCCCTACCCCATCCCGGCCAACGTGAAGATCGAAGGCGGGAGCGACCGCCATGCGCTGATCGTCGAGCGCGACAGCTGCCGCCTGTACGAGCTCTATGCGCTACAGAAGACCGGCAACGGCTGGCACGCCGGCTCGGGCGCGATCTGGAACCTGCGCTCGAACAAGCTGCGCCCCGCGGGTTGGACGTCCGCCGACGCCGCCGGGCTACCGATCCTGCCCGGGCTTGCCCGCTACGACGAGGTCGCGCGCGGACACATCGATCACGCGCTCCGCTTCACGGTCGAGAGCACCCGTCGCGCCTACATCTACCCCGCGCGCCACTTCGCCAGCGACCAGACCGATCCCAATCTGCCGCCGATGGGCCTGCGCGTTCGACTGCGCGCCGGCTTCGACACGAGCGGCTTCCCGCGCCAGGTGCGCGTCATCCTCACGGCGCTCAAGCGCTACGGAATGATCGTCGCCGACAACGGTGCCAACTGGTACATCTCGGGCGCGCCCGACCGCCGCTGGAACGACGACGCCCTGCACGCGATCGGCGGGGTGACCGGTGCGAACTTCGAGGTGGTCGATACCTCGAAGCTTCGGTCGTAGAGCCTGATCGGCGGCGGCGCGGGTTTTGGCGCCGAATCGGCGCAAATCCGCGCGAGCGCTGCCGCTACCGTGTCACGACCCCGCGGGTGGGTGGACAGGGCGGGGGGCTGCATCCGCGCGCGTGAAGGCAAAGCCCATCTGCCGCCGGCGACTATGGACGCGACTTGGGCGGGCTGAAGAGCGTCTCCAGCCGGGCGATCAAGCGAGACGTCCAGAACCTGAACGTTCCGGCCGGCCGCTCCACGAGCACGAGCTCATCGCCTTCGAGACGGAAGCGCGCTCGAGAATCGCGGCGCGATGAGCCGAGCATGGCGCTCACGCCCGACCCTCCCAGATTACGTGCGATTGCCATCGCAGCCCCCACCTGAGGAATCTACGTACGGTCTGTTTACGGGCCTTTCGCAAAGCTCGAACTCCCCCTGATCGCTGATTCACCGGAGCGCGGTGAAGGCTCGCCGCAGCTCGCACTCTCCCCGCGGTGGAGAGTTTTCGCCCTGCGGGGGAAACGTCCTTCTCGCGTAGCCCACTCCAGCATGCGGAAGCCGGAGCAGCGATCAGCGGAGCTCCGCTGCGATCGGGCTCGGCCTGACTTAGGGCGCAGGCGCCGGATCAGCTCTCGGGCTTGTGGCAGACGGCTTCGATGTTGTGGCCGTCGGCGTCCAGCACGAAGGCCGCGTAGTACGTCTCGTGGTATTGCGGGCGCAGACCGGGCGCCCCGTTGTCCTTCCCGCCGGCGGCGATGGCGGCTTCGTAGAAAGCTCCCACGAGGTCGCGGCTGTCGGCATGGAAGGCCACGTGCACAGGCGTGACGGCAGCATCGGCCGGGCTGAGGAAGAAGTCGGGAACGCCCTGAGGGCTCTTGAAGCCGGCGCCCCAATCGCCTTCGAAGGCAATCGAGTAGCCGAGCGGCTCGAGCGCCGCGGCATAGAACTTCTTCGCCGAGTCGAGATCGGTGGCACCGATGATTACGTGATCGATCATGCCGGGAGTCTCGCCGCTTGATGCCGCGTCGTCAAGCCGTTTGAACTGAACGACCATCCCTCGTTCGAGGGATGGAACGGGAACGACACCGCGCCGAGGTGTCCAGTAATGAGCCGCGCCGCCGCCCTCGCCACGATCGTGCTCGTGCTCGTGTCGGTTGCCTGTGGGGCGAAGTCGCGCGAACACGAGAACGCTCGAGGCGCCGCCAACCTGCGCGCGGCGACAGTCTCGATCGACATCTACTGGACCGCTCATAACACCTACGCCGGAATGACGTTCGCCAAGCTCCGATCAATCGACCGCTCGATCAAGGACATTTCGATCGTCAAGGCTGGCAAGACGGAGTACTGCATCGAGACCACAACCGGCGACCCGCATGTCTTCCTCAACGGTCCGGCGGGCCCGTTCATGCTCGGCTCCTGCGGCGATCCGAAGAACGGGAAGCCCTACGCCCCGCCGCCGAAGATGCCGCCGAAGGAATTCGGCGGCGGGTCGAACGAATCGTCTGACGCTAGGTATCCACTAAGGGCGTCCATTGCGGCGATCGAGACCTACTACCAGGACCACAACACCTACGCCGGAATGACTCTCGCCGAGCTCCGTTACATTGACCCCTGGATCCCGGATATCTCGATCGTCAGTGCGAAGAAGAAGACGTACTGCATCGAGGCGACCGGCGGCGACTCGCGCATCTTCAAGAACGGCCCAACCGGCGAGATGATGATCGGCTCCTGCGCCGATCCGACGAACGGAAAGCCCTACGAGCCACCGCCGTCGGAAGAACCGGAACCCTCGTCGTCGAGCGAACCGCTGGATGGGGCTGGCGCTCTGCGCTCGTCCATTCCGGCGATCGAGGCCTACTGGCAGGACCACAACGCCTATACCGGGATGACCGCCTCGAAGTTGCGCGAAACGATTGACGCCGGCCTCCCGGAGATCAAGATCGTAAGTGCGAAGAAGAACACGTACTGCATCGAGATCGCCGTGGGCGGCGCGAGCTCTTTCGTTCGGGGGCCGATGGGCGCGGTCATGCAAGGGCACTGCCCGGCGTAGCCTTCGGCACCCGCTACTGCGTCTCATCGCCGCTCTTTCGGGTCACTATAAAAGGGATAGTTTTGGTGTAGAATCCGTTCTATGCGGACACTTTCCGACATCCACGCCACCGATTGCTGCGGCGTGGCCGCTACCGCCGAGTTCCTCGGCGCCAAGTGGACGGCGCTGATCGTGCACGATCTTTCCGAGGGCGCCCGCCGCTTCTGCGAACTCGAGCGCGCCTGTCCGGGGATCAGTCCGCGCACGCTCTCCGAGCGTCTGCGCACCCTCGAGCACGAGGGCTTTCTCGAGCGTAAGAGCTTCCCGGAATCGCCGCCACGCGTCGAGTACACGCTGACGCAGAAGGGGAGCGGCCTGCTCGCGATCATCCACGAGATGAGCAAGTTCGGGCACGACTGGCTCTTCTGCGATCACGAGCATCACCACGCGGCAATCGAGAACGTGGCCGAAGCGGCCAACGCCTAGAGAGTCTCGAGCTCACCACTCGATCGACCGCGGTGCCCTCCGTTCGGGCACAGGTCGCTTCAACCCCGCGCCTGGCACCGGGTTTGCGAGGCGAACACGTTAGCGAGAAGAGGCCCAACAAAGTGTGGCGACTTCGTGCCGAATTCGAATCGCGCTCGGCGGTCTACCGGCTCGGCTCGAGACCGGTTCCAAGTTCCGTCAGGATCGCCCGAGCTACCGCGATCCCGGGCTCGACGTAACCGGCCCAGAAGCGCTCGTTGGGCGAGTGGATGTTCCCCTCGGGGAGGTCGAAGCCCGTCACGATCGCCGGGATTCCCTTCGCCTGAAGCGCGGGCATGATCGGGATCGTGCCGCCGATGCGAACGAGCAGCGGGCGACGCCCGAAGGAACGCTCGAAGGCGGCCAGCGCGAGCTGAATCGCCGGCGCATTCTGGTCGACGAGAGCAGGAGCGCTGGCGGAGAGAAGCTGGACGCTGAGCTCGGCGCCGGCGGGCGCCGCCTCGCTCAGAAGCCGCTCGAGCGCTGCGCCGATGGTGACGGCGTCCTGACCCGGAGCAAGCCTGATCGAGACATTGGCGGACGCGCGAACCGGTAGCACCGTCTTTTGCAGATGCGGCGAGCCGCCCTCGATGCCGTTGACGTCGAGCGAGGGCCGGGCGCAGGTCCGCAGGTAAAACTCCTCCGCGGCGCTATTGTCGGCGGGCCGGGCGCCCTGCTCGGCCAGCGAGAGCTCGCCGCTGGGAAGAGCCGCGGCGGCGGCCAGCTCCTCGGCGCTCAAGGGGATGGCCCCCACCATCAGCGGCTCGGGCAGGCGCCCGTCGACGGGAAGCAGTGCCGCGAGCGTCCGGGTGAGAGCGTGCAGAGCGTTCAGCGCCGCGCCGCCGTACACGCCCGAGTGCAGATCGCGCTCGCCGCTCACGAGCTCGAGATGGAAAAAGGCAAGGCCGCGGCTGGCGATCGTGAAGGCGGGGACGTCGCGCTCGATCATCGCGGTGTCGAAGATCAGGCAGGCGTCGGCGCCACGCTCGTCCGCCATCAGGAACTCGGCGATCGAACTGCCGCCGACCTCCTCCTCGCCGTCGCAGACAAAGCGGACGTTTAGCGGCAGAGCGTTCTCGCGCGCAAGCGAGCGAACCGCCTCGAGCACGATGTAGAGCTGCCCCTTGTCGTCGGCGACGCCGCGCCCGTAGAGCCAGCCGTCCCGCTCGACAAGCGTGAAGGGCTCGGACTCCCAGAGCTCGAGCGGATCGACGGCCTGGACGTCGAAGTGCCCGTAGCAGAGCAGCGTGGGCGCCGCGCGCGCGCCGGAGGCCGAGATCTCGCCGACGACGAGCGGCTGCCCCTGCCAGTCGATTCTCTCGGCCGCACCGCCCACCTCGCGGATCTTTCCGACCAGCCAGTCTCCGGCGCGCTCGACGTCGGCGGCACGAGCCGGATCGGCGCTCACGCTCGGGATGGCGATCCACTCCGCCAGCTCCGTCAGCAGGTCCCGGTTCACGCAAACGAGTGTACTAATCCGCCGATATGACGAATACTGTTTGGACGTCGTCAGGGAAAGAGCTCATCACTCTCAACTTCCGCCGAGGTGAGGTCATGCGCTGGATATCGATTGCAATCGTCGCCGCTCTCTCCGCCGGCGCTTCGCTGGCGCTGGCCGGTGGCTCGCACCTGATCAGCACAGGCTCGATCGCCGGCGGCAAGCTCGGTCAGGGCCGAGCGGCGTATAAAGCCGCCTACGGCAAGCCTCAGCCGGCTGAAAATCTCGAGGGAGGGCTCACCCGGCTCAAGTACCAGAGCGGCGCGATCGAGGTTTACTTCCAGACCGGCGCGAGCTCGGGCCGCTACATCGTCGCCAGGAACAAGGCTTTCAAAACGAGCAAGGGCGTCGGCCCCTGCGTCAAGGGCTCCGCCGTGAAGAAGGCCTACCCGTCAGCCGCGAAGGTGTCGCTCGCCGGCGGCAACGAGTTCGCCTACCGGCTCGGAAACAAGCTCTGGTTCGACATCGAGGCGGGCAGGGTCGCCACCGTCGCACTCGGCGTCGGCAAGCAAACGGCCTTCATCGCCTCGAACACCCCCGCCTGTCACTTGTAGACGCACTCGACCGATGCCCAAATCCGAACGCGACCTGAACCTACCGGACGGTTTCCGCTTCGGCGTCGCCACCTCCGCCTTCCAGATCGAAGGCGGCCTGAACGGACCGGGTGAGCCGGCCAACAACTGGGTCTGGTGGGAGCGGGAGGGTCGCGTCGAGCCCTCCGGGATCGCCGTCGACTTCTGGAATCGCTACGAGGAGCAGCTCGATCTCGCGGCGGCGCTCGGTTGCGACACCTTCCGGCTCGGGCTGGAGTGGGCCCGCATCGAGCCCGAAGAAGGCGCGATCGACGAGACCGCTCTCGACCGCTACGCACGAATGCTTGACGCCTGCGCCGAGCGCGGGCTCGAGCCGCTCGTCACTCTGCACCACTTCACCCACCCGGCCTGGCTCGGCGTCGATTTCTGGCTCTCGCCCGAATCGCCCGAGCGTTTCGCGACCTGGGTCGAGCAGGTGCTCGAGCGGTTGGCGAGTCGCTGCCGCCTCTGGATCACGTTCAACGAGATCGCCATCCTTGCCCAGCTCTGTTACGCCTTCGGCATGCACCCGCCCGGGCGCCGCCTGGCCTGGAAGGAGGTGTCCACGAGCACGGCGCACATGTTTGCCGCGCACGTCCTCGCCTACGGGCTGATCCACGAGTCCCGGCCCGACGCGATCGTGCACACGAACACGTCCGAAAACAGCGTCTACGAATCGAACCGGCTGTACATCGACCTACTCTTGGCGCGCTCGTCGGGGGTGCGGCGCGACGACCTCGGTGACTGGATCGCCGGGCAGCGCCGGGCCTGGTACGGCGCCATCGCTCCGGCCAGGCCGATCGAGCGCCTGATCAGGCGCAAATCGGCCGCGGGGTCGCCGATCGCCCGTGTTCCCCACCGATACGAGGGCGTTCTCCCACGCGCTCGCCGCGACGCAGGAGATCCCGAGGGAGGGCTGCGACCGCTGGTCGAGGCCATCTTCTCCAGCCGCTGGGAACGAACGCTCGACGTGCTCGGGATCGACTACTACGACCCGGTAGCGGCGAACCACATCCACCTGCCGGGGCGCCGCAGCGCCGGCGGCCGCTCGTGGAAACCGAACGCGGATCTCTGGGAGGACGCGGTGTACCCGGCGGGGCTGACCGAGTACTCGCGCGCCAACCTGGCTCTCTCGGCCGAGGCGACGCGCGGCGAGCGCCCGCTCGAGCTGTGGGTCGTGGAGAACGGGCTCTGCAACCGCGTGCGAAACGGCCACAGCTACGAACGAACGGACGGTTGGGACCGGCCGCGCTACCTGCGCGAGAACCTGGCCGCCGTCGTTCGGGGGCTCGACGCGGGCCTGCCGATCGGCGCCTACCTGCACTGGTCGCTCGTCGACAACTACGAGTGGGGCTCCTACCAGCCCCGCTTCGGCATCCACGGCGTCGATCGCGAGCGGGGCGCGAAGGTTCTCGCCACCGACTCGATGGGCCGCGACTCGGCCGGCGCCTACCGGCGCCTGATCGAGGGTCTGCGCTCCGGCGACCGCTCGGTGCTATACGAGCCTAACTGAGCAAGATGATCCCCCTCCGGGCCTCCCGAACGAGGGGGGTGACAACCATTCCCGCTTGGGATGTGCCTGGAGGGGATGCCGTGTCTGGAGCCGAACTCGGGACCGGCCCAACCATCGCCCGGCTCGGCCCGCGCGTCTTAGTCGGCCCCATCAAGCGTTAATCTCCCCTGGATATGCTCTGCGCGCCCGGACCGTCACTCGGCAACACTGACAACGCACCGCGGTCTGTTTCCGCCGCCTCCGCGGGGTCTGTGCCGGAGATCGGCCGACGGCAATGAGACCGAAGGGCGTGCTACGCAAGCTCCATTGGGTCGCCATGCGTCCGTTTCATGGCCCCAATGACCCTGATCCATCCGCGGACTCGGAGTCCTGGTTGCGCTCCCTGGGAGTCGAGATCGGAGAGGCAGTGACGTTTCTTGGGCGCCCGATTGCCAGCCTCGAGCCGAATTCCACGATATCGATCGGGTCGAGAAGCTTGCTCATCTCGGATCCGTCCAGCACGGCCCTCGGCGTCGCGAGCCCGATCGTGCTTCGAACCCTACGGCCGGGCGCCACAATTCGAATCGGCTCCGACGTTGGTATCAGCGGAGCGTCGATTTGCGCGATCACGTCCGTCACCATCGGAGATCGCGTCCTTCTCGGCGCTGATGTATTGATCGCCGACACGGATTTCCATCCGGTCGACGCGGTACCGCGAAGGCACTCCCCAATACCAGAACCACTACCAGACGACAGGGTCACCGTTGAGGACGATGTCTTCATAGGCGCCCGATCGATCATCTTGAAGGGGTCGTCCATCGGGAAAGGGTCAGTCATCGGCGCCGGGAGCGTCGTGACAGGGAGCATCCCGAGCGGAGTCGTTGCCGCCGGAAACCCGTGCCGAGTCATCCGCCCTCTTCAGCCATAGAACGACCGAGCGGGTTAGGCCGCGAGACGTCTGGAGACCGTTAGGCTCAGGCCACTTCGCGCAGCTTCAGCGTCTCGGCCATCGCGCGCAGCTTCTTCAGGCTCTGATTCTCGATCTGGCGGATGCGCTCGCGGGTGACGTTGAACGCGTTCCCGACCTCGTCGAGGGTGCGCGGGTGCTCGCCGCCGAGGCCGTAGCGCAGCTCGAGCACGCGGCGCTCGCGGTAGGAGAGGCATTGCAGCAGGCGCTGGAGCGTCTCGCGGCGCATGCTCAGCTCGGCCGCCTCGTCGGGCTGCGGCGTCGAAGAGTCAGGGATGAAGTGGCCGAACTCCGACTCCTCCTCGTCGCCGACCGGTTTCTCCAGCGAGACCGGGGTCTGGGCGGCGCGCAGGATCTGGTCGATCTCGTCGATCGGAAGGTCGAGCTCGCGCGAGAGCTCTTCACTGGTGGGCAGGCGGCCGTTTTGGGCCTGCAGCTTGCGCTCGGCGCGCATGATGCGGTTCAGCTTCTCTACCACGTGCACGGGCATGCGGATCGTGCGCCCCTTGTCGGCGAGCGCGCGGGCAACGGCCTGGCGAATCCACCAGGTCGCATAGGTCGAGAACTTGAAGCCCTTGCGGTAGTCGAACTTCTCGGCCGCGCGCACCAGCCCGATCGTGCCTTCCTGGATCAAATCGAGGAAAGGCAGCCCCTGGTTGCGGTAGCGCTTGGCGATCGAGACGACGAGGCGCAGGTTGGCCTCCACCATCTCCTGCTTGGCCCGGTGGTCGCCGCGCTCGATTCTTTTCGCCAGCTCCACCTCCTGCGCGGGCGTGAGCAGGTCGATGCGTCCGATCTCCTTGAGGAAGAGCTGCAGCGAGTCGGTGGTCAGCTCGCGCCAGGGCTCCTCGATCTTGACCTTCTCAACCGGGCCCCCTCCGTCCACGACCTCGATCTGCAACTCATCGAGAACGTTGTAGAACTCGTCGAGCTGCTCGGTGTCGAACTCCACCTCGTCGAGAGCGGTGGCGATGTCTTCCGTGCGCAACGCGCCGGCGGTCTTACCGGCCTCGATCAGGCCCTTGGCCTGCTCGGATGCGAGGAGGTCGAAATCTTGGCCCTTTGACTTCTCTTCGGCTGGGGCCGCGCCTTCCTCTTCCGACCAGGTCACTCTCTGCCTCTTCTGATTGCGTGCGGGACGGCGAGTTTGCCACAAGCAGCGTACCTTCGCCATAGCTCGATCGGCCGATTTGGCCCGCCGAGAGGCGCAATTGGGGGTGATTACCCCGTCTCGGCGGCGCCATATTCAGCCCGAGCCTCGGTCCGGAGGCTCGAGAACTGCTTATTTGACCTTGAAGTGACCGATCATCCCGACGGTGAAATGGATGTCGCACCGATAGGTGTAGGAGCCCTTCTTCAGCGTGACGGTCCAGACCTTCGTGCCGATAAAGGGAACGGTCGTCTTTTTGTTCACCCCGGGCCCGAAGAGATGGAAGTTGTGTATGGACGATTTGTCTTTGACGGTGATCCGGTACTTGCCGGCCTTGAGCGTCTTCACGGCCTTGCCCTTCTCCTTCAGGGTGATCGTGAAGCCGGGGCCGACGGTACCGCTGAGCTGGGTTATCTGGGACGTGGCCTGTGCGGCGCCGGCGACAGCGAGAGCGAGCCCCGCGAGAGCGGCTACGAGCAGGATGTGGATGCGCGACATAGATCTCTCCTTTGCTGGTTGGTAAGAGGCATTTCCGCTCGCCTCTGGATTCATGCGCTAGCTCAACCAACGACGAAGTGGCCGATCATCCCGCTCGCGAAATGAACGTCGCACTGATACGTGTAGCTGCCCTTCACGAGCTTGACCGTCCAGACGAATGTCCCGCTCCCGGGGACGCTGGTCGCCTTGTTGACGCCGGGCCCGAAGAGATGGAAGTTGTGAATAGAGGCCTTGTCGGTGACGGTGATCCTGTACGTGCCCGGCGCGAGTGTCTTCACCGGAGCGCCGCCGCTGGTGAGAGTGATCGTGAAGCCGGGGCCGACCGTGCCCACGAGGTCGCCCGACGCGGTCGTGGTCGTCGTTGAGCTCGTCGTCGTGGTCGAAGCCGATGTCGTCGTGGTCGAGCTCGTGCTGCCGCAACCCGCGACAACGGCGATGGCCAAGAGGGCCACGAGAGCGGACAGCGTGCGCCGCATTTGAGGTCTCCTTCGCTGGTTGCTTGGCTCATCCGGCCGAGTCTCGGTTCGGTGCACGAGGCCACTCACTCTTCGACTCCGAACAGGCGGAAGAAGGGCGGGAACGTTCCGAGCAGGCCGACGGCGACGAGCGCCACTGTGACAACTGCCACCGGCACGAGCGGCGGGTCGGAGCGGCGCCAGAAGAGCCCGAGCCCGGCCCACGAGACGATGTAGACGGCGATCGCGAGGATCGTCTCGCCCGAGAGCATCCCAACCCGGCCCGAGAAGGCAAGCCAGTCGCCGAATCCGTCGAACACCTCGGCCAGGGTCGTCACCACTCCGAGCGCCGCGAAGGCGAGCCCGGCGGCGATGATCCCCGCGAAGGCCGGTCCGCTCGATCTTTCAGCACCATTGCGCGTAACCGTTTCCATCTAGAACACCGGTGACATCCTCGTGATCAGAGCGCCGAACAGGGCCGCGATCGAGGCCGCGCCGAAGGCCCCGGCGAAGAGCGCAAGGGCGAGTCGGCGCAGGCGCAGGCTGTTCGCCAGACGAGGCCCGTAGTAGAAGGCGAGGAAGGCGACCGTTGTGGCCAGAAAGGGAGCAAGCCAGGCAAGGTGCTGCTTCCACTCCATGCCGAACCTGTCCCAGCCCGACGTTTGCGAGCTGGCCAGTAGCCCGGCTTTCGCGCCGCCAGTCCTGTACCACGGGTAAATAACCCATGCACCGAGGGCCACCGTCCCCCAGGCGGCGATCGCCATCGCCGTGCTGCCCAGCCTAAGCCAGAGCACATGGCGCGCGACTCCCTCGTCGGTCAGGTCCTGGCGGCGCAAACCGTAGAGAACGATTGCAACGCCCGCGAACGAGAGCAGAAAGCCGCCTCCGAACACGAAGCCGTGAACGAGCGACCACCACTCTCGATAAGTGAGGTGCACGTGTCGGTTCTCCCGTGCGTCGGGAAAAACGAAACCCGCCGAAAACGGTGCGAATCGCTAGCGGATCAATCCGCCGTGATAGCGGAGCTCATAGAGGCGCTGGCCGCCGCGCTCGGTCCATTCCAGGCCATGGAAGTTGGAGACGTCGCCGACGTTGGTGTCGATGTAGATGCCGAGCGACGTCTGGTGCTTGAAGCCGCTCAGGAAGCGGCCTTCGCTGTAGAGCGCCGTCAGGCTCTCCTTGATCACCTTGCCGCTCTCCTCGGGGCTGAGCTCCTCGGGCACGAGGATGTAGCCGTAGTAGTTCATCGCCCAGATCGGCTCGCCGCGGTACCAGACGACCTCCTCGCCGATGAAGTCGCCCGTTCCGAAGTAGCTGTCGCGATAGAGGAGGTCGCCGTCCTCGTAGCTGAGGTCGATCGAGCCCGGGCGAGTCGGCTCGGCCTTCTTGCCGTTGCCGGCGTAGGTCGCGGCCTTGGCCGTGATGATGAAGGCCTCGAGTCGCTCGAGTGAGAGCGTTTCCATCACACCTCCCGATCCAGTTCCGAAAGACCGACCGGCCTTCCCTCTTCTGCAGAGATATACAGGGCGGCGAGCGCGCGCGCCTGACCGAGCGCATCGGCGCGGCCGAGTAGAGGCTGCTTCTCGCCGCGAATCGCCCGGGCGAAGTCCTCCAGCTCGAGCAGGTACGAGTCGCCCGGCTCGAACTCGATCTGCTCGCTCCCCGCCTCTTCCTCGCGCTGCAGCTCGATTCCGCCGCGCCAGGCGTGCCAGGGATCGTGCAGGCGCAGAACGCCCTCCGAGCCGACCGCCTCGAGCTCCTTGCGCGAAGGCGACTCGAAAGAGGAGTAGAAGAGCCCGCGCACGCCGCTCGAGTAGCGCATCAGCCCGCTGAAGCGAACGTCCACGCCGCCGCCGCCGAGTAGCTGCTCGCCGTAGACGGTCTCGGGCTCGCCGGCCAGCAGGCGAATGCCACTAATGCAGTAGGTGCCGACATCCATCAGTGAGCCTCCTTCCAACTCGGGCTTCATGCGCACGTTCGTCGCCGGGTCGCTCATAGCGAAGGAAAACAGCGAGCGCACGAACTGCAGCTCGCCGACGGCGCCGTCCGCTACCAATGCGGCGAACTGTTTCGTCTGCGGATTGTGGCGCCACATGAACGCCTCGCAAGCCACCAGCCCGCGCGACTCGGCCAGTCCCCAGACCGTCTCGATCTCGGCCGGATGGCGAGTGAGCGGCTTCTCGCAGAGGACGTGCTTGCCGGCTTCGAGCGCGCGCAGCGTCCAGGGCACGTGCTCGTGATTGGGAAGCGAGATGTAGACCGCCTCGACGTCGCCGTCGGCGAGCAGCGCGTCGTAGGAGCCGTAGGAGCGCCCGATCTCCCACTCCTTGGCGTAGTCGCTAGCCCGCTTCTCGTCGCGACTGGCAACGGCAACGAGATCGACGAGCGGCGATGCCTGGGCGGGCGGAATGACATGCCGGTTGATACCGGCCGTTGAGACTATGCCGAGCCTGACCGGATCTTTGCCCATGATCCCTCCGTGATCGATGAGAGGCAGCCCTGGAGAATGTAGCGCGAGGCGGCGGTATCGCTCGCCGAGCTAGCGCTCGAGCGAGTCCCGGTATCGCACGGCGAGCCGGTGCTCGAGCATTGACGGGGCGGTGCTCGAGCGACTGTTATCGGAGAGCGGTTAGCTCTATCCCCACGACGTCTCGGTCATCGGCCTGATCGCAGTCTCGAGAATGCGATGGTTGCGTGGCCGGGTGAGCACGAACAGGACTATCTCGGCCACGTCCTCGGCCGTCATCATCCCCGGTAGGGCGTCGGCCGGGCGCCCGTAGCCCTCGGCGAGCGCGAAGTCGGTGGCGACGCCGCCGGGACAGACGTTCGTGCAACGCACGTTCTTCTCCCTCAGCTCGTGGTCGAGCGAGCGCGTCAGCCCGACCTGGCCGAACTTGGAGGCGCAGTAGACGGCCTCGCCGGGCAGTCCGCGCCGACCCGCTTCCGAGGCGACCGTGACCAGATCGCCCTCGCCACTTGCGACGAGGTGCGGGATGGCGGCCCGGTAGGCGTAGATCGTGCCCTTGAGATTGATGTCGATCATCTCTTCCAGGTGCTCGAGCGGCAGCTCGGTGAACGGGTGATAGGAGCCGACGCCGGCGTTGGCGATGCAGATGTCGAGGCGGCCGAAGCGCTCGACCGTGGCGGTCACCGCCTGCTCGACCTGCGATAACTCGCGTACGTCGCAGACCAGCCCGAGTGCGTCGGGCAGGCCGAGATCGGCTCCCGAGCGGGAGGCCAGCCCGAGCTTCACGCCCTCCTTCGAGAGTGCGCGAGCCACGGCGGCGCCGATGCCGCGACTGGCCCCGGTGATGAAGGCGACCTTCCCTTCCAGCTTCGTGCTCACGTTTCCTCCAGCGGTCGTAGGGCGGGATAGAGAGCCTGGAAGCGAGAGTAGCCGCGCTCGTAGCCCTCCTGCCAGTTGCGGTTCGGCTCGATCCGGTCACGCACGCGGACGCAGGCGCCGACCGCCTCCTCGGCGCTCGCGAAGACGCCGGCGGCCAATCCTCCCAGGAGCGCCGCTCCGTAAGCCGCGCCCTCCTCCACGGCGGTCAGCTCCAGCGGCAGGCCGAGCACCGAGGCGACGATCTCCAGCCAGAGCCGGCTGCGAGCGCCGCCACCCGACGCCCGCCCGCTCTCGGGCTCGACACCGAGCTGGCGCAGCAGCTCGAGCGAATCTCTCAGCCCGAAGGCCACGCCCTCGAGCACGGCCCGCACCAGCGCGCCGCGGTCGTGTACGAGCGACAGCCCGCTGAAGGCGCCGCGCGCGTTCGGGTCAACATGCGGCGTGCGTTCGCCCTGTAGATAGGGCAGGAAGAGCAGACCCTCGGCGCCGGGCCGCCAGAGCCCGGCCTCGGCGGTCAGCTGCTCGTAGCCGGCTCCCGGAGCCAGCGTATCCCTGAACCAGCGCAGCGAGCCGGCTGCCGAGAGCATCACTCCCATCGCCTCCCATGCGCCCGGAACGGCGTGGCAGAAGACGTGCACGCGCGCCTGCGGATCGTGCACGTAGCGGTCGAGCGCCGTGAAGACAACGCCCGAGGTACCGAGCACCACCGAGAGCGGCCCGGGCCTCACCACTCCGACCCCGAGCGCGCCCGCCTGCTGATCGCCCGCTCCGGCCGCGACCGGCACGCCGGCAGAGGTCAACCCGGAGACCTCGGGCGATTCGAGCACCTTCGGCAGCCACTCGAGGGGAATCTCGAGCGCCTCCAGCACCCGCTCGCTCCAGACGCGCCGCTCTACGTCGAAGAGCAGCGTTCCAGAGGCGTCGGCGGCGTCGATCGCCAGCTCGCCGGTGAGGCGCAGGCGAACGTAGTCCTTGGGCAGAAGCACGTGCCGGATGCGGGCGTACGAGTCGGGCTCGTGGCGGCGCAGCCAGAGCAGCTTGGGAGCGGTGAAGCCCGGCAGCGCGCGATTGCCGGTCAGCCCGATCAGCTGCTCGAGCCCCACCAGCCGCTCGATCTCCGCACACTCCTCACCTGTGCGCTGGTCGTTCCAGAGAATGGCCGGGCGGATGACCGCGAGCTTCTCGTCAAGGCAGACGAGACCGTGCATCTGCCCGGAGAGACCGATTCCCGCGATCGCGGCGGCTCCTGCCGACTCCTCGAGCTGAGTCTCGAGCGAGGCCAGTGCCAGCTCAGTCGCCTGCCACCAGTCCTCGGGATCCTGCTCGGCCCAGCCCGGCCGTGGCGTCTGCAGCCCGTAGCCGGCCTCCGCCCGGCCAACGACGTCGCCGTTTGCGGATACGGCGATCGCCTTGACGCCGGTCGTACCGACGTCGATGCCAACCAGAACCTGACCTTCGGCCATCGCTGCGGCCTACTCGCCGCCCAGCGCCGCGTAGACGATCTCGTAAGCGGCGATCGCGTCCTTTTTCTGTTGCGCCTCCCTCAGGGCGGGCCCGTCGATGCGATCGGCGATCGATTCGATGAAGCGCCACTGCAAGACGCTGCGCCTGACCGCCGCCACCGCGTCCTCGGTGTAGGGATAGAGATCGAAGCCGAGGTGCTCGTTGTTCTTCCCGTAACCCGCGCGGTGCAGCTCCAGCGCCAGCTCGATCGTCTCCAGGAAGAAGGTCGCCCCGACCATGTTGTCGTCGTCGAAGTCGCCCCAGCCGGAGTTGGCGTGCTGGTGCCCGAGCAGGCCTTCGGAGGCGAGCAGAGCCGCGTACTCGGGCAAGTGCTCGCGGTTCATGATCAGGTGTTGCCAGTCCATGTTCACCTTGATGTTGGTGATGCCCTGGGCGCGCAGGGTGTGGATGACGTGCAGCGTCATGCCCATGTTGCGCATGAAGATCTTCATCGCCGGCTCGGAGTTCTTGTGCTCGAGGAAGAGGTGGACGCCGTGCTTCTTGCACACCTCCGCGGCCTGCCCGATCCCGTCGATGAAGCGCTTCCAGGAGTCCGCATAGGGAGTCTGGAAGGGATAGTTGTAGCCCTCGATCCCCGGCCAGGCGATGTAGTTGGCCCCGAGCGAGCCGGCGAACTCGGCCCCGGCGAGCGTCTGCTCGAGCGCCAGCTTGCGCACCTTGTCGTCGGGTGAGGAGAGACCTCCCCTGCCGAAGACCGGGTCGAGATGCAGCCCCATGCAAACGCAGTAGATGCCGTGCCCGTCGAGCGCGGATCGCACCTCGTCGAGATTCTCTTCGGAGAGCTCCTGCGGGTAGTGAAACTCGTAGTCGTCGATCAGGTCGCCGAGGCCCTCGACGGCCCGGCGCACCTTGGCCTCCGTCGATTCTCCCGTGTTCTGCGGCTGGTAGCCGATCGGCACGAAGCGGGTGACCATCGACCCGAAGGCCCATATTCCAAGACTCGTCTTCACTTCTGCTCCTTTCCAGTCCCCCTACGGGCGAGCGCTACTCGAGTGTTGAACGCGGCCGCTGTATAAGGCAGATCTTTTCTCGATGTTCCTTCCGGCAAGAGCCGCGAGCGCAAGCGATTAAACAAGCGAGATCACGCCCGAGACTTGCGGTGTAGTCCGTTCGAGCGCGCCTGACAGCCGCACGAAGATCGGCCGCCTGGCCCGCGCCGGGCTAACGTCCGGCGGCAGCCCGGCCACGGCGAGAGATCGCGTCGACTGTTACGGCCACGAGCAGAATTGCGCCCTCGACCATGTACTTGATCTCGGGCGGCTGCGACATCAGATCGAGACCGTTGGAGACGCTGCCGATGACGAGCGCGCCCAGAAGCGCCGCCCAAACCGAGCCGCGGCCTCCGAAAAGGCTCGTGCCGCCGATCACCGCCGCCGCGATCGCCTCAAGCAGGAAAGTGCCGCCACCGGTCTGAGTGCTCGCGGCCGTCAGTCGCGAGGTGAAGATGAGACCGCCGACCGCAGCCAGCGTGCCGCTCAGCGTGAAGACCCAGATCCGAATCGCGGTGACGTTGATGCCCGCCCGCCGCGCGGCCTCGATGTTGCCGCCGACCGCGAAGATGTACCGCCCGAACTTCGTGTTCGTGGTGACCCAGGCGAAGAACAGGACCAGGCCGAGCATGACCACTCCGGCCGTTGGAACTCCCGAGTAGCTGTTCAGGTAGCCGACCGCTCCAAGCGAGATCGCCGCGATGATCGTCGTCCACACGAGCAGCACGGCGAGCGGCTGAGACGAGAGGCCGGCCCGGCGGCGCCGCACCTGCTTGATCACGTTCGCCGCCGTATACGTGACGGCGACCCCGGCGCCCAGGGCCCATCCCCAGATATTCGGCAAATACGTGGCCGCGATGTTGTCGATATGCGGCTCGAAGACATTGACCGTCCCATTCGGACCCAGAACTCTCAGTTGAACGCCCTGCCAGGCTAAGAAGCCGGCCAGTGTGACCACGAAAGCGGGCACACCGAAGAGTCCGAACCATGCCCCTTGAAAAGCTCCGATCGCGGCTCCGACTGCGACCGTGGCGATGATCGCGAGCCACCACGGCCAGTTGTGGTAGACGATCAGGACGCCGAGAACCGCGGATGTGAGGCCGGCGATCGAGCCAACCGAGAGGTCAATCTCGCCGAGCAGTAGTACGAGCACGATACCGATGGCGACCGAGCCGATGGCCGCGATCTGAAGAACGAGATTGGACATGTTGCGCGCGTTGAGGAAGATCCACGAGGTCTGGCTTCCGAAGTAGAGCGCGATGACGATCAAGCCCAGGATGACCGGTAGCGGCCCGAGCTCGCCCTGACGAACGCGCCGCAAGCCGAGCGTCGTCAATGTCCTCATCGACCCACGTAGACCGCGCTCCTGTGCCACCGTCGCAGCCTCGTCAGTCGGGACCTGCGGAGTTGCCAGATCGTCCCGTGCAATCTTCATCGATCTCCACCTATCGTCAGGGTGCGCGCACCGGTGATGGCCGCGACCACATCGTCGGGTGTGGCCTCGCCACGCTCGAAAGTCGCCGCGCGCCGGCCCAGCCGGAGCACCACGATCCGGTCGGCAACGCCGAGCACCTCGACCAGGTTGTGCGAGATGATGACGACGCCCAGTCCCTGCTCGCGCAGCTGAGCGATCAGAGCCAGCACCTGTTCGGTCTGAGCGACGCCGAGCGCGGCCGTCGGCTCGTCCAGTAGCACGACCTTCGAGTTCCACATCACCGCCTTCGAGATGGCGACCGACTGGCGCTGGCCGCCGGAGAGCGACGCGACCTTCGTCCGCACGCTTCCGATCGTCGTCACTCGCAGCGATTCGAGAACGCCGAGCGCCCGTTTCTCCATCTCGATCTCGGAGAGCGGCTCGAGCGCAAGCGGGATCAGTCGCTGCACCCGCTCACGTCCGAGGAACATGTTCTGAACGACGTCGAGGTTGTCGCAGAGCGCTAAATCTTGGTAGACGGTCTCGATGCCGAGATGTGTTGCGTCGCTCGGCGAGGCGATCTTCACCTCTCGGCCTTCGAACACGATCTTTCCGCCATCGGGGGCGTGCGTTCCGGCGACACACTTGACGAGCGTCGACTTGCCGGCACCGTTGTCGCCGACGAGCGCGACCACCTCGCTCGGATAGACCTCGAAATCAACCTCAGTCAGTGCTTGCACAGCTCCGAAGTGCTTCGAGATCCCGCGCAGCTCGAGCAATGGCCGACGGTCACGAGAGGCGACGGACTTGCCGCCGCCTCTCGTTTCCTTTGAGTCCTGATTCAGTTCCAGCCCCTTATTTGCAGATGCTCTTCTTCGGCAGGTCCTTGCAGACCTTCGCAACGCTGCCGTACTGGGACTTGATCCACTTGTTCGTGACGAGCAACTTCATGTTCGCCAGCGAGACCGGTACGACCTTCAGCATCACCGAAGGCACGCTGACCGAGCCGTTGTTGACATGCGCATTGATGTTCGTCGGAGTCGTGCCCTTGAGGATCGCTGCCGCGACGGTCGCGGCCGCCGGTGCCTGCAGGCGGAAGTCCTTGAACACCGTGACGCCCTGGTAACCACGGATGACGTTCTGGATGCCCTCGAGCGACGCGTCCTGACCTGTGGTCTTGACCTTGCCCTCGAGCGTTTGTCCCTGGAGAGCGGCGATGATTCCGCCCGCCATTCCGTCGTTAGCGGAGACGACGCCGTCCACCTTGTTGTTCAGCTTCGTCAGGATCTGCTCCATCTCGGCCTGAGCCTTGGTCGGATCCCAACCAGGCGTCCACTGCTCGGCGACCTTGACCCTCGCCTTCGACTTGAAGAGAGGATTCAGCACCTTGTGGATGCCCTTGTTGACGAGGTGCGCGTTGTCATCCGTCGGCGACCCGTTGATGATCACGAGACGAGCGCCCTTCTTCGTATGACGCGCCATCCACTGAGCCTCCGCCTGGCCGACCACGACGCTGTCGAACGAGACGTAGTAGGCGAGCGGTGAGGACTTGATCAGGCGGTCGTAAGCGATCACCTTGACGCCCTGAGCCGCCGCCCTCTTGACGATCACCGCTGCCGCCTTCGCGTCGACAGCCGCAATAACCAGCACCTTGGCGCCCTTGGTCAACTCGGCCTCGGCCTGCTGCTGCTGCTTTGCGGGATCGTTGAGCGCGTTGACGACGTCGACCTGAACGCCTGGTACGAGCTTAGCCAGTGCCTTCTTGAAGACCGGCGCGTCCGAGCCCTCCCAGCGCGGTGTGACGTTTTCCGGCAGTAGAAACGCTACGCGCTGTCCGGCTTTTGCTTTCTTGCCGTTAGCGCTCGTAGTGCCGGTGACCACGAGTGCGACCGTAACTGCGGCAATCATGGTCAAACCCAGAGCCACCCATCTACGCGGATGACGGAGCCTAGAGATATCCACGAAACCTCCTCCCGACGTGCATTAGTTGGTTGGGACAACATATTAATCATCTGAGGGTTCCGATTCAACCCGCTGCCCCGCCCCCTCTTGCCCGAGACGATCTGACGGCTAAACGAGTGCTGCGACGGGAGACGTCAGTGCGAGGAGCCGACGAGGTAAGGGTCAGCGCAGACCGCGCGCAGAATCAGCGAAGCCGCACCCCGCACCGCGGCCGCCGCTCCGAGCTCCGAGCGGACGATGGCGAGATCCGAGTAGCGAGCCACGAATGCTCTCGCCTCCAGCTCCTGGCGAAGCGGGCCCGCCAGCCAGTCGAACAACGGCGCGAATATCCCTCCCAGAACAACGGTGTTGGGCGCAAGGAGATTGACCGCGGCGCCACAAGCAAGCCCAAGCGCTCTCCCAGCGTCAGCTAGAGCATCCAGAGTCGCTCGATCGCCTCGCTCGGCGCTCTCGGCAAGAAGCCGTACACCGCCGTCCGGAACACCGATGCTCGTCCCTACCTCCGCGTCGAGCCGAGACCTCTTCAGGAGCGCTTCCTGACCGACCACACGCTCGAGGCAACCGCGCGAGCCACAGGGGCATTCCGCGCCACCGGGATCGATCGACACGTGCCCGAGCTCGCCGCCCAGGCCGCTGCCAGAGCGAAGCAGCTCGCCGCCAACGACGATCGCCGCGCCCACCCCGATCTCGCCGGAGATGTGAATGAAGTCGCCCCACTCCCGTCCGTTTCCCTGCCAGAGCTCGCCGAGCGCGGCGAGATTCGCTTCGTTCCCGACAGTTACGTAGAGATGGGGTCGCTCCAGCCGGCTCGCCACCTCCGTTCGGAGCGACGTCTCGCTCCATCTCAGATTGGGCGCCATCAGGAGCGTGCCGCTGTCGTTCTCGATCAACCCCGGCACGGCCAAGGTCGCCCCGACGGGTATCAGCCGCTCGGCCTCCGCCTCTTCCAGCGCGCTCCGGCCAAGCTCACCGAGCGCGTTGAGAACGTCTCGCACGGGCACGCCGCGGTTCTCGTGAAGGAGAAAGCGCTCGACCCGCACGCCGCCCGCCAGATCGAGGACACAGGCCGCAAGGTAGTCGACATTGATCTCGAGCCCCAAGCCGACGACCGTCTTGTCCGAAAGCGCAACGAGCCGCCCGGGCCGGCCGGCGCCGGTGACCTTCGCCTGGCCGCGGTCTGAAAGAAGGCCGCGTGCCATCAATTCCCCCACGAGGCTGGACACCGTCGACTTCGTCAAGCCCACGGCCTCCGCGATGTTTGCGCGCGACATCGGCCCTCTCTCCATGACCTCGTGCAGCGCGACACTCAGGTTCTGCCTGCGAATGCTTCTTTGCCCGACAGATCCCGACCGGTGCGAGGCGACCGGCCTCGGCCCCGGGTCGGCCTTTCCACGTAATGGAGAGTATGGATTCAACTCTGGCTGCTGCCTTCGAAGATCGTCGAGCGGGATCGAGCGGGAAAGCGAACGCACTGGCGCCCGCGAGCGCGCTGGTTAGTTTGGTTTCCAAACATATTAAAGTTTCGCGGCTACCTCTCTCAACCCGCGGCGCCGAACTCGAGGAGCCGATGCGAAAAGGAACGAGCGCCAGATCACTGCAAGGCTCGATGGCAAATAGCGTGGGCCGTCAATTTCGCGTTTGCAGCCCTGCCAATGCTCGCGACGGCACTGACTCTTCGCGCGATCGCAGACTCAACGCCCCGCGGCCGCCTGACGCCTGCGCGCGACGGCGTCCAGCGTCACGGCTGCCAGAAGAATGAGCGCGGTCGCGATGAACCTCGTCGAGGAGCTGTAACCGAGCAGATTGCAGCCGTTGTCGATCAGCATGATCACTAGCGCACCGAGCAGTGCGCCCTTCACCTGACCGCGACCGCCGAAGAGGCTCGTGCCTCCGATCACCGCCGCCGCGATCGCATACATGAGAAGTGGATCGGAGCCCGCGAGCGGGTAGGCGGAGACGTGGCGTGAGGCGTCCATCGCACCACTGATCGTGGCCATCACGCCCGAGATCATGAAGACCAGGATCTTGATCCGGGCGACGTTGATGCCCGCCCGGCGGGCTGCCTCGGCGTTACCGCCAACCGCGTACACGTGCCGGCCGAAGGTGGTACGCGTCGCGATGAACGTCCAGAACGCGATCAGTATCAGCACGATGACCAGAGCGAGTGGGAGACCCCTGCCTCCTCGGGCGCGATTCACCCAGGCCACGACGCCGAACATGGCCCCTGAGACGACGACGACCTTGAGCAAGGCAAACCACAGGCTTCCGATCGCGATCTTCTGCCTGCGTCTTCCGAACAGCGCGTTCAGTACGGCCAGCGCGTAGAGGACACTGACGATGGCGGCGATGATCCAGCTCAGGTTTCGCGTGAACGTGTACAGCTCGAGGTCGAGGATCCATTTGTCGTTCAGATAGATGGGGACCGAACCGATCGACTTGAGGACAATGCCTTCCGCAACCAGCAGTCCCGCCAGGGTTACGACGAACGATGGAACGCGCAAGTACGCCACCGACATGCCCTGAACCATCCCGAAGAGAGCCCCTGCCGTGATTGCAATCGGTATTACGATGAGGCCGGACAGATGAGCGTGCCGGGTGGACAGCTCGGCCACCAAGACCGAACCGGTCAAAGCGCTGAGGAAGGCGACCGAGAGGTCGATCTCGGCGATCAAGAGGACGAAGGTGACGCCTATTGCGAGGGTCGCGAGAGGCGCCACTTGCTCGATCACGGTGATGAGATTCGATCCGCTCAGGAACAGCGTGTTTTTGGAGTAGAAGAAAGACGAGATGATGATCAGCGCGATGATGATCGGCCAACTGCCGAACTCTCCGGCACGGATGTTGTCGAGAATGCGGTGGATCTGAGCGCTGACGAGCCCCCGCGCGGGCGTCTCCGGGGCTCCGGACGCTCCCGAGGTGTTCGCGACCGCTGTCTGTGCGTCGCCGCTCACAGAGTCTTCCC
>JBAWEP010000057.1:0-97558 GCA_049591255.1 Gaiellaceae bacterium
TCCCAAGCCCGCCGGCACCTCCATTCTCAGAGCCCGCCTGGCCAACGGCAGCGATCAGTCCGCCGAGTTCTCGCTGAGAGAGCCCAAGAAGCAGTGGACGGGCTGCGTTTGGGGCCTCTGCTAGAGCTCGCTAGTAGCTCTGCCGAGACGCACACGTACTCCAGCGACCAGCCTTCCGCTCTGCGCGAGTCATTCAGCCGTGGGTGCACGCGGCCCCGCCGGGGCGCGTCCGATCTCTGCGCGCAAAGCCGCGGAGAGCTAGAGCGTTGTATTGATCGGTTGGATCCGAGGGACTAAGCCGCGAACCGTCCGAGGGCGAACGTCGCGAGGAGACAGAGAAATCGCGCTCGACTCTCACGCTGCTCGCGTCGCTTGATCCGGCCTTCGCACGAGCAAGCGCTGTGCCGGCGGACCAGACGCTGCAGTCGCCGGCGAGCTATAAGCGCTGCCGTCGGACGGCGATTACGCCGATTCCGGCGCTGATGCCGACGATGATCGCGAGCAGCACCAACAGACGTGCGCTGCTTCCGGCCCCGGAGGAAACAATTGCCGCCGTGAGTGAACTGCCGACGGATGATTTAACGCTGCGGGCGGCCGGAGCCTTGATCTCTTTGGGGTTGGCAGTCGGAAGGGCACCGAACTGCGGTTTGGTGGCTATGTTCTCGAGCGTTTTAATGGCGGCGCGATTGTGCAACCGGGCCAAGGAGGCCTTGCTCTTCTTCGGAAGTGGAGCGGCCTTTTTCTTCCCGACAACCTTGCCGCACTGGGGCGGGCACTCGGTGTACTGCGAGACAGCCGAGCCGTCGCCGGCTGTCGCGATGCTCGGCATGGCAAGCACCATCAGTGCTACCAGAGCAACAATTCCGACTCGAGTGCGTGAAGCCTGGATGAAAACCAACCGACTATCAACCTCCCCTCGGGCGACTAGTCTACCAGGACGTGGCGATTTTGAAACGAATCAGTCCTGCGGCGTTTTCGCCGGCGATTTTTCTCTCTCTCACGCTCGCCGCTATTACGTTCGCGATCACATACGACAACGGGAGTTACGACCTGCCGAGTCGTAACACGCTTGCAATCGCAGTCTGGTGGGCGGTAATCGTCGGGGTGGCGCTGCGGGTGTTCAACACGAAGAGCGCAACGAGGGCGACGCTGGCACTCGCTGGAGTGCTGGCTGCGCTTTGTGTCTGGACATTCGCCTCGGTGTTCTGGGCGCCGAGCGCTGAGAATGCATTCAACGAGTTCAACCGCGTATCTCTGTTTCTCGGTGTGTTCGTGCTGGTGGCGATCGCGGTCAAGCGTGAAGCGCTGGGCCGCTGGTGCGATGGGCTCGCGCTCGCGGTTACGGCGATCACGATCGTCTCTCTCATCAGCCGACTCTTCCCCGGTTCCTTCCCCGATCAAGGGTTGTCCGCGAATCTTCAGAGCGTCGCCGCTCGGCTCAGTTTCCCAACCGGTTACTGGAACGGGCTCGCCGTCTTCGTTGCCCTCGGCATTCCGCTGCTGCTGAGAATCGCCGTCAACGACAAACGGATTCTCGTTGCCGCGCTCGCCGTTGCGCCGATTCCCGCTATCGCTTCGGTTGTGGTTCTCGCCTCGTCTCGAGGCGGGCTTCTCACGATCGCGGTCTGCCTGGTTGTGTTCTTCGCGCTCACGGAGAACCGCTGGCGCGCCGCCGTTGCGCTCTTCTGCGCGACGCTCGGTTCAATCGCCGCTATCGCCTCATTACTCGTGCGCAATACATTGGTCAACGGGCCGCTCGGATCGGATCTCGTCGAGCACCAGGGACATATCGCCGCTCTCCTCGTCGCTCTGTCCTGTCTGGGAGCAGGGATGCTCTTCGCCGCGAGCCGCCTCGCCGCCGCTCGTATGACGTACAAGCCGAGGCCGTGGCTGGGCTGGAGCGTCGTAGCCTTGCTCCTGCTCGCCGTCGTTGCCGGCGCGGTTGCCAGCCACCCAGTTCGCCAGGTCCATGCTTTCCAGCGTTCGCCGGCGACCCTCATACCAATCTCCTCCGACAACTTCGCGAGCGCCCATCTGATCAATGGACGCGGCAGCGGGCGCTGGCAGTTCTGGGGCTCCGCCATCAACGAATGGGAACATCACCCGGTGCTTGGGGGCGGAGCGGGCTCGTTCGAGGAGTGGTGGCTTTCGCACAGGAGCTTCTACTACGCGGTCAAGGATTCGCATTCTCTTTACATCGAGTCGCTCGCCGAGCTGGGCGTCATCGGCCTTCTCCTCACCCTCGGGCTGGCAATCGGAGGCATCAGTGTCGGCGTTCGCAGATCACTTCGAAGCTCCGGTGAGACGAAGGTCACCTTCGCGGCGCTCACCGCCGTCTTCGCCGGCTATTCAGTCGCAGCCGGCGTCGACTGGATGTGGGAGCTGACTGCCGTAACCGTTTTTGGATTGGTGGCGCTGGCGCTCCTCAGCACGAACGCAGCTTCGGGTCGTTCTCTGCACGTCGCCGAGTCCGGCGAGCAGCCGCCGGCTCGATATCGTCGATTTGGTCTGAGCGTGACCGGGCTGATCGCCGTCTGGCTTCTCATCTGCGCTCAGGCGATTCCGCTACTTGCCCAACTTCGGCTCAACGACAGTCACACCGCCTACGACAAAGGCCAGCTGGCCGACGCTTTCCGTGCAGCACTCGATGCGAGAAACCTCCAGCCCTGGGCTTCGAGCCCCTATCTCCAACTTGCGCAAGTCACCGAGCAGGAACAACGACTCCAGGAGGCTCAGGTCTGGATCGAAAAGGCGATCAAGCGCGACTCCTCGGACTGGCAGATCTGGTACGAAGCCGCTCGAATAGAAGTGAAGCTCGGCGACGCCCGCCAAGCCGAGAAAAGCCTGCAACGGGCGGTCTCGCTCAACCGGCGCTCACCGCTCTTCTCCGAATTCAACCGAAAGACAGCTCGCGCCACAGCTCGCATCGTTCCCAAGGGTTAGTTCACCGGTGGACTCCAGCGGCTCGTAGAAGAAGGGCGCCGTCTCCCCGCGAAGCGCCGGTTGTTAGCCCCGTAATTGCGCTCTACTATTGCCTACTATCAACGTCAAGGCTCGACTGATCCCTTTGTTCTTTCTGAACGGCGACACGGTTTCGCCGGCCCGTGAATCGGAGATCCGCGGCGAAGAGCTCACGGCGTTATCCGAACAGCCCTCATACGGCGCGGACCCGAGCACGGCTGCCCTCGTCGGCGCACCGTCAGAGACGCTCTCGAACACCCTGGTCGACGCGCTTCCCCGGCAGGCTTCGAACGAATGGCGCGAGTCGCTTCTGCGGCGCATGCTCGCCGCCGGCGACATACTCGCGCTGCTTTTCGGTGCTCTCTGGCTCGGCTTCTTGGGCGGCGGCAACGTGAGCGCGTTCTTCTGGATCGTCGCGCTCACCCCGGCCTGGGTGATTCTCGCCAAGATGCTCGGCCTGTATGACCGCGATCAGCGTGCTCTTCGCCACCTCACGATCGACGAGGCCGCTCCACTGACAATCTGGGCGCTGCTCGGGACGGGCGGCGTCGTTCTCTTCTTCCACCTGCCCGTGCCCGGGTCGCTCGGGGCCAAGGGCGCCGGGCATCTGGCTCTTGCCACCTTCGCCTCTGCCTTCGTCCTCAGAGGCCTCATGCGGCACCTCTGGCGACGAATCACGCCGCCGGAGCGCACCGTGATCGTCGGCTCCGGGCCCGAAACCAGGGCCTTTTTGCGCAAGATCGAACTGTTTCCCGAGACCCATCTCGAGATCGTCGCGAACATCACGGAGATGGACATCGAGGAGCTGCGCCGCGGCGACGGCCGCCTGCAGTCGATCGACCGGATCGTCGTCGCCTCGGCTGCGATCGACGGAGAGGCCATCGCCCGGCTGATCGCCGTGGGGCAAGAGCAGAGCATCAGGCTCAGCGTCATTCCGTTGACGAGGAGCCTTTTCAGTACCGCGGTCCAGCTGAGCCGCATCGCCGACCTTCCGGTGCTCGAGTACCGCACCTGGGCCATCGGGCGCTCGACGCTCTTTCTAAAGCGCCTGCTCGATTTCTTCGTCAGCCTGATCTCGCTGCTCGTCCTGCTGCCTGTCTTCGTTTTGATCGCGCTCGCGATCAAGCTCGACAGCCGCGGCCCGGTCATCTACTCGCAACGCCGCGCCGGCCTCGGTGGCAAGCCGTTCTTGATATTCAAGTTCCGCACGATGGTTCGCGACGCCGAAGCGCGGCTCAAGGACCTCGTGCCCTTCGACAAGCTGGCTGAGCCGATGTTCAAGCTGACCGACGATCCCCGCGTCACGCGCTTCGGTGGCTTCCTCAGACACTGGAGCCTGGACGAGCTGCCGCAGCTGATGAACGTACTGATCGGCAGGATGAGCCTCGTAGGGCCACGTCCGGAACAGATCGAGCTCGTCGAGCGCTACGAGCCGGAGCATCTCTTCCGCGTCTCGGTAAAGCCGGGCCTGACCGGCCCGATGCAGGTTTACGGGCGGGGCGAGCTCAAGTTCCAGGAGCGACTCGCCGTCGAGCGCGAGTACATCGAGAACCTCTCGATCGGCCGCGACCTGCGCATTCTGGTGCTGACGGTCGCCGTGGCACTGGGCCGCAAGGGCGCTCTCTAGGGACTACCGGCTCGGCGGCTGCTCGCCGGGCTCCGGCGCAAGCTCCAGCCAGGCGACCATGGCGAGGATGGGGAAGAAGCCGAAGGCCGCGAACAGGTAGGGGTTGGTGCTCGCAACGAGCATGACGCTGCCGATAACGGCCACCACGACCGCGCCGCCTCGTTGCGTTACCTCCCGAGCCTTCGCGGCTCTACCGAAGCGCAGGCGCAGAGCGTCCCAGACGAGGCGCAGCGGGAAGGAAAGGAAGAGAAGCAGCCCGACTATGCCCGCCTTGAAGAGGATGTCGAGATACGACAGCTCGTACCTGTAGCCCACGGGCGAGTAATCGGTCGCGATCGCGCCGAATCCGGAGCCGAGCAGGGGACGCTTGCGGATGTGCCGGAACAGGATCCTCGCCTGCTTGATCCGGTAGGCATTGGATAAATCGCCTTCGAGGTCAGCGCTTCGTGTGTCGCTTGGGGTCATGTTGATGCGCGGCTGCGGCGCCACCTGGGACGGTGTCTTCGGGGTGGTCGAAGGCGACTTAGCGCCTGGCGAAGACTCCGAGGCTGAAGGCGTCGCGGTGGTTGGCGGCGGCGAGGCAGCGGACGCCGTCGTGGTGGTTGGCGGCGGCGAGGCAGCGGACGCCGTCGTGGTTGCGGGCGGCGCATCGACTGCGGGAGCGAAGTGGATGTCGTCCCAGAACACTCGCCCAACCGCTGCGTAGAGCCTGATTTGAACGTCACGCGCCTGCGCAGACGTCGTGAACGAGAGCTCCACGCGCTGCCAGGTTTCACCCGCCGCCCCGGCCCCGATTTCGAAGGAAGACCCGCCCTGAACGTCCCAGGCGACCAGGCGCGTGGGGAGCGTGGAGCGCGAGTCGACCCATGCGCTCACCGTGTAGCGCTTGTTCGGTAGCACCGACAGATCCTGGTAGACGTAGTCGTCCTCTCCAGCGGCGGTGTCGATCAGCTCGAGGGCGTGCGATCCCGACGTGTGCTCGGAAGTCACGCGCCGCATTCGCAGCGAGGGAGTGGTCCAATCGAAGAGGACCCAGTCGCCGCCTCTCTCGAAGCTCGGGTTGACGATGGCCGTCGGATACTGAAACTCGCTCGTACTGGTGATCGACTCCGCTCGCTTGAGCACGTAGTCGCTCAGCGAGACCCCGGCCAGCGGCAGGACGGCCAGCGCAACGGCGAAGCCTGCGATCGTCACGCCGGAAAAGGACAGTGCGCGCTTCAACGTCGGCGCCGCGAGAGCGACCACCAGCACGACGGCGGCGACCCCACCGATCCAGAGCCCGCGCGTATACGTGGCGACGAGGTCGACCCAAAACACCCCGTAGAGCAGCCAGTACCAATATGAGCGCGGTCTCGCGAGCAGTCGCCAGGTGGTCAGCGCGAGGCCGATCTGCAGATAGAGACTGGCACCCGTGAACAGCCTGAAGTCTCCGTTGGTCATGTGGCCGATGATCCCGCCCATATCGAGGCGGCCGTAGAGAAGGGCGGTGCGAATCGATCCGAGAGTGGTCAGATGCGAAGCGGAGGCGAGTATGAGCAGCAGGTACGCGACCCCGTTGGTCGCACAAGCGGCGAAGAACACATTGCGGAACCATCTCCCGCTGCCGCCTCGTACGAGTATCACGATGGCGACCGCGAAGGCGAAGTAGACGAAGCCGTTGCCGTCGCCGAAGACGTTGCTCGCGCCGTTGTGGTTGAGCAGGCCGATCGTCATCCAGATCGCCGGGATCAGAACGGCAAGCGCCAGTGCGTGCGCGCCATAGCGGCCGAGAACCTTCCGCTCTCCCCGCCGCCAGCCGGCTATGACGATGCTCACGGCCCGAAGCATCACCACTCCGTCCAGCAGGATGCGGCCGCTCAGGTGCGGCGCGTAGGTGATCCAGCTCCCGCTTGTGCCACCAAGGACGAGCTCGAAAACGGCAATCGCGACGCTCGCGCGAAAGTCGACGATGCTCAGGCCGACGAAGGCGAACGGAAGGATCAGCTTGAGCAGGCCGGACAGTGGACCCGCATCGGCAGCGGTCGCCTTCAGGAGCACGAGCCCGACAACGCAGGCGACGCTGAGCGCGAACAGGCCCGCGCGCGCGCGCGGGCCCATGAGCCGAGCGCGCAGTGCCTGGCGCCTCCCCTCGCTGGTCGCGCTCATGCCGCGCGCGTCCTAAACACGTTCGTCGCTGCCGCCAGGATTCGCTGCCCGAGCGACGGATAGCCCGAGCTCATCAGGCGCCTCAGCTCGCGGCTACCGACGGTGCGCATCCGCTGCACCTCTTTTCGCCTTCGAGCCCAGCGCGGCAACGCGCGCAGCACGTCGCGGTGAGCCTTCAGCGTGAGAATGGTCTTCCCTTCGGTCGCGGCCTTGGCCAGAGAGAGCAACTCGGCGAAGAAGATTCGCGGTGCGCTTCGCCAGAGCAGCGGCGTTGGGCCGTTTTTCACGATCATGCTCCAACGGTTGCGCACCGAGTGATAGTAGGCGAACTCGCTCGCCTGGCGCCGCGACGTGCCGCCGCCGGCGTGGAAGACGACGGCCCTCGGCGCGTACCAGCATTCGTGACCCGCGAGATGCGCCCTGAAGCTCAGGTCGACGTCTTCGTAGTAGGCGAACAGGTCCTCATCGAAGTAGCCGAGCTCGCGCACCACGGCGCTGCGCCAGAGCGAGGCGCCTCCCGAGGCGCCGAACACCTGCTCCTCCTCGTCGTACTGGCCCCGGTCCTGCTCGCCGCGCCCGCGGGCATACGCCCGGAAGTACGCCGTCAGGATGTCGCCGCAGTCGTCGATGCGGTCGCGCTCGCTCAGGTCGAGCATCTTCGAGGTGGCGGCCGCGGCCCGCGGATGGCGCTCGAGGCAGGCGACGAGCTCGCCCAGCCAGGCCCGATCGGCTTCGGTGTCGTTGTTCAGGCAGGCGACGTAGTCGCTCCGCGCATCCCGCAGGGCGATGTTCATGGCGGCCCCGAAGCCTCTGTTCTCGTCGAGGCGAATCAGCGAGACCTGCGGGAACTTCGATTCGATGAGAGCGACCGAGCCGTCGCTCGAGCCGTTGTCCACCACCACCGTCTCAAACTCCCGGTAGGTCTGTGCGTGAAGCGATTCGAGGCAGGTCGGAAGGAACTCGGCCCCGTTCCAGTTCGGGATGATCACACACACCCGCGAGCACTCGGCCCGGCCGGAGTTGTGGGCTGCTTCGGGATCGACGTTCATGTCTGCTTCACCTCGGCCCGCCGAGGCGCTACCTCGGGCTCGCCGAGCATACAGAAACGATTTCTCGTCACAGGCGCATCCTCCCTCGCGGCGCGGAGCGCTCGGTCCGCTGCGACCTTGGCCCGCCCGCTCAGGAGGTATCGTGTCGAGCCGCCGGAAGAGAAGCGCCGAGGAGATTGGTACCCGCGCAGACACCCGCAAGCGATAGAGAGAACGCCGGCGCCGGCGGGCGCTGGAAGCTGGCCCGCAACTCCTCGAGCGTCCTGATCGCGACGATCATCGCGGCGATCGCCGTGATGGGAACGGCGATCCTGACCGCGCGCCTGCTGGGCACGAACGGACGCGGTCAGCTCTACGACGCGACGCTCCTTGCGACGCTGGTGGTCACGCTCGGCAGTCTCGGGCTGGGATCGGCCGCCACGTTCCACGCGGCGCGCGGCGAGCGGGCCAGGTCGGTCGTGCTCGGAACCAGCGTTCTGCTGGGGCTCGTGCTCGGGGTCGCGATCGTCGGCATCGGTTACGGCGTCATCCTCTTCGGCGGCGTGACGATGCACGGCGTTCCGGCCTCCTATCTCCTCCTGGCGATGCTCGTCGTGCCGTTCGCGCTGGTTTTGGGGAACGTCCAATCCGTCTATCTCGGTGCGCAGCAGTTTCGTGAGTTCAACCAGATAGCGGTGGGGCAAGCCGCGCTTCCACTGCTGCTGATCGGCGCCGCCCTGCTCGCCCTCGGCGGCGGAGTGCGCGCCGCGATCATCGCCACCGTCGCGAGCACGGCCCTGCTCACCGTCGCTTTCCTGGTCAGGGCGATCAGGGCTCTCGGTATCAGCTGGCGGCTCGAGCGCGGTTACGTGAAGGCCGCGGCCTCCTACGGCCTTCGCGTGCAGGTTGCCAACGTGCTGAGCTTTCTCGGTTACCGGCTCGACGTCTTCGTCCTGAACGCCTACAAGTCGCCTGCGGCGGTCGGTCTGTACGCGGCGGCCGTGGCCGTGGCCGAGCGTCTCTGGATGCTCTCCCAGGCCGTCTCCTCCGCCCTCTTCCCACGCATCGCCGAGGAGAAGGACGAAGACGTCCGCCGCTCGATCACGCCGCTTCTGGCGCGCAACACCCTCTGGCTCACGGCCGCGGCGGGCGCCGTCCTCTTCCTGGTCAGCGGCCCGCTCGTCTCGCTCCTCTACTCGAGCAAGTTCGCGTCCTCGACCGGTGCCGTGCGCGCCTTGCTCCCGGGCATCGTCGTTTACGGCGCCGCCCGAGTGCTCGGAAACGACATCGCGGCGCGAGGTCGCCCGATCGTCAACTCCTACGTCGCCGGAATAAGCGTCGCCGCGAACCTCGGCCTCAACCTCCTGCTGATCCCCCGCTACGGGATCAACGGCGCCGCCTGGGCGAGCACGGTCTCCTACTCGCTGGTGTACGTCGTGACCGTGGCGATCTACTGCCGGATCGCCCGGACCTCGGTTCGCTCGGTGATCGTCCCTTCGCGGGAGGACGCGGCCGCCTACCTCCGCCTGCTGCGCAGGCTGCTGAAGCGCCCGCTCGCTCAGGACTCGGCGGGCCTGGACGTGCCGGCCTCGGTCTCGGTGGCGGACGCCGAGAGTAGCGAACTGTAAATTCCCTGCAGCTGCGCTCCGACGGCCTCCAGGCTGTAGCGGGCACGGGCATCCGCGGCGAGCTTCGCGCGATCGTAGGAGCCGAGATTCGAGAGCACCGCGCCGAGAGCGCCCGCAAGCGCCGCGGGATCGCTCGGCGGCACGAGGATGCCGGCGCCTTCGCCGACCATCTCCGGAATGCCCCCGACCGCCGTCGAGACGACCGGAAGACCCGAGGCCATCGCCTCGACGACCGCGCACGGCATGTTGTCGTAGCGGCTCGGCAGCACGAAGACGTCGGCGGCGCGCATCAGCTCGGCGACCTCGCGTTTCGTCTTCGTCCCGTGGAAGAAGATCGACTCGGCGAGCCCGCTGGCGGCGGCTTTCTCCTCGTAGCCCGCGCGGGCCGGGCCGGTGCCGATGACGTCGAGGCGCCAATCGCGCCGGCGCTCGCTCAACCGCGTAAGCGCGTCGAGCAGGGTCGGGAACCCCTTGATGTGAGTCGACTCGAGATTGCCGACGAAGAGCAGCCGCTTTTCGCGCGCGCCGGCCTCGCGGTCCCGCGGAAAGAAGAGAGACGTGTCCACGACGTTCGGCACGAGCTCGAAGCAAGCGTCGATGCCGTAGGCTGCTATCGCCCGCTGCAGATACATCGAGACGGGCAGCGCGCGCGCCGCGCGCCGGAACGCGAAGCGCGCCTTGATCGCTCCGGCTCTGCCGAGCGTCCGCTGCGGAAAGCCGCTGAACTGCTCGGTCACCACGACCGGAATGCCGGCCCGCCGTCCGATCAGCACCGCCGGTACCCCGGCGTCGTAGATATGGGCGTGGATCACGTCGGGCGCGAAGCCGCCCGAGCCGAGGCGGCGAAATGCTCTGCTCGCGCTGTGCAGGTAGAGCGGGTACGACATTCCGCGAAGCGGCAGCGAGCGGTGGTAGACGTGGTAGGCGGGGATTCCCTCGCTGAGCTCCGGATCGAGCTCTTGCTCCATCTTCCAGAGCCCGCGGCACTCCTTCGAGGCGCGGGCCAGGTGCAGCACGACGACCTCGTTGCCCGCGGCCCGCACGGCCTTGGCGTGCTCGCGCACGAAGACGCCTCCGTAGGCGAAGTCGCGGGTCGGGTACCAGTTGGTGATGAAGAGAACCTTCACGAGCTCGCTCGGATCTCCGGGCGCTTCGTCCCGGCATCTCCCGGCCCGATCGGCCCGATCAGCTCGAGCATCTCTCGGCCCAGGCTCTCGTACTCGTAGGCGCCCAGATCGAAGCGCGGCGAAGGCTCGAACTTCTCTTCCGTCTCCGTCCAGCGGCGCAGGTACGCGCCGAAGGCATCGGCCAGCGCCTCGGGGCCGTCCGGCGGCGCGACGGTGTGAGCGCCTGCTTCGCCGAGCAGCTGCGCGGCGGTGGAATCCCGCTCGGTGATGACGAAGATCGGCTTTTGCGCGGCCAGATACTCGAACACCTTGGCGGTCGTCGCGTCGGCGCCGCCGGGGATGAGAAGCAGGCCGTCTGCGCCCTGCTGGAGACCGAGCGCCGTCGCGTACGGGACTCTCCCGAGGACGCGTGTGACCCGAGCGAGATCTCCCCTCTCGAGCATCTCGCGCTCGGCGCCGCTGATCGTTCCGGCAGCGACCAGCTCGAAGCTCGTCATCAGCTCGGGCTGCCGTTCGAGCAAGAGCTCGAGCGCCGCGAGAAACATGCGCGCGTCGCGACCGCGGTGCAACACCGGCTCCTCCAGGTCCATCCCGAACATGCCTGTATAGACCAGCGAGAAGCGCTTCGGATCGAGCTTCCCGCGCTCGTCGCTCGCGCCCTCGATCTCTCTCCTGTCGAAGCCGTTCGAGATGACGTGCGCAGAGGCGCCGTAGCGGCGCCTGACATCGGAGGCGATCTCCTCGTTGATCGCGCTGACGACGGTCGCGCGGCGAGCGATCGATCGCTCCAGCAGCCTGTCGATCGGGCGCAGGAAGAAGGGATGGGACACGTCGCGCAGCCATCCGTCGCGGTAGTCGGCCACCCAGCGGATGCCGAAGAAGCTGGCGACGAGACCGAGCAGGTGCGCCGACTCCGGCCCCGAGGTGGTCACGATCGCGTCGGGGCGATCCTTCCTGATCAGCCTGATCAGTTGCCGGAGCGCCTGCGGAAACCAGGTCAGTGCGGTGATGTCGGGAGCGACGTAGTTCGTCCACCAGCGTGGCTTTTCGCGCGCTGCGACAGCGCTCTCTCCGCCGTAGCCGACCAGCTCCTGGTACTGGGTGTGGATGCGCGTCCGCAGATCGCCCGCCCGAATGACCGCCCGCGCCTCGTCGTCCTCGGCCGAGCCCGAGATCTTGCTCGTCAGCACCGTGGTTCTAACGCCGGCCGCTTCGAAGCCACGGCGCAGGCCCACCGGCCGGTGCGCGGAGACCACGTTGCAGGGCGAATAGAGATAGGCGACGAGAAGAACGTGCTCGATCGGGCTATCGCGACGGGACTTCATCTTCGCGCCTCGGCTTCAGCTCGCACGCGCACTTGACCCGTCGCCGCGCTCGTTACCGGCGCCGGGCAGAGCGTCCCAGAGAGATTGTCCCGCGGTTCGCTGGAGGCGATCGATCATCGGCAGAGGCAATCGTATCGAGCCGGTCACGATAGGCCCGAGCCGCGCCGCTTTCCGCTCTTCGCGTGTGCTACCCGGAGCGGCGAAACACGGTCTTCAGCCGGCGCCTGAAGAACAGTCGCGACTTTGCCGCGAGATCGCGGAGATGACCATGGCGGAGATAGGGGGCAGCTTCTCGCAGACGCCCGTGCTTGAGCAGCTTCGCGCCGAGCGCTACGTTCGTGCGCTCCAGCGTCCGCTCGAGCAGAGCCTTGGCCTCGGGCGGGAAGGGATAGCGAGAGGAGAAGTACTCCAGCGCCTGCATGTAGCGCTTGAGCATCACGATGCTGTCCGAGGAATCGCTCTGGTGGCCGCGGTAGTAGATCGCGAGCGGCTCGTCGAGGTAGTCGAAGCGGGCACCGGCGAGAGCGACTCTCAGCCACAGGCCATAGTCCGTATTCGAAGGGAACGGAGCCTCGTAATCGAAGCCGCCCACCCTTTTCAGCAGCTCCTTCGATGCGACGACGCTGTTGTTCGTGATGAAGGCGTGCTCGAGCCATTCTTCGAGCAGCGGCACGAGTATCTGCCCGTCGTACGGCGGCGCGAGCTTGCTGTAGCGAACCCGCTTCCCGCCCTTGGTGCAGTACGAATCGGTGTAGCTGAACTCCGAGCGCCTCTCGTCCATGAAGGCGAGCTGGTGCTCGAGCTTCTCCGGCAGCCACTCGTCGTCGGCGTCGAGGAAGGCGACAAGCTCGCCCTCCGACTCCTCGAGCCCACGACTGCGAGCCGCCGACTCGCCTTTGTGATCTTGGCGGACGTAGCGGACTCGCTCGAACGACCGCGCTATCTCGGCAGTGCTGTCGGTTGAGCCGTCGTCGACGAGAACGATCTCGTAGTCACCGTACGTCTGCGCTTCGACCGAGCGAAGCGCGCGGGCGAGAAAAGCCTCAGCGTTGTAAGCGGGTATGTTGACGCTAACTCTGGACACGGGCTCCTACGGGTGGTCGCGCGAGACCTCAATATAGTCTCGCTCCCTGCCCGACGCGCTGCGACCTGAAGGTGCTTCGTCACCCTGCTCGCGGATATTCTTCGCTCGTGCGGCGCCCCGCTGTCAGGGACCACGACCCGAGCTTGATTCGGGGCTCGACGTGCCGGCGTCCGGCGAAGGCGGTCGCGACCGTGGTTACCGCCGAGATCCGCCTCGCCAAAGCGCTACACCGCGGCTCATTCAAGCGATTCGAGCACAGCGCGAGCGTATACGAGTAGCTTCCCTCGAGTGTCCAGGCCATCCCTCCCCAAAACAGCGCCGGAGTTCGCCGGATCCGGAGCGGAACAGACGTCGCTCACGAGGAGCGCACTTCAGGGCGTCTTCTGGAACTACTCGGGAATCGCAGTTCTCGTCGTGGTTCAGATCGTCTCGACGGTCGCCACGGCGCGACTGATCGCCCCGGCGTGGTTCGGCGTCTATGCGGCCGCGCAGGCTGCAAGCGGGCTCGCCGCCTACTTCACCTTCGCGACTGTAGGTCTCGCGATCCTGCGGCGCTCGGAGCTCGGCGAGAAGGCGGTGGGAACCGCTGTGGTCATCTCTCTGGTCGCTGCGACCGTGGTGCTGGTCGCGCTCTGGTTTCTCGCCCCTGCATGGTCGGATGCCTGGAAGATCCCGGCGGCTACGCGCCTGATCCGCGTTCTCGCCTTTGCCCTTTTCTTCAACTCGCTCTCGGCCGTGCCGCTCGCTCTCGTCCGGCGCCGCCTACGCTTCGGCGCGAGTGCATTGGTCGAGACCGTCACGCAGGTGTGCGGGATCTCGGTTGGCGTCGTGCTCGCGGTGTACCTGCACACCACGATGGCGCTCGCAATCGGGCAGGTTGTGGGTGGTGTGACTCTCTTCGCCGGCGGCGCCGCGCTCGCCTGGCGCGAGCTCGACTTCAGCTTCGATCGCCGCGAGGCGCGCGAGCTCTTCACCTTCGGCGGCCAGCTGAGCGCGCTCTACTTCAGCGCCTGGGCTGTGAATGCGATCCCGAGCTGGTTCACGAGCCTCTCCTTCGGAAAGTTCACGCTCGGTCTGTACAACCGCGCCTCGCTGGTGGTCAATCTTCCGCTCGGCTACCTCTCCCTGGGCATCACCAAGGTGCTCTTCCCGCTGTACGGACGCGTTCGCGACGACACGGCCAAGACGAAGGCGATGCTGAGCGAGGGCATCGTCCTGGCGACCGGCTTCATCTGGCCGTTCTTCGCGATCGCCGCGGGAGCCGCGCCCGTCCTGGTCGGCATCGTGCTCGGACAGCGCTGGCACGGCGCGGCGCCGCTACTGCGACTGTTCGTTTTGATCGCCTGCGGAATGTTCCCGACGTCGTTTTTGACCAACGCCGCGGAGGCGCTTGGCTGGATCAAGTTCGCCGCCTTCAGACTGCTGGTACTGCTGACGCTGCTCGGCTCGGCGGTCGCCGTGGTGGGAGTCGCCGGGCTCGGCCTCAGAGCGCTCCTCGTCGGCGTGGCGATCGCCCAGTGGTCGACATACGTGATCACGCTGCGGCCGTTCGTCAGTCGCGGCATCGTCAATGCCCGGCTCGTGCTCGGCAGCCACATCGTTCACGGCCTTGTGTCGCTGGCTGCCTTCGGCGCCGCGTTCGCTTGCGCCGAAGTGCTCGCCGGCTCGGGACTCTTCGTTCAGGCCCTGGGCGAGCTCGCTCTCACGCTCGTCGTCTGCGCGCTCGTTCTGCGCGGTCGAGCCTGGTATCCGGCAAGCACTGTCCTGGCTCGCCGGATGAGCGGCGACTCGTTCGGGTCAGGCTTTCTCGCCCGCCTGCGCGGGATCGTCCTCGGCTGAGCCGAAGCCGGGGCCGGTTCGCTCGGGCTGAAGCGTGCTCGCGTCGCCGGGCTCCTCGCCCGCGAGGATGCCCGCAAGCTCGTCTTCGATCGCGTCGAAGCGCACCGCCCAGGACTGATCGGCAGCGAATGCCCGCCTCGCGGCCGCCAGCTCGGGCGAGTCGGCGTGGAGAAGACTCTCGATCGCCTGCTCGAATGCGATCGGCTCCCCCGGCGCCACCGCGATCTGGCCGGCGAAGACGGACGGGTCGACGAACGGAGTGCAGAGGACGGGCACGCCCATCGCCAGGTACTGGTAGACCTTGCCGGGGCTGCCCTTGACGGCGTACGGCTCGACGAGATAGGGCACCAGCCCGATGTCGCAGCCGGCGATGAGGGCGGGCAATCGCTCGAGCTGAACCTGACCGAGGAAGGTCACATTGGGAAGCGTGCTCAGCGCCTCCAGGTCGATCTTGCTCTCTCCGGCCAGCACCAGCGACCAGTCGCGCCGCTCGGCCATCAGAGTGCGGACGAGGTCGAGATCGAACCAACGGTCGTAGGTGCCGATCACGAGCAGGCGAGGATGCGCGACCTGCGGCGTCGGGTCGTCGCTTTGCGCACCCGCGGCCGCGGCCGCAACCGCAGCCGGGTCGAAGACGGTCAGATCGACGCCGTTTCGCACCAGCAGGCGTCGCCGCGTCGAGCTCGGCAACTCTGCAAGCGAAAGCTCGTTGACCGTGACGCAGAGATCGGCCAGCGCGGCCGCCTCGTGCTCCAGCTTGCGCAGGCGGCTCACATTGACGCCGGGAGCCGAAAGGTAGTCGTCGGTGCGGTAATAGACGGCGGCCTCGCAGTCGATGCTCTGCCGCAGCCTCACCAGGTGGGGCGAATACGACCAGAGCAGCACCCGCTTTGCGCCGAGCCTGCGCAGGCCGCGCCGGATCTGGAAGGCGAGCGCGCGTCTGTTCAGCGCGGCGCCCAGCCGAGTGCCCTGGAGCGGGATCCCGAGCGGCGCGAGGCGCCAGATGCGATCGCTCACGCGAACGAACGGGTGCCGGAGCTGGCGGAGCCTGCGCGTCAGCTTCGCGACGTCCTTTCGCTGCAGCTTCGCGCTGCGCAGACCGATCGGGTCGACCCAGAGAACCTGGTAGCCACGCCGCTCGGCCTCCTTCATCAGATGGCGCGAGTTGTGCGGAAGCCCGGCCCACTCCGTGATCGGAAGGCAAACGATCGTGTCGAGGCGAGGCGTGGAATCTCCTACACAGACTCGGCGAGTTTCGGCGGTGCGTCGCGAATGTCGGCTATCACGTCGGCGAAGATCTGCTCGAGATCGCGCGTCGGGTGCCAGCCGATGGCTGCGGCGATCTTCTCGGTCAGCGGGATGCGATGAAGCATGTCTTCGATGCCCTGACCATAGACGTCGTCGTAGGAAATGAACTCGATGCTCGAGCTCGAGCTCGTGAGCTCGATGATCCGCCGCGCGAGATCGATGATGCGAATCTGCTGCGAGCTGCCGACGTTGAAGATGTCGCCTGTGACGTCGCGCTTCTCCATCAGCTTCTTCAGCGCCACGATCGTGTCCTGGACGTGGCAGAAGCAGCGAGTCTGCGTCCCGTCGCCGTGAACCTCGAGCGGCCGCCCGGCGAGCGCGCTCTGAACGAAGGTCGGAATCACCATCCCGTACTGGCCGCTTTGCCGCGGGCCGACGGTGTTGAACAGGCGAACGATCACCGCGTCCAGCTCGCGCTCCTGCTGGTAGGCGAGCGCCAGGAACTCGTCGATTGCCTTCGACTCGGCGTATGCCCAGCGTCGAGCGGTCGTCGGCCCGTAGATGCGGCGTGACGACTCGGCAAGTGGCACCTCGTCGCGGTGATCGCCGTAGACCTCCGAGGTCGAGGCGACGAGCACGCGCTTACCGAAGCGGTTGCAGTACTCGAGAACGTTCTCGGTTCCCTGGACGTTCGTGACCAGCGTCCGCACCGGCTGCTGCACGATCAGGCGCACACCGACCGCGGCCGCCAGATGGAAGACGACGTCGCACTTGTGCACGAGCTCGTTGACGATCGCGGGCTCGAGCACCGAGTCGACGACGAGATGAAAATCCCGCCGCTCGATCAGATGCGCGACATTCGATCGAGACCCGGTCGAGAGATCGTCGAGCGCGAACACCTCGTATCCGTCGGCGAGAAGCAGCTCGGCGAGGTGCGAACCGATAAAACCGGCACCCCCGGTGATCAGCGCCTTTTGTCGCTCCATGGGCGCCAAGCCTACAGCGGAGTCTCGCCACAGGCGACGGCAGCTCGCGCGCGTGAGGCCTTTACATACACCTGACATTTTCAGGTCTAGAGTGGGTGAACTTGCTCAGCCAGAGGGCCGGCGCGCGGAACGCGTTTCCTATCTCCGGTCTCTGCGTTCCTCGCGGGTTTGTAGAGAGCGGGACAGGGGATACGGAACGCGCAATCCACAGCCGGATTCACGATCGAAACACCTTCTCGCAAAGGTAGTTGTTCCGGGTTATGATTTTGCCAATAGCCAAAAATCCGAGCGCATGTTAGGCTGGCTATCGCCAGGATTCGTGAGCGAGATGCCGAAACCACCAGAAGTCAATGGGTGGAGTGACGGAAGCCAGTCACTGGAAGTTCAATCGCCAGAACCCAGTCAGAGACCGAAACTGAGCTTCATGCCGAGCACGCCGCCGCCTCAGACAGAATCCGCAGAAGTACCCTCGATCGTCGGTCGCACGGTCGTTTGGAGTGAGCCTTCGACCAACGAGTGGCGTGAATCTCTCCTGCGGCGCATGCTCGCCGCCGCCGACATTCTCGCGGTGCTGTTCGGCGGCCTGTCGGTCGGCTTCCTGCTCGGGAGCAACGTCAATGCACTGTTCTGGACCGTCACGCTAGTACCGCTATGGGTGGTGCTGGCGAAGCTGCTCGGGCTGTATGACCGCGATCAGCGCTCGCTCCGCCACCTGACGATCGACGAGGCGCCCCTGATTGCAACCTGGGCGCTACTCGGCTCGATGGGGATCGTGCTCTTCCTGAGGCTCCCTCTTCCGGGCGCGTTGCCACTTACCGGCGCGATGCACTTGATGCTCGTCACGGCGCTGTCGGCGTTCGTGCTGCGCGGAGTTACCCGTCGCCTCTGGAGATACGCCACCCCGCCCGAGCGCACAGTCGTCATCGGCTCCGGCTCCGAGGTCGAGACAATTCGGCGCAAGATCGAGCTCTTCCCCGATGCGCACCTCGACATCGTCGCCGAGATCGCCGCGATCGACCTTGAGGAGCTGCGAGACGCAGACGACCGCTGGCGTTCGGTCGACCGGATCGTCGTCGCGGCAGCCTCGGTCGAGGCGGATACGATCGAGGGGCTCTTCGCGCTCGGGCAGAGACTGCACATCAGGATGAGCGTGGTTCCGCTGGCGAGAAATCTCTTCGGAGCCGCGGTGCAGATGAACCACATCGCGGACCTCCCCGTGCTCGAGTACCGAACCTGGAACATCCCCCGCTCGACCTTGCTCTTGAAGCGCACCCTGGATATCGCCGTCAGCAGCGTCGGGCTTGTGCTGTTCGCTCCGATCGCGCTCATCGTCGCGCTGGCCATCAAGCTCGACAGCCGTGGGCCGGTCATCTTCTCGCAGGTGCGCGCGGGTCATGACAAGCGACCGTTCCGCATGCGCAAGTTCCGCACGATGGTCGCCGATGCCGAGCATCACCTGCAGGAGATCGTCCCCTTCGACAAGCTCACCGAGCCGATGTTCAAGATCAAGAACGACCCGCGCGTCACGCGCGTCGGCCGTTTCCTGCGCCGCTCGAGCCTCGACGAGATCCCGCAGCTATGGAACGTGCTCAAGGGCGAGATGAGTCTGGTCGGGCCGCGCCCGGAGCAGCTCGACCTGGTCGACCGCTACCAGCCCGAGCACCTCTTCCGGCTCTCGGTCAAGCCCGGCCTGACCGGCCCGATGCAGGTCAACGGCCGCGGCGCCCTGTTCTTCCACGAGCGCCTGGCACTCGAGCGCGAATACATCGAGAACATGTCGATCTTTCGCGACCTGCGCATTCTGCTAATGACGGTCTCGGCGATCATGACGCGGCGCGGCGCTTACTAGGGCGACGATCCCGACTTCTCGCCGCACCGTGCCTCTGCACCCTCGGGTATCCTCTAGGCGCCGCCGCATGGTGTTCGAATCGGCTGCGCCCCGAGCAAGTGCTCTCCCGTCCGAGGGCGACTCGGTTCCCGAGCGAGGACAATAAGTGAAACTCGAAGAGATAATCCGACCGAGCGAGCGCAGCGAGAAGGCCCCTGAGACAAGGCCGCTGGAGCTCGTCATCAGGCCCGGTGGAGTGCTCAAGTTCGATCTGAGAGAGCTCTGGAGCTACCGCGAGCTCTTCTATTTCTTCGCCTGGCGCGACATCAAGGTCCGCTACAAACAGACGGCGCTCGGAGCGCTCTGGGCGATGTTCGCCCCGTTCGTGACCGTGGTGGTCTTCACCATCTTCTTCAACAAGGTGGCGCACATCGCCTCGCCGAACGCCATTCCCTACGCCATCTTCGCGTACACGGGCCTGCTTTTCTGGAACTTCTTCGCGGCCGCCCTGGGCTCCACGAGCGGCAGCATCATGAGCAACAAGGCCGTCATCTCCAAGATCTACTTCCCGCGCCTGATCGCTCCCTTCTCGGCGACGATCGTCAACATGGTCGACTTCTGCTTCGCCTTCGTCGTGTACGCCGCTCTCTTCCTCTTCTACGGGATCAAGCCCGGGCTTGCGGGAGTGCTCCTGCTCGTGCCCATGCTCGCACTCACGTTCATCGCCGCGACGGGGCTGGGGCTCTTCTTCGGCGCCCTCAACGTCCGTTACCGCGATGTCCAGTTCATCGTGCCCTTCATGATCAGCACGCTCCTGTTCCTCACGCCGGTGATCTATCCGATCACCCTGGTACCCGCCCGCTACCAGTGGGCGCTTTACCTGAACCCGATGACGGGGATCATCCAGACGATGCGCGCCGGCACCCTGCACCAGGGAGCAATCCCGTGGTCGATGCTCGGCGTCTCCATCGCGAGCATCGCTTTCGCGCTGGCGTTCGGCATCTTCTACTTCCGGCGGCAAGAGCGAAGCTTCGCCGACTACCTATGACCCCGATCGTCGAGATCAAGGGCCTGTCCAAGGCCTACGTCATCAGCCACCAGCCCACGGCGGAGTACAGCTCGCTGCGCGACGACATCGTCAACATTCTGCGCCGCCCATTCCAGCCGCACATAACCCAGGGCGCCTCTCGAGAGACGGTCTGGGCGCTCGACGACTTGACCTGCGACGTTCAGCAGGGAGAGATCTTCGGCGTTATCGGCGGCAACGGCGCCGGGAAGTCCACGTTGCTGAAGATCCTTTCGCGGATCACCTCTCCGACGAAAGGTCACGCCGTTCTGCGGGGACGCGTGGGGAGCCTCCTGGAGGTCGGAACGGGTTTTCACCCGGAGCTCACCGGCCGCGAGAACATCTTCTTGAACGGCGCCATCCTTGGCATTAGAAAGCAAGAGATCAAGAAGAAGTTCGACGAGATCGTCGCCTTCTCGGAGATCGAGAGGTTTCTCGACACGCCGGTCAAGTTCTACTCGTCCGGAATGTACGTTCGTCTTGCCTTCGCGGTCGCCGCCCATCTGGAGCCGGACGTCCTGATCGTCGACGAGGTCCTCTCGGTCGGGGACGCGCGATTCCAGAAGAAGTCGCTCGGGAAGATGGGCGATGCCGCAACCTCCGGCTCCACCGTGCTCCTGGTGAGCCACAACATGGCCTCGATCGAGAGCCTCTGCACCCGCGCGATGTTCCTGGAGCACGGCCGGCTGGTCACGATCGGCGAGACAGGAGAGGTGATCGAGAGATACCTGTCCATCGCGTCGACCGCTGCGAGCCAGAGCCTCGCTGAGCGCAGCGACAGACAGGGCGACGGCCGGCTCCGCTTCACCAGCCTGGGTCTTCGCTCGGGTAGGCGCGGACAGTACTCCGACGTGGCCCAGTGCGGACAGGATCTGGAGTTCACCGCCAACTTCACTCGGAACGCTGACCTAAGAAACGTCACCGCATCGTTTGTCGTGTACACAGCTTCCGGGCAATGCCTGATCGTTCTCGAAAGCGATATGTCCGGCTTCACGCTAGATCCATTGCCGAAGCAGGGATCTATTTCGTGCCGGATCAAACAGCTTCCGCTGGCGCCCGGTCAGTACTTTCTCAACGTGTTCTGCAGAGCCAACGGTGAAATCGCCGACTGGGTCCAGAACGCAACGTCCTTCAACGTGGAGTCCGGCGACTTCTTTGGTAGCGGCAAGCTGCCCCCACCGGCTCATGGCGGACTGCTTGTTCCACAGGAGTGGAGCGTCGATGACCACTTGCCCGCGAGCCCGGTCCTTCCAGCACGCGATACTTCGAGAGAGGCTGATTGACCTGGGCCTGGGGATCGCGAGACACCTACCGGATCCGATCGACCGTACCGTTCACTTCTGGCGGCAAGTGCGCTCGGAGAAGCCATTGCTGGCGGAGATCGAGTTCGGCGAAGTTAAGCTCGAGGCTCATCGCAAGAAGCCGCAGTCGCTCAATCTGGATGATCGTTTCACCTACCAATCGCAGTTCATCGATTTCGATATCAGTCCCGGCGATACGGTTCTGGACGTGGGTTGCGGAGATAATCCGTTCCCACACGCGACACAGCTCGTCGATCTGATTCCCGAGCCATCCAGACACAGAGCCCGTCAGCTCGATACGGCCGGAAAACCTTTCGTGGTGGCTGACATACATGAGCTTCCATTCCCCGACAAATCCTTCGATTTCGTTTACTGCTCTCATTTGCTGGAACACGTGGAAGACCCCATCGTCGCGTGCAGGGAGCTCATGCGGGTCGGGAAGCGCGGCTACATAGAAACTCCGACAGGAGGCAAGGACGCCCTCTTTGCCTGGGTCGGAGAAATGCACAAGTGGCAGCTTGTCTCGATCGGTGATCGACTGTGCTTCTTCGAGTACTCGGAGCGGCAGCGCACGGGAATCCGGTCTGAGGCATGGCGCGAAGTCATAACCAGCGAGTGGTTCTATCCGCTCCAGCAAGCGTTCGCCGAGAGCCAGGACGTCTTCAACGTCATGTTTCCGTGGCAAGAAAGCTTCGGCGTCGTCGTCTTCCGCCTCGATGGAACGCTCGAGGGTTACAACGTAGAGCTGATCTCGAGGAGTGGCGAAGGCCGCAAGGAAGCCCGATGACTCCCGGCCGCAGCGAAGCATTCGCAAATGAGTAGGTCGGCGCGACAACACGGGCGCTGGTTGTAACTCATGCTCACGATCTTCTCGATCCCCAAGCCCTTCGCCGGTCACGTCGGCGTCATCCAGAAGAACGCCCTGCGAAGCTGGACTTTCCTCGAGCCCGAGTGCCAGGTCATCATCTTCGGCGACGAGCCAGGAATCGCCGAGGCTGCGGCGGAGATCGGCGCAGTCCACGTCGCCGAGATCGAGCGCAACGAGCACGGCACGCCGCGTCTCGACTGGGCCTTCAATCGCGCGCAGGATCTGGCGGAGCACCGACTGACTTGCTATCTGAACAGCGACGTCATCGCGCTGAACGACCTGCCGGCGACGGCAGCCGGAATCGAGTTTCCTCAGTTCCTGATGCTCGGGGAACGAACGGATCTCGACATCACCGAGCCGCTGGATTTCAGCGAAGGCTGGCAGGCGCGCCTTCTGCTTCGGGCGCGAAAAGACGGATCACCTCATGGCCCAACCGGCATGGACTACTTCGTGTTCCCCACCGGCATGGTTCGCGACATGCCGCCGTTCGTCGTCGGTCGAGCCGGCTGGGACAACTGGATGGTGTTCAACGCGCGACTCAAGAAGACCCCCGTCGTCGATACGACTCGCGCGGTCGATCTGGTTCACCAGACGCACGACTACGCTCATCACCCCGGGCCGCTGAAGGGAACCTGGAAAGATCCGGAATCGCTGGCCAACCGCGGTCTTCTCGATCATGCAAACAAGACGCAGTTCTTGCTCTTCGATGCGACCTGGAAGATCAAGCGTCCAGGTGGCAAGCCCGTTCGGGCCTGGCGTCACTTGCGTAGAGCGCTCGATACGTGGCCGCTCGTGTACCCGCCGGCGCAGTATCCGTTGATGCGACCGCTCGTTCCCGCCTATCGCGTTGTCAATTTCGTGAAAGACAAGTGGTACTGGCACCGCGTCGCGAAGAGGCGCCGGGTCGAAACGAGGACGTAGTCGTGGCTCTCAGCTTTCTGATCGTCGACACGTACTACCCCGCCTTCCTCGAGACGTTTCATCGAGCTCACCCGGAGCTCGCCGGCGCGAACTACGAGGAAGCCCTCGGCGCACTGATGGCCACGTGCTTCGGTACGTCCGATTTCTACTCGAAGAACCTGCAACTGCTGGGACACGGTGCAGCCGACATAGTCGCCAATGATCGAATGCTGCAGGCGAAGTGGGCGGCGGCCCACGAAGTGGCCCTGACCACGCCATCCACGATGCGAAAGCTCGTGCGCAGAATCCCGCGCGCGGCACGGTTCGTGAAGGAGCCCGGCTGGGTCCTGCCGCTTCTGGCCAAGCGCATCGAGGCGGAGCAACCCGACGTTTTGTACTTCCAGGACCTGAGCCTCTGCGAGCCCTGGTTCATCCGTGAAGTTCGCCCCTTCGTCAAGCTCATCGTCGGACAGATCGCGTGCCCACCGCCCGCAGAGAGCTACCTGCGCGGCTGCGACCTCATCCTCACGTCGTTCCCGCACTTCGTTGATCGGTTCCGAAGCCTGGGGATCGGAAGCGAGTACCTCAAGATCGGTTTCGAGTCCAGCCTGCGCGAGCGGCTCACTCGGCTCCCCGCCACGTACGGAGCGGTCTTCGTCGGCGGGATCGCGGACGTCCACGCCGAGGGGACTGCCACCCTCGAGAAGGTGGCCGCGGAGATCGAGCTCGACACGTGGGGTTACGGCTTCGAGAACCTGCCCGAGGGCTCGGCGCTGAGAAAGCGGTTTCACGGCGAAGCGTGGGGGCTGGAGATGTACGACGTGTTCTTCAACTCGAAGATCGTCGTCAACCGGCACAGCTCGGCGGCCGAGAACTTCGCAAACAACATGCGCCTCTACGAGGCAACGGGCGCCGGCGCCATGCTTCTCACCGACGAGAAGGACAACCTGGGCGAGCTCTTCGACGTGGGATCAGAAGTGGTCGCCTATGGCGACGCCGACGATCTGATCGAGAAGATCAGGTATTACCTTGCCCACGACCAGGAGCGCCTCGCCATCGCGCGAGCCGGTCAGGAACGTACGCTGCATAGCCACACGTACTTGCAGCGGATGAAGGAGCTGGAGCAGATCATCGAGACCTACCTGGGCGGTGGCAGATGAACGAGGAGCGCCACGCGGCAACGGCCCCTTCGGCCGCTGCCTCGAGTTCCGCGGAGGCTGTTCGGCACTACGACTTCTGCACGCTGTTCGACAAGGATTACCTGTTCAAGGGGGTCGCTCTGTACGAGTCGCTCCGGCGCCACGTCACGGACTTCACGCTCTGGATCCTGTGTATGGACGACACCGCGTTCGAAGTCCTCGGCAGGATGGCCCTGCCCAACGTCAGGCTTCTATCGCTCGAGCAGTTCGAGGACGACGAGCTGCTGGCGGCCAAGAAGACACGCACTACCTACGAGTACTACTGGACTTGCACGCCGAGCCTGCCGCTCTACCTGCTCGAGCACGAGCCCGAGCTCGAGTCGGTCACCTATCTCGATGCAGATCTCTTCTTCTTCAGCGATCCAGCTCCCGCGTTCGCCGAGTTCGGCGATGGCTCTACCTCCCTCATCGAGCATCGCTTTGCCCCTGCATGGGAGCACCTCCTCGAGTCGTCCGGCATCTACTGCGTTCAGTTCATGATCTTTCGCAACGACGAGCGGGCCCTGGCAGCCCTCCGATGGTGGCGCGATCGCTGTAACGAGTGGTGCTACCACCGGGTTGAGGACGGGAAAATGGGCGATCAGAAGTACCTCGAAGCGTGGCCCGGGTTATTCGCGGGCGTCGTCGTCCTGCAGCACAAGGGAGCCGGACTGGCTCCCTGGAACCTCGCCAAGTACTCGATCGAAAAGGTGGATGGAGAGCTCCGCGTCGACGATGAGCGGCTCATCTTCTACCACTTCCATTCGCTCACGATCCTGAACGGCGGGAAAGACTTCCTGCTTGCCTACCCGGAGTACGGCATCAGCAAGGCCAACGCAAAGCTTCTCTATTCGCCGTACGTTCGAGCCCTGAAGGACGCGATTTCGCGAGTCCAGGAGTACGCACCGGGATACGCGTTCGGAATCAGCGACGAAGTGCCGGATGGCTTCGTCAAGCGGCTACTGGCACGCCGAGTTGCGCAGGCGGTCAACGTTGCAAAGTCGGTGCCGCCGCTGCGCTGGGCGTGGAGGCGAATAAAGCGGTTGCACGGTCGCCGCGAGAGCGTCCCCGGTCTCGCGCAAGGCGACCAGAGGGATTCGTGGAAAGTCGACGATGTGGCGAAACAGCAACAGGCGCTCGTCGAGAAGGAGCTCCGCGACCCGGAATCGGTGGCTCCTTTCAAGACGTTCCTCGAAATCGTCCAATCGATCGTGGACGAGGGCAATCGCAGCGTGTACCGATTCCTAGACATCGGATGCGGCGTCGGCCATTACTCGGAGCTGCTCCACCGGTACCACCCGGCACGATTCGCCTTCACGGGCTCGGATTACTCCGAAGCGATGATCCGCAGAGCGCGCGCGTTGTGGCCTCACTCCGAGTTCGTCGTGGATGACGTCTTCGACAGCGGCGTTGATTACTCGAGCTACGACATCCTCATGGCGAGTGCGCTGGTCGACGTGATCGACGACTTCTGGGCGGTGCTCGACATCCTGTTTTCCAACACGTCCGATCTCCTTGTCTTGCACCGCCAGCGGCTCACAGAGAGTGCGTCCTACTCAGAAATGGCTCCCAGATACGAAGGCCAGACCACCTACTCGACATACCTGAATCGCGCCGAGCTCGAGGAACGACTCGCGCGCCACGGGTTACGGATAAAGAGAGACTTCGCCGTTAGCGACAACGTCCGAAGCTTCCTGATCGAGCGGACATCGGCTCCCGCCGAGCAAGCGCCGTAGTCGCTCGAACCCAGTGCGGAGCTGGGCGCCGCGCAGCGCCGAACAAGCACGTGCCCTCCTCCGCCGAGACGCAGGCTCGCTAGGACAATACGTCGGTCAGCGCCTCGCACACCCGGAGCTGATCTTCGTCGGCGAGGGTGGGATACATCGGCAGCGAGAGCACCTCGCTCGCAGCACGCTCAGACTCGGGCAGGTCACCGGCCGAGTAGCCCAAGTAGGCGTAGCCCCTCATCGTGTGGATCGGCCACGGGTAACTCACGTTGAGATGGATATCGCGCTCCTTCAGCTTCGCGATCACTCTGTCGCGCTCCTCGCAGCGGACGACGAAGAGGTAGTAGACGTGCTCGTTGCCCTCCCCCGTGACGGGTAGGACAAGCGGGAGGTCGGCGAGTAACTCGTGGTACCGGGCTGCAAGTCTCCTCCTGGCGGCGATGTAACCGTCCAGTCGGCTCAGCCTGCGATAGAGGATCTCCGCCTGTACCTCGTCGAGGCGCGAGTTGTAGCCGTGCTCTTCGGCGTAGTAGACGTCGTCCATTCCGTAGAAGCGCAGGCGCCGAAGGGATTTGTCGACATCGTCTCTCGACGTGACGACCATGCCGCCATCTCCGTACGCGCCGAGCGGCTTGGTTGGATAGAAGGAGAACGCGGCCGCATCTGACATCGAGCCTGCTCGGTGCCCACGGTTCGTCGCGCCGTGACTCTGGGCGCAGTCTTCGACGACCGCCAGGCCGTGCTTGGACGCGATCGCCTGCAATGCGTCCATGTCCGCGCACTGGCCGTAGAGATGGACCGGCAGGATGCACCGGGTTTGCGGCGTGATTGCCGGCTCGATCCGCGAGGGATCTATCAGGTAGGTGCTTGGGTCGATGTCGACGAAGCGCGGCGTTGCTCCCGCGGACACGATCGCCGAGACGGTCGGCACGGCGGTGTTCGATACCGTCAGAACCTCGTCGCCCGCACCGATATCGAGCGCCTTCAGGGCAAGGAAGATGGCGTTTGTGCCGTTGTCGACGCCCACTCCGTGGCGCACGCCGCAGTAGCTCGAAAACGCCGCCTCGAAGCGTTGCACGCTTTCGCCCAGGATCAGGCGTCCGGATGAGAACACCTGGTCGACGGCCGCAAGGATTTCGTCGCGTTCGTCCGCATACTCTTCGAGGTAGTCCCAGACCCTAATTGGCATATTCGCCTCCGTCGGCCGATTTCATCAGCCACTCCAAAACCTTCGCATCCTCGAGCAGGAGGCTCGAGTGCCTGTCGTGGTCGCATTGCTCGATAGCGTCGAGGACATCGTCGACGAACAGCGCAAAACTGTCCTCCGCCGGCACTTCCACGCGGCTGAGCTCGTTTCTCGACCGGACAGAAACGCTACCGATGTAGTCGGAGGGCGGGCTGAACACCCGCTCGACAGAGCACGCCGAGGAGGGGCAGATGATCTCGATCTTGTTCTGGTACTCGGAGTCGAGACTGAAGAAGCTGAGCAGGACGCCGCTCGGATAGCGAATGACCGAGCTGAACGAGGTGTCCACACCGGCGTTCTCGGCGTGGCTCAGGATCGTGCAAGAAACCTCGAGCGGCTGTTCGGAGAAGAAGAAACGGCCGCAACTCGCTGCATACGAGCCGCGATCGAGGAGCGCGCCCCCACCCAGGTCTTTGCGATAGCGGAAGTTGTCCGGATTCATCGGAGGGGACGTGAACGTCGCGATCACGGCTCGCGGAGCGATCTGGTCGTCTGCGATCGCCTCTTTTGCCCGCCGAGCCAGAGCGTGCCAGGGCCAGACATTGGCCTCGGCCAGTACGCGGGACTTGCTATGCGCCAGCTCGGCCAGATCTCGCGCCGACGCGTAGCCCGCGGTCACCGCCGGCTTGTCGACGATGACGTGGTGACCGCTCGTGAGCGCCGCCCGTATGCAATCGGCGTGCATGCTGTTCGGAAGAGAGACGTAGGCCAAGCAGGGAGAGCATTCTTGCAGCGCCTCCTCGTAGCTCTGCCAGCGGCTTCCCAATTGCTCGGGCGGGATCAGGGATGTATCCAGGGGCCCGGGCGAAGCGACGTGGATCTTGCCGACGCGATCGAGCGTCAACAAAGCGGGAAGAACCCGGCGCTGGACCAACGAGCCCATTCCGATGATCAGGACGTCGGATCTCATGCGCTGGTGGAGCCCGGCGCCGCCAGCGGAAGACAGGAGATCAGGCCGCGCGCCTCGATGTTCAGGAGGTTGTTGAAGCGTATGAACTCCTTAAGCTGGCGAACCGTCATCCAGAGGTAGTTGACCGGGATCTCCAACCGGTCTTGCTCGTCGATCTCCAAGACGAGGTAGCGATTCTGGTCGTGATAGAAGCGACCGCCCTCTTCCGACTGCAGCGCGTCGTAGCGAATCTGCTCGCTGGGCGCGCTCATGACCTCGTTGAAGAATGGCGGGAGATCCGACGCGTCCCGGCCCTCGTGGTTGCTCGGCGTGCACTGGAGCGTCGGCGCCATTTCCACGCCGTCGAAATTGCCCGGCTCGACTCGCGCCTGAACGAGGAAGTGGAGGATTCCATTGTGCCGCTGGCAGATAAAGGCGATGACGCCGCCCTTCGCCGACTCGATCAACGGCTGCTGCCAGGAGCCGACTTCGCGATTGCTCGCGATCGCCGACACACCCATCACCGTGAAGTAATGACCGTCGCGGTGGTGAATGGTCTGTCCGTCGTATTCCCAGGCATCGAGCGACTCGAGGGGCACTGACCGCGTCTCGAGCTTGAACTCCACGCGCATGCGAGTAAACCACGAGACGGCCGTGTCGAAGTCGTTCAGGGCCTTGCCGGAATCGGCAGTCGCAGAGTCGAGAACAGCCTCAGCGAAAGACTGGCGGACGGCGTCGAGTGGAACGAAGGATTCTTGGCTCGCCAGGCCGGCGAAGCGAATCGACGACAGCACCGTGCGTGTGTCCATGTTGACTACGTTGTCACTCTGGAGAAGCTGCATCAGTTGCCCGAGAGTGAGCCAGGTGAAATCGTCTCCGACCTCGATCGGCTCGTCGCTCGGGATTCGCACGATCATGTTGCGATTGCGCTTCTTGAGAAAGCGCGCGCCCTGCTCGGACTGAAGTTGATCGACCACGACCTGCGCTCTTCCGGCGTCGAGAAAGTACTCCAGGTAGGGCGGCCGAGAGCCACCGTGGACCTGGGTGAAGTTGCTGTGGGTCGCCTGGACGGTAGGCGATACCTGAACCAGGTTGACGTTGCCGGGCTCCATCTTGGCCTGAACGAGGAAGTTCAGAACGCCGTCGATCTCCTGCGTGAGGAAACCGAGAATGCCGATCTCGGGTTGGTTGATGATCGGCTGGCTCCACTCCGGCGTGGGGCCAAAGTTGGTGGCCACCTCGATCCCCTCGATGCGGAAAAACCGCCCTGACTCGTGGGCCACGTTGCCCGTCAGGGGCTCGACTCGCCAGCCCTCGAGGTTCGAGATCGGTACGCGCCGAACCTCGAAGTGGTTGGCTGCACCGCGCACCGCGAACCAGTCGAAGAACTCATCGGTGCTCACGACCCCGGCCGGTGTGAGCGCTGAGCGCAGGAAGGCGATCTCTCGCCACTTGTGCAGATTCGCGCTACTCACTGCTCATCACCGCCTCGCTCGCCGGCGAAGGCCGGCCATCTGGGTGTCTCGGGCGGTAGCGCTCGGGCGACGAGATATTCGTTCCAGGTTCGCAACGACTTCGAACGGTCATAGACGGTGCTGGCAAAGACGAGGCAGACGGCGCCTTGTGAGAAGTCGAGCAGGTCGATCCAGAGCATCCGCGGTACGTAGATACCGCGTCCCGGATCGTCCAGATCGAACCGCCGCCAGTCGCGTCCGTCGGAGACGGCAAGCGTGAGACGGCCTGCTACAGCCGTAATGACCTGGTCGGTGTCTCTGTGCGCGTGCCCTCCGCGCGGCACACCCTCCTTCACCTGGTGTACGTAGAACACGCGCGCGACTTGAAACGGTATGTGAACGCTTCCCTCGACCGCAGTGAGTCTTCCTCGGTCGTCGCCGACGTCAGCGAAAGCCAGTTCTTTTACGGCATCGAGTGTCATGTCCGCCGCACTGTCATTACGTAGCGAGCTGCAATCTGGATAAGCGTCTCTGAGCCTTCGCCGGGGATCGCTCTGATGTTACGCGGTACAAAAAAGCGTCGCTCATGCCCACAGCGTATTGATCAAGGCCCCCTGGCGCTCGCCGCTCTCTACGATCGCGGCGACTGCGGTTTCTCGTATCCGATGCTCGGGCGGTTATTTGCTCACCAGTAACAGCCATCTTCGACGGCGTTCGAGTTTGTCGGCACCTCGGAGGGCTTCGCACGCACCCAGTAGTCGTTGAAGAGGCCCACGAAATCCTCCCGTTCGTCCCAGCGCTTGCCCCTGATCCCGAAGAGAATCTGAGTTGCTCCTCCGAGCATGACGCCCTTGTTGCCCAGACGCTTGGCATGGGCTGCCAGAGAAGGCCCATAGGCTCCGGCGCCGACCAGGCACACGTCGAAGTCAAGTGCGTCCATCCTGGCTTTCATATCGCCCAGCGCGTCGAACCAGGTCGCGAACTCCGTCGGCTCGTCCGCAATCGACTGGACGGCCTTCATCACCTGCAGGTCGAACGCCGGCAGCACATCGGGGTCGTTCCAGAGGCGCTCTCTGTTCCGTTCGTACTGCTCCGCGATCGACTCGGCGAAGGGATGAATCACCAACACTCGCTTGCCGCTAAGCGCAACGCTCCACGGAGGAGTGTTGAAGTAAGGCGCGCTGAGATCGCCCAGGGTCACGAGCTTTGCTGCTGGACATTGCTTGCGAGCGAGTCGATCTTCGCCCGGGAGCATCCACACTCCCAAGATGTCGCTGGACCGAAACGCTGACAAGTACTCGCTAGCGAACGCATCGAGGGATTCGTCGTCGATCGGGAAGAAACCCGCGTTGTTGTGCATGCGATAGCGGATGTTCTCGGGATAGGGCTCCGGTGCGCGTCGCCCGCGGCGGGTCAGGTAGTGCTTCACGCAATTGAGTTCGTTGGCGCCCAGTCTCGAGCACAGACAGGGCCGCGGCGACTCCAGAAGCGACCGTATGAGATCGCTGGCTCGAGCACCCTCGGCGATCGGATTTCGGTAGTCGGCGGCCGACGGTTGTGTTTCGGGGAAGGCGTCCGGTAACGGTTTGAGCTTGCGCCACAGCGCTTCGGCGCCCGGAACCCGCTTGATTTCGCCCTTGAGAGACACGGGAAAGCAGCTTAACCGAAGGGCGCTCGAGCCCATCGCGGCCGACGGTAACGCTTACCAGTAACTGCCGCCCTCGACCGCGCTCGGGTTTCGGGGTACCTCGGAGGGCTTCGGACGCACCCAGTAATCGTTGAAGAGCCCGGCGAAGTCCTCCCGTTCGTCCCAGCGCTTTCCTCTGATGCCAAAGAGAATCTGGGTCGCGCCGCAAAGAGCCACGCCCTTGCGGCCCAGGCTCTTGGCGTGGGCCGCCAAAGAGAGCCCGTACGCACCCGCGCCGACGATGCACACATCGAACTCCCGCGCCTCCATCTCGGTTTTCATGTGTGCGAGCGCGTCGAACCAGGTCGCGAACTCGGTTGGCTCGTCTGCGAGCGACTGGACGGACTTGATCAACTGCAGGTCGAACTCCGGCAGCACGTCGGGGTCATCCCATATCCGCTCCCTGCGCCGGCTGTACTGCTCCGAGATCGACTCGGTGAACGGATGGATGACGAGTACGCGCTTACCTTTGAGCGCCGCGCTCCAGGGTGGGCGGTTGAGGTAGGGCGAGCTCAGGTCGCCGAGGGTTACGAGCTTGGCGGACGGACAGTACTTCCGCACGAACCGATCCTCCCCGGCCGTCAGCCACACTCCCATGATGTCGCCGGCTCTGATCGCCGTCAGGTACTCGCGGGCGAATGCGTCGAGGTTCTCATCGGTCGCCGGGAAAAAGCCGGCCACAACATGAATATTGCGACGCATCTCCTCGGGATAGGGCTCGGGAGCGAGCCTCCGCCTGCGCCGGTGGAGATAGTGGCGTAAGCAGTTGAACTCGTTGGCGCTGAGCCGCGAGCAGAGCCCGGCTTGCGGAGATTCGAGGAACGCGCGGATGAGCTCGTTGGCTTCCGCCCGTCCCGCGATGGGGCTCGGGTAGTCGGCCGCCGTAGGAACTCGCCCCGGAAGCTCGCCCGGCAGTGGTCTGAAAACCCGCCACAGCGGCTCAAAACCGGGGACTCGTCTGATTTTCCCGCCCAAAGACATGAAGCGCGTTTCCGTTCAACCCTTCGGCTCGAACTCGGCCGCGTCATTACGTGACCGATCGAGGCGAAACTCTAGAGGGTCGTGTCGGAGTGCGCGGGGATGTGGTCGAAGAGCTGCTTCGCTGCCCTTTGAGTACGTGCATCGGCATCGACATGAGGGTCGAGCGCGGCAAGGGGACGCTGCTACATCGAGATCGCCGATAGGCTCCGAGCAAGCGACGATCCCAATTCGATGATGAAAGTATCGAGATCCGAGATTGCGTCAGACGACGCCCGCGCTGAACAGCCGCTCGTCTCGATCATCACGCCCTCGTTCAACCAGGCGGCGTTCATCGAGCGAACGATCGCGAGCGTCGAGAGCCAGGATTATCCGAACGTCGAGCACATCGTGATCGACGGAGGCTCCAGCGACGGGACGATCGAAATCCTGAAGAAGCACCCGCAGCTCGACTGGCTGTCCGAGCCCGACGACGGTCAGTCCTCGGCGATCAACAAGGGCTTCAAGAAGGCCAGAGGAGAGATCATCGGCTGGCTCAACTCCGACGACGTCTACTACCCGGGCGCCATTCGCGAGGCGGTCGAGTACCTCCAGGCCAACCCCGAGGCGGCACTCGTCTACAGCGACTTCATGGAGATCGAGGCCGACGACCGGGAACGCGCGCGAGTGCGGACGCTGCCGTTCGATCTGGGGCGGATGCTGAACCAGGGCAACCTGATTCCACAGCCCTCGACGTTCTTCCGTCGCGTGGTCTTCGAGCGCGCCGGCTATCTCAACCCCGACCACCGCTATGCGATGGACTACGACTACTGGATCCGCATCGCCAAGTCGGGCCTGCGCCTCGATCGTGTGGACAGGTGCTGGTCGGGCTTTCGCCTTCACGGTACTTCCAAGACGATCTCCGAGAGCTCGCGGGCCTGGCGAGAGCATCGCCGGATATCTCGCGCCTACGGGGGCCAGTTCTTCGTGCCCCTGTTCTATGGATACCGGCGCCTCGTCTACCTCAGGCTGGCCAACTCCCGCTTCCGCTCACTGGGCATGCGAGTCAATCGAGTTTTCCGCAAGCTCGGGCTCAAGGGCTTTCACGGCTAACCGGCGCGACGGCGCGGGCGCCGAGGCGCTATTCCGAGCGGAAAAAGAGCGAGAGCACACGACCGGATGCGCGCAGTAATCTGTGCCGCATGCTGTCGGGAGCGACGCGCCTGAGGTGAGGAGCCGCCTCCCGGAGCCGGCCCTGCTGAAGCAGCATCCGGCCGAGCGCGGCGTTCGTCCGGTTCAGGGTCGAGCTCACCTGGCTGCGCGCCTCCGCGGGGAGCTCGTAGCTCGTGTCGAAATGCTCCAGGACCTCGAGGTAGCGCTCGTGCATGGAGATTCGATCGGATGAGTCGCTCGCGTAGCCCCGGTGATAGACGGCCAGCGGCTCGTCGAGATAGTCGAAGCGCGTGCCGGCCAGCGCCAGGCGCAGCCAGAGGTCGTAGTCTTCGTGCGAGCGAAACGGGACGTTCTCGTCGAATCCGTTCACCCGCTCGAGCAGCTCTCTGCGCGCTACGACCGTGTTGATGGTGATGAAGCTCTGCCGAAGCAGCCCGAGCAGGATGTCACCGTCGCATGGCGGCACGAGCTCGCTGTAGCGCCCGACGCGCTTGCCCTTGCTGCTCAGGTAGGTGTCGGTGAAAGAGATCTGCGAATCGCGCGCGCTCATGAAGGTGAGCTGGCGCTCGAGCTTCTCGGGCAGCCACTCGTCGTCGGCGTCGAGAAAGGCGATCAGCTCGCCCTTTGCCTCCTTGAGGCCGCGATTGCGAGTCGCCGGCTGGCGCCGGTTGGGTTGGTGGAAGTAGCGCACCTGCTCGAAGGACTGCGCTATCTCGGCGGTTCCGTCCGTCGATCCATCGTCGACCAGAACGATCTCGTAGTCGCCGAACGTTTGGGCCACCACCGAGCGCAGCGCACGGGCCAGAAAGGCCTCGGCGTTATAGGCGGGGATGATGACGCTGACTCTTGGCATTAGCGGCTCGTCTTCGGGCTGAGTAACCACGAAGTGCGCTCATTGTAGAATCCCTGCCTCGTTCTCGCCTCCCGGGCCTGCGCCGGACGATCCGAGAATCGACGAAGACGAGGCCGGGTGCACGACTGGAGAGGCAAGACGAAGCTCGCGCAGAACGACATGAGCGCGCTAGAACGGCCGCTCGCGGGAACCTGAAGGCTGGCAGATGGAGACGTCAAGCGAAACCAGCCTAACCTAACTCCGCTCATCCTCGTCGCGATCTCCCGCGAAACGGGGGGCGGTTGAGCGTCGCGCGCGTCGTCTGTGCTGTAGCGAGCGGCGATACCCACCTCGAGCCATCGCACGCCACGACCCGAGAGCGATGCGAGAGGTGCTTCGGGAGCGCGGACAAGCGAACCCGATCTCTATCATGTCTTGGGCAGTCGCTGGAGGACATCCGCCCTCCCGGCGCAAGCGCTCGCCGATTGCCTCGACGGCGTTTCGTCTGAGCAGTGACATCAACATGAACCCTCCCTCACCGCTCAAGATCGATGTTGCGATCAACGTCTTTCGCAAGCCATACCAGACCGCCCTGACATTGCTTTCACTCCTGAGGCATTCCGGCGATTCGATCGACAAGATCTACTTTACGATCGATGCTCCGGGGACCGAGCATCTCTACGATGCACTCTTCGAGCGGCTTGCAGGCCGATATATCACTTTCGTTCCGCGGTTCCACTACTGGGTTCGATCCTCGAAGTATCGTGGTTTTCTCTTTCGGTACGGCATTTTCCGTCAATCGCTCCGATATCAATACGCATGGGAGTCGACCGACAAGAAGTTCCTCTTCATCACCCACAACGACGTTCTCTATTCGGCCGACGTCTTGGCGACTTACTTGCAGGCCATCAACGACAATATCGGGGTCGGCGAAGTCGGAATGTGCTGGAACTGCCCCGCGCGCTCAGCCAATGTCTGCTCCAGCGAGCGTTACCTCGAGTATCGGCCGACGGCGAAAGAATACGATGCTTTGATCCTCGAGCATCCCGGATCGAGGCGAAAATTCTACTCGCGTTATCGCCATGACACTGCGTGGCCCCTGCCCGAATGCAGACTGAACGAGTGGGCCTGCATGATCAACATGGAAAAAGCGCGTCGAATTACTAGTCCATACGGCGACTGCACGCCATTTGGAGCGATGCACCTCGATATCGCGACGGAATGGTTCTACGACGTGCACCGGCTCGGGTACACTGCCGCGCACGTCGACAGAAAAGGGCTGTACGCCCACGCTTGGGCCAGCGCAGACGGAAGCGGGCACGCATTGTTGTTCGATGCGGAACGATACGATGCCGCGGAAGCGAGCGCCAGGCGGATACTCGAAGACGAATATGAATATGCCTGAATCGCCACCGCATATGACCCTGGCTCGTCGTCTCCGCAACAGCCGAGTGACCGCGCTCGTGCTCGCTGCGGTCTCGGTGAGCTGCATCCTCACTCTCGTCGCGCTGACTGCGACCGGCACCACGTCGCCCGCGACGGATGCGATCAAGGCGCTCCTCGTTGTCTCGTTCATCGCGCTTGCCGTCTTCGATTTCAGAATCAGCGTCGCCATCGCCATCTTCGAGCTCGTGCTGGCCGGCACGGGTGGCCAGTGGACGTATGTCGTAGGCAACGTGTCGGGCCGCAACTTCCTCGATGCGGTGGTGATGATCCGGGCGTTGACGATCATCGCGGGCGAGTGGAGACGAACCCGGCATCTGGAGTTGGGACGCTATGGGCTGCATGCCCTCACGCTCGCCGTGGTCATACCGGTCGTCTGGATGTCGCTGGGCCTGTACTACGGAAACGTCCGCGGCGACGTGTTCGCAGACGGTAACGGCTTCGCCTTCTTCGCCTTCATTCTCGTCGTCGTCGCGCTCCTGGTCCGCCGCCAGGGTGCCTGGTTCCGAAATCTCTTCCTTGCCGCGTGCGCCGCAAACGGCGTCGTCACCCTGGTACTGGTCACGATCACCGCGACCCACTGGGTCTCGCTCGACACAACCATGAACAACGCGCTGCTGACTCGTCTCGGCATGGGCGGCGTCGTCGGCTACCAGGACTACGGAATTTTCCTCCGCTTCAGGCTGTTCACCGGTAGCGCCCTCTTCCTCCAGGTCGGCATCATCCTGGTCTTGTGGCGACTGATCGGGCGCCCGCGTCAGATCTGGCCCTGGCTCCTCTACGCGATCTTCTCGATCGACCTCCTCACCACCTACACGAGAGGTCTCTGGGTCAGCGGGTTCGTGGCGGTGATCATGGTCATCGCGCTCGGCTCACCGACGCTGAAGCGAGCTACGTTGATCCTGTCGGCGACGGCGATGATGTGGGTGCTCATCGCGGCCGGCGGAGCTCTGAACGGGTTCTCGCTCCGCGATTACGTATTCAGTCGCTCGGCCTCGATCGTCAGCCTCGGCCCATCTTCCTCCAAGTCCGGCGACTCCTCCAAGTCCGGCGACTCCTCCTCGACTGCCAAGGCTGCTTCGACCGACTTCTTCGGAGAGCACTCGAACAAGATGAGAGTCGACCAGGCCAAGATCCTCTTCCGTCTCATTCGCAAGCGACCGGTTCTCGGCTACGGCTTCGGAGCGGTCGCCAAGCAGTGGGGGCCCTCCTACGCCTTCGAGCTCTCCTACGTTGCGCTGCTGTTCAAGGCGGGCATCATCGGTTTTCTGCTCTATCTGACCTTCCCGTTGCGCCTGCTCTGGGACTCCCTGCGCATTCGCCTCAAGAAGAGACCGCCGCCGGACGGCATCGGGCTGCGAGCGGCCTCCATCCCGTTTGCGATCGTCCTCAGCATCATGCTCGCGGGCGCCACCAATCCATACCTCTTCGCCGCCTTCGGCATCATCTCCATCCTGGCGGCGGTCGCCTGGCTCGATGATACGAAGCCGCGCGAGACTGCGGCCGAAGCCTAGAGGGCTCTCTTCGCCCAGACCCTTTGCCGCCGCAGCGCGCCTCTCAGGCCGCTCACGCGGCTGAGCGGAATCTCGCGGCGCCCGACGGCCCCCGCGCGCCGGTAGCGCTTCCACTCTCTCAGCCCGGCGAGGCGGCCGGAAAGCGGAGCCAGCGTCAGCTGCGTGAAGGCGATGAAGCTCACGTAGGCGAGATCCTGCGCAACTATCCAGGGTGCATAGCGTCTGAGCTGAGCGCGGCCGGCGTTCTTGGCGAGCAGTCGCACCCTGTTGCGGCCGACCAGGTAGTACTTCCGGCTCGATCCGTGGCCGAGCGTCGTCGAGTGGTGGTGCGTCACGACCGCGCCGGGGGCGTAGAGGCAGCGCCAGCCGCGCATGCGAGCCCGCCAGGCGACGTCGACGTCTTCGAGATAGGCAAAGAACGACTCGTCGAAGCCGCCGATCTCGTTCAGCATCGTCCGCCGGTACATCGCCGCGCCGCCGCTCGCCCCGAACACGTCGACCGGCTCGCTCTCGCTGTTACTCGCCGGCTCGCCCAGCAGGCGGTCGTAGGCGACTCCGAGCTTGTCCACCTCGATACCGGCCGAATTGAGTATCTCGGGGCGATCGAAGAAACGCATCTGCGCGGCCACCGAGCCGATATCGGCCGCCGACGATCCGGCGGCGAGCATGCTCGCGAACAGCTCCGGCTCGGCCAGGGCATCGTCGTTCAGGAGTGCGATCCACTCGCTCTCCGACCGTCTGATCCCTTCGGCGACCGCCGGCGCGAAACCGATGTTCTCGGGCTCGTATACGACATCGATGCCTTCGAGGAGCTCCTCGCCGATCACGGACTCGCCGGGAGAAGCTCCGTTCAGCACCAGGATCAGCTCGGTCGCGCCCTCGACCTGCCGTAGTGCCGCCTGCGCAGAGAGAATGCACTTCCCGAGAAGCTCTCCCTTGCGGTAGCTGACCACGATCACCGACAGAATGGGCGTCGCCGCCGTCATCGCCGGGCCTCGCGAGCCGGCAAGCGACTTGTGAGGACAACGGTCTCTGCCATCGTCTTCGCCACGGGTACTTAATCTAGACAATTGACGGATCGGGAGGCTCGCGCTTCCCCGCCCGGGCGCGCGAGGTCGATCCACGGCCGGTCTGGTTTCTCGGGGCGACGCCGGTGTGAGATGGCGTTGGACAGTGTGTACGCACGGCTTCGAACGGGATCGTGCCGCCAGCGCGGCGTCAGGCGGAACTCCGAGCACAGCCTCGTCCTTTCGCCGGCACCCGCCGGCCGAGGAAGCGAGATCAGAAGGCGCTCGATCCGGCAGCCGACTAGTCTTTCCCCCCGAGGACAGGCGCATGAACTCATCGAGACAAGAATCTCCCTGGTCGGAGAAGGCGCTTGCGGAGCTCCGTGAGGAGTTCGGCGACGTCTACCGCGATCGCACGGTGCTGGTCACAGGAGCCGACGGCTTCATGGGCTCGCACCTGACCGAGGCGCTGATCGAGCTGGGCGCCCACGTCCACGCCTTCGTTCGCGCCACCTCGAGCGGTGCGCTGAACAACATCGGCTACCTCAAGCAGCAGATCGACGTCCACTTCGCCGACCTGACCGACAAGACCTCGGTCGACTACCTGCTCAAGGACCTGCTCAAGGCGCCCGACAAGCCCTACGTCTTTCACCTAGGCGCTCAGGCGCACGTCGGCGAGTCGTGGCACCGCCCCTACGAGACCGTGATGGCGAACACCGTCGGCACGCTCAACCTGCTGCAGTCGATCGTCGACCAGGGGCTCGAGCTGGAGAAGTTCGACACGGCCGGCACCTCCGAGGAGTACGGCAACGTACGCGAGGCGGTCGCTCACCATCACGACTTCGATCCGGACGGCGGCCTGATCCTGCACGAGCGCTCTCCGATCAATCCCAAGTCGATCTACGCCACCAGCAAGGTCGCGGCGGACTTCCTGACCATGAACTACCACGACGCCTTCGGCGTGCCCGGGGTAGTCACCCGCATGTTCAACAACTACGGCCCGCGCCAGAATCCTCGCTACATCACCGGGACGATCATCACCCAGGCGCTCGAGCGCGAGCAGATCGAGCTCGGCAACCTCGAGCCGCTGCGCGACTTCTGCTTCTGCACCGACGGGGTGCGCGGGCACCTGATGGTCGCCGCTCACGGAATCCCCGGCGACGTCTACGTCTACGGGCAAGGCGAGAACATCTCGATGCGAGACTGGGCCGAGAAGATCCTCGAGATCGGCGAGGCGGACGGCCACTGGCCGGCCGGGCGCAGACTGGCATCCGTGCCGCAACGCTTCCGGCCGGGTGCGAGCGACGTGCTGGCACTGCGGGTCGGTTACGAGAAGCTCAAGCGTGAGACCGGCTGGGAGCCCAAGATGTCGTGGGAAGAGGGCATCTCGAGCACGATCGCCTGGTATGCGGCGAACCGCGAGCGCTGGCTGGGACGAGTCGATTGGCTGGAGCAATCGTAGGCCCGCGGGCTGCTCGGTCGCCTGAGCGGCGGAGATCGCTACGCTCACTCCCATGAAAACCGTCGTCACCGGAGGAGCCGGCTTCCTGGGCGCGCATCTGGTCGAGCGGCTGCGCAGCCAGGGCATCGACCCCTACATACCGCTCCTGGAAGACTGGGATCTCACTCGCGAGAGCGACGTCGAGCGGCTCTTCGCGCAGACCAACCCTGAGCTCCTGATCCATCTCGCAGCCGAGGTCGGCGGCATCGGCGCCAACCAGGCCAATCCCGGTCGCTACTGGTACGCGAACCTGATGATGGGCGCCCACATCCTCGAACGTAGCCGCCTGTCCGGCCTACGCAAGCTCGTCCTGATCGGGACGATCTGCGCCTACCCCAAGTTCGCGCCCGTCCCGTTCAAGGAGGAAGACCTCTGGAACGGCTACCCCGAAGAGACGAACGCGCCCTACGGTATCGCCAAGAAGACGCTGCTCGTCGGCGCCCAGTCCTACCGCGAGCAGTACGAGCTCGATGCGATCTACCTGCTGCCCGTGAACCTCTACGGCCCGCGCGACAACTTCAATCTCCAGACCTCGCACGTGATTCCGGCGCTGATCCGCAAGATGGTCGAGGCCCGGCGCGGCGGAGAGCGAGAGGTGGTGCTCTGGGGCGACGGCTCGCCGACACGCGAGTTCCTCTACGTGGACGACTGCGCCGAGGCGATCCTGCTCGCCGCGGAGCGCTACGACGGGCCCGAGCCGGTCAACATCGGCACCGGCAGCGAGATCTCGATACGCGAACTGGCCGAGCTGATCGCAGAGCTGACGGGTTACGAGGGAGAGCTCGTCTGGGACACGTCGAAGCCGAACGGTCAGCCGAGGCGCCGCCTGGACACCAGCCGCGCCGAGCGCCTGTTCGGCTTCCGCGCCAAGACTTCGTTGCGTGAAGGGCTCGAGCGGACCGTCGCCTGGTATCAAGAATCAGCTCGCCAAGCGGAATGAGCGGTCTTTGAGCACTCAGCTCAACCGATCGCAAGATGCGCTGCAGCACTTTTACCGAGCTCGCATGAAGCCGCTGCCGGTCTTCAGGTCGATCGACAGCAGCGTCGTCCTTCCTTCATCGTGGGTAGCCGCGGGCGCACTTTTCGGCCTGGCTTCGGCTCTCATCTTGCACTGGTCGGCGCCGGAGGCCGTCGTGGCCGCCGCTGCCGCCGGAGCTCTGTCCTGGCTCGCTCGAGGGATCGCGAACCTCGTGCTGGCCGTATTCGTGCTGCTGATATCGATCGCGTCTGTCTTCCAGGCGGTGCATTACGTCTTCTCGGGCGCGAACTGGAGCCTGACCTGGTTGGGACCGTGCGCTCTTGCCGGGTTGATCGGGTTGCTCCTGATCGGCCGGCGCCTGAGGCTTCTGCCGGGATCCGGACGCGTCGGCGCGTTGATCGAGCTGATCGCCGCTGCGACCTCGCTTCTCATCGCAATCAGGTTCGTCATGCGCGTCTCTCCCGGCAGCAGCGACCACGCGGCGCTGTTCCTCACCGGGGCGGAGGACAACGATGCCTGGATCAACCTGGTGGGGCTTCTGCGAAGCGGTGGCGCCACAGCGCTTACGGGATCCTCGATGGGAGTCCTCGGGTCCGTCGTGCCCACCTACCTCGCCTTCGTGCGAGCCGCCAGCGGCGGGCTGCTCCACACGGCCGTGCCCTTGTCGTCGAGCCCGAAGGTCGTTCTCTCTGCGTACGGCCTGTCGATCGCGACCGTTCCCGTCGTCGTTGCCCTTATCGTCCGCCGCGTGATCCGGCTTCGCCATCCGATCGCCACGCTGATCATCTGGGGATCTGTGACCGCGCTGGTGGCGAGCTACTGCGTAATCGTGTCCACCTATGGATCGCTGTCTGTCTCGCTCACCGTGCTTCTCGCGTTGACGGCCGCGTATCTCGTCGCGACCCGGCCCCGCCTGCGAGCGGGTAGAGCGCAGATCGTCTGGTTGGTAAGCACGTTACTGCTGTTCGGCGCAGGCTCGGCCTGGATACCGGTCACACCGCTCGCAGGGGCCGCGATCGCAGCCTCTTGCATCCCGGTGCTCGGCTTCGGAATCAAGGATCGTCGGCGAATGATTCCGGCCACCGTCCTCGGTCTTTCGGCGCTGGTGCTGGTGCTGGAGCTCTGGCAGCAATACCGCTATGCCGTCGGCGGCGGCCTCACCGCCCTGTTCGAGGCTGGGGGTGCGACTCCCGCCGTCACGGAGGCGACCCTGGCGTTGATACTGCTGCTTCTCTTCGCAACCGTCGCGCTCTCTTCATCGCGAATCCACTTCGCTCGCAAGGGCGGGTTCGTGACATCCTTGACATGGCTCGTGGGCTACGTGCTGGTCGTGCTGCTACTCACTGCTCGGGCAACCGGCGCAGCTCCCGGCTATGGGCCCACGAAGCTGCAATTCGTGCTCGCCGGCGTCTTCGTTCCGCTCGCGGTTCTCGAGGTCGTATCGAGACTCGAGATCGGCCGGCGGCAGCTCAACGTGATCGCGATCATCGTCGTTGGCGTGCTGTGGGCCGACACGGTTCAGAGCGGGCCTCTCTATGACGCGGTGACTCGTCACTGGCCGGCCGTGGGTGCGAAGCCGGTGTGGCTGGACGCGGTGCAGCACGAGACGAAACTCGGCGGGCGCGTGCTTTGCTTATCGAGCGACTACCCCTCGATAGAGTCCTATCTCTGCAACCGTTACACGATCAGCTTGCAGGTAAAGGACGACAGCGTCAGTGGCGTCTGGCAGCAAGTTGCTCTTGGTCGGATGCCGGCATCTTCCGCCGTGTCGCAGGTCGAGGCCGTGAAGGACAAGCCCTCGAATGACAAGCCCTGGCACATAGTCGTCATCGGCCAGATGGATCAGATAAAGAATCCGAAGGCTTGGTGGGCCCCGATCGTAGAGCTTCCGGGGCTGAAGTTCGTCCAGGCATCGGGGTAAGTCCGAGCATCGGGCGGCACGATCGGGGCGGAGGTCCGCCGCCGGCGATTGTATGGTCGCCGGACAGGATTATCGATATACGAGAGGGGCCTTCAATGCTCGGGCTGAGAAAAACCTGTGGGCGCGTGTCGAGAGCGATGACCAGAGCGGTTGTCGGAATCAGGTATCCCCACGTGTCGTTCGGTGACGGAGTTCGCTTCAACGGCTTCCCGCAGCTCAGGATCGATCGAACGGCACGCGTGTCGATCGGCTCCGGCTCGATCTTCACGAGCAAGACGAGCGCGAACTTCGTCGGGCTCTTCAAGCGGACGTCGATCTATGTCGGGCCGGATGCCGAGCTCACGATCGGCGACGGCGACGGCTTTTCGGGCGTCTCGATCTACTGCTCTCTTCGAATCGAGATCGGCCCCAACCTGAACTGCGGCGGGAACGTCTCGATCTGGGATACGGATTTCCATCCGCTCGACGCAGAAGCGCGGCGGATACACGACGTCGCTCAGATCAAGCGCGCTCCGGTCGTAATCGGCCCCGACGTGTTCATCGGGGCACAGTCGATCATTCTGAAAGGCACGCGCATCGGCGCCAGGAGCATCATCGGCGCGGGTAGCGTCGTGTCGGGCGAGATACCTGCCGACGAGATCTGGGCCGGCAATCCAGCAAGACGGATTCGGAGCCTTCTCTAGAAGCGTCAGCGGCGCCTGAGCAGCCTGCGCCGAACGGCACTACGGGTTAGCGATATTCCCAGCTTCGCGGCGATTCCGCCGTAGACGGCGCCGTTGAGCAGGAAGTTGTGGCTCTTCGCGTAGTGCTCGCGGTAGAAGCGGAACATCCCGTAGTGGAAGGCGTAGTTCACCCGCGGCTTGCGATTCCTACCGCTCGTTCCCGCCTTGACGTGAATCACCTTGACCGCGGGCTCGTACCAGGTGATCCAGCCGGCCTGGGCGAAGCGGTAGCAGAGGTCGAGGTCTTCCATGTACATCCAGTAGCCCTCGTCGAACAGCCCGACCTCTTCGAGCACGCTGCGGCGCATGAGCATGAAGGCGCCGTTGACGGCATCCACGGGCCCGCTGGCGACCCCGGGCGCGCGGTACTGGGCCAGCCGGGCCGGCGCCCTCTTCAAGCGGCCGGCGCCGGAAAAGTGCGCCAAGGCGCCCAGCGGCGTCGGAAACGATCGCCGCGCCGCATGGTCGAAAGTCCCGTCGGGAAGCTCGAGCCGGCAGCCCGACATGCCGACCTCGGGCTTCTGCTCCATCAGCTCGAGCATGTGGTCGAGCGCGCCCTCCGTCATGCGCGTGTCCGGATTGAGCGCCAGTACGTAGGGAGCGCTGCCGCGCAGGATGGCGAGGTTGTTCGCCTTCGAGAAGCCGAGATTCTCCTCGGAGGCGATCAGCTCGACCTCGGGAAACTCCTCGCTCACCATCTCCACCGTTCCATCCGCGGAGGCGTTGTCGACAACCCAGATGCGGGCGCCGCCGGCGGGCGGAAAGGCGCGCAAGGAGTCGAGGCAGTCGCGCAGCAGGCCCTCGCAGCGATACGAGACGATGACGATGTCCAGCCGTGGTTCGGGCATTCCCGCCGAGTCTAGTCGCACTCTTCTGGACAGCTAGCCCGCCTGGGCGCGCTCACTGCCTACGCGCTCTCCCCGCATCCAGCGAGCGGGCAAAGACGAGTGGCATCGCCAGCGCAAGCGCTGCAAAGGCATAGAAGTAATAGAACTGCATCGTCAGGTAGAAGGCATTCGCCGCCATCGTGCCGAGCAGCGCGGCGACCATCCCCCAGGCCAGCGGCCGTACTCGCGCCGCCGTCAGCGCATCGCCGGAGGCCGCCAGCGCCCGCCCGATCGCGCGCGCCGCAGCCAGGCGGCGGAACAGGTACCAGAGGAAGGCGGCGAAGATGACCGTCCCGACGATGCCGCCCTCGACCAGCAGCGCCACGTAGTAGGAGTGCGGCCCCCAGTTCGTCTTACCGGTGACGAACTCGTAGTAGACCGAGAAGTTGTTCAGGCCCAGCCCCAGCAGGGGGTGACTGTGCAGCACCTGCGGGATGAAGTCGTAGACGCCGAGGTGGGCCGACACCGAGCCCGTGTTGGTCTGCAGGCGCGAGCGAAGAACGGTGGCGAAGAAGTGGCGGCGCTCGAACACGACCGCGGCCAGCAGCACGCAGGTCGTACCGAGCGGGACGAGGAAGCGCGCCCGCCCGAAGAAGCTGCGGTAGGGAAGCGCGAGCACGAGAAAGCCGACGCCCAGACCGAGCAGGCCGCTACGCGACAGGGTCGCCAGCTCGACCACGAGCAGGAAGCCGAGCAGCCCGGCGAGCCACCAGCGCAGGCGATGGCCACGCTCGAGGCGCAGGTAGAGAGGAACGAGAATCAAAAGCGACATCGCCAGCATCACGCCGAGGTGATTCGGATCGCCGGTGAGCGCGTTGGGCCGGTAGACGTTCTGGTTGCCGACGGCTCCGTAGATGTTGATCGAGGAGGCCGCGCCGCCGGTGAGCGGATCGAGCAGGCGCTTGTCGATGTTGAAACCGGCCTCGGCCGCCCCGAGCTGGACGATGCCGTAGGCGGCGTTCGCGGCCATGCCCACGATGAAGGCCCCCAGCGCCGTCCAGAAGAAGCGCTGCGAACGGTCGCTGAGATGGATCACCGCGGCGGTCAGGAAGAGCAGGTGAACGACGAGCTTGACCATCCCCTTGCTGAACTGGGACAGGCCCTGGGCGGTATCGATGTTGAAGAAGCCGGCCAGGTAACAGACGAGAAAGGCCGCGCTGAAGGAGAGCGTGACGAGCGCCGTGCGAGGAATTCTGAGGTCGCGCGAGAGCCCCAGATCGACGGCGAAGCTGGCCAGATAGGCGAGCGCCAGCAGATCGGCCAGCGCCACCGAGACGCCGACCTCCCAGTGCAGCTTCTCGAAGGTGGCCGCAAAGAGCGTGATCAGGAGCAGCCAGTCTGTCCGCCTGCTCAAGCGCTGGGGCCTCGGAACCGTCACGGGCTGATCGTACGTGCTGGTGACTCGCGACCGGCGCGGTTAGAAAGCGGGGGGACGATGTGCTTCATGACCGCGATCAGCGGCGTGTCGCTGATTCGACACGGAATCGTCACACACTCTCATGAACTTTCTCGATACCGTGCCCCGCCCCGTGGGAGGGTGGGGGGTGGTGGGCGGGCAAGGCGCCCGAACCCCGAGAAAGCAGTTCACGAATGCTCCGACCGGCGAGCATTCACTCCGCCAAAAGCCTCAGCGGCGCCAGGCAAGCAGCTCTTGCAGCGAGCTCGAGCGCAGCCAGCGAGCCGTGTCTCGGTACGAGCGTCCTCGCTCGCCCCTGAAGACGAGCCCCCGCAGCGTCAGCGCGGTCGCGAGCAAGCGCCGAGCCGCGACTGCTTTGCGCGCACCCCGGTGCTTGTCCAGAAAGAGCAGGTGACCCTGCACCTGCTCGCGGAAGAGGCGCCCGGCGTGCGCGGCGCCGCCGACGTGGACGACCTCGGCCGTCGGAGTGAAGATGACCTTCCAGCCGTCCTGGCGAAAGCGGTAGCACCAGTCCACCTCCTCGCTGAAGAGGAAGAAGCGCTCGTCCGGCCCGCCGACCTGCTCGATCGCCTCCCGGCGGACGAGCAGCGCGGCGCCCATCAGGAACTCGGCCTCCAGCTCGCGGTCGTGGCGGAAACCGCCGGCGTAGAAGGCGTTCAGCAGCCTTGATCGCGGCGCCAGCTTGCGCAGGAAGAAGTACTCGGTGGCGAGCCGCCAGAGGGTTGGAAAGCCGCGTACCGAGCGCTGCAGCCTTCCGTCCGGGTAGCGCAGCCGAGGCCCCACAACAGCCGCCTTCGGCTCACGCTCGAGCACCTGCACCAGCTTCGCTATCGCATCGCCGACCGTCCAGGCGTCGGCGTTCAAGAAGAAGAGCCAGCGACCGCCGGCGGCCTTGATTCCCGCGTTCCAGCCGGCGCCCAGGCCCCGGTTTTCCTGCTCGATCAGGCGCGCCTCGGGGAAACGACCTCGCACCAGCGCGGGCGTGCCGTCGCTCGAGCCGTTGTCGACGACGATCAGCTCGCAGCCGCGCACGCTCTCCAGGCAGGGCTCGATCCAGGGCAGCGCGTTGTAGGTGACGACGATCACCGAGACCGAGGCGGGATCGAGACTCGCCGCTCGTGCGGCTTCATCCGAGTCGCTCATCATTCGGTCCCCGCGTGCTCGAGTCTGCGTCTGTTTCGACCAAGGGGTCTCATCGTCCGGGGCGGGCCCGGCTCAGCTGGAAGCATCCGCGCCCGCGATCTCGAAGCGTATGAGATCGGCCGCCTCGCGCGCCCGCTCCACCGCATGCTCTTGATCGGGCCCGAGCACGAGCAGCGCGCCGGCGCGATCCGAGCGCGAGCGAAAGGGAGTGAAGACGTAGCCCGGCTCACGATAGAGGCGTACTCGCTTGACGCCCTCCAGCCCGCTCGCCTCCTCGAGACCGTGAACGGCAACGAGCTCGCCCTCGGGCGCAATCAGAAAGCGCGTGCAGGCTCCGCCGGCGGCGGCCCGTGGAATCAGCTCCCGCGGATCGATCGTCTCGCCCAGCGCGGCGGCCAGTGCGAGCCCGTTCAGCTCGATCCCGAGTGCGGCTTCCACCAGCTCTGCATCGTGCCCGCCGCCCAGCCGCGCCGCGAGCTCCACCAGGAGCGGCCCCTGCTCGCCCACGATCACCTGCACATAGCTGGGCCCCTGCTCGATTCCCAGCGCGGCCACGGCGCGCCCGGCAATCTCGATCGTCTCCTCCAGCTCGGCCTCGCCGAGCGACGAAGGCCAGGCGTGCTCCAGCGAAACACCGAAGGCGGGCGCCGGAGCGCTGCGCCGGTCGGTCACCGCGAGAGCATGGTAGTGGCCATCGAGCGAGAAGCCGATCACGGTTGCCTCGCGGCCCGGCTCAAGCTGCTCGATGATGCAGAGACCGGAGCGAGAAGCCGCCAGCGCCTGCTCGACGGCCGGCCCGAGCTCGTCGCGCCCCTGCGCGAGCGCGAGCCCCCGCTGCCCCTGACGATCCGGCGCCTTCACCACGAGTGGAAAGCCCAGCTCGGCGGCTGCCGCTTCGGCCTCCTCGCCTCTGCTCGCGACGGCGTAGCGGGCGAAGGGAAGCCCGGCCTCGGCGAAGCGCTCGCGCTGGCGCAGCTTCGAGACGGCCAGCTGGGCGCTCTCGACGCCGAGTGGATGGGGCAGGCCGAGCTTGGCCGAGATGCGCGCCGCGATCGCGACCGACCAGTCGATCCCGGGCGCGATCACACCGTCGATCGCCTCCGCCGAGGCCAGCCGCTCGAGCGCCGGCTCGTCCTCGGCCGAGATCAATGCACGCCTATCGGCGAGCGGAAAGCCGGGAGCGCCCGGCTCGCGGTCGGCGGCGATGACGTAGAGCTCCCGCTGGCGCGCGGCTTCGAGCAGACCGAGCTGCCCCGGCCCGGCGCCGAGCACGAGCAACCGTTTGGCCCACACGTGAGAATCGCCGGTCACGGAGACCCATTCTCGCGCTTGCAGGCGACGGTGCGCCCGGCGGAAGTTGGCGTTCGCTTGCTCGAAGCAGGAGAATGGGGTCATGAACGCCGCGCTGGAAGCGCGAGTACGTGAGTTACGGGAGGAGAGCCACCACGGCGCCAGCTGGATGGCCCGGCACGCTCTCGAGGCGCTCGTCGCGGCGGTCCGCGACGGCGAAGACCCGGTCGAGGTCGCTCGCATCCTTGCTTCGGCTCGCATTTCCCTGGGCGCGATCGCCGGTGCGGTCGGCCGCGTGCTCACCGCTGGAACGCCCGAGCAGGTCGTCGCCGAGGCCGAGGCGCTGATCGGATCGCGCGATCGCGCCGCCAAGGCGATCGCGGTGATGCTCGCCACCGACATCAAGGGCACGGTGCTGACGCATTCGGCCTCCTGCACGGTGCACGAGGCACTGATTCACACGCCGCCGCGGCAGGTCTTCTGCACCATCTCGGAGCCCGGCGGCGAGGGTCGCTGGCTGGCGGCGGATCTCAAGGCGGCCGGCCTCAACGTCGATCTGATCGCCGACGCCGAGGGGCCCGAAGCCGCCCGCGAGAGCGATCTCGTCTTGCTCGGAGCGGACACGGTCTTCAAGGACGGCTCGCTGGTCAACAAGATCGGGTCGCTGGGAATCGCGACCGCCGCGGAGGACGCGGGCGTTCCGGTCATCGTCGCCTGCGAGATCTTCAAGCTGGCGCCCTTCGATCCCGAGCCGCCCAGCGAGGACAGCTTCGAGCTGGTTCCCGCGGCGCTGATCGACCGCGTCGTGACCGAGGAGGGCGCTGCCGACACCGAGGATGTGACCGCGCTGATCGATCGAACGCCCTGCCTGCGCGACGGCTATGACCTGCTCCGCGGCCGCCGATCCAAGCTCCGACCCGACGAGAGCGTCTGATTCCCGGCTCGGCGCCCTCGGGCCGGCGACGGCGTAGATCGAGCGATCTGGGCCTGGCGCTGATCGCGCTACTCCTTCTCGCGCCGGCGGGTTGCGGCGGATCGACGAGCTCGGGCGCCGCGACCGATCTCCGCATCACGGTCTGGCCGCAAGGGAAGGCGGGCACGAGCTTCACGCGCACGATCGATTGCCCCGGCGGGGCGGGCACGCTTCGCGGGGCGCGCGCGGCCTGCTCGAAGCTGCAGCGACTCGGCGCCTCGGCCTTCGCTCCGGTGCCTACCGGCACGGCCTGCACCCAGATCTACGGCGGCCCGCAGGTCGCGCACGTCCGCGGGCGTCTCGCGGGCAGGCCGATCGACGCCGACTTCAGCCGCAACGACGGCTGTCAGATCGCGCGCTGGGACCGGCTCGGCTTCCTCTTCCAGTCCGGCTCCTGAGCGGCCGCAGGGCGACCGGGCCGGGTGCGTGAACCGCGCCGCCCGATCCTCACTACGATTAGGCCCTGCGCGCCCGGCCGCGCCCAAGCGAAGATGCTCGAGCCACTCACCATTCTCGTCACCGCCGTCGGTTGCCCCGGCGCCGTCGCGCTGCTGCGCTCGCTGCGCGAGAACGGCGAGCGCGAGGTGCGCCTGGTGGGAGTGGACACGAACGAGCTGGCGATAGGACGCCACTTCTGCGATGTGTTCGCGACCGTTCCGCTCGGCAACGACCCGGGCTTCGCCGGCGCCGTGCTCGACATCTGCCGCCGCGAGGGCGTCGATGTCGTCCTGCCCCAGTCGTCGCACACGCTGGACGGTCTAGCGATCGAGAAGGAGAGCTTCGGCGACATCGTGGTTGTGGTCGCTTCGATCGAGGCCATCCGGCGCGCCAACGACAAGGCCGAGACGCTGGCGCTCTGCGACAAGATCGGCGTGCGGGCTCCGGCCTGGCGCCAGGCCGGCAGCCCCGAGGAGTTCATGAAGGCCGGCCCCGAGCTCGGCTATCCCGAGCGCGAGATCTGCATGAAGCCTCTCTTCTCTTCGGGCACGCGCGGCTTTCGCGTCATCTCGGCCACCGCCGACCGGCGCAAGCAGCTGCTCGAGAACCGTCCCGGCATGGCCGAGGCGCTGCGCCTCGAGGAGGCCGCCGACCTGGCCGGAGGAAGCGGCGTCGAGTGGCTGCTGATGGAGCTGGCGACCGGCAAGGAGTACACGATCGACGGCTACGCCGAGCACGGCGAGATCCTGCTCGGCTACCCGAAGACGCGCGAGGCGATGCGCGCCGGCCTGGCCATGTACTTCGAGACGCTCGACAGCCCCACACTGATGGAGGCAGGCGCCAAGATCATCCGCGAGCTCGACTTCGACGGCTTCTTCAGCGTGAACCTGGTCGGCGACTGCGTGATCGAGATCAACCCGCGCATCTCGACCGTGCCCTACCAGGAGGACTTCAACTATCCCTACCTGGCACTGAAACGCGCCGTCGGCGAGCTCTCGGCCGATGAGCTGCGCGCCTATTCGGCGCGCATCCGCCCCAGCCGGCGAACGCTGCGCTACTTCGATCAGCTCGGTTGGGACGAGTAAAAGGCGGATCTCGCCGGCGCAGATGCGCCGCGAGCGAGAGGTTCGACTGCCTTAACCCGATCGTAAGAAGGTCTCGAGAAAGCGGTCCAGGCGCTATCTGCGCCTGCGCCGTCCTTTCCAGCGGCACCGTCAAGTGCTGGGGCGCCGACTGGTACGGCCAGCTCGGCAACGGCGAGGTCGGTTACAGCACAACTCCGATCAACGTAATCGGCATTCCTTAGCGCCGCGCTACCCCACCGGCGAATCGAGCACCAGCCGCGCCACCTTGAACACCTCGGCGTAGGGGCGGCCGACGGTCACGCCGTGCACCCTGGCCAGGCTGCGAATGTAATCCGGATTGGAGTACGAGCGGTGGGCCTGCGAGGCGTACTTGCCCACCGCCTCGACCTTCTTCTCCAGCTCGCTCTCGCCGAAGGCTATGTAGCAGTCGTCAGAGAAGCCGGAGGTGTTCCAGGGCAGCAGGTAGCCGAGCACGCTCGTGCGTTTGAAGGCGCGCAGTCCCTCGTTGGCGATCGTCTGGTGATCCTGGTGCATGTCGGAGGGCGAGGGCTGGAAGACGACGTCGGGCTTGTACTCCTTCGACTCCTTGACCAGCAGCTCGAGAATCTCCTGGCGATGCTCGGGGAAGGTGCGCACGTCGAAGTCGTGCAGGTCGATGTCCTCGATGCCGAGCACAGCGGTGGCCTCGCGCGCCTCGCGGGCCAGCGTGTCGGGCGGGAAGCCCTCCGGCAGCGAGCGATTGGCGATCGAGAAGGCGATGTAGCGAACGTGGCAGTCGGACTCGGCGAGCAGGGCGAGCGTGCCGCCGCAACCCAGTTCACCGTCATCGGTGTGCGGGGCGAGAACCAGCGCGCGCTTCCAGAGGTTGGCTACCACGTTGCCTTTCGAGTCGTCTGACCGGCCAGAACTATAGCCGGGCCTCGTTTCCGGCACCGTCTTCGCCGGAGGCTCGAGGCAGCTCGAGCGCCGCTTCGGCGGCCAGCTCGCCGCAGCTCATGCAAACTCCGCCGCGCTCCCTGACGGCGTCGACGAGACGGAAGAAGAGCTTGCCCCAGCCCGGCGCCCCGGCCGGGTCGAAGCTGCCGGGGTGCCAGAGCAGCGAGAAGGCGCCGCCGTTCTCCTGCGCCCAGTCGAGCAGAGCGAGCAGGCGCGGCTCGGCCTGCCGCGCCGAGAGCCCCAGGTAGTGATCCTCGGCCAGAGTCGCATCCATCACAGCGAGCGGAATCTCGATCAGGTCGAAGGGGCGCTCGCGCTCGAAGTCCCAGGGACGGAACGGTTGCGCGATGCCGGCGCGGAAGCCTGGCTGATCGGGGAAGCCGAGCGAGCAGTCGTAGGCGAAGCCGAGCTTCTCGATCGCGGCCAGGTTGCGCTGCATGTCGAGGCGCAGGTAGTGGAAGCGATGCCCGGAGACCGGCCCGGCGAGGTCGCGCAGCCGCTCCGCCTCCAGCGCGAGCTGGCTCGGATCGTCGGCGGCCGTGTAGCTGCCGTGCAGGGCAACCTCCGCGCCGCCGTCGAGCAGCGTCTGCACGAGCTTCGGGCGCAGCCGGTCGTAGAGCTCGGGCGCGGGGCCGTCGGCGGGATGGCGATGTCCCGCCATGACGAAGAAGGTCGAGCGGGCGCCATGACGTTCGAGCTCGGCCGTGACCTGCTCGAAACGCCAGTAGGGGTCGCTACCGCGCAGCTTGTGCAGTGGAACGCCGGCCAGGGCCCTCGCTTCGCCGTATGCCGGCCTGAGCCGACCCTGGAGAGCGGCGTTCTTGAGGCGGGCCGCAGAGCCGACGATGGCACGGCGCCGCCAGCGCCAGGGAACGTCCACGTCGGTTGAGAGAGCGACGGCGAAACGAGCGCCACCCCAGCGGCGGGGCTCGACGCCGAGCTTCCGGCGCAGGCGCTCGAGCGGCGGATCGAGCGGGTCGAGCGAGGAGTACGCGGCCAGGAAGCGCCCGTGCTCGTCGCGGCGCCCGCTCAGCTCCTCCACGCGCGCCAGGTCGAAGAAGGCGGCGGCCAGGTCGTCTCCTTCGGGCCGCGTGCCGCGCGCCACCTCTTCCCAGGCCTGCGCGTCGTAAGGAAGATCCTCGCCCAGCGCGAGCCCGCTCGCCCCGATCGTGTCGAGCACCCAGCGGGCGCGGCGCGCAACTTGCACGGGTATCGGCGGCGCTTTTCTTCCGGGATCGGCCACAGCGCGATGCTAGCGACTTCCCGCGCCCGATCTCAACAGCGCGGCCGACCGCCGCGCCGGGCGGACAAACCGGAGACGGTTAGCGCGACTCAGCTTCCGGGTTTGCTGAAGCGACCCGAATACGCGATCAGCCGCCCGTTCAGCGAGAAGTAGTAGTGCCGGTCGGTCGCGATTCCGGGCGAGTACTTGCCCATGTGGACGCGCCAGACGATCTTCCCGTCGCTGGCGCGGACGGCGTAGGTGTTGCCCTCCAGAGTCGAGAAGAAGACGAGATTCCCAACCACGAGCGCGGGCGCGATCAGGCGGCCGGGGACGCTCACTCGCCACAGAAGCGCCCCGGTGGTCGACCTGAGCGCGCTCAGATTGCCCGCCAGATCGCCGACGAAGATGCGGCCGTTGGCAACGGCGGGGGTGGCGTACGCCTGTCCGCCGAGACGGTATGTCCAGAGGATGTGCCCGCTCGCCACCGTGAGCGCGACGACCTTGCCCGAGCGGGCGACCGTGAAGATCCTTCTTCCATCCGACGAGGGGCTGGCGTAGAAGCTCTCGAATCTGAGGTAATCCCGCCGCACCTGCACGGCCCAGACGCGGTGGCCGTTTCCGCGCCGCACGCAGACGATCAGACCGTTGTAGTTCGTGATGCAAACGCGGCCGCCGATGACCGAGGGGCTGGAGTTGATGCGACCGCCGGTGTCGTACACCCAGAGCGGCTTTCCGTTGCGCGCCTTGAGCGCGTACAGCTTGCCGTCGTGACCGCCCACGTAGACGACGCCCCTGACCACGACCGGCGACGATTCGATCGGCAGGCTCGTCTGGAGCTGCCAGAGCAGCTGACCGTCCGAGCGCCTGTAGGCCGTAACCGTTCCGGCGTAGGAGGTGACGAACAGGCGCGGTCCGGCGATCGCGGGCGTGGAGGGCATGAAGCCCTTGCTCTTCCGCGACCAGATGGTGCGGCCGGTTTCGGCGTCGATCGCCAGCGTTCCGTCGCGCTCGAGATTGACGTACAGGTAGCCGTTGCAGTAGCTCGGCGGATACTCCATCAGATCGTGGACGCCGCGCGTCCAGAGGATCTTGCCCGGTCGCCCGAGATTCACGTGCGGCCTGGCCAGAGTTCGCATCGGGTCGCCGCCGAAGTTGTTCCAGCAGGTCTCGTCGACGCGGACGGGAGGCGGTTTCTTCACCGGTCGCGCCCGCTTCGTCGTGGTTGCCGGCCGCTTGATCGTCACGCTCCCGAGCGAGGTGACAGAGCCCCCGACGCCGGGGCTCTGGAAGTGCATCGCCAGCGCCGCCCCGAGCGCTGCGAGCAGGAGCAATCCAGCGATCCCGAGCGGTACGAAAAATCGCTTTCTTCTGATCCAGCTAGGCAGCCCCGGCAACGCGCCGAGTATAGCGGTGGCCCGAAAACGCAACTACTCGGCCGCCAGGTCCCGGGGCATCAGGCACGCCGCTGCCAGAGCAAGCGATCCCCAGGTGATCGGGTCTTCGAAGAAGCCGCTGTAGAAAAGAGAGTGCACGAGCAGCACGGCGAATATCGCAGCCAGGGAAAGCCCTATCGTCGGGTCGCGCTTCCAGCTGTTGCGCAGGGTGAGGAAGGCGCCGGCAAGCCAGGCCAGATAGGCCGCGATACCGAGAATCCCCAGCTCGGCCGCGACGGTGAGCGGCGTTGTGTGCGAGGCGTCTTTCTTCGTGGAGGCGCTGGAACTGTTTTTACTCTGAGCCGCTTTCGGCTGTGAGCCGACGCCCACTCCAACCAGTGGGTGGTCGGTAAAGACGTCGAATGTGATCGAGGCGAGGTGAGAGCGCCCGCTGGTCACGCGGCGCAGCGAATGACCCTGACCGCTCACGGCGGCGACGCCGGCCCCGACGAGCGCCAGGGCGACCGCGCTCACCGCAACCATCCTGCGGGTTCGCCTGCCCGATGCCACCAGAGTGACCGCCACGACGACGACGAAGAGAGCAACCAGGCTCGACTGCGAGTACGAGTAGTACAGGCCGATCCAGATGAAGGCGATCGCCGCCGCCGTGAGTGCCAGCAGGCGGCGCGTCTGCCACATCAACACGACCAGCACCCCCAGCGCCAGCGCCAGGTGACGCCCGTAGATGTTCGGGTCGGAGAAGAGCGAGTTGGTGCGGAAGAAGCTGGTGTAGATGTTCGACACCTCGAGCTTGCGCGAGAAGTAGATGTGGCCGGTGGCTTCCTCCCACAGGCCGAAGGCCGAGAAGGCGATCGCCTCTCCGATCAGCACGAAGGCCAGGGCCTTCGGCAGCCAGGAGCGGCTGGGCTCGTGAACGACGACCGCGACGAGCGCGAGGAAGGGGAAGAGAAAGGCGGCGAGCTCGATCGACCCCGCCGTCACGTCCTTCGCCCAGAGCAGGGAGAGCGCGTAGAGGCAGATCAGCGCAGCGCTCGGGACGGCCAGCGAGCGGGGGATCTGGCGCGCTGGCCCTCCGCGCAGCAGCCGCCAGGCAAGCGCGAGCGTGGCGGCCGCGAGCACGCCGTACAGGGGCAGCAGCAAGCGCGCGCTCTGCGAGCCGAGCGTGACTCCGATCCGGAAGGGTGCGGCCACGAGCAGCGCTACCGGCGCAACGCCCGGATGGCGGTTGAACAGGAAGGCGACGCCGACGACGACGAGCCCCACTCCGACGAGTGCCACCACACGCACCGGCGAGTTGACCAGGAGCTTCAGATCGTTACTCGGGACGAGCGCGAAGGCCATCCAGACCTCGGCCGCGACCAGCAGGCCCAGGCCCGCGAGAATCACTCGCTTTCCGCCCAGCAAAACGGGGAAGCTGGCGAGCGCCCCGAAGACCGCGGCCACGTAGGCAAGATCGGAATGAGACATGGGCTGCGCGGCAGACACTACCGACTGGGTAGCTGCTGCAAGCGCTGTAGCTTCGCTCAGCGCCCGGCGCGCCCGCTTGCTCGGCCGTATGCTTGCGCTGCCCGTAACTCGCTGCGCGGACGCTCCGGATGCCCACCAAGATCCTCATCGTCAGCTTCTACTTTCCGCCCGCAGGCGGCGGAGGCGTGCAGCGCTGGCTGAAGCTCGCCGGCTATCTGCCGGGACAGGGAATCGAGACGCACGTCCTCGCTCCGGACGATCCGCGCTGGCTCCAGAGCGACCCCGACTTGGAGATTCCCGCGGACGTGCACGTCCACCGGGCGCGCTACCACGGCCCGAGCGGAATCCGTCCGGGCGAGAGACTGCTCGGCCTGAGCGGGCCGCGACGGCTCTGGCGCCGGGCGCTGCTGACGCCGAGGCGCCTGCTGGTTCCCGACGAGAACGTCAGCTGGGTTGCCAGCGCACTTCCGGCGGCGCGGCGAATCGTCCGGCGCGAGGGCATCGACGTCGTGATCACCACCTCGCCCCCGACCTCCGTGCACATGATCGGCGCGCACCTGCGCCGTCACGGCAAGGTGCGCTGGATCGCTGACCTGCGCGACTCGGTCGTCGCCAAGTCCGACCGGCACTACGAGCGCGCGCTGGTGCGTCTGAAGGAGAAGGCGAATCGCAGGCTCGCCCGCACCGTCGCTCGCCGGGCCGACGCGATCGTCTGCGTCACACCGACGATCGCCGCGCAGATGACCGCGCTGGGCGCCCGCGGCGAGGTGCTCGTGATTCCGAACGGCGCCGACTTCGACGACTTCGCCGCGATCGAGTACAAGCCGGGCGAGCGCTTCCGCATCACCCACACCGGCAACTTCTTCGGCAAGCGCGACCCGCGCCCGTTCCTCTCCGCGCTGGCACAGATCGACGCTCCGATCACGGCTCGCTTCATCGGCGAGTTCAGGACGGCCGACCGTCTCTGGGCCGAGAGCCTCGGCCTGGGCGAGAAGCTCGAGCTGATTCGCTTTCAACCGCACGCCGAGGCGATCGCCTCGCAGCGGAACTCCGAGGCGCTGCTGCTTCTGATCCCCCACTCCGCCGGGCGCGGCGTCGACGTCACTTCGGGGAAGATCTACGAGTACCTGGCGGCCAGGCGCCCGATTCTCGCCGCGGTGCCGCCACAGGGAGCGGCCGCCGCGCTGGTGCGCGAGGCCGGCGCCGGGCTGGTCGCGGCGCCCGACGACAGCGAGGCGATTCGAGCCGCTCTCGGCGAGCTGGTCGAGCGCTGGCGCAGCGGGAAGCTCGCCGACGTCGAGCTGTCGCCCGAGCTGGTCGGCGAGATCGATCGCAAGCAGCGGATGCGCGAGATCGCCGAGCTGATCGAGCGGATTGCCGCGCTCTGAGTACCCCGCCGAGCCCGCGTCTCCGGAGTGGTGACTATTCCGGCACATAGGCGCGGCATTCGTGCGCGAGATTTCTCGATACCGTTCCTCGCCCCGTGGGTGGGTGGGGGGTGGTGGGTGGGGAAATGAGGCGCCCGAGCCAAGAGCTCATGTCGCTACGAATCGGGGCAGCCCGCTCCAGGCGACCTGCGTGTCCGGGGCTTCCGAGCGGCTCTACAGCCGTCCGAAGCGCTTGAGGTAGCGGTACAGGTAGACGAGCGCGGGCTTGGGATCGCGCAGCGAGAGAATCGGCTCCACGAAAGGCGGCCTGGCGACGACGGGGCGCTCGCCCTTCATCAACGTGATCGCCCAGTGCTTTCTGCAACCCTCGCTGGTGCGCGGTTGCGGCGGCCGGCCGATCAGGTCGAGATAGGCGATGTGAGCCAGGTTCACGCCACAGGCCGCCGCGAGCGAGTGCCACATCCAGAGGCGCGGGTTGATTTCCATCAGTTTGAACTCGCCGCTGCGCGGATCGCGCTTGAACTCGACCTGCGAGATGCCGCTGAAGCCGCAGGTCTCGAGCAGGCGCAGCGAATCCTCGACCAGCTCGGGCAACCAGAGCGCCTCGCCGTGCCGGCAGCTGCCGACGCCGCGCGGCACCAGCTTGCGGCTGCGCGGGGTCTGGCGCAGCTTGCGCCCGCAGAAGACGCCGAGCGCGCGACCCTGGCGATCGAGGTAGCTGCCGACCGTGTAGAGCTCCTTGTCGGCGCCGGGAACGACCTCCTGCAGCATCGGGGCATAGGGCTCGGCCATCGCGTAGGCCTTGTCGAGATCGGCCATCGAGTCGCAGCGAAAGACGCGGCGCTTTGGATAGACCTTGCGGAAGGCGATCGGCTCGGACGGCTTGACGAAGAGCGGAAAGCCCAGCTCGCTCGCGGCCTGGCGGGCCTCGGCGGCCGAGCTCGGGTAGAGCGTTCGCGGCGCCGCGACATTCGCCTCGGCGGCGCGGGCGAGCTGCCAGCTCTTCTGCTGCAGGACGTCCAGCTTCTCGGCGTCTGGGGCCGGGCAGAGCAGCTTGCCGCCCAGGCCGGGCAGCGCCCGCGCGATCGAGGCCAGGCCGTCGTCGTGGGTGGCGAAGATCGGAGTCGGCGCGGGCAGCAGCTCACACAGCTCGGAAAGGAAGGCGTGGAAGCGCTCTTCGGCGGCGTAGGGATCCGGGCACACGAGCGGCAGGCAATGGCGCGAGCGAAGCCCGATCGCAAAGGGACGGTGGTCGAGCGCCAGCACCCGCACGCCCGCCTGCGCCAGCGTCTGGATCGCGCCCAGGCCGTTGACCCAGCCGACCTCGAGCACGATCGCCGGCGGCGCGCCCGAGCCAGCCGCGCCTGCGGCGAGATAGCGTTCGATGCGCGAACGCGTCTCCCGATCGATGATCTTCTCGCTCATCGGGGGCGATCGTAGCGGCTGCCCGGACTCGTCACCCGTGGAACTCGTTCTGTGACGAGACACACGCGAGGCAGGCCCGGACGTCGTTCTCTCGAACCGAGTCGCGGAGACTCCAGATACGATCGGGCGCTGGCGCGCTGTTCTCGGCGCCCTGCTCCTATGTCGGCGATGAGCCAAATAGCGACGAAGAGATGACGGCTCGATGATTCGAAAGCAGATCGGCCGTCTCGCCAAGCAGTCCCTGGTCTACGGGATCGGGGGCATCGTCTCGCGCTTCGTCGCGATCTTCCTGCTGCGCGTCTACACGAGCTTCCTCCCGCCGAAAAGCTACGGCGCGGTGGCCCTCATCCTGGCCACCGAAGCGGTCATGGTCATCTTTCTGCGCGCGGGAATCCAGAACGCCTTCTTCCGCTTCTACTACCTCACTTCCGATCCGATCAAGCGGCGGACGGTCGTTCGCACCTCGTTCTGGTACACGATGGCGGCTGCGACCGTCGGGCTCGCGCTGGGGCTGATCTTTGCGCCCCAGATCGCGTCTTTCCTGGGGCTGCAGGCCGGGCAGGTCAACCTGGTGCGGGCGGGCGCGGTGTTTCTCTGGGGCGACATGAACTACCAGCAGCAGACCGCGATCTTCCGTGCCGAGCAGCGCGCCGTCTCCTACGCCATCGCCAGCGTCTCGAACGTGATCATCACGATCTGCGGGACGCTGCTGCTCGTCGTCGGCCTGCACAAGGGGGCGATCGGCCTGATCGTCGGCAACTTCACCGGCACCCTGTGTGTGTACACGGTGCTGCTCGCCTATCGCGCCCGGCTGCTCGGCTTCGAGTTCGACCGGCGCCTCTATCTGGCGATGGAGCACTTCGGCTTGCCGCTGCTCCCGTCGGCACTCGCTCTCTGGGCAACCAAATTCTCCGATCGCTTCTTCGTCAACCACTACCTCGGCCAGACCCAGGTCGGCGTCTACTCGTTCGGCGTAATGATCGCCTCGGCGCTGGTGCTGGTCATCACCGCCTTCCAGCTCGCCTGGCCCGCCTTCGCCTACTCGATCGACAGCGACGACGAGGCGCGTCATACGTACGCCTATGTGCTCACCTATTTCCTCTACTTCATGACCTGGGCGGCGGTCGCGCTGTCTCTGCTTGCACCGTTCCTGGCTCATCTGCTCGCCGGTAAGCCGTCCTTCTACCCGGGCGCCCGATTCGTACCGCTCCTCGCCTTCGGCAGCGTGATCTTCGCCGGCTACTCGGTGGTGGTGATCAGCATCGGCCGCGTGCGCAAGACCGGTGCCAACTGGATCATCACGGGGCTGGGCGCACTCGCCGATGTGGGCCTGAACATCCTGCTCATCCCGCGCTTCGGCGCAATCGGCGCCGCCTGGTCGCTGCTCGGCGCCTACACGGCGATGTTCATCGGCATGAGCTGGCACGCTCAGCGGCGCTTCTATGTTCCGTACCAGTGGCGCCGAATCGTGACCCTGCTCGGCGTCGGAGCCGGGCTCGTCCTGGGCGGGAAGGCTCTCTCGGTCTCGGCGCCGGTGGCGGTTGCTTTCGCCGTCGCCTACCCCGTGCTGCTGTTCGCCTTCTTCTTCTACCAGGCCTCCGAGCGCAAGCAGATAGCCAGGCTCGCTCGCCGCGCCCTGCGCATGCAGCCGGCCTAACCGCTCGAAATCAGCGCACGGTGACGAGAGTGCTTGCCCGGTAGGGCCCGGAGCGAACGGTCGCTCGGTAGCGCCCCGGCGTCATCGGAGCGCGCAGCTCCAGCGAGTGACTCGAAGCCAGCCCGATCTCTCCGTTGAAGCGCCAGCGCACGGAATCCCGATCGGACGAGATCGTGAGCTGGAATGCCGCCCCGGCGGCCACGCTGATGCGCGTCGGTCGCAGCGCCAGGAAGCGGATGCGCACGGACAGGGGCGCGCTCGCAGCCGACTCGTTGCCGACGAGATCGATAGCCCTCAGGGTCAGCGTGTGCCAGCCCATGAGAAGGCGTCCGTCCAACCGGCCCTTCCAGTCGAACTTGCCCGCCTTGCCCGCCCGGTACCTCGTCTGCTCGGCCGGCTTACCGTCGACGAAGAGCAGGATGCGGGCGCGCTCGTTCAGGTGGTAGCCGATGTGAAGCGCGTCCTTGTTGTGGTCGCCGTCCGGCGAGATCGTGTTCGAGCTGAGCGAGATCGAAGTGAGCTTGGGCGCCTGGGTGTCGAGCTGGATGATGTTCGGAAGCGTCGTCCTCAGTCGCTTGTTCGCCAGGTAAACGCGCACCTGGTAGTTCCCGTCGGGCGCGAGCTGGCCGCTGTCGTTGTGCCCGTCCCAGATCGCGTGCAGCGGCCCCGACGGCCTGTCCTCGGCCCCGATCAGCTGTCGGATCTCGTGATCGCTCGAGTTGACGATCACGAGGGTGACCCGCTCGCTGCGCCGCAACGAGAACGCGATCCTCGCCTTCGACGTGTTGCAGCCGCAGGTGGGCGAGAACTGCCTCGTGACGCGAGTGCTGGTGATCGCCGGCGGCTCGAGCTTCAGGCGCTCGGTCACCGCGAAGGCGATTCCAGTTGCCACGACGAGAAGCGTGACGAGGACGGGTGGAGCGAAGCGCGTGAACACGGGCGAACTGAGTTTACGTGCCGCCCGAAGTCATGGGCGCCCTCGACAGGCTTCTTGCCTCGTGGTAAACTGAGGCTCGCTTTCGAGCTGCCGCCAAAGTGACTTCAACCGCCGCCACCATCCTCGTCTGCGAAGACGATCCGAGTCTTCGCCTTCTCTTTCGACTGACGATCGAGCCTCACGGCTACCAGGTCATCGAGGCCGGCGACGGCCGCTCGGGATTAGAGCTGGCGCGAAGCCTCGAGCCCGACCTCGTCATCGTCGACATGGGCTTGCCCGACATCAGCGGCGTCGATGTCGTGCGAGCGATCAAGGCCGGCGCGACGCTCGCCAAGGTACCGATCCTGATGGCGACTGGCAGCATGCAGCCCGGCGATCGGCTGACCGCGGAGGATGCCGGCGTTGACGCCTTCCTCTACAAGCCGTTCAACATGGTCAGACTGGTCACAGAGGTTCAGCGACTACTGGGGAAGCGAGAGACCAGCGATCCCGGCCTCTCGCTTCGGCGCCTCCATTGAGGGGGCGGCTTTTAGGAGCTATCCGTTGATAGGCGCGACCGCGTTGCACTGCTCGCAGTGTTGCTCGAACGGTACTCCATGAATGCAGCACGGAAGCGGGATCGACCAGGCGTGAAGACGAGTTGCCGTGTCAACCATTCGCGTCGTGACTGCGATCCGGGACCTCTCGATCGGAGCGGCGTACTTCGGCGGTTCACTCATGAGAAGGCTCATGCGGGAGCTTTCTTTCCTAGGGGGCTTAGGTTGTTCCGAGCCAGCGACTTGGCTCACCTAGAAAGCTATTCCGTCTGAAAACGTTTTCCTAGCGCCGAAATGGGGATTGATATCCCTCTTTTGGGGGTCAAGTTCCAGGCCGAGCTCTCAATAAACCGGTTCCGGAGCCGGCCGCGTCGCGGGCGGAGAACAAGCAAGCCGACTTCCGCTAGACCCTGCTTCACGCTCAATTCTCGCTGAACCTGCCGAAAACCTGATTGCGGTTCATTTTTCTGTGGCGTATTGCTAGGAGGGCTGGCAGATGATGCTCTGGATAGTCGCAGCGGTAACGGCTTTCGTCGCCCTTGGCTTCATTTCGGTGGAGTACCGGCCGCATCACCATTGAGCGCGGGCGTCTTGCCCGAAAGCGTGAGCGGCGCGCCGGCGGCGACGGCCAGGAACCCCCAGGTCATCGGATCTTCGAAGAAATCCGCGTAGAACAGGCTCTGCACGGCTATCGCGGTCAGGCCCAGCGCACAGACGAGCTTGACGCGCCCCGAGAAGGTGGGCCCGGCGCGCTTGAAGCTGACGATCAACGCGGTTGCGAGGAGCCAGAGGAAGAGCGCAAGCCCAATCGCCCCTCCCTCGGCCGCGACCGTCACCGGCGTGGTGTGCGAGGCGGCCTTGCGCAGGTCTCGCCCGGACATCCCGGTGAGATCGGCGTAGGCCCGCCTGAAGCCTCCGATGCCGACCCCGATCACGGGGTGATGGACGGCGATTCGTATGCCGTGCTGGACGAGCGTCGAGCGAGCCGAGGTGATGCTGCTCAGATCGTTCTTCTTCCCGTCGAGCATCTTCGCCCGAGCCTGCGGCGTTACCAGCGCCACGGGCACCATCAGCATCGACACGGCCAGGAGCGGCAGCGCTGCGCGCCGGCGCCAGGCCAGGAGAGCGGCGGCCGCAACCCCGACCACGAGAGCGGCGAAGCTCGACTGCGAAAAGGAGAGCGCCAGCCCGACCCAGAGCACGCCTGTCGCGCAGGTCGCCGCGGCGAGCCAGGGGCGGCCGGCGCGCGTAACCACGAGCGCGAGGCAGGCCAGGATGGCGAGCACGAGGAAGCGCCCATAGATGGACGGGTCCCAGAAGACCGAGTTGACCCGGAAGAAGGGCGCGTAGGCGTTCGAGTTGATGACCTTCGGATTCCAGTAGATCTGGCCCGTCTTGTACTGATAGACCCCGATCAGCGCGAACACGAGAGCCATCGAGACGAGCTGCAAGAGCAGGCCTTGCAGCATCCGCCGCGACCAGCGCACGCGGGCCAGCGCGAGCGCGAGGAAGGTGAACGGCAGCAGCGCGGCGTCCAGCTCGGTTGCTCCTCTTCGAACGTCGACGCTCCAGATCAGCGACAGCGCGCTCCAGACGACGAAGCCCGCCAGGGGCCAGGCGACCGGTCCCAGCTCGCGCGAGCGCACGTCGCCGCGGTAGATCTCCAGTGCGAGCACGAGGGTCGCCGCGGTGATGACCACGTAGAGAAGAAGAAAGGAGTTGTAGTTCGAGTCGCTCAGCTTGAAGGGAAGACGAGCCGGCACGCAGGCCAGGGCCAGGAACGGCAGCAGAACGGGCCAGCGCCACAACGCCGCGATAAGCGCCGCGACGACGGCCAGCACGATCACGGCGACGGCCGCGAACGCAGCCAAGCCGGTGTTCGGCGAGAACACCACGGCCGCAAGCCCGCCCCCGCACGCCGCGAGCGCGAGCCCGATCAGGCGCACAACTCGATCCCTGCCGAGCAGTAGTCCGATTACTCCGAATGCCGCGAGCGGGCCGCCGATTTGCGCGAGCGTGTCCATGATCTTCCGTCAACCAGCGCTCGGCGCTGAGCGAGGCCGCCACCGCATATTGCAGGGTGAACCCTTCAAAGCCGAGCAAGTCTACAGCGGCGGGTCAGCGCGGCGACGGCGCGGCTCGCCAAGCCATATTGGAGCAGATTTTCTACGGCGACAGCTCTTCGAGCGATCGCGCTGCGGAGCGCCGCGACAGGAGGAGTGCCCCTCCCCAGGCCGCGAGCGCAAGCACGCCCAGCCCGACGCCCACCACAACGGTGATGTCCGTCCAGTTGCCCGGCAGCGGCTCGAGCAGCTTGAAGCCGCTGAGCAAGAGGACGGTCGAGAAGGCGATGCGAAGCACCCTGTCGGGAATGCCGACGCTCACCTGGCTTCCGATCAAGATGCCGGGGATCGAGCCGGGGAGCATCCAGAGCAGGGCGTGCCAGTCGACGGTACCGCTGACGACGTGCCCCAGACCGGCCACCCAGCAGAGAGCGGCGGCGTGGAAGATGTCGGTGCCCACGATCCGCCGCGCCGTCAGGGGGAAGACGAGGAGCATCACCAGGCCGAAGAAGGTGCCGCTGCCAACGGAGGTCAGACCGACGATGAAGCCGCCGCTCGATCCCAGCGCGAAGGCGATCGCCCGGTCGCGAGAGCGAAGCTCGAAGGCCTCGTCGCTCGCCTCGACGCCGCCCTTGATGAACGTCTTGAGCAGGAAGCCGATCCCGCCCAGGATCAGCGCCGCCGCGACGATGCGCGTCTGCAGGGTGACCGCGCCCTTGCCCAGGAGTTGGGCGCACCAGACGCCGAGCAGCGACATCGGTATCGAGCCGAAGAGCATCCAGAGGACGAGTCCCTTGTGAGTCGTCCCCAGAACGTGATGACGGGCGGCGCCGAACGACTTGAAGATCGCGCCGTGCATCAGATCGGTGCCGACGGCCTTGCCCGGATCGAATCCGAAGACCAGCATGAGGAGCGGCGTCATCAGCGAGCCGCCCCCCATGCCGGTCATTCCAACCAGCGTGCCTACGCCAAGCCCCAGCAGAACGAACTGCCAGGTGCCGCCGCTCACGGGCGATAGGCCTCTATGAGCACTTCGGCGACCTCGGGCCGCGTGAACTCGATCGGGGGCTCCTCGCCCGCGGCGAGCATCTCGCGCACCTTCGTGCCGGAGAGGAATACGCGGTCATCGGCGCCGTGCGGGCAGGTCTTGTTCGAGCCCATCGAGCCGCACTTCTTGCACCAGAACGAGTGCTCGAACATCATCGGCTCGATGTCGAGCTCGTGCGGCTCGAACTCGTCGAAGATGAGCTGCGCGTCGTAGGTGCCGTAGTAGCTGCCGACGCCGGCGTGGTCGCGGCCGACGATGAAGTGCGAGCAGCCGTAGTTCTTGCGACAGATGGCGTGCCAGATCGCCTCGCGCGGACCGGCGTAGCGCATCGCCGCCGGGAAGGCGGAGATGACGACGCGGTCGGCCGGGTAATAGCCCTGGAGCAGCTTGCGGTAACAGTCCACCCGCACCTTCGAGGGGATGTCGTCCGACTTCGTGTCGCCGACCAGCGGGTGGATGAGCAGACCGTCCACCGTCTCGAGCGCGACCTTGGTCAGATACTCGTGTGCGCGGTGAATCGGGTTGCGGGTCTGGAAGCCGACGACGCGGCGCCAGCCGCGCTCGGCGAACAGAGCACGCGTCTCGGCCGGATCGAGCGCCAGCTCGGGGAAGGGCGGCGCGGGGCGCTCGAACACCGTCACCTCACCGGCTAGATAGCGAGGCTTCTGCCCGAGAACGCGGGCGACGCCGGGGTGGGCCTCGTCGGTGGTGCGGTAGCAGAGCTCTGCCTCGCGCTCGGCGTCGTAATCGAACACCTCGGCGACTTCGAGCGTTGCGTACAGGCGCCCGTCCTCGCCCGCCAGAGCGACTCGGTCGCCCTTCGGCGCCTCGTCGACGGCCAGGCACACCGGCAGCGACCAGGGTAGCCCGCCCGGCAGGCGCATCGTCTTCAGCACCGATTCGTACTGCTCGCGGCCCATGAATCCGGTCAGCGGCGAGAGCGCGCCCGAGGCGATCATGTCCAGGTCGGCGAGCTCGCGCGAGCTGATCGAGACGATCTCGAGCGACTCGACGCCGTCGGGGCGCGGGCCGGTGCGATCGACCAGCACGCCGCCGTGCGGCTTGATCAGTCTGTCCAGAGCCGAGGTCATGCGACCACCTCCGCCGCGACCAGGCCGAGCTCTTCCAGCTTGGCGATAACTACCGCGGCCGCCTGCTCGGGGGAGAGCTGCTCGGTGTCCAGGGCGATGTCCGGATTGACCGGAATCTCGTACGGGTCGTCCACGCCGGTGAAGCCCTTGATCTCGCCCGCGAAGGCCTTGGCGTACAGGCCCTTGACGTCGCGGCGCGCGCACTCCTCGACCGAGGCGCCCACGTACACCTCCACGTAGCGCCCGTACTCCTCGATCAGCGCACGATTCTTCTGCCGTATCTCCTCGTAGGGAGAGATGGCGGCGGCGATCACCGCGGCGCCGTGACGAGTGAGGCGCGAGGCCACCCAGCCGATGCGCTCGATGTTGGTGTCGCGATCCTCCTTCGAGAAGCCGAGGCCCTTCGAGAGGTTGGTGCGCACCGTGTCGCCGTCCAGGTACTCGACGATGCAGCCGCGCTCGTCGAGGGCCGGACCGACGAGATGCGCGATCGTCGTCTTGCCCGAGCCGGAAAGCCCCGTGAACCAGAGAGTGAAGCCGCCGCCGCGCACACGATTCGACTCGGGGTGCTCGTGCGGGTAGATGTGATCAACAGTGCTCGCCGCCGGCTTGCCGCCGGCAGTGTCCGCGTCCTTCTCTTTCATCAGTGCCTTTCTGTGCTTGGTCCGTCGATGTGAATGCCGCACTCGAGCTTGCCGGAGCCCGCCCAGCGCCCCGCCCGCTCGTCCTCGCCCGGCCGTACCGGGCGCGTGCAGGGGATGCAGCCGATCGAGGGATAGCCCCTGTCGTGCAGCGGATGGAAGGGGATCTCGTTGACCTCGAGGTAGGCGCGTACTCGCTTCTCGCTCCAGTCGGCGAAGGGATGGATCTGCCACAGGGAGTGACGCTCCGACCATGCGATCTTCTTCAGGCCGGCCCGGCTGGGCGACTGGTCGCGGCGGACGCCCGAGATCCAGGCGACGTAGGGCGCCAGCGCCCGCTGGAGCGGCTCGACCTTGCGAATCTGACAGCAGCGGTCGGGATCGCGCTCCCAGAGGTTCGGGCCCTCCTGCAGGTGCTGTTCGGCGACCGAGATGATCTCCGGGCTTACCAGCTTGAAGCCGTAGCGCTCGCGCAGGAGGTCGCGCGTCTCGTAGGTCTCGCGGAAGAGAAGCTGCGTGTCGAGCTCGATCACGTCAACCTGCAGCCCCAGCTCGGAGAGCATGTGAACCAGCGCCGAGGACTGCTTCTGCCAGGAGCAGGTCAGGCAGAGCCCCGAGCCGAACTTCTCCGCGGCCCAGCTCAGGAGCTCCTCGGCCGAGAGCGGCTCCAGCTCCTCGGCAAGTCGCTCGGCGAGCTCCGGCGAGTAATCCAGTTTTGGGTTGACGCTACTCATCGCCGAGAATCGCCCTGAGCGTGTCGGAGCGAAGCCCGAGCCTGAGCGCCTCGAGGCCGAGAGCCTCCTCGGGCGGAATGTTGCCGAGGTTCACCTCGGGGCCGTAATGGGCGATCAGCCAGGACTGGGCAGCCTTGAGCGGCGCCTCGAAGATCAGGTCGTTGACAGGAACCTCGTGCGCGATCTCCTCGACCAGCCCGGAGCGCATCTCGCCCGAGGGCCGGAAGATACCGGCGGTGCCGCCTTCTCGTCCTTCGGTGATCACCTTCCAGGAGCCGGCGGAGAGCTCTTCCTTGATCCACGCCACCCACTCATACGGGGCGAATATCACCTCGGCGTCCTTCGAGCCGACCTCGGAGAGAACGGTGAAGTCGCGCGCGAAGTCGGCGATCAGCTCGAGCTTGCGCTCGCGCGGGAGGTCGATCGTGCCGTCCGAGATCTCGACGTGCGTCAGGCCGTTGGCCGCCATCCAGCTCTTGTAGCCGTCGAGCTTGTTCAGCGTGAAGGAGACCTCGAAGAGCGTGCCGCCGCAGACGACCGGCGTGTTCAGCGAGCGGTAGAGGGCGATCTTCTCGCTCAGGTTGCAGGTGATGTAGGAGGAGCCCCAGCCGAGCTTGGCCACGTCGATGTAGTCGCCGGCGACCTCGTAGAGGCCTTCGATGGCGGCGAGCGTAAGCCCCTTGTCGAAGATGTGCGTGATCCCCTGAGCGCGCGGCTTGCAGCAGCGGGGTGGGAGTGCAAGGAATCCGTCAGAGGCAGTCATTGGGGTTCTCCAATCGTTTGCGGGGCGGTGTCTCGAAGGTCGTTATGTGCGAAGTTTCCATGACCGCCGCCACCGCGTGACGGGGGAACCGAGAGCGCGGGCCGCGCAACAAGGCTGAGCCGGCATCACTCCTCCTCCCCCTGCCGGGCGGCGTCGGCGGCCCGGGCAAGCCTCAGCGCCAGCTCCTCGACCGTGCGCGGATCAATGAGCAGCTCCAGATCCCCGTCCATCTCGTGCGAGATGAAAAGCGACACCTGCCCGTCGTCGGTCGGGTGAGCGTAAACCAGAACCGCGTCTCCGGTATCGAGACTCTCGAAGCGGAGCACGCCCTCGTTCAGGCCGTCTCCGTTCTCGTTTAGCTCGTTCTCGTCCACGATCGTCTCCGCGAGGGAAGAATGGTTCGAAAGCATAGCGACTCGAGCGCTTCTGTGGTCAAGATAGCTTATTCCTAGAATACGGCCTTCTAATCGACTTTTCACCCCCTGTTGCAGAGCCGCGACTCCCCCGAGATCGTCGCGGCTCTGCGGGTGGGGCCAACTCAGTCGAAGGCCGGGGCCAGCTCGCCCCTGACGGCGGGCTGCTCGTGGCGCCCGAAGCGAGTGGTCGGCAGCCACTCCAGCCAGCGCGGCAGGTACCAGTTCCAGCGCCCGAGCAGCTTCATCGCCGACGGCAGGAGCACGCCCCGGATGATCGTGGCGTCGATCAGTATCGCCACGGCCAGGCCAAAACCGGCTTCCTTCATCTCGATCAGACGAAGCCCGGCGAAGATCCCGAAAACGGCCACCATCACGACCGCCGCCGCGGTCACCGTCCCGGCCGTGGAGAGAATCGAGCGCTCGACCGCCTGCTCCGTCTCGACGCCACGGTCGACCAGCTCCTTGATCCGGCTGATGATGAAGACGTGATAGTCCATCGAGAGCCCGAACAGGATCACGAACAAAAACAGCGGTAGCCAGGAGACGACGGTCCCGGACGACTGGAAGCCGAGCAGCGAATCGCCCCAGCCCCACTGGAAGACGGCCACGAGAACGCCGTATGAGGCCGCCACCGAGAGCAGGTTGAGGATGATCGCCTTGATCGGCACCACGATCGAGCGGAAGGTGACCAGCAGAAGCAGGAAGGCCAGCCCCAGCACGAAGCTGAAGACGATCGGCATCCGCGCCGCGATCATCGCGTTGAAGTCGTTGGTGCCGGCCGTCTCGCCCGTGACGGCCACCGTGGCGCCCGGGATCTTGCCGACGGTCGCCGGAATCAGATCCTTGCGCAGCGCCGAGAGGGCGTTCATGGAGGCTTCGTCGGTGCCGTTTCCGGCCAGCGGGACGCCGATCGAGGCGAACGTGCCGTCGGCATTGATCCTGACGTCGATCGGCTCGAACATCTTCCCGCTGGCGACCGCCTGCCGCCGCAGGCTCGCGATCGCCGTGGTCGCCTGCGCCGAACGGAGATCTGGCGCCTTGACCACGACGTCCGCCGGAGCCTGAGCCCCGGGGAAGGTGGCGTTGATCGCCTTGTAGGCCTTGACCGTCTGGAAGCTCGCAGGCATGTCGGCCATGCTGGGAACCGCCATCCGCATGCTCAGCGCGGGAATTGCCAGGCATGCCAGGACGGCGACAGAGCCGAGCACCGAGATGAGCGGGTGTCTCAGCACGGGATGCAGGATCGCCGACCAGAGGCGCGAGTCTCCGCTCTCCTTGCCCTTGCGGCGCAGGAAGGGAATCCGCCCCCGCTCGACCTTGTCGCCGAGCCGCGAGAGCAGCGCGGGCAGGACTGTCAGCGAGCCGATCATGGCGCCCGCGACGACGACCATGGTCGCGACTCCCATCGAGCTGAAGGTCGGGTCGTTGGCCAGGAGCAGCCCGGCCATGGCGATCAGCACGGTCAGTCCGGAGATCAGTACGGCCTGGCCCGAGGTGGCCGCCGTCCGCTTGAGCGCGGCGCGCGACTCGAGGCCGGCGGCACGCTCCTCGCGCTCGCGGCGTAGATAGAAGAGCGAGTAGTCGACACCAACCGCCATTCCGATCAAGAGCACCATCGGAGCCGTGATGTCCGAGGCGGGCAGGACGTGGCTGATCATCGCGCTCAGACCGATGGCCGCGAGCACGGCCGAGAAGGCGAGCACGACCGGCAGGCTCGCGGCGACCAGCGCCCCGAAGGCGCCGAGCATGATCAGGAGCGTGATCGGCAGCGAGAGAAACTCGGCGCGGCGAAAGTCCGCGGCCACGGCCTTGTCGCCCTCACGGTTGGCGCTGTTCTCGCCGAACTCGAACACCCTCAGCTCGGGGTGAGCCTTTTTCACCTGCGCGACCACCGACTCGACGCCGGCGACGTTCTTCTCGGCGCCCTTCTCCACCAGCTCCACGTCGATGAGCAGCGAGCGCCCGTCCTGCGCAACCGCTCCGCCCGTCTGGCCGAGCCCGATCGGCGTGCGCACGCGACTGACGCCGCCGGTCGCCTCGAGCCGCTGAACCAGATCCTTGGCGGTCGCCCGGAAGGCCGGGTCCGAGACCTTCAGCTTGGAGCTTTGCAGCAGCAGGTTCTCGACCGGAGGGCCGGAGAAGTCGGCTTTGTCGAGCATTTTCTCGGCGCGGCCCGCCTCGCCCGGGCTGCTCTCGTTCCCCGCCATCCGCGTTCCGACCGCCGCGCCGACGACGGTCGCGATGAGCGCGAACGCAAGCCAGCCGAAAAGTGCCTTCTTCCAGTTTCGCGCGCTCCAGCCGCCGGCGCGCTCTGCGAGATTCGCCTTTTTCATCCCTGTTCTCCTCGGGTCGCTTTTCGTGGCCCAAGCGTCTCTCCATAGGCGCCGAGCCGGAATGCGGCAGGCCTGAGAGAAGCGGTTCGGGGAGCCGGTGTATCGCGGGTGCGGATAGCCGCACCGGGTATCGCGCTGGGCGCTAGTCGGCGCGGAGGAAAGCGAGCACGGCGAGCACCCGCCGGTGCTGCTCGCGCGAGGCGGGCAGGCGAAGCTTGGCGAAGATGCTTGTGACGTGCTTTTCGACGGCGCGCTCGGTGACGACCAGCTTGGCGGCGACGGCCGCGTTGCTCAGGCCCTCGGCCATCAGCGCCAGCACCTCGCGCTCGCGCGGCGTCAGGTCTGCGATCGGGTCCTGGCGCCGGCGCCGGCCGACCAGGCGAGAGACGATCTCCGGGTCGAGCGCGGAGCCCCCTTCGCCGACGCGGCGCACGGCCGAGATGAACTGGTCGACGTCGGAGACGCGGTCCTTGAGTAGATAGCCCACGCCCTCGGCGCTGTCGGAAAGGAGCTCCAGCGCGTACTCCGACTCCAGATAGGCGGAGAGAACGAGCACGCCGGTCTGCGGCAGCTCCCGGCGAATCTGCTTGGCGGCGCGCAGGCCCTCGTCGGTCTGCGTCGGCGGCATGCGGATGTCGACCACCGCGACGTCCGGGTGATAGCTGCGCACCTTCAGGATCAGCTCCTCGGCGTCTCCCGCCTGGCCGACCACCTCGAAGCCCGCGTCCTCCAGGAGATGGGAAATTCCCTCTCGCAGAAGCACGGAATCCTCGGCTACAACGACGCGCACGTAGTCACCATCCCGGGTTGGAAGTTCCCAAACTGCCGAGCGCTTCTAGCGTATCGAGCCGGCGGCCCGATATCGCCCTCATTTGACCAGGGCCGCGATCGCCGCGCCCGAAAGATCGCCCTTGGGCACGAAGCCGCGTGCACCGCTCTCGGCGATCGACGCACCGTAGTCGCCGGCGTCGCGCGAGGAGGTGAGGACGATCGTGGCGCTCTCTCCTCTTTGCCGCAGCTCCCTGGCGACCGCGAAGCCGTCGATGTCGGGAAGCTGGATGTCGAGCAGCACCAGGTCGGGCGAGAGCTCGCCGGCGAGCTCGAGCGCGTCGCGGCCGTTCGCCGCCTCGCCCACCACGACGAAGCCCTCGGCCTCGAGCAGGTGCCGGGCGCTGGTGCGGAAGGCCTTGTGGTCGTCGACTATCAGAACGCTGGTCACAGGCCCATCGTGGCACAAATCCCTGCTCTCGCCGGTACGGCCATCCACACAGTTGGGGGGCGGTTGCGGGCTGTCCGGACTCAGGAGAGGCGCTCGCGAGCGAAGGCGAGGAACGCCTCGGCGACCCGTGTCAGCGACCGCCCGCTGGCCTGCACCAGCATTATCTCGCGCGCCGGATCGAGGCCCTGCACGCGGGCGCTGGAGAGTTGGCCCGCAGCCAGCTCGCTGTCGAGCGCGGAGCGCGAGATGAAGCCGACGCCGTAGCCGCCCATCACCGCCGAGCGCACCGACTCCTGCAGCCCGAGCTCCAGGCGAATGTCGAGATCGCGCAGGCGCACGCCGTGCTTGCGCAGCTCGTCCTCCAGGAGCTGCCTCACGCCGCCACCCTCCTGCATGACAATCAGCGGCTCGCTGCGCAGCTCTTCAAGCGAGATCGTTCGCCCGGCGAAGCGATGATCGGGCCGGCAGGCGAGAACGACGTCGTCGCGGAAGAAGGGCTCGAAGACGACGCCACGGTGCTTGCGGGCCGCGCCGACGACGCCCAGCTCGAGCTCGCGCTCGGCCACGCGCTCGACGACGGTCTGCGTGTCGAAGACGGATAGAGAGATCGAGACGGCCGGCGACTGACGCTGAAACTCGCAGAGCAGGAGCGGCAAAGCACGGTCGCCCGGTCCCGTCGAGGAGCCGATCTCGAGCCGCCCGCGCAGATCCCCCTCCTCGACGCTGGCAACCTCGCTCTGCAGTTGCTCCTCGAGTGCGATCAGACGCTGCGCGCCGCGGTACAGGCGCTGTCCGGCCTCGGTCGGCTCGACCCGTCGGCCCGAGCGATCGAGCAGCCGCTGCCCGAACCGCTCCTCGAGCGCGCGGATCTGCATGCTGACCGCCGGCTGCGTCACGCCCAGCCGCTCGGCTGCGTGCGAGAAGCTGTGCAACTCCACTACGGCGCAGAAGGCTGCGAGCTGACGCGTGTCCATAAGCACATATTATGATGGCGAGCAGACCGACCCGCGGGCGGCCATGCAGCGCGACGCGCCTCGAGCACGAGAGGGATATCCTCGATCCGTGCAGCAAGAGACCCTCCAGGCGCGCTACTCCCGGCTGGCCGAGGAGTCTCCGGACAGGCGCGGGGTCGATCTGGCGCTGCGCTTTCTCGACCTTCTCTTCTCGGCGTTGTTCCTCTTGATCTCGCTTCCGCTGGTCGTCCTGATCGTGCCGTTCATCCTGCTCTCGAGCGGCAGGCCGATCTTCTACCGCGGCGAGAGAGTGGGCCGCTCCGGCCGGGTGTTCTCGATGCTGAAGTTCCGCACGCTCAAGCCGAACGCGGAGAGCCGCCTCGGGCCCTACCTCGGCCCGGAACTGGTCGAGCGCACGCGCTCCGAGTTCACGCCGATCGGGCGCTGGCTCAGAGCCACCCAGCTCGACGAGATTCCGCAGCTGTGGAACGTACTCAAGGGCGACATGAGCCTGGTCGGGCCGCGACCGATCAGGCCGCGCTTCTTCGAGGAGCTGGCCGAGGACATTCCCGCCTACTGGCAGCGCCTGGTCGTACGCCCGGGCCTGACGGGCTTCGCCCAGGTGCGCAAGGGCTACGAGACCTCCTGGGCCGAGAAGCTCGCGCACGATCTCGAATACATCGCCGATCGCTCGGTCGGCCTCTACCTGCGCACGCTCGTCGCGACGGGCTGGCGCGTGCTCAGGCAGTCGCTGCGCGGACTGGTTCGACCGCACAAGTAGCCGGGGTCTGACCCCGCCAGGGGTCTGACCCCAGATCGAATCAATCTCCAGTGAGACCATCCAGAACGAAGCGCTCGAAATGCGAGATCGCGACCGCTTCCGCCTCGCCAAAGAGTTCGAGCAAGAGTTCGCGGGCGAAGAACCCGCCCACTCTCGTTCTCTCGACCGTGGCGCGATAGCTCGACCAGGGCCAGGCCGACGGCGATCCGACGAGACCCGCCCTGACCGGGTTGAGAAGTGTGTAGCGGATCGCTTCCCTCAGATAACTGTCGAGCTCGATCGCGCTTGCGTAAAAACGTCCCTGGAAGAGATGACCGCTGCGATCGTGGCGACGATTGAAGCGCTGCCCGTAGTGGCCGTTCAGCCGGCGCATGCCATCCGACAACGTCGGCTCCAGCGTTTGCACGATCAGGTGGTAGTGGTTCTCCATCAGACACCAGGCGAGACAGCGCCAGTTGCAGCGCATGCAGGCAATCTCGAGCAGGTCGAGAAAGCTCCGGCGATCGATACCATCAATGAAGATAAGGCGGCGCTCGGTACCACGTGAAGTGACGTGAAAGAAGCCGCCGCTGCGCTCCTCTCTCGGTCGGCGAGGCACGCGATCGAGCCTATTCGTGACCGGCCCTCTCCGCAATTGGCCCTTTCGGCCAGGGCATAGGGGTCAGACCCCGAAACGGGGTCAGACCCCGGCGGGGCACTAGACTCCGTCCCCGTGTGCGGGATCTGTGGAATCGTCTCAACGAGGCGAGGTGTCGATCCAAACGAGCTGGCGGCGATGAACGCCAAGCTCGCGCACCGCGGCCCCGACAGTGAGGGAACCTTCCTCGATGGCGGCGTCGGCATCGCGGCGCGGCGCCTCTCGATCATCGACCTGAAAACGGGCGATCAGCCGCTGGCGAACGAGGACGGCAGCGTGCGGGTCGCACAGAACGGCGAGATTTACAACTACCGCGAGCTGAGAGCGGAGCTTCAGGCCAAGGGCCACCGCTTTGCGAGTCACGGCGACACCGAGGTGATCGCCCATCTCTACGAGGAGTACGGGCTCGATTTCGCCGTGCGCCTGCGCGGGATGTTCGCCGTCGCGGTCTGGGACGCCCGCGAGCGCCGCCTCGTCCTGGCGCGCGATCGCTTCGGCATCAAGCCGCTCTACTACCGGGACGAGACGGGCGAGCTACGCTTCGCCTCCGAGCTGCGCGCACTGCCGCGAGGCGAGGTCGATCCCGAGGCGCTGGAGGCCTACCTGGCCTTCAACTTCGTGCCCGCGCCCTATTCGATCTTCCAGGGGACGCGCAAGCTTCCGCCCGGGCACCTGCTCGTCTGGGAGAAGGGCCAGACGCGGCTCGATCGCTTTGCCCGTCCGCGCCCCGTGGAGGAGAGCGAGCTGCGCAGCGAGTCGGCCGAGACCCTGGCCGAGGAGCTGCGCGCACGCATGCGCGACTCGGTTCGCGCCCATCTGGTCAGCGACGTGCCGGTGGGCGTCTTCCTCTCCGGCGGCGTCGACTCCTCGCTGCTCGCGGCGCTGGCGGCGCAGGAGTCGAGTGGACCTCTGCGCACATTCACGATCGGCTTTGAGGAGCGCTCCTTCGACGAGACGGCCGGCGCGCGCAAGGTCGCCGAGCGCTATGCGACCAACCACCGCGAGCTCGTTCTGCGGCCCGAGCCGGAGCTGCTCCTGCGCGCCCTGGCCGAGACCTTCGACGAGCCCTTCGCCGACTCCTCGGCCCTGCCGACCTACCTCGTCTCGCAGCTCGCCGCCGAGGACGTGAAGGTCTGCCTCTCGGGCGAGGGCGGCGACGAGCTGTTCGGCGGCTACTACACCTACGCCGCTGATTTGCTGGCGGCGCGGCTCGGTCCGATCGCCCGGCTGGCGCGACCCTTCGCCGAGCTGCTGCCGAGCTCGAACGCCCGCATCAGCTTCGACTACAAGGCCAAGCGCTTCACCCGCGCCGCCCACCTGCCGCCGCTCGAGCGCCATCACGGCTGGAAGGAGATCTTCGCGCCCGCTGTCCGTACCGAGTTGCGCGCGCGTCAAAGCTCTTTCGACCCGGTCGACCTGCTGCGCGCCCGCTTCGCCGAGACCGAGGGCGCCGAACCGCTCGCGCGCCTGCAGGACGTCGATCTCGGCATCCCGCTGGTGGACGACCTGCTCACCAAGACCGACCGCTCCTCGATGGCTCACTCGCTGGAGGCGCGCGTCCCCTTCCTCGACACGGCCGTGACCAACCTGGCGCTGGCGCTTCCCCGCCGGCTCAAGGTCTCGGGCCTGAAGAAGAAGGTCCTGCTGCGGCGGGCCGCCGAGCCGCTACTGCCGAGCGAGGTCGTGCATGGAAAGAAGCGCGGCTTCTCGATACCGGCCGCGGCCTGGTTGCGCGGCGAGCTGGCGCCGTTTGCGCGTGAGGTGCTAGCTCCCGACGTGCTGCGCCGGCAGGGCTTCTTCGCGCCCGAGGTCGTGGCCGGCCTGCTCGATCGTCACGCGGCGCGCAAGGAAGATCTCTCGCGCCAGCTCTGGGGCCTGCTCGCCTTCACGCTCTGGTACGAAGGGCACGTCGAAAGCGAGCCCGGGCCGCCGCGCTCGGCGCGGCTGGAGGCGGCAAGAGTTTGAGTGCGACCGGGAGGAGCGACTGCGTGAGACGATGGGCCCGACGATGAGAGTCTGGATCGACATGACCGCGCCGGCGCACGTGCTCGTCTTCCGGCCCCTGATCGAGCTGCTGCGCGAGCAGGGCGCCGAGATCGAGCTGACCGCCCGCGACTACGCGCAGACGCTGCAGCTGCTCGAGCTGCACGGCATGGAGGCCGAGGTGGTCGGGCACCACGGCGGCCGCTCGCGGCTCGGCAAGGCGCGTTCGCTCACCTCGCGGCTGCGGAATCTGCGCCGCTGGGCCAAGGGGCGCGAGTTCGACATTGCGCTGGCGCACGGCTCGCACGAGCTGACCATCAGCGCGCGCCGGCTTGGCATCCCCAGCTCCACCACCTTCGACTACGAGTGGGCCACGCTGCAGCACCATCTCGGCTGCCGCGCCGCGACGCGCGTCGTCGTCCCCGAGTCGATCCCGCCCGAGCGGCTGGAGCGATACGGCGTGCGCCCGCCCAAGCTGCGCCGCTACCCGGGCCTGAAGGAGGAGTACTACCTCTCCGACTTCGAGCCCGACCGCTCGATCATCGCGGCGCTCGGAATCGACGAGGCGCGCGTTCTCGTCGTCGTGCGCACGCCGCCGGACGTCTCGCTCTATCACCGCGCTTCGAACCCGCTCTTCCCGCGCGTGCTCGACCACCTAGGTCGGCTCCCCGAGGTGCAGGCAGTCGTCATTCCGCGCACCGAGGAGCAGCGCGACTTCGTTCAGAACCTGAAGCTACCTTCGCTGATCGTCCCGCCCGGCGCCGTGGACGCGCAGAGCCTGATCGCCCTCTCCGACCTGGTCGTCTCGGCCGGCGGAACGATGAACCGCGAGGCGGCGGCGCTCGGCGTCCCCGTCTACACGACCTTCGGCGGCCGGCTCGGCGGCGTGGACGAGTGGCTGATGCGGGAGGGCCGACTCGTCCCGCTCACCGATCCGCGCGCGCTCGACCTGAGCAAGCGCCGGACCGACGAGAGCAGGCGAGTCAGGCGCGACCCGAAGTTGATGCTCGAGCTGCTCCTCTCGGCGCTCGAGAAACCGGCCTAGAGCTCGCCAGCCTCAGTTCACGACCTGCCGACCGGGGTGCGATCGAGGACGCGACTCAAGAGCCGACGCAGCGCGCCACCGAGCGCGCCCGGTCAGCGGGTGCTGTTCAGGATCTCGGAGAAGCGGATAATCGTGATCGTGTCGTCGGGCGTGATCTCGCGGTTGTAGAGCTGGCCGAGGAACTCGACCATCTCTTCGCTACGGCGCAGCTCGGGATTGTCGTGCTCGATCTCACGCGGCGACAGGTCGCGCAGGCGCTTGACCTCGATCTTGTCGATGACGGCGTCGAACACCTTCTCGCGCGGGCTGAAGCGAGCGCCGCAGAGCACCTGCACGATGTCGCCCTTGCGGTACTTGTCCGATTTATCGCCCAGACGGATGGTTGCCGTCTTGCGGTGGCTCCTCAGCTGATCGGAGACCATCGGTGAGTAGAAGTTGAGCGCGTGCATGATCGGAAGTCGCTGAATCATAAGACCAGACGGTCCGAAAAGGCCAGTCACCACAAGACGAGGGCACCGATCGATCGTGATTCACCTCGATCGACAACCTGTCCAGTCGGGACACGTCCGGGTGCCAGGCATGGTTGCGGGAGTGAGCGTACGGCAGACGATGGAGTTCCCATGGGTGCAATTAACGTTTTCGGCTCCTCCTGCCGATATCAGAGGTGTCAGGAGGTCCCCCGCTGGCTGGCAGAAAACGACAGATCGACCCTGTCCCTTGTCCGGACCCTCAGCACGTGCACTCGCACGTGGTCTCGGTGGGAACTCGCAGAACGAATTCGGGTCTGCGCCGCGATTACCTCTGCACGCCCGTCGTCGGCTGGCGGCACAAGTTCGCGGTAGCGATCGAACCGGGCGAAGAGCCGGCGCCTCTCTTCACTCCCTCGCCGCCGTGCCCAGTGCACGGAACGGCCTCAAAGCGAACGCGTCGCGGTACCTATCAAAGCGCCGACGGGACGACCCATCGACAGCGCTATCTCTGCAAGCCCTTCAGTCCTGACCCGAACTACCCGCGCGGTTCTCACTCCTTTACGCCGAAGCTCCCGCGTTCGCACGTCCATGGCGGCGCTCGCTGCACATCCTGCGAGCAGAGGCGGAGCGTCCATTCGGGCGGCCAGGCCGTCGCGCGCGGACACTCGTGGTCGCTGGACATCGTCGTCGACACGCTCGAGAGGTTGGCCTCGGGCGCCGAGACCTACGGATCCGCGAGTCGTTGGGCCTGGCAGGCGACGGGCCGAGACAGGACGCGGCCGGCCGCGCTCTCAGAAGCCGAGCGCGAGCGGCGGAAAGAGGTCAGGACGTGGAGGCGCGCTTGCCAGAGGGCAGAAGTAAACGGAGAACGAAAGCCGCCCAAGCCTCGGGGCTTATCGCTCGAACCACTCCCAAGCGCGAAGCCGAAGCGAGAGCATCGCTACGACGCCGAGGGCAACGAGCTCCCGCCCCAACAGAAGTTCAACTTGCGCGCCGCGGACAGCCGCCGGCACTGGCACACGGCGGCCGACTGGACGGAGATTTTTGGCCCTCTGCTCTGGCAACCGCTTCATGAGCGCTTGCTCGCGGAGGAACGCGAAGAGCACGAGCGCAGAGCGAAGATGAGCGAGAAAGAGCGGGCCCTCGATGGCCGGCCGCACGTCCTCCTCCTCGACGACATCCCCTTCCAGTCGAGGGGCTCGTTCGACGGCACACTCACACACGGGATGAGCCGCGAGTACTTCGTGCTCGGCGCTGCCAACATCGTCTGGCCCCAGCGAGTACCAGGTCGTCCGGCGCCGGCGCCCGACGATCGGTACACGCACCTTCGCCTCCTTCGCGCCTACGCGACCAACGAATCCATCGCCTGGCAGCTGCTTTTCACGGAGCTCGGCTACGAGCCGGGTGTCCGAGAGCCGGACTTCATCCTCGCCGATGCGGGCACTGGCCTTCGCCGCGGCGTCGCTGACTTCTTCCAGCGATCGATCTTCGTCCCCTCGCTCTACCACGTGCACCGGGCGCTCGAGAAGGCGCTCAAGGCGACGCCCGGCGCCTTCGTGATCACCGATGAGGGTGAAGGACTGCATCCCGACATAGCGAGGCATCTCGGTTGGCTGACGGCGAGCCGCCTGCGCTCGATCAGAAGAGAGCAATGGGGCGCCTGGTGGAACGACTTCGAGACTCTCCTCGAGCGCTTGGATCTGGCGCCCGAGAAGATCCAGGCGCGGCGGAGAACGTACGAGGAGCCGATCGAGAGCGTGCTCGGCGAGCTTCAGAGAAACCCCGGTGTGCCGCTTTCCACCGGCGGTTTCGAGGCGCTCCTACATGCGAGGGTTCAGGCCGTATTGACCGGCCGAGCTCACGGCTTCACGAACATAGAGCGCACTAATACTCAGCTCGACCTTGTCGTCTGTCGCGATCGAGGCGTCTTCAACGACAAGGCGGCCTGCATCGAGGCGCTGCGCTCGGAAGCGCTTCGCTACGAGGGCTGGTCAGCCGAGCCAAGAGAGGTGGCCGATCCGAAACAGCCTGGGTCTGGCAGGTACTCCTCGCTCCGCGATCGGGAGCTCTTGCTCGAACTGGCGCGGGCCCGAGGTATCGCCGTATGAGCGCCTACCCGCCAGAAGTCGCCCTGGCCGCGCTCACTCGTGAGACGCGCTTCTGCGTCCTCGATACAGAGACGACGACGTCGGAGACCGGCGATCGCATCGTCTCGGTGGGCATCGTCCAGGTCGACGGCTACGGGAAGGAACTCGCTCCTCCGATCTACTGGCTCTGCAATCCCGGCTGCAAGATCGAGAACACGCACATCCACGGCATCACCGATCCGGACGTCGCGAACGAGCCGCCCTTCAGCGCCCGCTTGGATGAGCTCGAGGCGCTTCTCGATCCGGCCGACGGCGATGAGCAGGTCGCTCTGGTTGCTCATAACGCGTACTTCGATCTTGGTGTGCTTCAGCTCGAGCACAAGCGGGTCGAGCGCACGATGGCGGATGTTCGCGTGCTCGACACGCTCCAGCTGGCCCGCTACCTGAAGGTGCCTGCCGGCGGTTTCCGTCTGGGGCAACTACTTACTCACTTCGGCCACTCGCAGACGAACGCCCACAGCGCACTCGGCGACGCGAAGGACACCGCGATCTTGCTCCGCCACCTTCTCGAGCTGGCGGCGCAGAGCGACCAGGTCGATCTTCGAGCGCTGATCACAGCCGCCCAAAGGGCACGCGGCAGGAGCGGGGACTACCTGGCGCGGGCTGGCTCCCGAAACACGCGGGCGCTCAAGCGCTCGCCCTTTATTTTCATCGAGCGGTCGCAGGAACACTCAAAGACGCACAAGCGGCTGCCCGAGAACCCGACGCAAGCTCAGATCGACGCCTGGCTTCGGGGCTTTTGTGATTGCGTCACGCTTCGCTGTCCTCTGTTGATGGACCGCGCCCGCTCGCTTCGCTCACGCACGGCCCGCCCCGAGCGAAGCGCGATCCTGGAAGAACTGCTGTCCGAGCTTGAGGTTCAGTGGATCTTCGGCACACGAGTCGAGGTGAACACCATCCTGGGCACGCTCGGCGAGATTGCCGGCGGGGAGCTCCTGGCGGCTGACGTTCCAGGCTTCTACGACCGCGTCGTTTCGATCGTGGGATCAGATCCTCCACGCTGTTCGGCCGGCGCGCGTGCGCCCTACGATGCCTGCCCGGAGTGCCGGGCCGGCCGGGCCTGTCCGGCCGATACTTGGTCGCAACCGCTCGCGGCCGTTCTCACCGGGTTAGGCGGTCGAGGCCGCCAACATCGTCTCGAGCCCTGGATGAACGGCCGCCTGGCTGAGCACGCCGCCGCCGGCCGGAAGGCGCTCGCTGCTCATGCCGCCTGGCAGGTCGTGAATGCGGCCGAGGCCAAGCGACCCGAGGATGCCGAGCGGGTCGCCGAAATCGCACAATCACTCTGGTTGATCGAACCGCACCTTCTCCTACGCCGGGCTCGTAAGCTCGCGGAGTCGGGCGACTACGAGCAAGCTATCGAACTGGCAAACGCCGGCCTACGCTACCGCAAGGGATCGACGGATCTCGCCTGGCAAGAGCTGCTTCGCTTCCGGGATGGCCTGGCCGCTCGCCAATGCGCTTCGCAGAGGGTACGTCCGGTCCGGCAATACCTGGTTGGTAGGAGTGCGCCGGCGGAGAGGCCGCAGCGCCGCCGGTTCACAAGAGCCTGAGCCGCCGCTTCAGCTTCTACTCTTCGAATCAGGCCGAGGAGGGACAGCGGAGCGTCAGCCGGTACTAACGACGCAGCGCTCGACACCGGCAACCTTCAACCCACAAGCCCTGTGCTGGCCGTTCTGAAGCTGTCCATCGGTTAGGCGGATGGCGGTTGAACCGAAGAAACTCAGAATTGTTCCTATCCACTCTTCCGGCTCGCCCGGTAGGGCATCTTCGACGTCGTAGCGGCTCTCGCAATTAACACCCGATTCAAAGAGCTCGACCGCTAATGTCGCCGCACCGAGAAGTAGTGGTTCTTGGTATGGACAGCCCGCGCTTACGCAGTCAGTCGCTTGGCGGCCCTTCCTGAAGAGGGCAAAGGCCTCCTGCCTCTCGTCGGAATCAAGCTCGTCGGCGAACAGCGGATGCTCCCTATAGAGATCGTCTCGGAGCTTGCACTTGAACGGGTTAAGAGGCCAGGGGAGGGTGCTAGTAGGAACGACGCCGTACTTCACGAGCGGCATCTTACAAACGAAAACTCGCGCGGACGGACGAAGCGGACCTACGGTTGCGTGCATGGAGGCCGTCCAAGAACGCGAAGCCAGGCGCCTGCGGGCGAATCTTGCACTCGACTCTCAAGACTTAGAAGAGGCTCAGGCGACTCTCGAGCGAGCCCATCGACAGACGCAGCCGAAGTTCGTTCGCTGGCTCGAGCAGAAGCGAATCCCACACCTCAAGTGGGCAATCGCAGAGCAAACAGAGGCCATCAAGCGGCTGGAGAACGAAACGGGCGGCTAGGTGCTGTTGTCGGTCGCCCCTTGGATTCCCCGCCCTGGCGACCCGATGACGACGTACATCGGCCGGGATGCGCCAGCCGAGTGATTGGTGGTCACCGGTTGAAGAGAGCGGGGAGGCAGTGGATACTGCGCCCGATGAGACTGTTAAGCAGAACGGCCCTTGGCCTTTCTCTTTTTGCCGTCACGGCATTGGCACTCAGCGGCTGCGGGAGCTCCGCGAACAAGGCGAACTCGGCGCGCCCAGCGCACTCGACTGCCGAACTCAAAGCGGCCTACAGCTCGGCAACCGAGGCCTACCTGAAGCCCGACCCGGAGAAGTTCTGCTCGTCCCTGACCGCCAAGGGGCAGCAGCGCCTCGTCGCCGAACTGAACTCAGGCGGGATCACCGTCGGTGACGGGAAGGTCAAGGACTGCAAGTCCGCCGTGATGGCCGCCTACGCCTTGATGAAGATGTTCTCGGTGAGCCCGAAAGAGACGATCACCTCGGCGACCGTGGCCGGCGAGCGCGGGACCGTTCACTGGGTCTCGAAGAGCTCGAGCAGCACCGACAAGGGCGTGGCGAAGCTTGTCTACAAGAACGATCGCTGGTTGATCGACGATATGGGCGGCGGCGACAGCAGCGCTTCCGACGAGCAGCAGGTGAAGGCCGATATCGCACGCTGGCTTTCCAACTGGTGCGCCCTCAAGCCAGGAATGACGAAGGCGCAGGCGATTGCCAAAATGGGTACGCCGACGACTTCCTACGATGCTACCCAGGCCACTCCGCAGCTGAACTGGGATCAGGGCGCCTACAGCTTCACAGCCTTCATGGATACCGACACCGTGCTTGACCAACTCCAAGCGGACTACTCGCACCTGGGCAAGCGCGATCGCGCCAAGCTCACCTGTTCCGACACCAGACGGTAGCGATCGCCCTCAGAGGCCTCTGGCCTAGCGCGACTGTAGATATGAGCTGAGAGCCTGGATGAGCTTGTCGAAGTTCTTCGCGTGGCGATGGGAGCCCGCGACGTTCATTCCGACCTTCAGGTTGGAGGCAATCGACACCAGAGTCTCGTTCTCCCCAAGCTTCTCGACGACGATGGTGATGTTCTCGCCCCACGAGAAGGCAGAGGCGTTTGTACTTGCGGTGATCCGCCCTATGACCTTGTCCTGCGACTTCAGCTTGAAGCGAATTCGAGGCAAGACGGCAACGATGCCGTCGAAGACCTCGTCATAGGGGAACGGAAACTTCTGCTCAGTTCCCTGGCTCGCGATGCTCACTGTCTCTCCTCTCCACTCGGGGGCTACATCCGCCAGCCTAGTTCGATCACGCTCTTTCTCCAAGCCAAGCAGCCAGGAGATCTCCGACATCTGTTCAGGGTGCCTGCCGGGCGCCAGACGCGATTGACGCAACCATGACAAAAGTGGGATGCTCACATCCCCTCCCCCGAAGCAGGCTTTTCTAAAGGAGCGAGCAGCATGGCGTTGGTCAAATGCGAGGACTGCGGTAACAACGTTTCAACGGCAGCCGCGGCTTGTCCGAACTGTGGCAGGCCGATGAGCACAGTTCCGGTCTCGCCTCCGACTGGCGCTGCTCCGACGCCCACACCCGCCGTAGCCGCCCCTCCGACGGCCCAGACGCCACGTCCAGTGGCGGCTACGCCACCCGCGGCCGCGAAGAAGGTCTGGGTACAGCGACACCCGATTATCACCGTCATTCTCGCGTTGATTATCCTCGGCGCGATCGGCTCCGCGCTCTCCAACGGGAAAGATTCCGGATCGTCTGGGACATCCGCGAACGAGCCGCCTGCAGCCGCGTCGACATCCACGAAGTCACCGACAACGACCTCCGCGCCACCGGCGCCAAAGATGACCGCGGCACAGGAGCAGGCAATCCAGTCCGCCCAGAGTTACCTGTCGATGGACTCCGGATTCTCTCGCACCGGGCTCATCGATCAGCTGTCCTCGTCGGCCGGCTCGGGCTTCCCCAAAGCCGTCGCTGTCTTTGCGGTCAATCACCTCAACGTAAATTGGAACGAACAGGCCGTTCTGGCCGCCAAGGGCTATCTAGCGATGGGCACCGGCTTCTCACGCGAGGGGCTCATTGATCAGTTGTCGTCCTCGGCCGGCTCGCAATTCACTCGCGCGCAAGCCGTGTACGCAGCGAACCACGTCGGCCTGTAGCCGGCGCCATCGTTCGAAGAGACGTAGAAGGCCGAAGGCTCCTGACGGAGCCTTCGCGCGACTACTTGGTCTTGAGAGCCAGTGACACCTTAATACACCGTGCCGGTGAGTACGCGCGTTTTTTCGTTAAAAGAGAAGAGTGGAGGCCCGAGGCGGCTTCCACCGCCTCGGAACCCCCGTGAGGGTTGGAGGCGGCCGGGCTCGAACCGGCACCTCGACGGCTCTCAAGACCGCGCGCTCTGCCGTTAAGCTACGCCCCCGCGGGTAGGCACGCTCAACGTGAGGCTGGTCTTGCTCCGTCTCCTCGCGTTCCTCGATAACAGGTCTAGGACGAACCCGCGGAGCGCGTGGGGTTTCTCGCAAGAAGAGTTGGAGGGTGTTTATCGATTCGCCAGCGCCGGGTCGTCGACGAGTCGATGTGTCGCTGGGGTAGCCATCGGGTGTAATAGCGTTGGCGTGTAAATAAGCGGGGGGCTTATCTACAAACCCGTGCTCGCTTGGCGCAGCGCAGATCATGCGGAAGGCTTTCCCGCCACCGGCCGGACACGTCCGAAGCCAGGGTTATCTTCCGGATCGTCCTCTGCGTGTGACGGAGGCTTCTCGTGAAAGTCGAGCCGGACCGCGCTGGCGGGGGCCAGGGTGGTCCGGCACGTCCGGTAAGGGTCCCATACTCGATGTAACGAGAAGCACAAACTCGGCGCGACCCACGCCGACCGACTTGCCGTCAACAGAGAGGAAACGCCATGTCTGCTGTCGCAGAGGCCACTCGGCTTCTCCCTCCACTCTCGGATACCGTAGTCACCGCCGTCAGTCGTCTCCTTGATGATCGGGAGAATCCACGTGACCCGAGCCACTCCGTCCTGACCTCCCACTTCGAGCGCACCGGGCTCATCGAGGCCGACCCGCCGAAGCCGACCGGTAAGGAAAAGCGCGTTCGCGCGATCCTCGGCTGGGCGCTCGAAAACAACGAGGTCGCGGGCCGGGCCCTCGTCGGCCGCATCATCTCGGAGATTCGAGGCTGCGGTGGATTCCGTCCTGAGTCCGCTAACTACGTTGGCGCTGACGCGATCGAGAACGCGAGAGCGGCCTTTCGGAGCGAGGGGTTCGACCTCTCACTCGACGGCATCTTGCTGCCCGTCGCCTTTGAGGGTCTCACTGGCGCAGATGCCACCGAGGCGCTCCGAACCTACGCGCGCCGCGCTGCTCGCGGGGCCGACGACAACCCGCTCGTAGTCGGAACGAGCAAAGATCTTCTCGAGGCGACCGCGGCTCACGTCTTGAATGAGCATTTCGGGAGCTACCCGCAGGGCGCGAACTTTCCTAGTCTTCTTGGCCAGGCGTTCGTCGCGCTCAACTTGGCGACGCCCGTCCACACCGAGCAACCAGGAGAACCGGCTCGCTGCCGCGTAGAGCGAAGCCTTTACGAACTGGCGTGTTCAGTGAATGCGCTTCGGAACCGCGAGGGAACAGGCCACGGGCGCCCCTGGCTGTCTTCTGTCTCAGAGGCCGAGGCCCGGCTGGCAATTCGCGCCATGGGAACGATCAGCGACTTCCTGCTCGATGCGCTTCAGTCACAGCGGAAGTGAAAGACGCACCGCTGTCCTCTCTCGCGTTCCTTCATGAGTAAGAGACACACCAAGGATGAGCTTCAGACCTTCGCCGCAGCGAAGGAGACACGCCAGCTCTGGGCTCGTGACACCGAGGCGAGCGAGGTCGTCTTTCTGGAAGAGGGCTGCGCCGACAGCTTCCGTGAGGGCTGCTCCTCGGGTCGCTACATCTGTCCGATTGAAGGCTGCGAATCTCCTACCTACAGTGCCGTCGGCGGCTCCAGGAAGCGTCACCACTTCCGCCACCGCCACATCGCGATGATCGCCCACGCGCCCGAGAGCTGGCTGCACGAGACCGGCAAGGGCTGGCTCGGCCAGGAGCTCGCCCGCCGCTATCCCGAGGCGAGCGTCTTCATCGATACGAAGGCGATCGACGGTGGGCAGCGGCCGGACGTCCTGGTCGAGTTCCCAGACGGTCGTCACTTCGCCTTCGAGGTTCAGTACTCGCCGATCACCGTCAGTGACTGGCAGCGCCGCCACGCCGGCTACGAGAGCGAAGGAATCGTCGACGTCTGGCTATTCGGGAACGCCCCGCCCCATTTGCGTTTCACGCGCCTGAAGGGCGACGAGGGCGCGATCGCGCTCGGAGACCTACACCAGGCGATGGCCGAGGACGGCTTGCCAATCCACTTCATCGCCCCTGACATCCGCTCGATCGGAACCGCGCTCGTCCACTCGGGGCGCCGCATGATCGAGCCCCGGAATTGCGATCTTGGAGTCGATCCGCTCGACGACTGTGAGATCGATGGAGATGCCTTCATCACACCCTCCGATCGTTGCGAGCGGGTAGCGATCGTGGAGCGGGAAGCGAGGCGTCTCGCGCGACTCAAGGAGATCGAGCTCGAGGAGAAGCGACAGGCGGAGCGCGAGGTCTGGAAAGAGAAGGCCAAAGCGCGTAGCGAGGAGCAGAGGAATAGGGAGCGTGAGATCTGGCAGACGGAAGGTGCGGCCAAGTTCCTCTCGCTGGTTGATCTAAAAGAGTTGCCGGTCATCATCTCCGAGCACTCACCGGCCGACCACTGCATCAACGGCTACCACGAGCGCTGGCACGCCGAGCTCTACTGGCGCCATCTGCGCGAGATCGGTGCCTCTTTCTCCTATGCGGACGCGGCCAAGCCCTTCTGGGACGCTCAGCCAAACGGGAAGAAGTGGGTCAACCGGGCGATCACCGGTTACCTCTTCGCGCTAAAGCGAGAGGGCTACGTGCATTTCGAAAGCGTAGACGCCTGGATCGAAGGTGACATCGTCGTCATCGCCAACTTCTCCGAACCGCCGTCCGGGAAGCTCGTGAACGGCGCAGAGGATGCCGATCTCGTGGCGTTCGATGGATTCCTCGCGCTCGTGAACCGCCGCGGCGAGCTCGTTCGCCGCCTCCGTCCGCTCGAGGAGGACGACGACTACCCGAGCGTCGAACGGCTAACCCAGAAGTTACAGGAGAGCGAGCGCGAGTCTCTGCGCAGGCAGGGCTTCCTACCGCCACGCGAAGTCGAGGAAGGGGCTCCCTGCTGCGTGCTCGTCTCTCTTCCCCACCGGCTAATCGAGGTGCATATGTTCGAGCGACTCGACAGCCCGCGCTTCCGCAAAGAGCTGCAACAGTTAGCCGATGAGAGGCCCGGCACCTACCGGGTTGATCTCTGGCTGTACGCGGAGCCTGGAATCCGACTGAGACCAAGAAGGGTGCTCGCCGTCGTCAAGATCGACGGCGCCGACGAAGATGAACTCCATGAGCTGATCGAGTCCGCCATCGCACGCAGCCTTGGGCCGAGGGTCGAGCAGGCGGTTTCCAACTAGAGGCTCACGCGCCTTGGCGGGTAGCACGAGCCCTACCGAAACTGCCGCTTCTGCGCTTCTCGGAGGCTCTGCCGAACCGCCGGATCGATCTCCACGACGATGATCTCGATCCCGAAGCTCCGAATCGCTTCGGCCGCCCATCCTGTTTGCATCTTCCTCGCGGCGTCTTCGCAGCTTAGAAGCAAGATCAGGCGGTTCGGCTGATCTAGCTCTCTGGCGATGAAGGCGAGCTTGAAAGCGTCAGTGAGAACCTTCATCCGTTGAGCAGATTTCAGCGGCCCCTGGTGAGCGAAGGCCTCGACGAGCACCGATAGATCCTCGGATGCGCCATCGAGTTCGACACGCACTCCATCTCTTATTTGCAGGCGCCTTGGCTCGAGCGGCATTCCAATCTCTCGCTCAAGCGCGGCGAGCATGACCGCTTCCGCTAGTCGTTGCTCCTTACTGTCACCCGGCGGAAGGGCTTTGGCTTCGTTCTCGCCGGCACCGTCGACGCTTGCTCGGATAGCAGCGAAGGCGGCGTCCCACTCGGCAATACGGATCGGGTGGCCCGGCCCGAGCTTTCCGCGCGGGCGCATGGTGACGTAGGAGTAGTGATCGATGTTCACCCGCCTCGGAAGGGACGGAATCAGGCCTTCTGCTCGCAGGCAATCGAGAAGAGCGTTGGTTCTATCGCCGATGGTGACGACCAGCTCCGGCTGCCCGGTCTCAAGCTCCCACCGAAGCACGGGCGCCCAGGCACGGGCGATCTCGCGTTTCGTTTCCATCGGCAGCTTGCTCCACTGGCCGGCTCGGCTAAGCGATTTAACGACGTCGGTGATGTAGCAGCGCCAGCCTCCGGTTTCGTCGCCTTGCTTGAAGCCGTGCTTGACGAGCATCCGGCGGAAGAGCTTGTCGCCGCGGCTGACCGACCACTGCGTCTCCGGTGTGGCGTCGAGAGCTCTTTCAGCTTGGGTCAAGCTCGGAGCCTCGGCAATGAACCAGACTTTGGCGTAGATATCTCCAAGTGCCCCTGTCACCCAGGGATGAGCTCGACGGTGATCGACCAGGTCGGAATTCGCGGAGTAGACGATGTCGCTCCGCCGGCGGAGGTCGCTTTCGATCTCGTTTCTGCTTCTCTGCTCGGGTGCCGTCGCCATTTCTTAGCTCTCCTCAGCCTTGCGTGATCGCCGGAGCCAGCCAGACCCGCTCTGCTCCACGGCTGCCATGGTGCTGGTTTGGAGTGTCGCCATCGCGTCGTCGACCGCAGCTTCGACGCCGTCGCTCCAGCCTGAATCTTCGATCAGGTGAGTCGCGACCGCGCGGACCATCTCTACAGAGTCCTTCCGCTGCGGCCGGCTTCGTAGCTCGTCTCCCGCGAGCCCGAACTGAGGCTGGGCAGGGTTCGCGTGTCGAGCGCGCACGGCCGGTCGCCTGCCTGGAAAGGAGATGTCTGTCCACGGCGTCCAGCCATCAGCCGAGAGAGCCGGGGCGAGGAAGACGAACCAATCGAGTCGGCGCGCTCTCGACCGCAGGCGAAACAGCCGCTGGTAGCCACCTCGCTTCACGGCTTCGCCCATCTCGTAGACGGGGCGAAGCGCAGCGAGGAGCGGAACCACCGGCTTTCCGTCTTCATCCGTCTCGTGGGGCACTCGGATGAGCATCTCGACCAAGCCTCGCGACCAGATCCTGGCCGCCCGGAGGGGCGCCGATGTCGGGTCGTCTCCTTCCTCTCCTGGGGTCTCGAACGCAACAACGTCGCGATAGGACTGAGCCGGAGGGTCGCTGAACCCCTCGGGTGCGGCTAGGTTCAGGAAGTCGAGAGCCTCCGTCGGAGACACCCTCCGCCCGTGCCGAAAACTCCGGCTGGGCGCGCAGGCAACGGCGACGTAGAGGTAGGCGCGGCTCGAGTGAACGTTCGTGTACCAGCCGGAGAAGAGGGTTCGGTGGTCCCGGCAGGCTCGAGCTCGTAGCCAAGAGGCGAGCCTCAGGAGAACTGAGATCAGTCCGGTTGGATTCACTGACGGCGGCATGGGATCAAAGCGTCTTCGCGTGCGCACATTGTGCATCCTCACTGAACTCCACATCCCGCGGACGTGCCGGGACGGGCGCGGAGACCTCTATCAGCCATCGTGACAGTCGAAGGGCCGCTTCTCCGTACAAGGAAAGGCGATCGAGTACTCGCCGCTTGAAGGAGCCACGAACGCGAACTGGCCGGCGCCGTCGGACGCAACCTTCCCAGTCGCTGCACGACCCGCGGGCAAACGAGTTGGGGTGTCGCGCCGAGAGGCCTTAGTATCTGAAGCACAATTGTCCAAGCCCCCCTACTTCCTAGGTGAAGCCGAGAGCCTGTTGGCAGACGGCAATCTGCTCAGGGCAGGCCGGATCGTTCGCATGCAACGAGCAAAGGCTGACCGGAAGGGCGATGAGAAGGCTCTGGGAGAGATCGATTTAGCGGTCGCTGAGATGCGTAGTCAGCTCTCGAAGGAAGAGAGGGCAAAGTTCGACTCCATCGTTTCCGGAGAGGAGCCCGCGGAGGTGGCTGAAGCCAATGAATCCGAGTCGGTTGAACTGAGCCCGATCAGCCTGGCGCTGGCAACCTTTGGAGCTGCGCTGATGATCGTGTCCGTCTTCCTTCCGAAGGTGGATGCCAAAACCTTTGGCCGGGTCGCCCAGAACAGCCTGATCGAAAGCGGAGATGGCTGGATCTTTATCGTTCTCGCTGTTCTCGCCGCCGGCGCCACCTGGCGCTCTTATCAACGGCGAAGGCGGAGCCTTGCCCCAGTAGTGATCGGAGGGATAGGTATCGCTTGCGCCATCTACGACGGGACGAGCAAGAGCTCACTTCGCCTCTGTCCGATCAATCAAACGATCCTCAACCTTCAGTGCGAACAGGCGAGTCCTGGTATTGGCATCTACGCCGCCGGCGTGGGCTCGCTACTGGTGGCAATCGGCGGCTACCAGATCTGGCGATCGAAGAGGCTTAGGGACGAGACCCGATATGAGTCGATGAAGAAGTGCCCCGACTGTGCCGAAACGGTCCTCGACGAGGCGCGCGTTTGTCGGTACTGCGGCTATCGATTCGACGAGCCCGTCCTATCCGATCCCTCGGCAAAGGGTTCCGGCCTGTCTTGATTCCTTCCGGTTCCAGGCAGCCACAACGGACAGTGAGAGGATCACGTTATGCCACGCGCACTCGGCCCTGAGCACGCTCTCCTGAGGGGCCTACGCGAAGGCGGAGATGAGGCAGAGCTCACGAGAGTGCTCGCCGCTCTCTTCCAGGAAGAGCCGGAGCTCGCGGCTAGCTTCGTCAAGCTAGTGCTCGACGTTTGCCCACACAGGAAGCGAGTCGACTCGGCGGAGCTGCCGGATCAACTCGTATGTGTGGCAGAAGAGACGGTCTCCGAAGGACGAGCCGATCTCAGCTTCACCGACGGATCGGGCGGATGGCACGTTATCGTCGAAAACAAGCTCTACTCGGGCTACGGGCGCGACCAGATCGGTCGCTACCTCAGGTCGTTCCACGACAACGCGATACACACCGTTGTCGCTGCGGTCACCCGAGACGTCCCATCTCACGGCGAGCCGGAAGGCGGAACGGATCACTGGGCAGGGTCTGTCCGCTGGGCGCGCCTTCTTCCCGCCCTGCGCGAACTGCGACCGAAGAACGCTGAGCTTGCTCGACAGTGGCCTCTCTTCCTCGATGTCCTAGAAAGTGAGGGATCGATGGGTTTCACCCAACCGGACCAGAACCTCTTCAACGCCTGGGCGCAGTACATCTCGGCGAGGCAGCACATGATCGACTTTCTCGGGCACCTCCGGGAGCCGCTTCTCGGCGCTCTCCGAGAGAAACTCGCGGCGGCGAACAGAGATGCGAAACACGAGTCGCTTGCCAGCTTCAAGACCTACGGGAAGGGCAAGCGGACAATCACTCCTCGCCTGGGCAAGGTGGTCATCGAGTTCAGGGTGCCGGCGGATAAAGACGTTCGCCTCTGGTCAGGCGTATGGGGTTGGGATGAACCACGCTTCTTCGTAGAGCTCCCGTTCCCGAAGGCAGGCTCCGAGGACAAGGCTAAAGAGGCGATCTCGCTGCTAAAGCAGTGCGGGTTCGAGAGCTGGCGAGACCGCCTTCTCACTGCATACCTGCCCCTGACGGGCGAGTTGCTGAGCGCACCCGACCTGGAGGAGCGAGTCGTCGATTTCGCACGAGGAAGCTTCCGGCAGATCGTTTCGAGCGGCATTCTGCAACTCGAAGCGGTCGAAGAACCGCCAACCGAAGAAGAAGACGTTGAGGGAGCGTGAGCTGACTTCATGGCACTGATCGAGCGACTCATCAAGGGAGCGCTGTCGCAAGTTGCCGCCGCGAGCAAGCCGTCATCGGGGCGAACCGCCTCCAAGCCGACAACCGCGGCCGCACCCTCGGTACCGCCTCCGGCGCTCGTAGACCCCGAGTTGTTGTTCGTGCTGCCATCGGGAGCACTTCTGGGAATTGCCGGCGAGTCGTTCCACCAAGAGGCCGTAGCTGCGGCGGCTCGGTCTGGCGCCAAGAACCCGTCGGGTCTTTCGATCTGGTCCGATGTTGCAGACGATGTTGCAACGGAGCGCGGCCGCGATCTGCGCTGGTTTGAGGCGCAGCTTCGCCCTATGCCGGACAACCCTTATGACTCGAACGCCATTGCCGTTCTCTCGCCGCACGGCCACGTCGGCTACCTACCGAGAGCGCAAGCCGCCGAATACGCGGGCATCTTCGAGTCACTAGGAAAGCTCGGCTATGCCGGCGCGGCCTGCCCGGCGTTTGTCGACGTCGACAAGGGCTGTGTTGTGATCGCCCTCTCCTGGCCGTCCTTCTGTGATCCCGAGATCAATGAGGAGCGCCGGAAGCGAGCCTGGGAAGCCTGGGAGGCCGGCGAAGATCTCGACGCTGCTGCGTCGCGACTCGGGTACGACTCCGCTGCCAAGCTGCTCACGGCCGCGCGAAAACGAGCGAAAGAACGTGGCCTCGAGATGCCGCCAACCGCGAGCATGCTCGAGCGGAAGGGTCAGTGAGCGCTGGACTTAACCCGACAGCGCTTGGGGGCCTAGTAGCGTCCCTTTGCTGAATTCGCGACCTTCGCCGTTCCGCCGGCCGGAGATCCGGTCATCAGAGCAACCGCGATAACGGCTAGGGGGAGAAGCCGCGCGAACACGGCTTCAACCGTAAAGGACTTGACCGGGTGCGTCTAGGCAGGCGCCGGGAGCGGCTTTAGCTCAACCCTTCGTCGGCCTCTCGGCCGAGGCGTCGAAACGGCCAATTGCACCCATATAGCTCCATCGTCTGCCGTACGCTCGGGAGTGTGACCTCTCTACAAAACCGGGACGTGTCCAGAGCTGCCTCGTGAAGTTGCGCGGAGATTTCGGTCCCGAGCGCCTCCAGGTGCCCCGAACGACTTTTACAGACATGTCCCGGTGCCAGGCATGGTTACGGGAGTGTGACGAGATCCGCTGCGACGGGACGCGGCCGGTAATGACGAGGGGAGAGTTGATCTCAGTGTCAGCGACTCAGATTCCTTGCGCTGGTAGGAGCGCGTCGCTAGACTCGATGTCGGCACTCCCATGGAGAGAGTGCCAAGGCTATTGGAACCCAACGACAAGCTCACTACAGGAGGGCGTTTATGAATCTCCAGCCCCTGGGTGACCGCATCATCGTGGAAGTGCTCGAAGAGGAGCAGACCACGGTCAGCGGCATCGTCCTACCCGACACGGCCAAGGAGAAGCCGCAGCGCGGACGCGTCGTCGCGGCCGGTCCGGGCAGTCGCAACGACGCGGGCGAGCGCGTTCCGCTCGATCTCGCCGCCGGCGACACGATCATCTTTTCCAAGTACGGCGGCACCGAGATCAAGGTCGAGGGCACCGAGTACTTGATCCTGCGCGAATCAGACGTGCTGGCGAAGGTCGGCGGCCAGACCGCCGCCAAGAGCGCAAAGAAGAAGGGATAACGCATGGCTCACAAGGACTTGAAGTTCAATGAGGAAGCGCGCAGGGCGCTCGAGCGCGGCGTCAACACCCTCGCCGACGCGGTGAAGGTGACGCTAGGCCCGAAGGGTCGCTACGTGGTGCTCGACAAGAAGTTCGGCGCTCCGACGATCACCAACGACGGCGTCACGATCGCTCGCGAGATCGAGCTCGAGGATCCGTTCGAGAACCAGGGCGCACAGCTCGTGCGCGAGGTCGCCACTGCCACCAACGACGTCGCCGGTGACGGCACCACGACGGCCACCGTGCTCGCTCAGGCGATCGTGCGCGAGGGCCTGAAGAACGTGGCCGCCGGCGCCAACCCGATGGCGCTCAAGCGCGGCATCGAGAAGGCCGTCGACGCCGTCGTCGAAGATCTCAAGGCGCAGTCCAAGGAGATCTCGGGCAAGGAAGACATCGCCCGCGTCGCCACCATCTCGGCGCGCGAGCGGGAGATCGGCGACACGATCGCCGACGCCATCGAGAAGGTTGGCAAGGACGGCGTCGTCAACGTCGAGGAAGGCCAGACCTTCGGGCTCGATCTCGAGTTCACCGAGGGCATGCAGTTCGACAAGGGCTACCTCTCGCCGTACATGATCTCCGACGCCGAGCGCATGGAGGCCGTGCTCGAGGATCCCTACATCCTCGTCGCCAATCAGAAGATCGGCGCCGTCAAGGATCTGCTGCCCGTGCTGGAGCAGGTAATCCAGGCCGGTCGGCCGCTCTTGATCGTGGCCGAGGACGTCGAGGGCGAAGCGCTCGCGACGATCATCGTCAACAAGCTGCGCGGCACCTTCACCGCCGTCGCGGTCAAGGCGCCCGGCTTCGGCGATCGCCGCAAGCGCATGCTCGAGGACATCGCGATCCTCACCGGCGCCGAGGTGATCACCGAGGAGATGGGCCTCAAGCTCGAGAACACCAAGATCTCGCAGCTCGGCCGGGCCCGCAAGGTCGTCGTCGACAAGGACTCGACGACGCTGATCGACGGCAACGGCGAGTCCGACGCGATCAAGGGCCGGATCAAGCAGCTGAAGGCCGAGATCGAGAACACCGACTCGGACTTCGACCGCGAGAAGCTGCAGGAGCGGCTGGCCAAGCTGGCCGGCGGCGTTGCAGTGGTCAAGGTCGGAGCGGCCACCGAGACCGAGATGAAGGAGAAGAAGCATCGCGTCGAGGACGCCCTGCAGGCCACCCGCGCAGCCCTCGAGGAGGGCATCGTGCCGGGCGGCGGAGTCGCTCTCCTGAACGCCATCGACGCGATCAAGCTCGACGGCTTCGAGGGCGACGAGCGCACGGGCGCCGCGATCATCGTGCGGGCGCTCGAGGAGCCGCTTCGCCAGCTGGCGGAGAACGGCGGCTACGAGGGCTCGGTCGTCATCAACCAGGTTCGCTCGGCCGCCAAGGGCCAGGGCCTGAACGTAGACGACGGCGAGATGGAGGACCTAGTCAAGGTCGGCATCATCGACCCGACCATGGTCACCCGCTCGGCGCTGCAGAACGCGGCCTCGATCGCCAAGAACATCCTCACCACCGAGGCCGTCGTGGCCGAGGCACCCGAGAAGAACGCCGGCGGCGGAGGCATGCCGGGCGGCATGGGCGACATGGGCGGGATGATGTAGCGCTCAAAGCGCTAGCGCTTTGAGCGGTGGACGAAGGCCGGCGAAAGCCGGCCTTCGTCATTTTCGGGCACCTCTCGTCTTTGAGAATTTGTTGCATATCCGGCACAACTCCCCCCTTGACGTGCGCCGGATCGTTCCAACGGTGTCAGACACCGACGTTGGTAAGGACACAAAGTCGGCACATTCGTGTGTGACTTTTCTCGATACCGTTCTTCGTGGGAGCCCCGGAAGTGGCGGGGGTGGAAGGGCGTGCAATTCCGGCGTTCTGCGCCCATGCCAGAATGGTGCCGTGGCGCCCTTCTACGGCATCGTGATCGAGCAGTCGCTGGCCGATCCGGCTTTCGCCGAAACACTCGATGTCGTCGCGCGGAAGCAGGATCCGAACGGCTCGTGGGTGTTTCTGCTCGTACGCATTGCGTCCGACCGGCTCTTCACCGAGCTCGAGCGTATTCGGCAGGCGCTCGCAGGCAGTCAACCCTGGTACGCGCACTTCTTTTCAGGCGGGAAGATCGCGGTCGTCTTCCCGGATACGATCATCAGCATGACCACTGATGCCGCAGGCTGGGAAGCGGCTATCGCCCACGGGCTGAGGCTCGGAATTCCGCGCGAGCAGCTCGACTTCTGGCCTCACAGCGTCGAGCAGGTCGAAGAGATGTTCGGCCTGTCGCTCGCCGATCTCGACTAGCGCCGGAAAGCGTCCCGAATCATCTCGGAGGCCTCGCCCAGCCAGGCAGCTCGTTCCTCGTCCGTGCTCGTACAGACAACGCCGAAGTTGCGCCGGCGCACATCCTCCACGCCGCAGAGCCCGAAGACGCAGTTCTTCCACAGCGTCTCGAGCGGATCGCCGAAGACAGCGAGCTCGCGTTTCGCCTCTGTGTTCGAGGTGTTGAGGACGAGCGCCGTCTTCGCCTTGAGCAGCCCCTCCGGAACGCCCTCGCCGCCGTCGTCCTCGAGGAATCGATAAGCGACTCCCGGTCGAACGACGCGATCGATCCAACCCTTGAGGATCGCCGGCGGCTGGCCCCACCAGTTCGGATGGATGACGACGATGCCCTCGGCGGCGGCCAGCTCCGCGCAATGGCGGGCGATCTCGGGCTCGACCGGGCCGTCGGTCGGAATCTCCGCCGCGGTCAGCACCGGATCGAAGCCCTCGGCGTGGAGATCGTGAAAGACGACCTCGTGCCCGTCCTCTTCGAGAGTCGAAACGACCTTGGCTGCGAGTGCGTGATTGAAGCTGCCGGGCTGCGGGTGCCCGAGAAGGACGAGGATCTTCATGACCGCGATCCTAGTTCGCACCGAAACGGTACGAAGCGCTGCTCGTCCCGTTAGCCTTCAGGTGGTGGCAGGCAAGAGTTCCAAGGGGATCCGGCGATGTCGCGCGAAGAGATGAGTTGGTGGCTCGACGAGTTCGCTCACGCAGGACCTGAGCACCTCGACGCCGCCTATGTAGCTGCGTTCGACGAGAAGTCGCCGACCGACTGGAGCGAGGACATCGCGATTCTCCAAGCGCTCGGTATCGGCGCGACGAGCACGGTCGTGGATCTCGGCGCCGGCACGGGATCGTTTGCTCGCGCGATCTCGCCGCACGTCGCTCGCGTCATCGCGATCGACGTATCCGACCCAATGCTGACGACTATCCGTTCGCACGGTATCGAGGCTGTGCGTGCCGGTTTCCTCAGTTACGAGCACGCAGGTGAGCCGCCCGACGCGGTCTTCACACGCAACGCGCTTCACCACCTACCGGACTTCTGGAAAGCGATCGCCCTCGAGCGAATAGCGCGTCTGCTGCCGCCCAGCGGCGTGTTGCGCCTGCGCGACCTCGTGTACGACTTCGAGCCCGGCGAAGCCGACGAGGCGATCTCTGCATGGCTCGCCGGAGCGACGGACAATCCCGCCGCCGGCTGGACGGCGGCAGAGCTGGCTGCGCATGTCCGCGAGGAGCACTCGACCTTCACCTGGCTGCTGGAGCCGATGCTCGAGCGAGCCGGCTTCGAGATCCGTGATCGTTGGCTCAGCCCGACGAGAACGTACGCCGCATATACCTGCATCCGCCGATAGCCCTTCGGCTCACCCGCCGCCGCGACCAACCTGCGCGGGCACGGCTCGATGCGGCGCTTTCTCGGCGCGCTGGGGCGATTCTGGCAAAGGAGGCGAAGGATGCCGAGCGCGGGGCAGTACTCACGTACGCCAAAACGAGACATCCAAAGCATCCTGCAGTCCAGCCTCGCCGGTCACGACAATTCCCTGCACTGACGCGCTCTCCCAGGTCCCCGGCCCCCACCCGGTGTCCGACACCATTTTCTGTCAAGGGGCGCGCAGTAACGAAAGTGGAACTCTTGTTCAACAGCCGGAGCGCCTTGGG
>JBAWEP010000058.1:0-63837 GCA_049591255.1 Gaiellaceae bacterium
TCCTCGCATCGACATAGGAATGCCGCTCTGCCACACTGGCTCGGCTACTACAACGAGCGCAGACCACACAGCTCACTCGGAGGCCTTCCCCCGATCAGCCGCGTTCACAACGTCTGTAGGCAGGACATCTAGGAGGCCGCTGCGCCGACCCTTTTCCGGGCACGCCGCTCGGCGCTTGGCACGCGCACGTTCCAGGCCAGGCCGAGCCGCTCGAGCGCCCGGATCAGCCACCAGGAGACGTCGATCTGCCGGCGTTCCAGCCCCTGCCGGGCGGAGGCGGGAAAGGCGTGGTGGTTGTTGTGCCAGCCCTCGCCGAAGACGAGCGCGGCCACGAAGGGGTTGTTGCGCGACTGGTCGCGGGTGGGATAGCTGCGCCGGCCGAACACGTGGCAAACCGAATTGACGCTGAAGGTGGCGTGCTGGTAGAGGAAGATGCGCAGCAGCCCGCCCCAGACGAGCCCGGCCAGGCCGGTCTTCCAGCTGCCGCCCACGGCATAGCCGATCGAGAACGGGATGCCGAACGTGAGCACGATCCAGAGGAAGTAGAGCCGGTCGATCCAGACGATCATCCGGTCTGCGTACAGATCCTTGCCGTAGACCGCGCCGTCCTCCATGCCGAGGTTGGAAAACAGCCAGCCGACGTGGGCGTGAGCGAAGCCCCTGGCGGCGCCCCATTTCTTTCCGTCATAGCCGGCGTGCGGCGAGTGCGGATCGCCCGGCCGGTCGGTAAGGGCGTGGTGCTTGCGATGGTCGGTCACCCACTGCGTGATCCCTCCCTGCATGGTCATGCAGCCGAGGATCGCGAGCGTCGCCCTGACAGCAGGATGAGCCTCGAAGCTCCTGTGGGTGAACAGGCGATGGAAGCCGACGGTCGTCCCAAACGCGCAAACGACGTAGAGCGAGACCAGCAGCACGACGTCGATCCAGCTGAAGGGAACACCCCAGACGACGCCGCTCGCGGGAAGCAGAGCAAGCGGCGGCACAATGAGCGCGACCACGAGAACCACCCGGCTGCCCCAGCTCGTATGAGCGCGGACGGTGCCGACGGGAGCAGTTTTTTGCGCGGGCTCTACCACCTGATGACCGGGCAATATCGCGAAGAATCGGGTCAGTCCAGATGGTTTCCGGTGGGGAGTCGTTCGGAAACGTGGGCCGGAGCGACGTGCCTCGGATGGAGTTACTCGCGGCGAGCGACCTGGAGGTTGTTGGCCGAGGAATGGAGAGCGCGACTCGACCGGATCGTGGCCGCTTGCGCGGCTCATTCGCACTCCCTTCGTCGGTGAATACTTCGGCGCGATCGAATCTAGCCTCATTACCATCAACTCTCACACTATCCGAGCCCACCCTTACCCTTTGTCGACGTGAGGATCATCACAACCGAGAATCCTGCCGCCGATGCTTGCCGCTACCTCCGCCACTGGACTAACCAGGCATTCGTAGAGAAGCAACTACGCGAACTACACCAAGGGCTCTCCAAGAACAAGTATCGGAGAAAGGCCAAAGACTTGGCCGCCTCCATTCATCAAGGCCTTGAACTCATCAGCCTTAGCACGGAAGGCTCCCTCCTCACTAAGCCTTTGCCCCTCTTCTACGCGGCGGAAGCGTTCGCGAAAGCGGTTTCGATCTACCACCAAGCCAATCTCGACGGAGCGAACTTCCATTCTCACGGTCTTCGAGGTGTCAGGAAACGCAGGTACTACATCAAGACACTCACGTGCAGAGTGGGACGTGTGCCAAGCGCCGTCTGGCCTCTCTTTTTCGCCTGCGCCAATGCCGACTGGGTAATGTTTCAGGCCAACCGCAATGGCGTAAACCAGCGCGGCTCTTACCGCCTGCCAAATACAGCGCATCCACCCTCCCGTAATTCGGTAATCGAACTCAGACAGCTACTACTCCGCCTCCCCGAACTAATAGAGGACGTTGCTCTAGCGGGGTGGGGAACTTCGTACTTAGTACATGCCCCAGAAATGCTTTGGACCGAAACCGGGGGCAACCCACCCTCCGTCAGAGCCACGTTAAGGCACGACCGCGTGCCCGCCACCAAGGCTCTGATCACTAGAGCGCTACGACAAGACCTTCATCAGTACTCGCAGATCGAAGACGTCCTTGACGTAGTGAAGGTTCTCGGAACCGAAGACGACGAACCATTGAGGGTCCCTAGTTGCCGAGCGGATATCTTCGGCGAAACGTATTGGGATCTAGCGCCTAACAGTTTAGGCTCTGAGCCCTTGATCTACTTTGCCGCTCTCTTTATCCTTTCGGATGTGGTTCGATACCAAGGCCAATGGCGGCGTTTGCTCGATGATCACCCTGAAGAAGCGATCCTTATCGATCGCTTTCTAGAAATCGCCGCGCGAAAGCTTCCCAACTTGGCTTTGAACGATCTATCTAGCGATCTATACCTCTTCCGGACCGTTCGTTGACAGCTTCGCACGCGAGGCGCTTTCCCACGGTGCTTTACATAGTCAAGTCAGCTTTGCGACGAACTCGTGAAGGCGTCCCGTCGAGATTAACTCGCTGAACGTACCGCCGAACACCGAGTCCTCGCTGAATCCGCCTAGGCTCCAAAGGTTCGAAAACGTATCTGCGGCCAACGCCGAAGCGCCGGAGTTACCATTCGCAACGAGCAGAGTCTTTAGTCCATGCGCCGACTCTGGAAGAAGTCGAAGCATTTCCTTGTCGAGGCCGCTATACCCGATCACCAGGACGTTGAGTTCGCCGAGATCATGAAGTTGCTGCTTGAGCGTAGATACGTGATCTGCGGGGCACGAGAGTTCGTCCTCAGCCCCGAGAGGCGCCGAGAGAGCAGGGTAATACAGCGATCCACTCCTCTGGTCGTATCGCGAATCGCTTATACCGCCTAGACGGAAGGATATTTTCCCTAGATCCAAATTCTGCACCTGTTGGAGCAACCGCAAGTACTCGTTTGTTCCGATAGAGCTAGGTGGTGGAGTAGGAATCGGAAGACCATAGACCTCTCGACCCCAGTTAACAGACCCATGTAGTTTGAACAGCGCCCAATTGCGATGGGCCGTTACGTAGCTATCTAGGGAGAAGAGGCCACCTTCATATTGCCCGAGGCGTTGATCAAGGATCGTGTCGTAGTTCAAGGTTACGAAGAGCACGCGTTCTAACGCGAGCGTTTCGTTCAGAAGAGCGTCGTAGTTGTCTGGCTGTCTCGTGTACCCGGCGACACCTTGCCTTCCTTCAGCGGGCCTCGATATTTCATAGAACAGCTGCTGGAGGTAAGTTGGTACTTGGCGGTAACGCAAGCGCGCATATCGATCATCCGCATCACGCAGTCGAGTTCTTAGGTAATCCTCCAAGGCAACGGATTCATTTGCCAGCGTGACCCGTATCTCGGCGGCCGCCATCTCTGCAAGCGGGTATTCATTGAGGATTGCCGCGAACGACTGCGTTGATGAGAAGAGATCTTTGACGAGTGGCGGACGAAGCCCGTCGTTTTTCTCACCAATCGCCGAGCTTGTGCAGTCAAAAGACGCCCCGGCACCGAGAATGACGACGAGCCCTGCCATTGCAGTAGCGAGACTATCGCGCATCGCTCCCGTCGGTGAGTCGACTCGTACACCGTCGCTCTTCGCCCACGTCCGCGCGGCCGAGCCAGCCGGGCCTTCGGAACCGGGTCGGCACCGGCCGCTACGGCGCGTGTGTGAGCTGCGGCCAGGGGCCGGCGAGCCTGATCACGCGGGCTAGCTCGACTGCCAACAAGAACGCCTTCGCCGCCGCGACCGACATGCGCGGGCGCGGCTCACAAAACGCCATCCCCCGGCCCATCCACCCCGAACACTGACCACACCCACGGCAAGCCCGCCCCGCTCCTAAGGAGCAGACGAGTCACACGCGCCGAAGGCGCGAAAACTCGCACACCAAGTTAATACCAGCGAAAGTCTTCGCCGGCAGAGCCGGCGGACTTTCGCTGGAGAAGTGGGAGAGTTCTGGAATACCAACTGATGCGGGGTTGAGACCTCTTCCAGCCACCTTTTGTACATGCTCCCTGCGGGATTCTGTACATGGATTTTGTCCCCCGAAAGAGGGATGAGCTGCAACACGGCTGGTCAGTGGCAGGAATAGTCGTCCTGTTGCCAAACCGGTGGCTATGGCGAATCAACCGGTGCCGGCGTTAGCAAACTTCCTCAAAGACTGGCGTTTGGTCACGACGATCGTGACAGGCGTTCCACTCGCCGTCTCTATTAACCTTTTTACCGCCGGCGAGATGTTGGGAGGACTGTTGTTCCTCGGCCTGACGCCACTAACACTCGTAACGGTGATATGTCTCTATCGCCGGGGCACACGAAAGCGACCACGCCAGGTTCTCGACTGGCTTTATGTCCTGTCGCTTCCTATAAACGTCGTGCTCATTGTCGTCCTAAGCCACTGGTTGTCCGTCGGCTGGACGCTCGCCTGCTTCGGGCTCTTCGCGTCGTCTTTCTTTGCCGGCATCTACTCGCAGCAGCAGGGCAACGACTATCCCTAGGCCGATGGCCATCGCGTAGCTCTTGATGAGGATGTCTAGCGGCATAGAGGCTAGAACCAGGATGACGGCTGGAAGGAAGAAGAGAAAGGCAACGCCTAGCACGAGCTTCATACCCTGAGTCTCCGCTCGACGTGGCGTTCAACGGCTCGTTTTCGCAAGGCATCTGGCCTGAATCGTCGCCGCCAGCGCTGAGCGGGCACTTCCCCACCTTCTCGAGCCCGGCAGCGAAACTTGAAATAGCGAGCGCCGTTATTTCAAGTTTCACCCAAAACTTGAAATAACTCGGGACGCCTGGCACGAGCTAAGGGCTCTCCAGATGAGGGCACGGAGAGCCTAGGTGAGGAAGTACTGAGGATGTGAAGCCCGCATCTCCGCTATCTCGGCCAGCACTTCCTCGCGGGTCGGTATCGGGCGGGCAGTCACTTTCTCCGCCAGGGGTCGCATCATCTGGCAGCCGGCGAGGATCTGCTTTGGCGCGTATGTGTCTGCGGGCGGCGTGTGTGCTTCAAGGAGTGTCTGTGCCGCTTTGGACACGATGGCTAGGTGGTCGAGGGCGACAAGCGGATTGAACTCTTCGTAGGCGCTCGCCCCAAGTACCTCCTCCGCCTCTACCTGGCGGGGCTTCGCATGCACGAGACGATTGCGCAGCGTGAAGAGGGTCTTGAGCTTCCCGTAGATTTCTTCATCACGCGGAAAGAGTGACTCGCCGAGAGCAAGGCGGGTGCCGACTGCGAACTTTTCGGCGGGAGGGCGGATGGCGATTGCGGTTTTCAGATCGTGCCCGGAGAGCCGATTGTGGAGGAACCTGTTTATTGATGCCTCAGCGGCGAAGGCGGAGAGTGCCATCGAGAGACGCGCCCCGTTTAGACGCGCCGTGAAGTAGGCGAGCCCGAAGCGCTCGTCATTTGTCCCCTCAACAACACTTTTCAGGCTTGCCTCGGCAGTGCCTCCGAATGACCCGATGAGTTGAGAGAACGACTGCCAGAGCCAGTGCTCACTCAGGTCTTCAACAGACCACTGAGCCGAGTCGGTGTTGATCTGAGAGGTGTCGTCTGGCATATGGATAGGTCTCGCGCTGTCTTACCGCCACTTGCTCCCAATAGCAGAGCGAGGGTTTGCTCCCAGCGGTGTCTCGAGCCATTCGTGGAAACCGCAAAGGCCGCTCTCTGCCCGCGCTGGTCGTTTGCATTGGATGCGGTGTGTCCGCCTCTCTTGCTCACACGATAGATACGCCTTACAAGACCCAGGTGGCCGTTCCAGTATCGAAGCCAGTTTGGCAAGCCGCTCGATTTCAGCCTCGGTAGGTTCATTCATGCGGATCACCGCTTCTGCTGCGAACCTTCTCGGACAAACCTACGTCGTCCTTAGCGGCGAGTGCATCCTGCGCCTGAGTGGCGCGTAGAGCCAGCCAAGGTGATCGGCAACAGCGCGGAGATAGGCGTCGTCGTAGGAATCCAGCTCGCTGAAATCCCAGGACGGGTTATGAATCTCGGAGTCATCAGTCACGGGGTCTGTATTCCACGCTTCTTTGATCAAGGCGCCCGCAACCCGGCGGGTGGCAGCGACCAACTCACCGTATCGCTCACCGACATAAGGATCCTCGACCCGTAGCCTCGCCTTGAAAGCGTTGAGCTTGGCCTGCACTTCGCTCAGGTCAGAGGAGATTCGCTGTCGTTCCTTGGCGGGCTCTGAGGAGTCGCGTCGGCGGACGATGAACGGGTATTCCCGATACTCCGCGATCGCTGCGAAGGCATCGGCGAAGACAGTTCGCTGCCGGTCAAGTCGGGCCCGCCTGCCGGCGAGAAAGAAAGTCCCGAGCGAAACCCCAAGCGCGAGGATGGCCAAGACGATCGTCGGTGCAACCCAGGCTGAGCCCGTCCCCGAGCTAGCAACTTGCTCAGCGGCGGCGAGCGTCAGGCTGGCTAAAGCGATCATTCTCTCACTGGCTCCTTCGGCGTAGCGTGTCGCACCTCAGGGCCAAGCCACTCACCGGTTTCACGCCACCATGCCTCGCGGAAGAGGTGGGCCTGGATGTGGTTTATGAGCACGAGTAAACCGTCTCTGAACACCCAGCACTTCTCGATCGGGTCTTTCCAGCACCAGACACAGAGCGAGTCGTCGTCGGTAAAGCGGTGTGGCGAGGTCAGCCCATCAACGAAAACGTGGGGCATATATGACCCGTGCCTGAACTGGATCTCGACCTGGCGCTGCTCGTAGTGCGGCACGTCGAGCTGTAGGTAGTAGGTAAGGTCGCCCCCGCTCTTGACTGGCCGGAGTCCTTGGAAACCACGAGCTGACCACTCGAAGCAGATACGGTCGCGGTCGCGTCCATACCAGGGGCCTGTCTGCCGAGGTGGGCCGCCTCTAGCCGTTGCGCTTCCCTCCATAGGAACGGGTTGTCCTGAGCGCCGTTTGGCCGCCGATTATCAGACCGACGCCCGAGACACCAACGCCCTCATTGCCTTTTCGTAGCGCCGCTGCCCAGGCTGACTTCGACTCGGCGGGCGGCTTGACAAAATCGTGATAGACACCCGAGAGCAAGTCTTTGACCTTGTCCTCATCGTCCTCGTTTTCAAGTGCTTGTGCGAGGCGATCAGCAGCGCTACTCAGGCGTTGAAGCACGGTTTCCTTCGCCAGATCCTTAGGCAGATGAATGGGCTCCGAGACTCCAGCGGGATCCTCGGTCTCACCTTTCTCAATCTCGTCGTGGGCGTAGGCGAACCAACCTGCCAGTGTTTCGTCGAGCGGCACGGACGAGTCGGTTACGTATTCGAGGCAAAGCGCCTCGATGTTGAATGAGTGGAGAGCGCGGTCGTCCTCGTCCCACTGCTTGTTCCAAGCCTTGACGAGACGAGTAACGCGTGCCCGAAGCGCTTTCAGCTCCTTCGAGCCGCTGGTAAAGAGGTCGGTGTGCTTCTCGGGGTGCGAGGGTGACCACTCGTTGTTATCGAGGTCAGGTATCCAAAGTCCGTCGCCATCGTTGCGGGTCAGGGTGACGATGAGATCAACGGTCGGATCCTGCTCCTCGTCGAGTGGTTCGTTGAACTCGACCAAGAGCCCGCGCCGAGACTGTTTGACCGTCGCCTTCGGATAGGTCTCTTGCACCACCGGCTCGACGAGCGCCTCGATCTCATCCACGATGGCATTCGGAGCCTCACCCTCTCCTTCAGGGCCGAGCTTCAGGTAGTCGCTGTTTCGACGGTCGAGGACGATGCCGCCGTCAGCGTCCGCCACTGGTGTGTTCGCCGTGCCGTGGGCAACGCTCCCAGAGCGAAACCAGCGCAGGGCGCCATCGATCTCCATTGCGGCCTCCGCTACCAGGTTGCGGCGATCTTTCGTCTCTTTGAGAACGGCGTCATCAACGGCGATCTCAGAGCGAATCTCGTTCAGGATGTCGAGTACCAGGCCCATCTCAGCTCCTCGCGTGACAATCTCGTCCCTTGAGCCCAAACGACGTGGGTCGTCAGGAAGGGGGATAAGAGTGTAGGGATGGCCTAGGACGACATAAGCTCGGCCGCCCGAGTTTTGTTACTGCGGCGAGTCTTATGCGGTTCCGCGTAGGGCGGCGACCTCAGGTACAGCGAGTATCTGCTCGAGATTGGCCAGCGAGAACGTCAGCCCACTTGTTGCTTCGAGCGTCTGCACGAGGGCGTCGCGGCGCTTCCAGCCGTTACCGTCGATAACCGCGAGCGGCGTCCAGCCGTGCTCCTTGGCTCGCACGGCAACGGCGGCTATGCGTGCGGCTTTGTCGCGTGCCGTGCCGCCGTCATCTGCCCCCTTGGCCTCAAGCGTCACGCGTGGTTCCGCCACGCTTGGGAGCACGAAGTCAGGCTTTGATGGCAGAAGTCCTTGACGGACGAGTTCATCTGGTTCTTGATCGAAGGCGATGTGGGCACCAGTTAGCAGTTCAGCGACGGCATCCTCAATCAATCTGCCCTTCTTCTCCGAGTAGGCCGCGCGAACGGCGAGCCAAGAACCATCCACGTATCTCTCGTAGAGGAGATCGGAGTAATCGACGCCGCCGTCGGCTGCTCGCTGGACGCTTGGCCAGCCATCTTCGGTATCGAGCTTGTCGAGCCGACTTCGAAAGTCCTCTGCCGGCAGCGTGTCGTCGAGGCCAAACAGCTCGCGGCCAATAACCTGAGTCACGGCCTTCGCAACGCCGGCAAGGACAGCCGGGCGAGCTGCTCCGCGCCCGTGCTCCAGTGCGTCAATCGCTCCGCGCGAGGCGCCCTTCACGTCCAGGAGTTCAAGCGCCGCTGCCAGCTCGGCGATTGTGTAGCCAAGAATCAGCCGGAAGACGAGGAGTGTTTTTGGGTCGCGCTCTAGCGCCGCCAGAAGATCGGCTTCACTCGTTTTGGTAAAGGCATCAGTCAGCTCGTGGGCGCTTGCGTACGCGGAGCGGAAGGCGTCGCGTTCATACAACGTCGCGCCCCAAGGAACGGCGTGGAACTGAGGTGTCAGCCGTCTCTCATAGGCGGGACGGATCACCTTGAGCGCAGCCTCGCGCTCGCTCGGCGGAAGGACAAACGCTTGCTCGATCGCTCGTCGCCAGTCCAGCACATCGCCGCTTGAGACCAACTTTGCAAAGTCGGCGGCGTCCGGCATGCGGCTAGCCTACATGAGCTGAATTCTGCTTCAAATGTGTGCCAAGCAGGCCGCGCCGGGCTGCTGCCGACTTGCGTGACCTGTAAATTCGATCCTGTGCTCGAAACACGCTTCGATGAGCGTCTGATTGCCGGCCTCGCCTCTGCTGAGAAACAGATTCAGCAGTACTTCCGGCCTGTCATCGCTGTCCATAAATGGTTTGCAAGGCGGCCCGGATCGCTTTTTAGAGGGCTACTGCTCTCGGAGTTCGATAACCGCCCGCTTGGCCGAAGCTACTTTGAGAGCCACGATCTTCAGGGCGTCGTCCTCGATCCGTTTGCGGGCGGCGGCACAACCCTCTTCGAGGCCAACCGCCTCGGCCTCTCGGTCGTCGGGTGCGACACAAACCCGCTCTCACGCTGGGTTTGCGAGCGCGAGCTGGAAGCGATCGATGTCGAGGCGTTCGAGCTGGCCGCCGAGGAGATCGCCCAGGCCGTCGAGGATGAGATCGGTGATCTTTACGTAACGCGCTGCGAGGAGTGCGGCGACGAGGTGCCCGTCAAGTTCTTCCTCTGGGTCAAAACGCACGTTTGCGACTGCGGCCACGAGACGCTGCTCTTCCCCGGCCCGCTCGTTGCTGGACGTGGGATGAAGCGGCACACCCACGACGTTCTCGTCTGCGCCTCCTGCCTCCGCGTTACACAGTTCCTTCCCGGCGAGACGCCGGCGGAGTGCCCTCACTGCGACAGCTCCTATGACACTCGCGTTGGAACAACCTCGATCTGCGAGGGCTGTGGTGCTGATTTCCGCACGACGCCGAAGGCCGCCAAGTCGCCGCCGAAGCACACGCTTTTTGCGCTTGAGTATCAATGCTCGCGTTGCAAGGCTCACCCTGGTCGGCGCGGGCGCTTCTTCAAAGGCGCCGATGAAGCAGATCGCGCGCGCTTCGAGGAGGCACGCGGGCGCTACGCGGCCCTCGGGTCGTCACCCCACTGGCCCGACGACCCGATCCCCGCCGGAGACGAGACAAACCGCCTTCTGCGTTGGGGCTATAGCCGCTTCACTGAGTTGCACAACGAGCGCCAACTGCTCGGCCTGCATCTGCTCGCCGAGCGTATTTCAGAGCAGCCGGACGATCTCCGGCGCGCTCTTAGTACCGTCTTCTCCGACTTCGTCCGCTATCAGAATATGGTCTGCCGTTACGACACAGCGGCCCTCAAAGTGCTCGATGTCTTCTCTATCCACGGCTATCCCGTCCATAGAGTGCAGTGTGAGGCCGCTCTGGTCGGAATCCCGCGTGTCGGCTCCGGCGGCTGGCGCCACTTCGCTCGTAAATACGCAACGGCGAAGCGCTACTGCCGGGAGCCGTTCGAGATCGTCAAGGAGCGAGGGTGTCGTGGCGAGAGGATCCCGACGCCGGACGAGAGAATAGAAGCGCAGTTCGTCGAGACACCTGATGAGCTTGGGCAAAGCCGGTCAGCGCTCCTACGAGCGGCCAGCCTCTGTGCTGAGCCGATGCCTGAGTCAAGCGTGGATATGGTGGCGACCGATCCGCCCTACTTCGCCAACGTCGCCTATTCGGAACTCCTCGACTTCAACTACGCCTGGCTGCGTCGGCTCGTGCCCGAGACGCCCTACTTCGAGAAGAAGACTTCGCGGCACGATGACGAGGTCACCGGCGGCAAGGTGAATGGGCGTGGTCTCGACATCTACGCCGAGCGCCTCTCGGCGGTTTATCAGGCGGCGGCCAGGGCGCTCAAGCCCGGCCAGCCGTTTGTCTTCACCTTCCATCACAACGATCTCCACGCCTACGCCGCGCCGGTTGTCGCTGTTTTAGATGCCGGTCTTATCCCGACGCGAACAATCGGCTGCCCGGCGGAGATGCGGGGTTCGATCCACATCGCCAAGGCGGATTCAAGCCGCCTCGACACGGTGTTCGTACTCCGCAAGGCTCCGGCAGTGATGCCGAATGCCCACGACCTAGCATCGCTCTTGGCAATACAGGTCGAACACCTGGAACGGGCCGGGCTCGACATTACGCTCGGCGATCGCCGCTGCCTTGCCTACGGGCTCGCCGCCGAGGCGACCGTTCGCACACTTCGCCAGTCCTGGGAGTCGGAGCTTCCGATCGAAGAGCGCATCGCTGTCGTCAGTGGCGAACTTGAGCGATGGGCAGAGGTGGCACGGGAGGCAGTGACCGAGCTAGACCACCTGAGCGCTACGGAGCCCGACCAACTCGCGCTCGGGAACGCCGAAGTCGCGTAGGTCTGCGTTCCTGAACGAGGTCGAACAAGGGGTTCCGTGAAATCACGGTGCTCGTTTCCGCCCCTACCTAATATCGCCTCGTGAAAAGAACACTGACAATCAGATATGCGGACGGCACACCGATCGAAAGTTTCCAGAAGGTTGATGTCCGTGGCCAGGGTGGGCGCTCTGCGGAGGGTCGCCCCGACAGCTCGGGGACGATCTACTTCGAGTGGGACGATAATTGGATCGATAGCGTCTCAGTCGGTTACAAGGTCGTCAAGACTGACTGGTCTCTTGGCTCTGGCCTTGGGTCGAGTGAGCTTGAGCTAACCATCCCGCGTTAGTAGAGCGCCTGTCGTGTGTGCTGCTAGCTGAGCCATGAGGCGACTCGCAGGAGTTGTCGCTCGGAGCTATATGCCGACACTAAAGGTCATGCCCAGGGCTGATGTCTTCCGGACGGCGATCATCGCCTGAAGCTACCGAAGGAGTTGTCGGCGGCTCATCGATCGGCGACAGCTTCGGCCTCCCCGAATCGGAATGAGTGGCTACTTGCTCAGCCATTACCTCGGTAACCCTTTCGCGTGCTTCACGCCCCTGCCCGTCTTGTCGTCTCCCTGTCATTCTCGTCGCAAGAACATCTCCGACATCCCCTATATCTCTCGAACTCTTCAAGTCCGAAGGGACAGTGACCTTTTCTGTCTGGCCACTCACCTCTATCCGTGGCTCTTCGTTTTTTGCCGCCGCAATGAGAGTTGGTGTGGGCGCTCGAGCGGGGGCCGCCTGCCGTGCTTCCTGCGCCGCCGCGCTTCCTGCGCCCGCGCCTAGCATTGAGGCCGCAATCGTAAGGGATGCCAAGGGGATCGCCAGTCCTCTGCCAACCCGCTGTCGGACTGCCATCCGCGCACTCTGACGGACACCCCTTTCTTCTTCGATGGTCAGTGCCTGCTTACGCCGAGCTTGATGGCGGGCGACGTTCGGATCGCCGTCAATCACAGTAGGTGCTGACCCAGAGAAGCCCTCGTCATCCATAACTTAAAACTAGTAGTGCATTTGCCTGGATGAGGATCTTTCGCTAAAAACGGGCGAAACTCGCTGCTAACTCATAACCTTGATATATGGAACTCCCATTCCTTCCACTTACTCAACAGCACGTCGAATTAGCTCCCCTGACAGCCGAAGTGCTTGACGAGGCGAGCCGCGACTATGCCGAGTTTTGGAACGACCTTGATGCGAGACCTTCTACGGAGGAAGGGGAAAGAATCGTTTGTGATCTAATCCGCGATGAAGGCACTCAGTTCTCCACGCTCCTTGCCTATGTCAATCGACTCACTAGCGAATCTACTGTTGATCTCGCCGGCGAAGAGCTTCCCCTACCCGAAGGAGTGGCAAAAGCCCTTCGCCATCTTCAGGACAGTTTTGTTCTGCTCACCGGCATCAGCAGCTACGACGACCTTCTTAACCAGCCGCTAGTGCCCTGGGATGAGATCCGAGCTGAACTCGATACTCCTGAGTGCCGTGAGTGGATGAAGACGGCGCTAGCTGCCTACCGCGTTCCCGAGCCCGCGTAATTTCTCGCCTCTCTTACCAGCTCCCCGAACGTTGCGCCTCCTCGTCGCTGAAGAGATGACAGCGACGGCAGATCGTCACGCGAGCGCGAAGCTTCCTGATAAGCATCCTCGGTAAGGCGCCTGTCGTTGGGCCATTCGGTGAGTAGCCGAGCAAGCGCCTCGATGCACTCCTCGGGTGTCCAACGCTTGCGCCGTTTCTGAGCATCGGGAAAGCGAGTGAGCAGAGCAGTAAGCCCCGGCACGGGCGCGTCGAGCTTGGGCTTTGCTCCGCTTAGTGGTTTGGCTGGTGTCCATTTTCCCCACTCCGCTCGCTCGACTGTCAGCTCGGCGATGTAGTCAGCGTAGGGTTTGCCGCGCTCTCGTTTAACCAGCGGGACACCCTGCACCCGCGCGAAACCTTCAAGCTGGCTGACGCCCGGTAGATAACCGAACGTCTCAAGGAATAGCTCAAGGACAGCGACGATCGGGACGCCAGTACCCCCGCCGCTCAGCGGACGCGATTTGAGTCCAGCAATCTCTAAAGCCTCATCCCAAGAGCCCGTGATGCGCTCTATCTGTCCTTCGGTCGGTAGCGAAAGTTCGGCACGATGCTGGTAAGAGCGTCGCGCACGCCCTAACATCAATCGCCGTTCCTCACGGTACTCAACCGGCTTCAACGTCTGCTTTCCGAGCCGCCGGGCCACGATCCGTAATGCCGCGCGTACGTCTTCGGAAGTAAGCCAGGGCTGATCTTCTTCGCCCTCCTTCTTGCCGAGCACGGAATCCACGCTTCGTGTTGGATCAAGGGCGAGCGCGAGCACTTCCTTCCAGGGCATCCCAAGCCGAGCCGCTGTTTGCTTAGCCGTCGGGGCATCTGGGTGGCCAGCCACTCCTCGCGCCGTGTCGTAATGACGCTGAGAAACCTTCTCCGGTGCTTTCGGCTCGATCGTCCGAGCGACCACAGCCACAACCGATACAAGTCCGCGTAGGTCGTAACGCGAGCGAAAGCGCGGCGAGTCCGATCTATTGATCGACTGCCCGACTACCCCCTTCAACGCGTCCAAGTCCTTGCTCACGCCTCTCAACTTAGAGAGTCAAGAGGCCATCTGGGGCACTCACTAGACTGAAACGTTCCCTCACGAGGAACCTATGAGCGAATATCTCTATTTCGACCTTGGGTCTCAGCACGCGGGTGACATCGCTGAGGTCAGCCTTTCCGGGGGTGCCAACGTCCGTCTCCTCGACAGCTCGAACTTCAGCCGCTACAAGCGCGGAGATCGCTATCAGGTGTATGGCGGACTCGCTACCGAGTCCCCAGCGCGGATTCCTATCCCTCGCAGCGGCCATTGGTATGTCGTAGTCGATATGCAGGGGTTGAAGGGAAGCGTCCGCGCTGGCGTGCGCCTGATTCCCGGTTCGGCTCTGAAGCCTCTGCCCCCGATTCGCCAGCAACGGCAACAACTGTCGGAGATCGCCCACAACGTGAGCGACATTCCTCCTGCCGGAGTTGATGATGGGCGCGAGTTCGATGTCTTCATCTCGCACGCAACTGAAGACAAAGATGCTGTTGTTCGTCCGCTCGCCGTTGCCCTCCAGGAGCGCGGGCTGCGTGTCTGGTATGACGAGTTCGAGCTGAAGATCGGAGACAGCCTTCGGCAGAAGATCGATCAAGGCATCGCCAAGAGTCGCTTCGGCGTCGTCGTTCTCTCCCACTCCTTCTTCGCTAAGGGCTGGCCGCAATACGAACTCGACGGCCTGGTGACAATGGCCGTGGCAAGCAGGTCATCCTGCCGCTCTGGCACGAGATATCCAAGGATGAGGTCATTCGGCAGAGCCCGTCACTAGCCGACAAGGTGGCGCTTCGAACATCCGACTACGGGATTGACGAGATCGCCGAAGAGATCGCCGCTGTCGTGTCAGGAACAGGGTAGATAGGCTCGTCGTAGAAGTGCCCGGCCAGTCGGCGAGCGAGCCTCTCGCCTCCCCGCCGACGCTACCTCAGTAGGCACTGGCGACTTCAAAGCGAGTCTGGGCCTTGGTTTCCGGGCTCTCCAGTGCCCAAGTGGCTTTTTGGCGATCTAGGGCCTCAGTCACCCTTTTGAGTGATCTTTCAGAAACCATCTCTCAAAATCCCATTGTGATTTCAAAGGACGTACCTTCGAAGTGCCATGCGGATCGACACCCCCGTTCATCTCCCCGGCGCAACCGAGTTTTCGGCTGATAGAGAGCTACTCTCGCCGCTTTGGGTTATCGAGACGATGAAGCAAACGGCCTGGCTTTGGAAGGATCTGGACGAGGCTACGGCGCTTGATAAGAACTGGGGCCGCAGGCGAGAAGAGGGTTCCTGGACACTCGCCTATATGGGTTTTGTTGTCTCGGGCTTCACTGATATCGAGCCTTGGTGGGCAAACACCAACGGAGAGCTTTGGCGCGCCTGTGGATTTGATGCTCGCCCCGCTTATCAGACGACCTATGAACGCTTTGTCGAGCTGGAAGGCGTGAGTGAGGAATTCACCGCTGCCGCTTCAAAGCTCATCCAGCACGCCCGCCTTCACGAGCCTCGCGTCGGTAACCACATCCACGTTGATGGCACAGAAGCCGAGACGCACGCCGCCCTCGTCCATGACTGTCGCCCCGGCGAGGGCTGTCTCTTTGGTGGTGCTGCGCATAAGCGGACGGCAGCACGCCCCAAGCGCGAATCAACCGAGCGAGTTAGAGCCGAGCGACAAAAAGATGCCGGTCTGCCGCCGGATGAGAATGAGGAGCCCGAGCTGGAACTTGGAGACGCGGATGAAGTTCAGGAGACGCCCGACGGTCGGATGCGTGTCCGCGTCGGCGAGCATTGGTATCGGACACTTGATTCCACAGCAGGCGTTCGCGCCTACACGGGCCCCAGAGGAGCTAAACGTTTCTGGCACGGCTTCTACAACGAGAAGGCCATCGATCACTTCACGGGGGCGCCTGTCGCTGTTGGCGTCTATTCCGCCTCACGGCAGGAGTACGCGATCTATCCCGAACTTTTTGAGCGAGCGCGCGCGGCGCTTGGCACAAATCCCCAAAGCGTTGTTGCTGACAAGGGCTTCTCCGTCGAGAGCGTCTTTGAACACAACACAGCTCTCGGCGTTGCCTCGGTTATGCCCTGGCGGAAGAGGCGAGGGAACGACACCCGTGTTGATTATCTGTCCCACGATCGTCACGGCATTCCGCGCTGCCGCCACTGCGGCGCGCCGGGCAAGTTCGTGCGCTTCGCATCTGTACCCAAACCGCGCCTTTGGTTTCACTGCGTAGCCGGCGCAACCCCTGCCTGCAACAAAGATCAGTCCATCTTGTGCTCTCAAGACTGGCGGCTACTGCTCCCGCTTTGGCGCACGGATCCGATTTATCACGACCTTGAAGCCTCCCATTCCGTCTATGAGCGCGTCCATCGCCACTGGCGCGAGCGTTACCAGGTTGCCGGCGATGGCCTTTCGAATCGGCCTAAGCGTCGAGGGCAGGCTTGGCAGGAGTTACGCGCCCAGGCTGCGCTTCTTATCGAATGGCTGCGCATTTCCTGGCGCGAAGGTTGGTTGGGCTCGGCGCGCCGGAACACATCTGACCCTGTTCGTTATGGCGAGGGGAAGAGACGAGCTGAGCGGCTTGGACTCTTCCGAGCGAAGGCCAAGCTGACGCTTCCCTACGGAGTGGCAGCCGAAGCACTCGGCATTGGGCTCAAAGAACCGCCATCCGCACGCGCTAAGGCTCCGCCGGGTAACGGCGACGCTCCCTTCTAGCCGGGAGCGACCTTCCACCATCACCGAGCGATAGAGGCTCCGCCGAAAGACGGGGCCTCAGCCTGCGCATAGAGCCTCGGCACAAATAACGACCTAGGCCGAAAATCGGCACCAGAAGCCAGTCGAACCCGCGTCCGTGGTTTTCGGCCTAAAAAGCAAGGGCCGAGAAAAATTCCCGACCCTACTCCAGAACTCTTCACGAAACACTCCGAAGTGGAGGCGGCGGGAATCGAACCCGCGTCCGCAGCCGCACCGATCGAGCGTCTACAAGCTTGTCCAGCGCTTTGATTTCGCCCGGAAATCGGCTCGCTGGCGGCCTACCGCCGGGCTAGCCCTCCTGAGTGGTCGCGCCGCGGGCGAGTGGCTCTCCCTTGGTGCCGAGCCCGTTAGTTGACGCCGCTACCCGAACCACGGGCCCAATCCGGAGCGACGCGTCACCTATTTCTAGGCAGCGAGTGCGAGGTTTTGATCCGCACTTACGTTGTTTTCCCGGTTGATTAACGAGGCCAACCGGGGACCTCGGCTTGCAACTCGACCGGAGAACCGACCACGTCGAAACCTGATCGCCCCCGTATGTTTTCTTCTATATGAAGTGTAGCCGTCTGGTTTCGGCAAAACTCGCCTCGGAACCAGGAACCGCCTTCTGAGCGCGATCGGTGGATGCGATGCTAGGACGCAGTGTCGCGTTCGTAGCGGAGCTACGGGCGCGACCGAGGACGACGCAGCGCGCCGCCGAGCGCGCTCAAGCGCTGCCTACTAGCAGCACGATCAACCAGCACCAGATCGCGATGACGACCAGGTCGGAGCCCCAGGTCACCCAGACGGCCACGTCGGTGTACTCCGACAGGCGGCCGGCGGCGTCGATCTCCGCCAGGAGCAGCGGATCGTCGCCGCGTTCGAACTGAAGCATGCGCAGGCGGTGCTGCTCTCTCTTGCCGCGCGCGGCGATCAGCAGCACCACGAGGCCGCAGGAGAAGGCCACGGCGCTGGTCACGGACATCGTTGTGAGAAGCGCATCCCGGAATTTCGTGGCGTTGGTCAGAGAACCGCTGTTGGCAGACACGGCCAGAACGAGGACAAACGCCGCAAGCAGCACCGGCACGGCCAGGATCGCGCAGACGTACGGCCGCCAGGGGAAGCCCGGGCTCAAAACGGGCGCCTCGTTCTCCTCCTCTTCGACCGCGGTGTCGAGCTGTCTGTCGTAGGCTGCGCGCGCTTCGGGATCGGTCAGCGTCTTGCGGGCTTGATGGATGATCTGTAGCCAGTCGGTCGCCGACGGATCGTTGAGCGCGAGAGCACCCCGCCAGTGGTCGTCGAGCGCCTGCGCCGCCAGGTCGATGTCGTCCTCGGAGGCGTCTCGCCAGACGCCGAGGATCTCGTAGTAGTTGCTCACGAGCTAAGAGACTAACCCGTCAGGAAGACGTGATCGAGGTGCGAGGATGATTCGCGGGTTTCCGCCTAGCGACGGGCCTTGAGCTCGCGCTCGATCTCGCGCTTGGCGTCGCGCCTCGCCATGTCGTCGCGCTTGTCGCGGCCGGTCTTGCCGCGTGCCAGCGCCAGCTCGACCTTGACGCGGCCGGCCTTGAAATAAAGCCGAGTCGGTACGAGCGTCAGGCCCTTCTCGTTCAGCTCGCCGGTTAGCGAGGCGAGCTCGCGCCGGCGCAGCAGCAGCTTGCGGTCGCGATCGGGATCGTGGGAGCCGAGCGAGGCCTGCTCGTAGGGAGCGATGTGGGCGCCGATCAGCCAGGCCTCGCCCGCCCTGATCTCGGCGAAGGCGCGGGTGAGATTGGCCTGGCCCTGGCGAAGCGATTTGACCTCGCTGCCGCGCAGCGCCAGCCCCGCCTCGAAGCGCTCGAGCAGGTGGTAATCGTGCCGGGCGCGGCGATTGTCCACGATCAGCTTCTCTCCGTCTGCAAACACAACCGCGATTGTATGAGCAGAGCGCCGATCTGCGGCGATCTCTGGTCGGGGCAAAGGCGTTACCCCTTCTGCGGTATTGCAGGCAGGCCCGCTTCCAACAGAAGATCGGTTACATGCGCTCGCCTGCGGCAGGGCTACGGTTTTACGAGGCCGGCTTCACGCTGGTCGAGCTGCTGGTGGTGATCGTCGTCATCGGCATCCTGGCCTCGATCGCGGCCGTCAGCTACCTGGGCTTCAGCGATCGCGCGGACAGCACGGCGGCAAAGGCGAACGTGCGCACCGTCGTCCCGGCGATGACCGCCTACTACACCGAGCACTCCACTTACGTCGGCGCCACCCTGACGACGTTGCGCGAGGCGTACGACCTGCAGATCGACGACAGCGCCGCGTCCACATTCAAGATCTCGAATCTGAACGACAGATCCTTCTGCCTGCAGGATCACATCGGCGACTGGTACGCCTGGACGACCGGCCCGAACGACTCGATCGACGCCGGCAACTCGAGCCACTGCTAATAACCCAGCGAAAGTCGGCCCGCGGAGCGGGCCAAAACTTTCGCTGGCGTGACCTCTATGACGAGCCTTCGCGCCTTCGGCGCGTGTGACTCGGCTGCTCCTAGATTTCGCGCTCGGCTGACCGCTGGTGTGGTCAGTGTTCGGGGTGGTCGGTCCGGGGGATGGCGTTTTGTGTGCCGCGCCCGCGCAGGTCGGTCGCGACGGCCGACAAGAAGCCTTTTCACCGACGAAAGTCGTCAGACTTTTGTCGGTTTAGTCGTCAGACTTTCCGTCGGTTTAGTCGTCAGACTTTTGTCGGTTAACGTCCGCCGTGTCGGTTGTGGCGGCCGGAAGACGTAGGCGTCGCGCTCTTTCGGCGACGTTCGGATCCGGCTCGCCGTAGCTCGACCTTGCCCGAGTGGCGCTCGATTCGCTCCACCTCCACCTCGATCTCGTCGCCGAGGCGCAGGCGACCACCGCGGCGACCCTCCAGCGCCGTCCCCAGCGGGTCGAGCTCGAAGTAGTCGCCGCCAAGGCGACGGGCGGGCAGGAAGCCCTCGAACACGGCCGAGCCCGGATCGCCGAAGCGGGCGAAGAGCCCTGCGCCGATCAGGCCGATGATCTCGCCCGTGAAGCGCTCGTCGGGGCCTTCGGTTCGCTGCCGGCGCTCGAGCAGCCAGGCCAGGCAGATGCCGTCGGCCTGGAATTCGATCTGCGCGGCCACTCGCTCGGTCGCCGAGGCCTGCTCGGCGAGAGCCTCCAGATCGGCGGCGGGCGCATCGTCGCTGAGGCCCAGCTCGCGCAAGAGCGCGCGATGGCAGACGATGTCGGGATAGCGGCGGATCGGCGAGGTGAAGTGGCAGTAGGCGCTCGAGGCGAGGCCCGAGTGACCGAGATTGCGCGGGTCGTAGCGAGCCTGTTTGAGCGCGCGCAGAACGAGCGTCGGAAAGGCTTCGCGGCCGCGATCGGAGCTACCGACGTAGTCGTTCACCGAGGCCGCGATCTGGGCGGCCAGAAGCTCGGCCTCCTGCGGCGTGAACGAGCCCTCCTCGGGAGCGGGCGGCGTCGGCACCTCGAGCTTGGTTAGCTTGTCGACCAGGCTGACGAGCGATTGCGGATCGGGGCGCTCGTGCACGCGGTAGAGCGCTTCCCTCCCCCGCTCCGCGAGCAGCTCGGCGACGGCCTCGTTGGCCAGGATCATCAGGTCCTCGATCAGGGCGTGGGCGCGCGGTTCGCTCTGGAACCAGGCTCTTTCCACGCCGCCCTCGCCGTCGAAGGAGAACTCCAGCTCGGGGCGCTCGATGCGCAAGGCCCCGCGCGCGAAGCGGCGCCGCCGGAGCGCCGAGGAGGCGCTACCCGTCAGCTCGAGCGCCGCCAGCAGCTCGGGCTTGGTGCTCTCCTTGCCGGAAAGGATTCGTTCGACCTGGCCGTAGCTAAAGCGGGCATTGCTGCGAATGAGCGAGCGGTAGAAGCGCGGCTCGCCGCGGCGGTATTCGCCGTCGAGCAGAACCTCGGTCGTGACGCAGAGCCGGTCGCGATTCGGGCGCAGCGAGCAGGCATCCTCGGACAGCTCGGGCGGCAGCATCGGCGCCACGTTCCCGGGCACGTAGGTCGAGAAGGCTCTGGCCGCGGCGCCGTAGTCGAGCGGGGCGCCGCTGGGCAGATAGGCCGAGACGTCGGCGATGTGCACGAAAACGCGAACGCCTCCCTCGTCCTCGAGCACCGAGATCGCATCGTCGAAGTCCTCCGCCGTCTCGGGATCGATGGTGAAGGTGACCAGATCGCGCAGGTCGACCCGGTCTTCCGTCGGCGGCGAGGGAAGGTCGTAGAGCTCGAACTCGCGCCGGCGCCCGGTCTCCACCAGCAGCCCCTCAAGCACGGTCTCGATCTTCGAGGCCGCGCCGAGCACTCGCTCCACGCGCGAGCGCCCGCGACCGAGGCGCACGACCACCAGGTCGCCCAGACTGACCTCGGTCCTGGCCTTCTGCTCGAGTAGTAGCGGCAGCCCGGCCGTGAAGTAGGGCTCCGCGTAGACCAGCTTGCCGCGGCGAATCACCTCGGCGACGACCGTCTCCGGGGCTTGGTCCATTGGTGGGCTAGTGCCCCTTCAGGTGATGCTTCCGAGATTCTGGGTCGACAGCACCAAGCGATGCAAGGACGCAGGGAGCGCTCATACTCGAAAGTATGGGCGCGACTGAGGACACAGCAGCGCGCCGCGTGATCGCGGGCCAGAAGCCGGAGGGCATTGCCTGGAGGGGCACTAAACCTGCAGGAAGCGGCGCAGCGTGATGCCCGTGCCGATCGCCCCGAGCACGAGCCCGGTCACGACCATCAGAAGCGACGTCAGGGCGAACGGGAAGGCGTGCACGTCGGTGCCGGTGTTGAGCTTGAGATCGAGCGCCGGCATGGCCACGACCTTGGTGATCGAGAGCAAGATCACCGCCAGAAGCGCCCCGCCGAAGCCGCAGATCAAGCCCTCGAGCATGAAGGGCAGGCGCACGAACCAGTTGGTCGCCCCGACCAGCTTCATCACCTCGATCTCGCGCCGGCGCGAGAAGATCGAGAGCCGGATCGTGTTGGCGATCAGCGCCGTCGAGGCAACGAGCAAGATCAGCACCATCAGCAGGAACGAGACCTCGATCACCTTCGCGACCTTGAGCACGCGCTCGGTGACCTTCTGGTTGTACTTGATGTTCTCGACGCCTTTGAGCGGTGGGCTCTTGAGCATGGAGGCAATCTTTCCCGCATCTTCCCCGCGCGTCGGAGTGATCTTGTAGGCGTCGGGGAGAGGATTGCTGCCGCCCAGCACCTGGTAGTACTCGGGGTACTTCTTCTTCTGGCTCGCCAGGGCGTCTTCCTTGGAGATGTACTTGGCCGACTTGATCAGGCCCTGAGACTGGATCTCGTTGATGCGGGCCTGGGTCGCAACCTTCTGCGCGTTGGTCGCCGGCCCCTTCGGACAGGTCTCGCTGGCGCAGAAGTAGACGTTTACGGTGATCTCCTTCTTGTTGTGGTTGCTCCAGGAGACCATCCAGCTGCCGAGTGCGATGCACACGCCGAGCAGGAACATGCCGATGAAAACCGTCATCATCGCCGCCACAGTGGTGGAGAGATTGGCGCGAATCGAGTGCAGCGCCTCGGATACGAGTAGGCGGAAGCGGGTCACCGAGGACACGCCCTTTCGGTCCGCCTGTCGAAGCAGTTCACGTTTTCGACGCCGGGCGCGGTAGACAGCAAGCGGACGATCTCGGAGGGATTCTGACCGACCGCCGGAGTGATGTCGTACGCATCTGGCAGCGGATTGAGGGGCAAGCGTTTCATCAGATCCGGATACGTCCTCTTCATCGTCCTGAGCGCTTTCGCCTTCGAGACAAAAACGACCTTTGAGATGAGACCCTTCTGTACGAGCCGGTCAATCCGCCTTCGTGTTCGCAATTCATCCTGCCGCGTGGCGGGCTTCGCGCAGGTCTCCTCGGCGCAGAAGAAAACGTGCACTAGAGGCGCAGGACGGTTTTTCGTAGCGCTCTGTTGAGCGGAGCTGCCGCAACCAGCGGAGGCGCCGAGCGCGATACCGCAGCTCAAACCGGTGAGCGATAGAGCCATCGGGCTCATTGGGAGGAGTAGCCCCCTCGGCGCTCGTCGCGGGCGATCTTGCCGTCTTCGAGCGCGATCACGCGGCGCCGCATCTTGTCGACCATCTCGCGGTCGTGCGTCACCATCAGGATCGTCGTGCCGGTGCGGTTGATCGAGTAGAGCAGCTGCATGATGCCGACCGAGGTGTCGGGGTCGAGGTTCCCCGTCGGCTCGTCGCAGACCAGAAGCGGCGGATGGTTGACGAAGGCGCGCGCAATCGAGACGCGCTGCTGCTCGCCGCCGGAGAGCTGGTTGGGAAGCGAGTCCATCTTGTCGACCAGCCCGACCAGCGAGAGAACCTCGGGCACTTTGCGGCGGATGTTCTGGGCGCTCTCGCCCTGGACGTTGAGCGCGTAGGCCACGTTCTCGGCCGCGCTGCGATTGGGAAGGAGCTTGAAGTCCTGGAAGACGCAGCCGATGTTGCGGCGCAGCTGCGAGACGCGCGACGGGCGCAGGCGCGAGATGTCGCGACCGCCGACGATGATCGCGCCCCGGGTTGGCTCCATCTCCTTGAGCAGGAGCCTGATCAGGGTCGACTTGCCCGAGCCCGACGCGCCGACGATGAAGACGAACTCGCCCTTGTCGATCTGGAAGGAGACGTTGTCGAGCGCAAGGACGTTCGGGTCGTAGCGCTTCGTCACGCCCTGGCAGACGATCATCGCGCCGGCGCTTATGGTTGCCGGAGCAGCGCCAGGCGCGGGTAGAGCACCGGTGTTCTGTATGTCGAGATCCACGTCCTGTGCCGGAGTCATAGCGACGGCGGTTCTGTGGGGCCGCAGCCGGTTGAGAATCGCCCGAGAAGTCTAGCCGAGCGCCCGGTCGCTACGGGTGGAGAACAGCTCACGCGAAGGTCCGGCCTAGGCAACGTTGCCGGCGGCCTTGGCCAGCAGATATGCGCGCACGAAAGCGTCCAGATCGCCGTCCAGCACGCCCTGCGTATTACCGACCTCGAGCTCGGTGCGGTGGTCCTTGACCATCTGGTAGGGCTGCAGGACGTAGCTGCGGATCTGGCTGCCGAAGCCGATGTCCTGCGCCGCGCCGCGCTCGCGCGCGATCTCGGCCTCGCGCTTCTCCTCCTCCAGCTCGACCAGGCGCGAGCGCAGCATGCGCATCGCCGTCTGCTTGTTGGAGCTCTGCGAGCGCTCGTTCTGGCACTGCACGACGACGCCGGTAGGAAGGTGCGTGATGCGCACCGCCGAGTCGGTCTTGTTGACGTGCTGGCCGCCGGCGCCCGAGGCGCGGTAGGTGTCGATCCGGATCTCCTCCTCGTCGATCTCAACCGGCACGGAGTCGGGAAGCAGCGGGCTGACGATCACCTCGGCAAAGGAGGTGTGGCGGCGGTGGGCCGAGTCGAAGGGCGACAGCCGCACCAGCCGGTGCACGCCGCGCTCGGCCTTGAAGATGCCGTAGACGTTCTCACCCTTGACCGTCATCGTGGCCGACTTGATCCCCGCCTCCTCGCCCGGGCTGGCCTCGATCATCTCGCTGGCAAAGCCGCGCCGGTCGATCCAGCGCAGGTACATGCGCAGCATCATCTCGGCCCAGTCCTGGGCGTCGGTGCCGCCCGTGCCGGCGTGGATGGTGACGATGGCGTCGCCCGCGTCGTACTCGCCGCTGAACAGCGCGTCCTCCTGCAGGCGCTCGAGCTCCTTGCCGAGCGGAACGATCGAATCGGCGATCTCGTCCTCCATCTCGGCGTCCATGGCGAGCAGGTCGCGGGCGTCCTCGTACTCGCGAGTCAGGCGTTCGTAGCGATCGAGTCGCCTACTCAGGCGAGAGTGCTCGGCCGAGACAGAGGCGGCCCGCTGCTGGTCGTCCCAGAAGCCGGGGGCGCCCATCTCCTGCTCGAGCGCCGCGGCGCGTACTTTCAGCGAATCGGGGTCAAAGGTAATCACGGACCCAGCCGAGCTGGATCCTGATTTCCTCGAGCTGCTGCTGCAGCGGAACGCGTTCTTCGCTCATATCGCCCTCGATGCTATCTGGCTCAGCGGCGTACGGCGCCGAGCAGCTTGCCCAGGCGCTGCCGCTCTGCGGGCGACCAGTGCTTGGCGAGAACTCGCTCGGCTTCCTCTTCCGCCGTCGGTAGCGCCTGCTCGATCGTCTTCTTCCCCGCCTCGGTGAGCACCACCAGGGCAAGGCGGGCGTCGGCCGGGTTCGACTCGCGGGCCACGATTCCCCTGCGCTCGAGCGGGCCCAGCTGCCGCGCCACGCCCGACGTCGTCACGCCGAGGCGATTTGCGAGCTCGACGCGGCGCATCCGTCCCTGCGGCGCGGAGCGCAGCTCGAGCAGAAGCGCAAGCTCGCTCAGGCCCAGGCCGTGATGGGCGCCGAGGGTGTTTTCCACGTCCCGCGTGACGACGGTGCGCGCCAGCGCGAGATCCAGCACGAGTGACAGTTCTGTTTTCATGTCATCAATATATCATCAACCGCTCAACTACCGCGTGCCGGTTTTACTCCCTCCCTCCGCGCGAGCGAGGCGCCGGGTCAGCGAGCCGCCTGGGCGAGCACGGCGTCGATCGTCTGCATGATCGAGATGCTCTCGTCGAGCGGCATGAGCGGGCTCTCGAGCAATCCCTCGCGCAGGCAGCGGGCGACCTCGTCGGCCTGATACCACATGCCACGTCCCTGGAAAGGCTCGTCGTAGCGCGTCCGCTCTCCCGAGCGCGTGATCAGCGTGAAAGGCGACGGCGTGTAGAAGTCTCCGTCTATCTCGATGCGGGCCTCTGTGCCGACGATCGCCGCCCGGGTCGGGCTCTTGGCCAGGGACGTGCAACCGAGAACGGCCTGCGCGCCCGACGCGTAACCGAACAGCATCGAGGTCTGACCGTCGACGCCGGTGAAGGCCGGCTCGACCACGGCCGCGATCGATTCCGGCGCGCCGAGCAGCATCGAGGCGAACGAGACCGGATAGACGCCGAGATCGAGCAGCGCGCCGCCGCCGAGCTCGGGCGCGAACAGGCGAAAGGCCGGATCCTGAGCGAACCACTGGCCGTGGTCAGCGCTGACCGTGACGATCTCACCGAGCGCGCCCTCGGCGATCAGCTGCCGGATCCGCACGATGTGGGGAAGAAAGCGCGTCCACATCGCTTCCATTAAAAACAGCTTCTCGGCCCGGGCGGCGGCGACCAGCTCGCGCACCTCGGCGGCGTTCATCGTGAACGGCTTTTCCACCAGCACGGGCTTGCCGGCTCGGAGTGCGAGCAACGTGTTCGGATGGTGCATCGGGTGCGGCGTCGCGACGTACACGACGTCGACGTCGGGATCGGCGACCAGCGCCTCGTAGCTGGCGTGACGGTTGGGAATATCGAAGCGATCGGCGAACGCGTTCGCCGTCTCGATCCGGCGCGAGCCGACCGCGATCGCCCGGCCCGAGCCGGTGAATGCCAGATCGGTGGCAAAGCTGTCGGCGATCCAGCCGGTGCCGATCAGTCCCCAGCGCAGCGGCTCAGTCATGGCTCCGTCCTTTCGATTCGCAGTGGGCTCGGAGAGTGTAAAGGCGCTCGGGTCGCGGACTACGCTCGATGAAGGAGCGAGGCCGCAGCCCGGCGAAGCACACCGGTTTCGTGGAGGTGGCCCGAGAAGCCGGTGTGCCCGAACGTATCTCTCGCCGGCCGCTACGGATAGCCGGGGATGGTCGAGGTGGTCGTCGTATTCGTCGTGGTGCTGCTGGTTGTCTTTGCCAGCGCGCCGGTCGTCTTGAGCGCGAACCAGATGCCTCCGATGCCTTCGCCGTTGATCTTCCCAGGCTTGCCGTCCGGTGCGTAGCGATAGAGCGGCTTACCGAAGTAGGTCACCTGGAAGCGTCCGTCCGGGCGCTTGATCTTGCCGAGCTTGGCGGCTCTGATCCCCGGCCCGGCCTTCACCTTCGCCGATTTCCCGACGATCAGCGGCGGCCAGGTCGCCGTGCACGCGCCCGTGCACTTGATCGAGCCCCTTTCCTTTGTGTTGTGGTAGAGCGTGAACCCGCGTGAGTTGACGACGATCTTGCCGAGCGTCGGGTTCTTCGCCGATCTCACGGTCACCGCTGCTGCAAGCGCCACGCCGGCGCCAACGAGCGCAAGGGCGGCGAGCACCGCCACAACACGGGCAAGCCTGATTCTCATCTGAGCTCCTTCCTCGAAAGTCCCCCGTGATGCAGTCGCCACCGCGAACCAGGCCTCTGCGAACCCCAGTCGCTACAAGGAGTTGACGGCTTTTCTCTCACACACACGGGGACGGATTGTTTCCCCGGCACCAGTTCGAAAACCCGGAAGCGCCGCGCTTGGGCGCTCGCGTGGGTAGAGAAAGTTACGCTTCTGACACAGCGAATCGCTTGACACCAAATGGTGTCCGACACCGTTGGGTGTCAAGAGGCGCGCGTAACGAAAGTGGAGCTCTTGTTCCACACTGGAGGCACTTCGAGTCGTGGCCCGCTACCGACCTCCGCGGGCTCGACTTAACAAACGCCATCCTGGCCGCCGCGACCGACCTGCGCGGGCGCGGCTCGAACGAAGGCCCTGTTCTCTTCGCGCCTACTCCGGCGAATCGCCCCTGACGCCATCGGGGCGGCGCTGGCAAAGGAGGCGAAGGCTGCGGAGCGCAGGACAGTACGCCCGTACGGACAAGCTCCGCAGCCGAAGCATCCTGCAGTCCAGCGTTGTTCCGACGGCGTCAGGCGCCGTGGCAGCGCTTGTACTTCTTGCCCGAGCCGCACCAGCAAGGATCGTTGCGACCCACCTTGTCGTGCTCGGAGACGACGCGCTGCTGGGCCAGGGCCGGCTGGCGCGGGCGCTGCCCGTCTCCCGTCTCGACGCCGGCCGTCTCTCCGGCGGCGGCGATCGCATCGGCGCCGGCCGCAGAGTCGTGCTCGTAGCTGAGCCCCATGCCCGGGGTCGTGTCCGCCGCGGGCGCCGTCTGCTCCACGATCGCCTGGGCGTCCTGGGGCTCGATCTGCACGTGGTAGAGGGTGAACACAACCTCCTCGCGGATCGCGCCGCCGAGCTCTTCGAACATCTTGTGGCCCTCGGCCGTGTACTCGACCAGCGGATCTTTCTGCGCCATCGCACGTAGGTGAACGCCCTCGCGCAGGTAGTCCATGTTGTCGAGGTGCTCGCGCCAGCGGTTGTCGACGACCTGGAGCACGATGAAGCGCTCGAGATCGCGCATCAGTCCGGGCTGGAGCCCCTCGAACTCGTCCTCCTTGGCCTTGTACTCGTCGAGCGCGTCGGCAACGAACTCGTCGCTGAGGGGCACGCGCTCCAGCGGAACCTCGTCTTCTTTCAGCTCCTCGGGGGTGACCGTGGAGCCGTAGAGCGCCTGCATCGTGTTGCACAGCCCGGCGATATCCCACTCCTCCGCGAACTCGCTGGTGGTGAAGTTGTCGACCGCCCGCTCAACCGCCTCGACGATCCACTCCTTGATGTCCTCCGAGAGATCCTCGCCGTCGAGCACGCGGCGGCGCTGCTCGTAGATGACCTGGCGCTGCTTGTTCATCACCTCGTCGTACTTGAGCACGTGCTTGCGCGAGACGAAGTTCATCTCCTCGACCTTCTTCTGCGCCGTCTCGATCTGGCGCGAGAGGATGCGGTGCTCGATCGGCTCCCCTTCGGGGACGCGCGAGATCTCCATCACGCGCTTGATGCGGTCGCCGGCGAACAGGCGCACCAGGTCGTCCTCGCCGGAGAGGTAGAAGCGGGTCTCGCCCGGGTCGCCCTGGCGGCCGGAGCGGCCGCGCAGCTGGTTGTCGATGCGGCGCGCCTCGTGGCGCTCGGTGCCGATCACGTACAAACCGCCGAGATCGGTGACGCCCGGCCCGAGCTGGATGTCGACGCCGCGGCCTGCCATGTTGGTGGCGATCGTGACAGCGTGCGGCTGGCCCGCGTCCTTGATGATCTCGGCCTCGCGCTCGTGCTGCTTGGCGTTAAGGACGTTGTGCTTGATGCCGGATCGCTCGAGCAGCTGCGAGAGGAACTCCGACGTCTCGACGGCGATCGTGCCGACCAGCACCGGCTGGCCGTGCTCGTAGCGCTCCTTGATGTCTCTGGCGACCGCCTCGAACTTGCTGTCCTTGTTCTTGAAGATGAGGTCGTTCTCGTCCTTGCGGATAACCGGTTCGTTGGTCGGAATCTCGACCACGTTCAGGTCGTAGATCTCGACGAACTCCTTCTCCTCGGTCTTGGCGGTGCCGGTCATGCCGCCGAGCTTGTCGTAGAGACGGAAGTAGTTCTGCAGGGTGATCGTGGCCAGCGTCACGTGCTCCTCGCGGATGCGCACGCCCTCCTTGGCCTCGACCGCCTGGTGCAAGCCCTCCGACCATCGGCGTCCCTCCATCACGCGGCCGGTGAACTCGTCGACGATCTTGACCTCGCCCTCCTGGATCACGTACTCGACGTCGCGGTGATAGAGCGACTGAGCCCGCATCGCCTGCGACATGTGGTTGACGAGCTGCGAGTTCTGCGGCGCGTAGAGGTTCTCGATTCTGAGCGCCCGCTCGACCTTCTCGATCCCGGGCGGGAAGGGCGAGACCGTCATGTGCTTCTCGTCGTACTCGTAATCGGCGTCGGGCGGCGGCTCCTTGCGCAGCGGATCGGCGCGGACGCCGTGCAGCTGCTTGACCACGCGGGCGAAGTCGTAGTAGATCTTGGCCGCAGTCTCGGGCTGGCCGGAGATGATCAGCGGCGTCCTTGCCTCGTCGATCAGGATCGAGTCGACCTCGTCCACGATCGCGTAGTGATGGCCGCGCTGGACCAGCTCCTCCTTGGCGACGGCCATGTTGTCGCGCAGGTAGTCGAAGCCGAACTCGGAGTTGGTGCCGTAGGTGACGTCGGAGTTGTAGGAGTCCTTGCGCTCGGCGAAGGGCATCATGTTTTGCACGAAGCCGACGGTCATGTCCAGGCGCTCGAAGACGCCGCGGTTCCACTCCGCGTCGCGCCTGGCCAGGTAGTCGTTTACCGTGACCAGGTGAGCGCCGTTGGCGGGCAAGGCGTTCAGATAGAGCGCCAGCGTGGCGACGAAGGTCTTGCCTTCGCCGGTCTTCATCTCGGCGATGTCGCCCTCGTGCAGCACGATGCCGCCCATCAGCTGCACGTCGAACATGCGCTGGTCGGACTCCCTGCGGCGCGCCTCGCGCACCGCGGCGAAGGCCTCGGGCAGCAGGTCGTCCAGCGACTCGCCGTTCTCGAGCCGCTGCCTGAACTCGGCCGTCTTGGCTTTGAGCTTGGCGTCGGAGAGCTTGACGAAATCGGGCTCGAGCGTGGTGATGTACGCCGCGGTCGAGTGCAGCCGCTTCATCCGCCGGCCCTCGCCTACGCGCAGCAGGCGCTCGAAAGATGCCCCCATCTCGGTCATGTAGAAAGGTTACAGGGAAGCTGCGTCACGACTCCAGCCCGGCGCGATGAAGGTACGTGAATTTCGAGCGATTCCAACGAGATCGACCGTCGAGATCGCGCAGCGCTTGCCGTCGCAGCCTGGCCTCGTGCCTCGACCGGGCTCAGAGCAGGTCGACCGAGAGCTCCCAGACGTGCTCGTCGACGTTCTCGAGCCTGAGCAGACAGGGTGCCGACTCCGCCAGGATCGATTCCACCTCGGAGTTGGCGAGCTCGTAGTGGGCGCCGTCTAGAACGGCGGTGCGCTGACCGTCCGGGAGTGCGAAGACGACGAGCTCCTCGCCGCCGAGCCCGGGTAGCTCGACCGTCTCGATCTCACTCGCCACGACGACGAAGCGGCGCCCGTCCACGCGCAGCGCTCGCGCCCGGTAGGGCGCCTGCAGCCTCTTTTCGACCGCATCGGCGAGGACGCCGAGATCGCTGTCTCCCTCCTGCTCCTCGACGATGATCAGGCGCTCGGGCAGCGCAACGAAGACCGCATAGTCGCCCGCCACATCCGGCGCGATCAGCGACACGACGACGCCGCGAGACTCCTCGACGTCTTCCTCCTGGCTGAAGCCGGCAGACTGTTGCGCCCGCTCGGAAGCGGCGCTTTCGTCGTCGATCTTCTTGACCTCGAAGCCGGAGACGAGATCCTTCTCGCTCTTCGGGCGCGTGTAGCGCGGCTCGTCTTTTTCTTCTTCTGGCAAGGGGGGCCTTTCTCGAGTTCTTATCCGCTAGAGCATGTTACGGGCTCGGCGGCGCCAGAGGCAGGAGGCCGGCGCCCCAGGGCTGCGGCGGAGTCGCGGGGCCGGTTCCGCGCAACCAGGCGATGGCCTCGTCGATCGTCGCGAACACGCTGACCCCGGCGCCCGGCTGCACACCGAGATAGGCCTCGAACATGCGCCCCAGCCCGTACTTGAGCGGCGAGTCGGGACCGACGACGCCGGCCGCCCGCGCCACCACTTTGCCCGCGAACCGTGCTCTGAGTCCGGCGACCCGCTCGATATCGGCGGCGGTCAAGGTCGAGACGTCGACGTTCGTGTGGTCAACGATCAGATCGACACCCGGCTGGAAGCGCGGATCCGAGGCCAGGGCGCGCATCATCGCCTCGTAGCCTTCTACCGAGGCCAGGCCGGATGTCCGGCAGACGACCAGCGAGGGGTCGACCCATTCGATCTCGAACGCCATCGGCGTTGACAGTATTGGCACCTTTGCCTCGTCCAGTCAACGGCGGCCCGGCCGCAAGAGACGAGAGATCTAAAGCGGGCTTATCGTCAGCTCCCAGAGGTCGTCTTCGATGCGGACCGCGCGGGCGAAGAAATCGGCGCCTTCTCCCCTGCCCAGCTGCTCGAGCTCCGGAACGCTGGCGAACGACCTTCGCCCGTCCACGACCAGCTCGCGCTCGTCGCCCCTGACCGTCAGCTCGATCTCCTCGCCCGTCGCCGCGAAGTGCCCGAGATCGATTTCGCGCGCGGCGACCGCCCAGAGGTCGCCTCCCTGGCGAGCGCCGTAGGCGCGGTAGGGCGGCTGGATCTTCAGTTCGACCGCCTCGGCGAGCGGGGTCACGTCACCCTCGGGAAGCTGCGAATCCATGAAGATGTCACCGTCCTCAACCGCGACGAAGCCGAGCTCGTCGGCGCCGGTCAGGTCGGGCGCCTCGCCCGTCACGACGAGGTCCCAGTTCCCGCGCATGCGCGGAATGCCCATGAAGGAGGCGCCGCCCTGGCCGACGGCCGTCCCCGCCATGGTCGCTTCTGTCGGCGGCGTCGGCTCGGCCGGACGTTCGACCGACCGCTCGCTCTCAGCCTCGAGATCGAACAGGGGCCCGGCCGGGGGCTCTTCCTCGCTCTTTCGGTGCCACTTCACGATTGGGGCTCGATCAGTCCAAAGTTGCCGTCGCGACGACGATATACGACGGCGACCTCGTCGGCCTCGCTGTTTCGGAAGACGAAGAAGTCGTGACCGATCAGCTCCAGCTGAAGGACGGCTTCCTCGGGCGTCATCGGCTTGACGGCGAACTGCTTCGTCTTCACGATCACCGGCTCCATCTCGCCCGGCACCACCGGGGTGGCCTCGGACAGTGCCGTCGTACCGGCGGCGTGCGGATGGTGGTTGCGGCGCTTGTTCTGATAGCGCTTGGCCTGGCGCTCGAGCTTGTCGACCAGTTCGTCGATCGAGGCGCGCCAGTCGATCGAGCTCTCACGGGCGCGTAGGATCGGGCCCTTCGTCCAGATGGTCGCTTCGGCAATGTGGTTGTCGGCGATCGAGGGGTTCTTTTCCAGGGAGAGCTCTAGCTCAACCTTGGTTGGATCGGCGAGATGCCGCTCGAGCCTGCCGAGCTTCTCCTCCGCATAACTGCGGATGGCGTCGTCCATCTCGACGTTCTTTCCCTTGATCTGAAGCTGCATCAGGCGCTCCTTAGTTTGCGAGATGTGGCGGGCTTGCAACCCGTCCTATCCACGAGCAACAGCCGGCGGCGCGACTGGCGCCGCCTGTATGCGTCCGGGATATGTATTTGATCTTCGTTCGAAGCACTTGCCGCTGATTCCGGACGGTCGCTCTTCCTGCTTTCACTCTACCCCGCTCTAGCTTTCTCGAACAGCCCTCGCAAGGGCTATCACCTCGACTCGACGGCAACCGGCCCGGCGCAGGGCACTTGCGCAGACCGAGGTGGTGGCGCCGCTCGTGTAGACGTCGTCGATCAGGCAGACGGAGGTGGGCGGCCTGGCGCCGGGCCGGGGCGCGAAGGCGCCGGCGACGTTTCGGCTGCGCTCGCTGAGAGCGAGGCCGCGCTGGCGCCGCGGTGAGCCCACACGCTCGAGCAGAGGAGCAAACGGCAACTCCCAGATGCGCGCCAGCTCGAGCGCCAGCGAGCGGGCCGGGTGAAAGCCGCGCGAGAGAGAGCGCTCGTGCTGCGCCGGCACAAAGGTGAGCGCCTTCACCTGCGGCGGCGGGATGGCCTCGGCGACCAGAGCGGCCAGGACCTCGGCCAGGTGGCGCTGACCGCGCTCCTTCCAGGCACCCACCACCCGTGGGACGGCGCCCGAGTAGAGGAGTGCCGAGCGGGCGCTCGAGAAGGCGATACGACGGCCGGCGCACTCCAGACAGCGGGCCACCGGCCAGGCGGTCGGCGCGCCGCAGCGCGCGCAGATGGGGCCGCACAGGCGCGGCAGGCGCTCGCGACAGCGCTCGCACAGCTCGCTCCCGGACTCGCCGCAAGCGGCGCAGCGCAGGGGAAGCAGGAGCCCGAGCAGAGACACGCGCCAACGCTAAAGCGCGGCGCGTGCTTTCTCTGTGCCTTCTCTGTGCCTTTTCAGTGCCGGATCAGCGCCGGGGCTTCTTCTTCCCTGGACAGGAGGAGATGCCCTCTACCGTCACGTGCCTGGAAGCACTGACCAGCCTGCTACCCGCCAGCTTGGAGTCGCTCATCGCGACTACCCAGAAGGAGCGCCTGGCCGCCTTGCCGACGTTGCGAACGCGGAAGGTGCCCGCCGAAGTCGTCGTCGCGGTCGCGAACTTCCTGAAGCCGGCATGCGGTTTGAAGCGCCGCTTCAGCACCACCGTCGCGCCGGGGCGGAAAGCGGGGCTGATCGTACCGCCGGCCACGACCGAAGATCGCCCGCAGGGGGAGATCTTTGAGGCAGAGAGCTCCAGCGAGAGCTGCGGCTCGGCCGGGAACGTCTGCTCCGCGGCGAAGGCGGAGCCCGTGTAGTTGGCCGCCACGGCCTGCACGCTCCAGTAGTAGGTAGCGGCACCGCTCGTGGGTAGGTTCAGCTTCGCGAACGTCCTCCCACCGGCGTTGCCGTAATCCACGATCTCCCTGCTGCCGCCGGAGGTCGAGAGCGGTGAGACGACGTCCGAGCCGCCCGGGCTGGTTCCGACTCGCAGGTTGTACGTGAGACCGTTCACGACCGTGTTCCAGGACAGCGTCATCTGGCGCCTGGCCGTGAGACGGGCCTCCAGCTTGGCCGGGGCCGCGGGAACGACCGCGCTCGCGCTGTCGTTTCGGTAGACGGTGAACAGCGCCGGATCGCCCCAGGCGGGCGGACTACCCCAGACGAGCGCGTCGAGACGGCCGTCGGAGTTGTAGTCGCCGCCGTAGACCCAGGCGAAGACGTCGGGCAGCCCGGCGCTCTTGTCCTGGCTGAAGCTTCCCTCACCGTCGTTGCGGTAGAGAGCTGTGGTATCGAGCGGGCAGGTATCGACGCAGCCGTTGAAGAGGACGTCGAGGCGGCCGTCGGAATCGAAGTCGCCCCAGAAGAACTGCGAGTCGGCCACGTTGGGCAGGCCGGACGCCGTGTTCTCGCTGAATGTTCCGTCGCCGTTGTTGTGGAACAGCTTGGTCGAGGCATTCAGGGCAGCCGGATCCGTGTAGTCGTACGTGCTCAGGATCACGTCCGGACGTCCGTCGCCGTCGTAATCGCCCCAACTCGTCCAGTCCGGTTCGACGGCCGGCAGACCGGAGGCGCTGTCCTCGCTGAAGCCTCCGTGGCCGTCGCCTCGGTAGAGGTGCGAGACGTAGGTCGTTCCCGCGGCGCTGGTCGCGCCCTGCAGCAACAGGTCAGCGTTGCCGTCACCGTCGAAGTCGCTCCAGGTGAGCAAGCCTCTGAAGAGACTGGGGAGGTTCGCGCCGGTGTCCTCGCTGAACGTCCCGTCACCGTTGTTGTGGTAGAGCCTGGGAACCGACGGGGCCAGATCGCCAGGGACGACCGCCGCGTCCGTCGTTCCCAACAGGAGAATGTCGGGCCTGCCGTCGTTGTCGTAGTCGGCCCAGGCGGTGGGGGCTCCGTTGTTCGTCCAGGGCGCTCCGGCCAGCTTGGTCTTCGTGTTCTCGCTGAAGGTCCCGTCGCCGTTGTTGTGGTAGAGCCTGGTCGCGACTGAGTCATCGTTCTCGTAGCCGCTGATCAGGACGTCGGCGCGGCCGTCGAGGTCGTAATCGCCCCAGGAGGCCCAACCTCCCAATAGCCCGGGTAGGCCGGCGCGAGTGTTCTCAGAGAAGCTTCCGTCGCCGTTACTGTGGTAGAGCCTGCTGACGGGCGCCAAGCAGAACATGTCGGCGCAGCCGATGGAGAGGAGATCGAGCTTCCCATCCGCGTCGTAGTCGGCCCAGCTCGCCGAGTAGATCATCGGATTACCCGCAAGACCGGCGGGGTTCAGGTTCTCGAAGGTGGGCGCCGCCATACGCAAGCGTGACGCCGTCTTGACAGCGCCGTAGTCTGCCGCAGTGGCGCCCGCCTGAGCCCGCGACGGGGTGGCAGCCGAGCCGCTCGCGGGCCGTGGAGCCGTACCGGCTCGCGCCCCCGCCGATTGCGAGGCGACTCCTGCAACGAGTACGAATGCCGTCAACACGGCCAAACAGTGTCTCAGCGAGGGCATACCTGTCCTTTCCAGCGCGTCCCTGCACGCGCTGACGACGCGACGGGGCGGGTGACGCTCGCTCGTCCGTGCACGTCGCGTATCGAGGGAGGTTGAGATAACAAGAGGGTTTCGGAGCCGCTGAACCTACTTCAGTTGCCTTCGCTATCGACGGTGGTACGAATCCCCTTGAGGGGCCTCCGCCTCGTTCGAGCCCGTCGCACCGGCCGTCGCGTCAGCCGTCGCCGAGCGAGACGCGCCCGCGCAGCATCTCGTCGGCTTCGCGCAGCTGATCGCTCGAGCCGATGTCGAGCCAGGCCTCCGTGAAGACAAAACCGAAGACCGGCGCGCGCGAACAGAGCCAGGCCAGGAAGTTGCCCGGTTGATCAGGCGAGTTGCCTTCCGCCAGGTAGCTGCCGATCAGCGCCGCGTGCTCGCGCGAGTAGACGTAGGCGGCGGTGGCGATCAGATCGCTCGCCGGGCGCTCGGGCTTCTCGACGAACTCCAGCACCTGCCCCTGCGGCGAGAGCTCGACGACGCCGTAGGAGGAGATTCGCTCGATGTCGGAGCAGCGTTGAACGGCCACGCAGCTCGCTCCCGCCTTGGAGCGCCAGAACTCGACCATCGCGGCGAGCGAGAAATCGAACAGGTTGTCGCCGGCGATGACGAGCAGGTCGTCGTCCGCCAGGCCTGCCTGATCGATCACGAAGCGCATGTCGGCGATTGCACCCAGGCGCTCTTCGTTCGAGCGCGAGCCGTCGTTGTGCACGAACGGGCGCAGGCGACCCTGGCGGGCACTCGCCCAGCGCTCGAAATCGTCGGCGAAGCGCGCGTTCGAGACGACGTGCAGCTCTTTCACCGCAGCGGTCTCGTCGATCCGGTCGCAGAGGTAGTCGATCATCGGCCGCCCGGCGAGCTCGAGCAGCGGCTTGGCCGTTTCGTCGGTCAGAGGACGCAAGCGAGTTGCGTACCCGGCCGCTAGTACAAGCGCCTTCATCGCTCTAGATCCTACGCTCGACTCCGACGCCGCCCGGCGCCGGGCGGCCAGGAATCAGGTGCCTTCGCTCCAGCTCGAGAGGTAGCGCTTCTGCTCCTCGGTCAGCTTGTCGATCTCGACGCCCATCGTCTCCAGCTTCAGCCGGGCGATCTCCTCGTCGATCGGCACGGGCACGTCGTAGACCTTGTGCTCGAACTCACCCTGATGCTGGATCACGTACTCGGACGCGAGCGCCTGGTTGGCGAAGGACATGTCCATCACCATCGCCGGATGCCCTTCGGCCGCTGAGAGATTGATCAGGCGCCCGTCCGCGAGCACGTAGACGCGGCGACCGTCGGAGAGCTCGAACTCCTCGACGAAGTCGCGCACCTCACGCGTCTTGCCGGCGCGCTCCCTGATCGACGGTATATCGACCTCGACGTTGAAGTGGCCCGTGTTGGCCAGGATGGCTCCGTCGCGCATGCGCTCGGCATGCTCGCCGGTGATCACGCTCTTGTCGCCGGTCGCCGTGATGAAGACCTGGCCGGTCTCGGCCGCGCGCTCCATCGTCATCACCTCGAAGCCGTCCATGACCGCCTCCAGCGCCTTGAGCGGATCGATCTCGGTGACGATCACGTGAGCGCCCATGCCCTTGGCGCGCATGGCGACGCCGCGCCCGCACCAGCCGTATCCGGCCACTACCACCCTGCGCCCGGCGAGCAGCACGTTGGTCGCCCGGATTACGCCGTCCAGCGTCGACTGACCGGTGCCGTAGCGGTTGTCGAACAGATGCTTGGTCAGTGCCTCGTTGACGGCGATGATCGGATAGGCGAGCCGTCCCTCCTTCTCGAGCGCCTTCAGCCTGATCACGCCGGTCGTCGTCTCCTCGGTGCCGGCGATGACCTCCGAGAGCTGCTCGGGGCGCTTGCCGTGCAGGAAGCTGATCACGTCGGCGCCGTCGTCCATCGTCAGCTCGGGATGCGTGTCGCAGGCGGCCTCGATGTGCGAGTAGTAGGTGTCGTTGTCCTCGCCCTTGATGGCGTAGGTCGAGACTCCGTACTCGCCCACGAGCGCGGCGGCGACGTCGTCCTGGGTCGAGAGCGGGTTGGAGGCGCAAAGTGCGACCACGGCGCCGCCGGCCTTGAGCGTACGCATCAGGTTGGCCGTCTCGGTAGTGACGTGCAGACAGGCGGCGACGCGCTTTCCCTCCAGCGGCCGCTCCTTCTCGAAGCGCTCGCGGATGGCCCGCAGCACCGGCATCTCCCGCTCGGCCCATTCGATCCTGCGCACACCCTCGGCAACCAGCCCAAGGTCCTTCACGTCGTGGTCTACCATCGTCAACCGCTCCCCTTCCAACTCGTTATTGGCATCCTGCCGCCGGTCGTGCACGACGCGGCTCAGCGCTCTGAAGTGCCCTCTCGCCCGTAGAGATCTTCCAACCGCACGACGTCGTCGAGCTCCGTCGTGGAGACCTCGAACACGGTCGTATCCTCGATCGCCGTCAGGCGGTGCACCGTTCCCGGCTTGAGGTGGAAGGCGACACCCGGCCCGACAATCTCGCGATTGGTGACCGCGCTGCCGGCCAGAGCCAGCTCGACCTCGGCGCGCCCCGACTGGAAGTACCAGGTCTCGTCCTTTTGGTTGTGGAACTGCAGGCTGAGCGCGTTTCCAGCACTGACAAAGAGGATCTTGCCCACGTAGCGATCGGTCTTGGCCCAGATCTGCTCCCAGCCCCAGGGCTTTTCGATCCGCTCTTGCTCGAACGCGAACGCGTCGAGACCTTCGAAGTTGGGTGAAGAGAGATTCGTCATTCGGCGCTCACATCCCAGGTTGGCGGTGTCCGGGCGCGCCTATTTTAGAGACTGGCAAACAAAGGGGTGAGCCTAGGCCGCGCCCGGCGCCGGTAAGCGCGCCCAAAGCGGTGCTCAAGCGAGCCAGTCGGGGTGGGTTGCGACGTATCGATCGGCCGCCTGCAGCTGCTTGGGGGTGTTGACGGTCAGCCAGATCCCGTCGTGGCGGAAGGCGTACAAGCGTCCCTCGTGCGCCAGCTCGGGGAAGGTCGTTCGCTCGTGATCGCCGCGCTCGGGAAAGCGCTCCAGCGCCTCGGGCTCGAGCACGTACAGCCCGACGTTGACCCAGTGCGGCAATCGCGGCGCCTCCTCGCTGAAGCCCGAGACGAAGCCGTCCTCGCGCAGCTCGACGAGCCCGAAGGGCGAGACGAGCGGTGCCACGGCCACGGTCGCCGCCGCTCCCGAGGCGACGTGCGCGGCGTACATCCGGGCCAGGTCGACGTCGAGCAGCTCGTCGCCGTTCATCGCGAAGATCGCGCTTCTCTCTCTCAACTTCCGCGCCGCAAAGCGGATGCCGCCGCCGCGACCGAGCGGCTCCGGCTCCTCGACGGGAACGATCTCCAGCCCGAGCCCCGCGAGCGCGGAAGAAAACTCCTCTCCCCTTCCGGCGGCGCAGGCAAGGATCACGCGCTCGACTCCGGCCGCGTGCAGGCGGGCGATCTGATGGGCGACGAGCGGGCGGCCGCAGATCTCTACCAGCGGCTTCGGTTTTCCCTTCGCGGCGTCGCCGAGGCGCTCGGCCTTGCCGCCAGCGAGGATGATCGCCTCGCGGGGTGTCACTCCGCTTGCGGTTCGGAGGCCCCGGCGCCGGACGGGATGCTGCAATGAACCGGCCGCCCCACACAGTCGTAAGCAAAGCCGGCCGCGCTCACCTGAGCGGGATCGAGCAGGTTGCGACCGTCGATGATGAGAGGATTCCGCATGGCGTTATGCACCGTCTCGGAAGCGAGCTCTCGCAGTTCCTTCCACTCGGTGACGATAACGGCGGCATCGGCGCCCGTCACGGCTTCGAGCACGCTGTCGCAGATCCGCGCCCCGCGCAAATAGCTATCGCGCTCGGCGAGCGGATCCCAGGCCCTGACCTCGGCGCCCTCGGCGAGCAGGCGAGAGCCCAGCACGATCGAGGCGGCCTCGCGCATGTCGTTGGTGTCGGGCTTGAAGGTGAGGCCGAGAATGGCGACCGACTTACCCGCAAGCGTGCCCAGATGCTTCTCGAGCTTGCCGATGACGCGCCTTTTTTGCAGCTCGTTCACCTCGATCACGCTGGAGAGCAACTGGAAGTGATAGCCGGAGTTTCCGGCCAGCTGCTTGAGCGCCGTCACGTCCTTGGGGAAGCAGCTGCCGCCGTAGCCGATGCCGGCGTGCAGGAAGTGCGGTCCGATTCTTCTGTCGAGGCCCATCCCTTCGGCGACCTGCTCGACATCGGCGCCGGTCAGCTCGCAGACGTTGGCGATCTCGTTGATGAAGCTGATGCGCGTGGCGAGAAAGGCGTTCGAGGCCAGCTTGATCATCTCGGCCGAGGGAACGTCGCTGTAGACGACCGCTGCGTCGATGCCCGTATATAGGGCGCCGATACGCTTGCCGTCGGCAGGATCGAAGGAGCCGATCACGATGCGGTCGGGATGAAGGAAGTCCTCGATCGCCCGGCCTTCGGCCAGGAACTCGGGGCTCGAGGCGTAGCCGAGGTGGCCGAGCCCACGGGCCTCGAGCGCGCTGCGCACCTTCTCGCCGGTGCCCGCCGGGACGGTGCTCTTCATGATCAGCATCGCCCGGCGCTCGAGCTTCGGCAGCTCTTCGATGAACGTCCAGACGGCGGAGAGATCGGCGTCGCCGGAGTAGGTCGGAGGCGTGCCGACGCAGATGAAGAGGAAGTCCGCCTCGTCGGTGACGTCGACGAGCTCGAGCGTGAAGCTCATGCGCTCCTTGTTGCGCTCGAGCAGCTCCGCCAGGCCGGGCTCGTAGATGGGAACCTTGCCGGCCCGGAGCAGCTCGATTCGCTCGGGCACGACGTCGCGGACGATCACGCGATGGCCGAGATCGGCAAAGCAGGCGCCGGTGACCAGGCCGACCCAGCCCGCACCGATGATCCCGATAGTCTCGCCGCCAGAACTCATGCGCGGCCAAGCTTACTCAAGCGCGGCCACCGTTCGCACGGCAAAACTGCTCAGAGCGCCCGAGAGCCGTCTCCACTTGGCGGAGCCCGAACGCCTCATTGACCACCCGCCACCCCCCACCCTCCCACGGGGCAGGGAGAAGGTAGCGAGAAAAGGCACTCGGGAATGTGCCGTTTTCGTGCCGAGTCTGCGCGCCGGCGTGCGAAGAATATGAGGGGCCGAAGCCCACTCCGGCTCTTTCGCCGCGGGCTCGAGCCTCGACGGCTGCTAGCGAAGCGAGCCGGTGGTCGGGCGCAGGCTCCTGGCGATGGCGATCATCGTCTCGTTCGAGAGGAAGTTGTCGAGCGTGTTGGTCACCCAGTAGCTGGCGCCGTTCTCGCGCAGGACGATCATGTGCAGCGAACCGCTCTCGTAGTAGTAGTCGAACGTCCGCCCGCCTCTGACTTGCGTGACGTGCGCCTCGCTGAGTATCGGCGCGTCTGTGAAGGCCGTCTCCTCGATCGACCAGTAGGCGGTGAGATAGCCGGGCAGCTTGAAGGTCAGGCGCAGCGCCGTCTGCTTGGGGGCGATGCGATAGACGCGAGGCGGCGAATCCGAGGGCAGATACGAAGAGCTCGCGACCTTGAGCGGGTATTCGAGCCGGAAGCGGAAGCGCGGTTGCAGAGTGTGAACGCCATTCGACGTCAGGCCGGGGTTGGTCGTGACCCTGGGTGCCTGGACGGTCGGAATCTCGGTCTTCGGAGCGATCGCCGGCAGCGTTCCGTCGAACGTCTGCCCGACCGCCGCGACCAGCATCGCGCCGTTCGCCATCGAGGCGATGCTCGGCACCATCGTCCTGATCTGGCCGGCATCGAACATCGCCAACAGCTTCGTCGCCGCCGCCTTCGACTTGGCCTGAGCCGGGTCGTAGTAGACGATCGTGTGCCAGAGCCTGCTGCCGGGGTAGTTGGCCGCCTTGCCACCGGCGGGCTCGACGGTCTTGTAGCCGCGCAGGGCAAGGCCGGTGGAGGTGCCGGCCGCCATCCCCTCGGTGTCGCCGGCGTTCAAGACGAGCACGGTCGTATTCTCGGGCGCGGGCGCCATATCTGCCTGCGTCTTGGCGCCGCCGCCACCGACCTTGTTCTGGGTCGCGGCGCGCGAGTCGGCGGTCAGGTCGGGATTCGTGAACTGATCGACCGCGTTGGCGATGGTGGTCGGCGAGGCGATCAGGTCGGAGGAGCCGTTGGGCGAGCTCGTGACGTTGCCGAGCTTGACCTGGACCACGCTTCCTCCCGACAGGCCGCGGATGGCCTCCGCGTAGCCGAGCAGCGTCCGGGCGGGGATCTTGCCGCCGCCCTTGTTGCCGGTATCGACGTTCGCCGCGATGGTGTTGATGATGCTCGGGTAGTCGATGACCGACAGCTTCGAGAACTGCTGGCGGAAGGAGCGGATGAACGCCTGCTGGCGGATGATCCGGAAGAGATCGGAGTCGCCGTGGCGGTAGCGGGCGTAGTCGAGCGCCGGCTGGCCGCGCAGACGCTGGTAGCCGGGCTGGAGGTTGATCGCGGCCCACCCGGTGCCCTCGGGGTTGTAGTAGCGGCGGTCGACGTCGATCCAGACGCCACCCATCTTGTTGACGATGTCCTTGAAGCCGCGGAAGTTGACGGCCACGTCGTAGTTGATGGGCAGCCCGGTCAACGCCTTCACGGTCAGGACCGCGCCCGTCAGCCCGCATTGGCTGAAGGCCGCATTGATCTTGCCGGTGCCGAAGGGAGAGTTGGGCTCGCAGTAAAGCGGCACGCTCAGATCGCGCGGGAACGAGAGCATCGAGATGCTCTGCGAGCCCTTGCGCGGATCGAGGCGAACGAGCATCACGGTATCGGTGCGACCCCGGTCTCCGATCATGCCTCGACGCCGGTCGTAACCGACCACGAGCGCGATCACCGGTTGGTTCGGCACCACCACATCGAGGTGTTTCTCGCTGATTTTCGTATCTTTCGTGCGAGCCGCCGTCTGGCCGATCTTCTCGTTCGCCCAGAGGTAGAGCCCGCCCGCGGCGCCGCCCGCCACGATCGCGACCAAGAGCAGGAAGTTGAAGAAAAAGCGTCCGATCCCGCGCAGCACGCGCCCGCTCGCGGGCGGCTGCTGGTAGCGACTGACCTTGCTACGTGCCGCAAGAGCGGAAGCGCCACGGCCGTTGCCAGTGACCTGCTCCCAGCGCCCGATCCTTCTCTTTAGCGTCGTCCGCATGCGAAAAAAGCGAGGCGCGCAAGCGCGCGTTCGAGACCTTCAGCATAGCTACCCGCACGACAAGCCCGGCAAAACAGCCGAGTCACTTCTCTAGCGACCTCTGGCGGCCAGCTGGTTCTCGGCGTGCTTGATCTTCTGCTCGATTCGCCACCGGTCGCCCTCGCCCTCTCCGCTCTCCACGCGTCCCAACTCGGCTCGCGCCTCTTCGAGCTGCGCTGTCGCACGGGTGGGATCGATCTCGCGCACGTCGACCGCATCGTCCACGAGAACGAGCGCCCGGTTCGCGTGCACCTCGAAAAATCCGGGGCCGGTGGCCAGCTCGAGCTTGTCGCCGCCGGGAAGGTGGATGCGGGTCAGGCCCGACTCGAGCAGCGCCTCGAGCGCGACGTGACGAGCCAGAACTCCGATCTCCCCCGCCTCGCCCGGTACGACGATCATCTCCGCCTCGCCGTCGAAGACGGCCCGCTCGGGCGTGACTACCGAGACGCTGAATGGGGTGTGCTCGGCCATGTGCTCCCGGCCCTCAGGCCGTCGCGGCGACCGGCGCTCGCTTGCGCTCGACTCCGGCCTTCTCGAACACCTGGTCGATCGTGCCGGTGAGCATGAAGGCCTGCTCGGGCAGCTCGTCGCACTCGCCGTCGATGATGGCGCGGAAGCCCGCGATCGTGTCGGCGACCTTGACGTACTCGCCCGGGATGCCGGTGAAGACCTCGGCGACGAAGTTCGGCTGCGAGAGGAAGCGCTCGATCCGCCGCGCCCGCTGAACGATCAGACGATCCTCGTCGGAGAGCTCATCGATGCCGAGGATGGCGATGATGTCCTGCAGGTCCTTGTAGCGCTGGAGGATCCGCTGCACCTCGCTGGCCGTGCGGTAGTGCTCGTCCGAGACGACGCCGGGCTGCAGAGCGCGGGACGTCGAGTCGAGCGGGTCGACCGCCGGGTAGATGCCCTTCTCGGCGATCGAGCGGGCCAGCACCGTGGTCGCGTCGAGGTGGGCGAAGGTGTTGGCCGGCGCCGGGTCGGTGAGGTCGTCGGCGGGCACGTAGATCGCCTGCACCGAGGTGATCGAGCCGGTACGCGTGGAGGTGATGCGCTCCTGCAGCTGGCCCATCTCGGTGGCCAGGGTGGGCTGGTAGCCGACGGCGCTCGGCATGCGGCCGAGCAGCGCCGAGACCTCGGAGCCGGCCTGCACGAAGCGGAAGATGTTGTCGATGAAGAGCAGCACATCCTGGCCGTTCTCGCGGAAGTACTCGGAGACGGTCAGGGCCGACAGCGCCACGCGCAGGCGCGCTCCCGGCGGCTCGTTCATCTGCCCGTAGACGAGCGCGACCTTGTCGATCACGCCCGACTCGTTCATCTCGAGCCAGAGGTCATTGCCCTCGCGCGTGCGCTCGCCGACGCCCGCGAAGACCGAGACGCCGCCGTGCTGCTTGGCGATGTTGTGAATCAGCTCTTCGATCAGCACCGTCTTGCCCACTCCGGCGCCGCCGAAGAAGCCGATCTTGCCGCCCTTGATGTAGGGCGTGAGTAGATCGATGACCTTGATGCCGGTCTCGAAGATCTCGAGCTTGGGCGAGAGATCGCGGAAGGACGGCGGGTCGCGGTGAATCGGCCAGCGCTCCATGTCGGCCGGAGGGGCCTCGCGCTCGTCGATCGCCTGCCCGAGCACGTTCCAGAGCCGGCCGAGCGTCTCGGGCCCGACGGGAACGGTTATCGAGGCGCCGGTGTCGAGTGCGAGCGCGCCGCGCGCGAGCCCGTCGGTCGATTCCATGGCCACTGCTCGCACCCGGTCGTCGCCCAGGTGCTGCTGCACCTCTGCGGTGAGCGTCCTGGACTCCTCGCCCTCGCTGAGCGGCGCGATCTCGATCTCCAGCGCGTTGTAGATCGCCGGTAGCTGACTACCGAAGGCCACGTCGATCACGACGCCCTTGACCTCGATCACTCTGCCGGCGTTGGGCGCATCCTTCTGTGGCTCGGTCATCTCTCTCCTACGACGAGGCAAACTCGGTGTGAAAGGCGGTTGGTGACCACGCGGGCACCGCGCGCCAGTCTAGCCAACCCGTTTGCCCGGCGAACGGTCGGTCGGCGCCGGGCACGCGCTAGGGCAGCCAGACCACGGCGGCGCTCGCGTGCTGCTGTTGTAGTTGCGGCGAGAGCGAGTAGGTGACGGGCGACAGGCTCACCGCGTTCGACACCGTCAGATTGGGGCTCACGCTCTGCGGGCCCGCGTTCACGGAGCCCTGAAGTGCCACCAGGCCAAGCGAGGCGACGATCATCGCCGCCGCCGCGGGGAAGCCGGTACGAGCGATTCGGCGCCGCAGCGGCAGATGCGGTAGCGAGGAGACCGAGGGCGTCTCGAGCGGAAGGCTCCTCAGCGTGCGCGTGAAGGCTTCGATGACGGCGCTCCTGCGCCCGCAGGCGGGGCAATCACGGATGTGGCGCTCCAGCTTGTGAAGCTCGAGCGCGCTCAACTCCTCGTCGAGCGAGCGTGAGAGAAGCGCCAGCGCATCGGCGCATGCGTACTTTCCATTCAGCGGTCTCACGTCGATAAGGACGGCCGCCCCGCTCGATTGTTAGAGAACGATAAGAAACGCGGCTCAAATCCTGTCGCGCGGTTCGCTCTCGGGCTCCTTCTCGCTCGCGCGAAGCCAGCTCAGCGCCTCGTCGGCAGTTGCGAAGATGCGCAATCGATTCGGCAGCCGCTCCTCGGCATGGGCTTCGAACATACGCGCCAGCCCGAACTTCAGCGACGAGCCGGTGACGATCGCACTGAGCCCGTGCCCGATCGCCTCGGCGAATCGGCTATGGACGTCTACCAACTTCTCGACGTCGGCGGCCGTGATGTGACCGGCGTCGAGCGCGGTGTGGTCGGTCAGAGTGCTCATGCCCGGATGCCAGCGCGGGTCGGAGACGAGAGTGGTGAGATAGGCGTTGAATCCTTCGGCGTCGGCTACTCCCCGCGTTCTGATGGTCGCGATATCGGAACCGGTGTCGAACTCGATCTCGAACTCCATAGCGGGAGCTTGGCAAGCAGACGCGCTCATTACAAGGCCGTCGTGCTTCGCCCCGTCCCGTTCACGCGGCACCCGCCCGCGAGGGACAGTGCTGCGGGACAATCCAGATCGGACACGTCTCCCTGGGAACCTTCTGCTCGGAGAGCTTTCCGCCGCGCCTGGACATGTCCTCGTGCCTGGCACCGGGACGTGCCCGACCGAGACGATTAGCCGATAAGAGTCTGCGACTTTTGTCGCTGGAAAGCGGCCTTGCCTTTGCCGCCGCGACCGACCTCGCGGGCGCGGCTCACCAAACGCTGTCCCCCGGCCGCTTACGCTTTCTACCGCCAAAAGTCGTCATGCCTCCCAAAGGGAGGCGGACTTTTGGCGGATACAGCGCCATCCTCCCGTCGTCCGCCTCGAACACTGACCACATCTACGGTTAGCCGAGCGCGCTCGTAGGGGCAGGCGAGGAATCCGCGCCAAAGGCGCGGTTCATCGCTTCGTTTATCCGCCGGCGAAAATCGAAGATTTTCGCCGGCTTAGAGGGCGTCCGCGCCGGCCACGACCTCGAGAATCTCCTGCGTGATCGAGGCCTGGCGAGCGCGGTTCATGATCAGGGTCAGCAGATCGATCAGCTCCTCGGCGTTCTTCGAGGCGTTGCGCATGGCGCTCATGCGTGCGCCGTGCTCGGAGGCGGCCGACTCGAGCAGCGCGCGGAAGACCTCGGTCTCCAGATAGGCCGGTATCAACCGCTCGAGGATGAGCTCCGGATCTGGCTCGTAGAGCACCTCGCCGCGCACGGGCGGCGTCTCTCCCTCGTCGAAGCCCTCCAGAACCTGCTTGGGGAGGGGCAGGATCTCCTGCTCGACGACGGTCTGCACCATCGCGGTGCCGAAACGGTTGTAGACCAGCAGCACCGCGTCGACCTGGGCGCTCGCGTAAATGTCCGCCAGACGGTGCGCCAGCGCCTGGGCGTCGCTGAACTCCGGCCGGTCGCTGAAGCCCGTCCAGGCAGTGTCGATCTCGCGCTTGCGAAAGCGCAGCGACGATCGGCCGCGCTTGCCGGCGACCAGCCACTTGACCGCGATGCCCTGCGCCTGCAGATCGTGCTCCAGCGCGAACGACCTGCGCAGCACCTGGGCGTTGAAGGCGCCGGCCAGCCCGCGGTCACCGCTCAGCGGCACGAGCGCGACGGTGTGCGTCTCGCGATCCTCGAGCAGCGGCAGTCCGTGCACGTTGCCGAGCGCCTGGGCCGTCGAGGTGATCAGCTCGAGCATCCGGTTCGCGTACGGGCGCATCGCCATGATCCGCTGCTGCGAGCGCCTGAGCTTGGCGGCCGAGATCAGCTCCATCGCCTTTGTGATCTTGTGCGTGGAGCGGACGGTGCGGATGCGCCGCTTGATGTCTTGCTGGGAAGGCATTAGGTCGGGGCCCGGAGGGCTAGATCACCAGGCCCGATTCCTCCTCCACGTTGAAGACCTGCTCGAAGCGCTGCAGCTCCGTCTCCAGGCGGCTCGCCAGCTCGTCGGAGAGCTCACCCGTCTCACGAATCTCTTTCAGGACGGTGCCCTCGCTGCGCAGCTGCTCGCGCAGCTCCTCCTGGAAGCGCGGCACCTGGCTGGGCGGGACGCTGTCGAGGAAGCCGTGGATGCCGGCGTAGATCGCCGTCACCTGCTCCTCCACCGGCCAGGGCTGGTACTGAGGCTGGTTGAGCGTGGCCACCATGCGCTGGCCGCGGGCCAGCGTCTGCAGGGTGGCCGGGTCGAGCTCGGAGCCGAACTGGGCGAAGGCCTCGAGCTCGCGGAAGGAGGCGAGGTCGAGGCGCAGGCGGCCGGCCACTCGCTTCATCGCCTTGGTCTGCGCGTTCGAGCCCACGCGCGAGACGGAGATGCCGACGTTGATCGCCGGCCGGATGCCCGAGTAGAAGAGATCCGATTCGAGGAAGATCTGCCCGTCGGTGATCGAGATGACGTTGGTGGGGATGTAGGCCGAGACGTCGCCGGCCTGCGTCTCGATGATCGGCAGCGCCGTGAGCGAGCCGCCGCCGAGCTCGTCGGAGAGCTTGCAGGCGCGCTCGAGCAGCCGCGAGTGCAGGTAGAAGACGTCGCCGGGGAAGGCCTCGCGGCCGGGCGGGCGGCGCAAGAGCAGCGAGAGCTGGCGGTAGGCGTCGGCGTGCTTGGAGAGGTCGTCGTAGATGCAGAGCGCGTGGCGGCCCGAGTAGAGGAAGTGCTCGCCGATCGCGCAGCCGGCGAAGGGCGCCATCCACTTGATCGGGGCGGCCTCGTGCGCGGCGGCGTTGACGATGACCGTGTACTCCATCGCGCCGGCTTCCTTCAGGCGCTCGTACACCTGGGCAACGGTCGAGGCCTTCTGCCCGATCGCGACGTAGATGCAGATCATGTCCTGCCCGGCCTGATTCAGGATCGTGTCGACGGCGATGGCCGTCTTGCCGGTGCCGCGATCGCCGATGATCAGTTCGCGCTGGCCGCGGCCGATCGGGATCATCGAGTCGACCGCCTTGATACCGGTCTGCAGCGGCTCCTTCACCGGCTGGCGCGCGATCACGCCCGGCGCCTTCAGCTCCAGCGAGCGACGCTCGCTGGTGGTGATCGGGCCGCCGCCGTCGAGCGGGTTGCCGAGCGGATCGATCACGCGCCCGAGCATCTCGTCTCCTACCTGCACGCTGGCGACGCGGCCGGTGCGGCGCGCGCTCGATCCTTCGGAGAGCTTCTCCCACTCGCCGAACAGCGCGGCGCCGACGTTGTCCTCCTCCAGGTTGAAGGCGACGCCGACGATGCCATGGTCGAACTCCAGCATCTCCAGCGCCACGCAGCTCTCCAGCCCGTGCACGCGCGCAATGCCGTCGGCGACCTGCAGCACAGTGCCGGTCTCGGAGAGGTCGGTCTCGATCTCGAACTGCTCGATCCTCTGCCTGAGTATCGAGGTGATCTCTTCAGGTCGCAGCTTCACGGCTCTCCTCAGCTCCTTGTCTCGACAAGCTCGGTACGAAGTTTTTCGATGCGGCCGCGGATGCTGGCGTCGAGGCGCAGCGAGCCGGCCCGAACGATCAGACCGCCTAGCATCGACGGGTCGACGCGGCGCCGGGCCTCGACCTGGCGCCCGCTGGCGGCCTCGATCCTGCCGATCAGAGCGCTCGCCTCCTCGTCGGTCAGCTCCTGGGCGGTGGTCACGACGACGCGCAGGCGCTTCTCGCCGGCCGACACCAGCGCCTCGAACTCGCGCACCATCTCCTGGAGCTCGGTGATCCGCTCCTTCTCGGCCAGCAGGCGCAGGAAGTTGCGCACGAGCGGCTCGCCGCCGACCAGCAGGTCGTCGAGCAGCGCCACCTTGGAGGACGAGTCAAGCTCGGGGTTGGCGAGCACGGTCCGCAGCTCCGGCACGTCGCGCTCGGCCTTCAGGAAATCGGCCAGAGCTTCTTGCACCTCGCTCAGGCGTTCCTTGTCGACCGCGGCCTCGTAGAGCGCCTGGGCGTATTTTCTCTCGGCGATTCCCACTAGTTGTCGCCTCTCTGAACGTCACCGGGCGACGGTGTGCTTCGTTCAAGGTAACGACGAAACGCCGTCCAAACGTCACACGGTCGTGCCGATTCTGCGCCGATTCCTCGTCGGCCGCTCACGCGTTTCGCGCCCAGGTTTTCTGCGATGGCGACCACTTAGTTCCGGCTCTCCTCCAGGGCCGAGAAGTCGAGCTCCTCGACGGCGCTGTCGATCAGGCGGCGATGGTCTTCCGGGCTCAGGATCTGCCCGGTCACCTTGGCGGTGGTGATCAGCGTCAGCTCGGCGATCTCGTTCTTGATCTGGTCAAGCGCACGCTGCGTCTCGGACGAGATCTGGCGGTCGGTCTCGGCCAGGCGGCGCGAGCGGTCGGCGTCGATCTCGGAGCGGCTTCGCTCGCGCAGCGAGTCCGCAACGTGACGAGCGTCCTCGAGGATCTGCTCGGCCTGGGTGCGCGCCTCGACCAGCATCTGCCGGTGCTCGTCGAGCAGCTTGGCCGCCTCGTCGCGCGAGCTCTCGGCCTGCTTGATCGAGCGGGCGATCTGCTCGCGCCGCTGATCGATCATCGTCTGAATCGGGCCGAAGGCGAAGCGCTTGAGGATCCAGAAGGTGATCAGGAAGAAGATGACGGTCCAGATCATCAGGCCCGGGATGACCTTGGTCAGCGGGCTGGAGGCAGCGAGTATCGGGATAGCAGGCGTCATCACTTTACGAGGACGAAGCCCAGGAAGCCGCCGATCAGGCCGTAGAAGACGACGGCCTCGGTGAGGGCGAAGCCGAGCCACATGATTCCCTGCAGCTCGCCGCGCAGCTCGGGCTGGCGGGCGACCGACTGGATCATCGAGCCGAAGACGATGCCGATGCCGACGCCGGCGCCGAGCGAGCCCAGGCCCATGCCGAGGCCGAAGCCGAGCGCCTGGGCGGCCTTGACGATTGAGCCCGAAGTAGCAGCTAGGACTGTTGAGAGCACGGATTCCTCCTTAGTGGGACGGCTCGATCGCCGAGCCGATGTAAATGGCGGTGAGGATGGAGAAGATGAAGGCCTGGATGGTGACGACGATCCCGACCTCGAAGATGTAGAAGGCTATTCCCATGATCAAAAACGGCGGGACGGCAACGTACGCCGTGGCCCCGCCCAGGATGAAGATCAGGCCGATCGAGATCAGGATCAGCATGTGCCCGGCCAGCATGTTGGCGTAGAGACGGACGCTCAGGCTGACGATGCGGAAGAGGTGCGAGATGGTCTCGAGCAAGGCCATGATCGGCACCATCGGCTTGGGAACGCCGGCCGGGACGATCGTCTTCAGATAGCCGATCCCGTTCCAGCGAAAGCCCTCGATGTGGGTGAAGATGACGCTCATCAGCGCCAGCACAAGCGTGACCGAGAGCTGCGAGGTGACGGCATAGATGCCCCAGGTTGGCAGCGCCAGCCCGCCCAGGTGGAACTTCTGGTCGCTCAGCGGCAGCGGGATGAAGCCGAGCAGGTTGAGCGTGAAGATGAAGAGGAAGAGCGAGGAGACGTAGGGGAACCAGGTGCCGATCGCCTTGGTCGGCAGGCCCTGCTCGGCGATCTGGGTCTGGGTCAGCTCGTAGACCGCCTCGCCGATCGTCTGGCGCTTGCCCGGCAGGAGCGCCAGCCGGCTGCGCATCAGGAAGATGCCGAGGAAGATCGTCACCAGCGAGCCCAGCGCCAGGTAGACGACCGCCTTGTTGATCGAGAGGTCGAGCGGACCGAGGTGGATCGGAATCCAGCTCTTGAGCGTGAACTCCTCTGCGGGGTCGAACGTCTGCGGTGTTTTCTGCGTCAGCGAGAAGACGGCCGCGACCAGCGCGAGCGCGATCAAAAGGAGGATCGGCCGAGCCTTCTTCACAGCGGCTCGTTCCCGAAGTAGGAGACGAGCGAGACCGCAAGCTCAGAGGTGTAGGCGAGCGCGAAAACGACGATCAACGGCAGCACGAGGTCGCTGTTCAGCTTGACCACCGCCGCCAGCACGATCGCGATCGTAAACAGGCGAGACATGCGCACCAGCCCGGCCAGGCCGACGGCCTTGAGCCCGGCCTCGTGAGAGGCAAGCCGGATCGAGACGAGATTGAGAGCCTCCACCCCGGCCCAGAGAGCAGCCGCCAGCGCCCAGGCCAGGATCGACCAACCGGCGATCAGGAAGAAGGGCAGCGCGGCAGCGAGAATCAGCACTCCGGCGAGCGCGGGCAGCTTCCGGCTCGGCAGCGGGCGCGGAACTGTGATCTGGCTTGGCGCTCGCTGGCTCAGCTGAAATACCCCCGGTACCGCCGGTAGACGACGAAGATGCCCGCGGGGATTCCTGCGGCCGCTCCGACCGCCGCTCCGACTCCGATACCGCCCAGCGCCCAGCCGACAAGCGCGCCGATACCCGCCAGTACCAAGGTCGTTGCAACAAGGAGTCCACCGGCCCCCGCGGGCTCAAAAGACGGGCGCGGTGAACGCTCCATGCCGGCGCCGAGGATACCAGCGTTGCTGCGCTCGTGGCCGCTGGATCAGGCGCTGCGGCGCTCGTCCAGCTTCGCCTCGCGGCGCGCTCGCATGCGAGTGCGCGGGCTCGCCACCTTGACGATCTCGAGCACATAGACGATGTAGGCGGAGGCCGCGATCACCATCAGCCCGATTAGCACGTCGATCGAGGTCGGCCAGAGCTGCCAGTGACCGTGGGCGTGCGGAGCCAGGAAGCGAGTGGCGATCGCCGCTCCGGCCAGCGTTGCACACCACATGTACATCGTCAGTACGGCACGCCGCTGGCTGAAGCCGCGGTCGATGAAGCGGTGGTGCAGGTGGAAGCGATCGGCCGAGTAGATCGGCTTGCCGTGCTTGATGCGCTTGGCAACGACGAACGAGGTGTCGATGATCGGAATCGCCAGCACGAGCAGGGGAAAGGCGAGAGCGACCGCCGCGGCTGTCTTGAGCAGGCCCTCGACCGAGATCGCCGCCAGCACGAAGCCGAGGAGTAGCGCCCCCGAGTCGCCCATGAAGATGCGCGCCGGATAGAAGTTGTGGCGCAGGAAGCCCAGCGCCGCGCCGAAGACGATCGCGGACAGGATCGCGGGCTGCGCGCGGTTGAGCGAGAGCGCAATCAAGCAGAAGGTGACGGCCGAGATGGCGCAGACCCCGGCGGCGAGCCCGTCGAGCCCGTCAAGGAAGTTGACCATGTTCATGATCGCCACGATCCAGAGGATGGTGACGGCGATGCCGACACCCTTGGGCAGCGCGCCCACGCCGATCAGCGGGAAGGTGAAGTGGTCGACGTAGACGCCGAGCCCGGCGGTCACGCCCGCGGCCAGCACCTGTCCACCCAGCTTCTGCCACCAGACGAGATCGCGCGCGTCGTCGATCGCGCCGACCACGGTCGCGATGCCGGCGCCGATCAGGATCGCGCGCAGCGGCCTGGAGAGGTCGAGGAAGGCCAGCGCGGGCACGAAGATGGCGAAGAAGAGCGCGATCCCGCCCAGCCTGGGTATCGGCAACTCGTTCAGGCGCCTCTCCCCCGGCTCGTCCACGGCGCCGACCCTGCGCGCCAGCGAGCCGATCGCCGGCGTGAGCGCGAGCGCGATCACAAGCGCCAGCAACAGGCCGAAGATGACCTCGCGGGGCATCTGGATCACACCGAGCTCGAGCGTCAAGGCCATCGACGTAACGGTACTACGACGTGCCTACGACACCGGCGGGTAGCCGCCGGCCGAGGAAGCGAGAAGGGGCCGATTCGGCCTAGGCTTCCGCGGACGCGACCCCGATCGCGCTTATTCGCAGCGGCCGGCGTCTGTTCCTCCCGTCCAGCGCGAGAACGTTGTCCGGTCGAGCGGGCGCCTCGCTCTCGGCTGAGTAGCGGCAGTAACCGTCGAAGCCGGGATAGAGCGGTCTACGCTCGCATAGAGAAGCCACCCGCGCCGCCAGCGCATCGAGGTCGGCGCACTCATCGAGCGCCCCGACGATGATCTCGGCCACGTCGCTCATGTCCTCAAGGTCGAAGCCGCGCATGGTCAAGGCCGGACTCCCCAGCCTCAGGCCGGATGTCGACTCGGGCTGCCGCTCGTCAAAGGGGATGCTGATCGCGTTGACCGTCACTCCCACCTCGTGCAGGCGCCGCTCGGCGTCGGGGCCGCTCCAGCCGGTCGCCCGCAGATCGACGAGCAGCATGTGGGTGTCGGTGCCACCGGTGACGACCTCGAGCCCGGCCGTCATGAGCTTGGCCGCAAGACGATCGGCGTTCTCTCTGACCCGCCGCTGAAACGATGCGAAGGCCTCGCTACCCGCGATCTCGAAGCAGGTCGCCTTGGCTGCAAGCGACTGCACCAGCGGACCGCCCTGAAGGAAGGGATAGACCGCGTCGTCGAGCATTCTGGCGTATTCGGCCCTGCAGAGAACGAAGCCGCCGCGCGGCCCGGCCAGCGTCTTGTGCGTGGTAGAGGTGACGAAGTCGCAGAGCGGAACCGGATTCGGGTGCAGCCCCGCCGCGACCAGTCCAGAGAAATGGGCCATGTCGCACATCAAGAGCGCGCCCGCTTCGTCGGCGATGGCCTTGAATCTCTCAACGTCTACGGCGCGCGGATAGGCCGAGCCACCGCAGATGATCAGCCTGGGACGGTGCTCGAGCGCGAGTGAACGCACCTGCTCGTAGTCGATCAGCGCGGTCTCTCGGTCGAGGTCGTAGGAAACGGTGTTGTAGAGGCGACCCGAGAGGTTGACGTCGTAGCCGTGGGTGGGATGACCGCCCTGGTGGAAGGGAAGCGAGAGAATCGTGTCGCCGAGCTCGAGGCAGGCCATGAAGACGGCCTCGTTGGCCAGCGAGCCGGAGTAGGGCTGTACGTTCGCGTGCTCGGCGCGAAACAGCGTCTTGGCGCGCTCGATCGCCAGCAGCTCGATCGCGTCGACGAGCTCGCAGCCGGGGTAGAAGCGGCGGCCCGGAAAGCCGGAGGCGTACTTGTTAGCCGCCACCGAGCTCTCGGCCTCGAGAACGGCCGGCCAGGTGAAGCTCTCAGAGGCGATCAACTCGATGCTGTCCCGCTGCCGCTCGAGCTCGCGTTGCAGCAGGTCGCTGATCGTCGGATCGACCTCGTGTAGGCCTTTCGAACGGAAGAGATCGAAGCTGTTGCCTCTCATCGACTTCTCCTCTCCGTTGCGGGCTCTGGGTTTTGATCGTAGCCGCGCCCTTGGCTCCCGCCCTGCGGGAGAAATACGCTTCTCCATGTGGAGAACACGGAGAAGAGCGACTGGCGAAACCCGGATGCCGTCCGGTTTTTTCCGCTTTGATCGCTGCGGAAGAGACGCCTTCGCTTCGACGGCAGCCCGCCCCTACGGACGGTAGCGGCAGTAGCCGCCGAAGCCCGGATAGAGCGGGCGCTTCTCGCAGAGGGCGGCCGAACGGGCGCGCAGAGCCTCGATATCTGCATTCTCGGCCAGAGCGGCGACGATGATCGCGGCCACCTCGCTCATGTCCTCCTCGACGAAGCCGCGCATGGTTACCGCCGGCGAGCCCAATCTCAGGCCCGAGGTGACCGTCGGCGGACGCTCGTCGAAGGGGATGGCGTTCTTGTTTACGGTCACGCCCACCTCGTGCAGCCGATCCTCCGCATCCTTGCCCGTCCACCGGGTCGAGCGCAGATCGACGAGCAGCAGGTGGGTGTCGGTGCCGCCGGAGATGATGTCCAGCCCGCTTGCGAGCAGGTCGGCCGCGAGACGGTCGGCGTTTACCCGCACCTGGCGCTGGTAGGCCTTGAAGGGCTCCGAGGCGGCGAGCTTGAAGCAGGTCGCCTTGGCCGCGATCGTGTGCAAGAGCGGCCCGCCCTGCAGCCCCGGGAAGATGCCGCGATCGATCGCCTGGGCGTGCTCGGCCTTGCAGAGGATGAAGCCCGAGCGGGGCCCGGCCAGGGTCTTGTGGGTGGTCGAGGTGACGACGTCGCAGTAGGGCACCGGATTGGGATGCAGGCCGGCGGCGACCAGCCCGGCGAAGTGGGCCATGTCGCACATCAGTAGCGCGCCGACCTCGTCGGCGATCTCGCGGAACCTGTCGGCCTCGACGATGCGCGGATAGGCCGAGCCGCCGCAGATGATCAGCCTGGGCTTGTGCTCGAGCGCCAGCGCCCGGACCTGGTCGAAGTCGATGAGGAAATCGTCCCTGCCGACGCCGTAGGAGACGATGTTGAACAGCCGGCCGGAGATGTTGACCTTGAGCCCGTGCGAGAGGTGACCGCCGTGCGCCAGCGAGAGCGAGAGGATGGTGTCGCCCGGCTGCAGCAGCCCGAGGTAGACGGCGGTGTTGGCCATCGCCCCGGCGTGCGCCTGCACATTGGCGTGCTCGGCGCCGAAGAGAGCCTTAAGCCGGTCGATCGCCAGCTGCTCGATCTCGTCCACGACCTCGCAGCCGCCGTAGTAGCGCTTGCCGGGGTAGCCCTCGGCGTACTTGTTGGTCGGCGTCGAGCCCATCGCTTCGAGCACGCCCGGCCAGGTGAAGTTCTCCGAGGCGATCAGCTCGATCGTTCCGCGCTGGCGCCCCAGCTCGCGCCCGAGCAGGGAGGCTACGTCCGGATCGACCTCGGCCAGCCCGGCCGAGCGGTAGAGATCGAGACTCTCGGATGCCATTTGCGCTGCCCCCTCGCTCGTACCATGCAGAGAGGTCATCGTAGCTAGGCGGGCGGTAGTCTCCGAGGCGCCGCGATCGGGCTCGCGATCGGGCTCGTCACCGCCGCCGAGTCGGGAGAGTGTGCCGCGATCGTGCCGAAACCGGAACGTCTTTCTCCTCGGTATCAGACGTCGGTCAGAGGTTCGGGCGATTGTCAACGGAAGATTGCGTCGCGATCGTGCCGAAACTGGAACTTCTTACCGCGGGCGGTGTAGCGGCGAATGTCCGCTTCCGGACGTTCGCCGATTGATCACCAGGCGCCGCGGGCGCTCGCGGGCGGATGCTCGAGCTGCCGGTCGAGATTGACCGCGGCGCTGATCAGACCGAGGTGCGTCAGCGCCTGCGGGAAGTTGCCGAGCAGCTCGCCGCGCGGGCCGATCTGCTCGGAGAAGAGCGCCAGGTGGTTCGCGTAAGTGAGCATCTTCTCGAAGGCCAGCTGCGCCTCCGAGAGCCTGCCCGCGCGGGCCAGGCACTCGACGTACCAGAACGAGCAGATCGAGAACGTGCCCTCGCTGCCGGCGAGACCGTCGGGCGAGACAGCCGGGTCGTAGCGGTAGACGAGCGAGTCGGAGACCAGCGTCTCGGAGATCGCGTCCAGCGTCGAGAGCCAGCGCGGATCGGTTGGCGATATGAACTTCACCAGCGGCATCATCAGCAGCGAGGCGTCGAGCACGTCGCACTCGTAGTGCTGCACGAAGGCCGAGCGCTTTTCGTCCCAGCCGCGCTCGAGTATCTGGCGGTAGACGCGGTCGCGCTCGTTGCGCCAAGCCCCGAAGCTGCTCGGCAGTCCGCGCTGCGCCGACATCCGCATCGCCCGCTCGATCGCGACCCAGGACATCAGGCGCGAGTAGGTGAAATCCTTCGCCCCGCCGCGTGTCTCCCAGATGCCCTCGTCGACCTGGTTCCAGTTCTCGCAAACCCAGTCCACGATCCGCTGCAGGTCGCTCCAGACCTCGTTCGAGATCGGGGTGGCGTACTTGTTGTAGAGATAGACCGAGTCGACCAGCTCGCCGTAGATGTCGAGCTGGTGCTGGCTGAAGGCGGCGTTGCCGATTCGCACCGGCGAGGAGCCCATGTAGCCCTCCAGATGGTCGAGCGTCTGCTCGGGCAGATTGCAGCCCCCGTCGATCGTGTACATGGTCTGCAGCGGCCCGACCGACTTGCTCTCCTCCTTGCTGAAGCGGTCGACGAGCCAGCCCATGAACGAGCCGGCCTCTTCGCTGAAGCCGAGGCGCAGCAGGGCGTAGAGCGAGAAGGCGGCGTCGCGGATCCACGTGTAGCGATAGTCCCAGTTGCGCGGGCCTCCGATGTGCTCGGGAATGCTCGTCGTCGGTGCCGCCACGATCGCGCCGGTCGGCTCGTAGGTGAGCAGCTTCAGCGCCAGCGCCGAGCGGTGCACGACCTCGCGCCAGCGTCCCTTGTAGCGCGAGTGAGAGAGCCAGCGCCGCCAGTACTCGATCGTGTCGTCGAACGACTCCTGCGTCTCCTCCTCGGAGTACTCGCGCGGCGCCTCGTCGTGCCGCGCCTGCTCGAGCACGAAGGTCGCGCTCTCCCCCGCCGAGAGCTCCACCTCGGCGTAGGCGCCCAGCTTCGTCCGCTTGAAGCGCGGCGACGCCTGCAGCAGCAGCGACAGGTCGCGCGAGCGGAAATGGACGCCGCGCTCGTCGAGCCTCGTCTCGTGGCCGGCGCGACCATAGTCGAAGCGGGGCTCGATCTCGATCGAGAAGCGCGCACTGCCGCGAACCTGTACGACGCGGCGCACCAGCCTGTGCCGGTGCATCCCCAGCCGCTTGCCCTCGATCGGCATGAAGTCGCGGATCTCGGTCACGCCGCCCGGAGTGAAGAAGCGCGTCACGAGAACGTTCGTGTCGGGAATGTAGAGCTGCTTCGTACTCCACTCGGCGCAGCTGGGAGAGATGCGGAAGTAGCCGCCCTTGTGCCGGTCGAGAATCGAGGCGAAGACGCTCGGCGCGTCGAAGCGGCCCGGGCAGTACCAGTCGATAGTTCCGTCGCTTCCGACCAGCGCCACCGAGTGCAGGTCGCCGATGATGCCGTGCTCGGCGATCGGCAGGTAGTCGGGCGGCTCGCGCTCGACCCGCGCAGCCGCCGCCCTTTTCCGGGGCGGGGTCATGAGGAGAGGCTGCCCGGCGCCGCGAAACGAGAAACTTGGTGCCGATTCTTACCCGCACCTGACGAAAGCTGGTGAATACCTGTGGACGCGGGACGATCTCAGCGGTTTGCGACGTACGCGAGATCGACACTGTCGGACGCACTGCCCCAGCGCAGGCTGAAGCGCCAGCAACCGGCGGCGGGCAGATTGATGATCGAGGGGCCGGGCCCGCCCTTCACCGTGCGCTCGACGGGCGAGCCGACCTTTGTCTGCCCGGTCATCCGCTGGGCGCTGATCAGCAGGTCGGCGCCGAGATTGGGCGTGACTCGTGCGACCCAGAGGATCTTGTTGCGGTGATCTCTCGGCGGAGGCGAACGGAGCGGATAGGCGAAGAGAATCGCGGTGATCTTCCCGGACGCGCCGACGACGTGCGGCACGTGCTGCGTCGGAGGGTGAAATCCCCCACGCGCCCACACCGGCAGCGTGCCGCGCAGCACGTGTGGGTTGCACGCTCTGGTCGTGACCCGGGCACTCGTCTCGGCCCGGGCGCGGGAGTGACTCCCGCAGCCGGCGAGCGCCCCCATCCCGCCGAGCAGGATCGCCAGAGCGAGCACGGAGTAGCGATGCTCACGCCTTCCAAACCCGATCAAAGCAGTCGACCCGATCTCGTGTTTCTCACCGCCGAGAAGAGATGAGAAACGCGTTCGGCCCTCGAGGTTCCGAGACGACATCAGTGAAAGCTGTGCACGCCCGGCAGCGAGCCGTGCACGTCGGCGCCCGCGGAAAGCCGGCGCGCCAGCGGCAGCAGACTTTCCAGCTCGTCGGCGATGACATTGATCGTGCCGCCGGAGCGCTGCAGGCGGCCGCGCGCGAGCAGGATCGGCTCGCCGCGGACGAGGGCGCGGTTCGAGGCATAGAGCGGCGGCATCACGATCACGTTCAGCTGCCCCGTCTCGTCCTCGAGCAGCAGGAAGGTGACGCCGTTTGCCGTGGGCGGGCGCTGGCGCGCGACGACCATGCCGGCGACGGTGACCCGGGAGCCGTTGCGCGCAGTGGGGAGATCGACTGAGGAGAGGGTGCCGGGCGGAAGCTCGGGCCGGAGCAGCGCGAGTGGGTGGACGCCGGTGGAAAGCCCGGTCGCACGGTAGTCGGAGAGCAGCCGCTCCCAGACGGATTGCTCGGGTAGGGGCGGCGTGGCCACGGTCGGAGGCAAAGGCAGGGCGAGCTGGCGCTCCTTTCCGGCCGAGCCGGGAACGCTCCTGTCGCGGGGTGCCAGGCCGAGCTGCCAGAGGAGCGTTCGCCGCGGCCGGCCGAACGAGTCGCAGGCGCCGGCCTGGACGAGCGCGGAAAGCGTGCGCTCGTCCAGGCTGCTTCGCTGCGCCAGCTGGCAGACGTCCGCGAACGCTCCTCCCCGCTCCCTTTCAGTCACGAGCGCCTTGGCGCCCGCCTCCCCGAGCGCCCGTACGAGCAGCAGCCCGATCCGCACCGCCCCTCCCTCGACTCCGTTCGAGGCCTCGACCTGTGAGCAGGCGGCGCTCGCGTTCACGTCCACGGGCAGCACGACGAGGCCGCGGCGCTGCGCATCGCGCACCAGCGCCGCGGGCGAGTAGAAGCCCATCGGCTGCGCGTTGAGCAGCGAAGCCAGATACTCGCCGGGGTAGTAGTGGCGCAGCCAGGCCGACTGGTAGCCGAGCAAGGCGAAGGCCGCCGCGTGCGACTTGGGAAAGCCGAAGCCCGAGAAGCTGGAGAGCTTGTCGTAGACCATGTCGGCTGTCTCGGGATCGACTCCTTTCGCGGCGGCGCCGCGGGTAAAGCGGGCGCGGTAGGCCTCGAGCGCCTCGGCGCTGCGCTTGCGGCTCATCGCCCGGCGCAAGCCCTCGGCCTCGCCCACGCTGAAGCCCGCGAGTGCCATCGCCACCTCCAGCACCTGATCCTGGAAGACGACCACCCCGAGCGTTTCACGCAAGGGCTCCTCGAGCAGCGGATGATCGTAGGGCACCTGAAAATCGGGGTCGGCGCGCAGGCGGCGGCGGTGCTCGACGTAGGGGTGAATGGCCTTGCCCTGGATCGGGCCGGGGCGCACGAGAGCCACCTGCACGGTCAGGTCGTCGAGGTTGGCCGGCAAGGTCTGGGGCAGGCTCTGCATCTGGGCCCGGCTCTCGATCTGGAAGGTGCCGACCGTGTCGGCGCGCTGGATCTCCGAGTAGATGGCCGCGTCGTCAAGCGGGATGCGCGAGAGGTCGATCGGCTCGCCGTGCAGGCGCGCGATCTCCTCCACGCAGCTCTCGACAGCCGAGAGCATGCCCAGCCCGAGCAGGTCGATCTTGAGGAAGCCCGCGTCGGCGCAGGAGTCCTTGTCCCACTGGCAGATCTGGCGACCGCGCATCGCCGCCGGCATCACCGGCACCAGCTCGACCAGCGGGCGCGAGGAGATGACCATGCCTCCCGGGTGCTGGGAGACGTGGCGGGGCAGGCGCGCGATCTCGGCGGTCAGGGCCGAGAAGGCGCGCCAGCGCCTGGAGCCCAGCTTTTGACCTGCATCGGGCAGGCGCTTCAGCTCCTCGCCGATCTGGCGCGCGTCCCAGGTGTCGGACAGGCGCGCGAGCCGCTCCAGCTCGCCGAAGGGCAAGCCAAGCGCCTTGCCAACGTCGCGGATCGCGCCGCGCGAGCGATAGGTCGAGAAGCTGGCGACGAGTGCCGCGTGCTCCTTGCCGTAGCGCTCGACGATGCGCACGATCAGCTTCTCGCGGATGTCGCGCGGGAAGTCGAGGTCGATGTCGGGAACGCCGGCCATCTCGCGGTTGAGGAAGCGCCCGAGCGAGAGATCGGCGGCGACCGGATCGACATGCGAGAGCCCGGTCAGGTAGCAAACGATCGAGCCGACCGAGCTGCCGCGCCCGCGCCCGGGCGGAAGCACGCTGCGCGGCGAGCCGGCCCCGCGCACCTGGAAGGCGACCTCGCGCGCCAGCTCGAGCACCTCGTGGTGCAGGCAGAAGAAACCGGCCAGCCCCAGCTCTTCGATCAACCGAAGCTCCTCGTCGAGGCGAAGGCGCGCCCGCTTTCTCAGGTGCGTATTCACCCGATAGCGCTCGGCGAAGGCGCTCTCGCAGATTCCCGCCAGGCGCGCGATCGCCGGCTCCCCCTCGGAGAAGTCGGGATAGCGGTAGCCGAGCTCCTCGGTCAGATCGAACTCGAGCCGGGCCGCCAGCTCGCCCGCGCGGGCCACGGCGCCGGGATCCGCGCTGAAGCGCTCGGCCATCTGTTCGGGCGCCAGCAGGACGAACTCGTGGTTGCCGCGCCGCTCCTGCTCGCAGGCCTCGAGCGAGCCGTTCTCGCGGATGGCGACGAGCACGTCCTGGAGCAGGCTGCGCCGGCGCGAGTGGGCATGGACGTCGCCGGTTACCACGGTCTCGACGCCGAGACCCGAGGCCAGCTCGCGCAGGGCGGAATTTCGGCGCTCGTCGCCGCGCTCGTAAGGGCGCTGCAGCTCGACGAAGAAGCGTCCGCGGCCGAAAGCATGCGCCAGCTGAGCGGCCGCGTTGGGGTCGCAAACTCCGAGCCCGTGCCGGGCGCAACCCGAGAGACAGACGAGGCCCTCGTTCAGCTCGATCAAGTCGGCGAGCGGAAGGGCCGGCGGATGCAGCTCCCGCTCCTTTCCGGGCGGTCGCGTGTGCGCGTGTCCGTGCGTTACGAGACGGCAGAGGTTCGAGTAGCCCTCGCGGCTCTCGACCAGCACCGTCACATGGGCACCGCCCTCCAGCGTCAGCTCACAGCCGGTGATCGGACGCAGCCCCAGCGCCCTGGCCGCATGCGCGAACTCGAGCGAGCCGTAGAGGCCATCGTGGTCGGTCAGCGCCAGCGCCTCGTAGCCCAGTTGGGCAGCGCGGGCAACCAGCTCCTCGGGCTGCGATGCCCCGTCCAGAAACGAATAAGCCGAGTGAGCGTGGAGCTCGACGTAGGAAGAAGCTGGTCCGGCCACCTACGCTCACTTCCTCTACAGCGACCGGCGACGAGCGGGTGAGCGAGAGCCGAGTTGCCTCACTTGCTCATTGTAGCGAACGTGTGTTCGTACTCCTCCGATTGCTTCGAGCCGAGGTCGAGCGGGTAGCACCAGGACGAAGGAGGATCCGATGCGAGTCTTCGTAACCGGGGCGAGCGGCGCCATCGGCAGGCGCCTCGTCTCCCAGCCGGTGAGCAAGGATCACGAGGCGATCGGGAGCTACCGATCGGCCGCGGCCTGCGGGATGTCTTCGGGCTGATCACGTAGGCTGGTTCCGTGCTCGGGCTTCCGAACAACGTGCGTGCTTGCCTGTTCGATCTGGACGGCGTGCTGACCGATACGGCATCCCTCCACGCCGCCGCCTGGAAGCAGATGTTCGACGAGTACCTGCGCGAGCGAGCCAAGCAAACGGGCGAGCATTTCGTTCCCTTTGACGAGCGCTCCGATTACGGCAACTACGTGGACGGAAAGCCGCGCTACGACGGCGTCCGCTCCTTCCTCGCCTCGCGCGGCATCGAGCTCCCCGCGGGTGGGTCGGATGATCCCGCCAGCGCCGAGACGGTGGCGGGGCTGGGGAACCGAAAGAACGAGCTGGTGCTGAAGCTGATGCGCGAGCAGGGCATTCAGTCCTATCCCGGCTCGGTCGGGTATCTGAAGGCGGTGCGCGACGCGGGATTGCGACGTGCGGTTGTCTCCGCAAGCAAGAACTGCCTGGAGGTGATTCGCGCCGCCGGCATCGAGGATCTGTTCGAGGTTCGCATCGACGGCGTGGTGGCGGAGCGCGAGAACCTGCCCGGCAAACCCGCCCCCGACACCTTCCTGGCCGCGGCTCACGCTCTGGGCGTCGAGGCGAGCGAGGCGGTGGTGTTCGAAGACGCTCTGGCCGGTGTCGAGGCCGGTAGGGCGGGGAACTTCGGCTTCGTGGTCGGCGTCGATCGCGTCGGCCACGCCAAGGAGCTGAAGGAGCACGGCGCCTCGGTCGTCGTCTCCGATCTCTCCGAGCTGCTCGAGAAGTGACCTGGCGCTCAGACCAAATGGGGCCGTCGCCTTCGTCCGGTCACGCCTTCTGCTCCAACCAGCCGCCGCCCACCGCGTCGTGGAAGACCACCACGCCCATCCCACCCGCCAGCACGCAGTCGAAGTAGCGGCGGTAGACGGGCTCGTCCGTCCACCAGCGGTCGACCACGCGCCATTCCTCGCGGATCAAGGCGACCTGCTGGCGGTTGATCAGCACGGGCACCCCGGCGGCGTTCGTCTCCACCAGTGCCGCTCGCGGCGCGTTCAGGGCCCTGGCCCGGCCCCTGGGGGTGGGACGAGAATGGCGATCAACGCCCTCGACGCTCGCCACGCGAGCTCGGCTCGACATCTCTGCTCCGGTTACTCGTCACGCGGGACGAGCAGCGCGCGCGTCTCGGGGATGCGCGACCAGGGCGCGACCTCGACGACGCTGCAGACCGATCCCGGCCCCGTGCTCGTCCGTACCTGTTTCAGCCCCTGCGCCAGCTTCGCCGCCAGCTCGCCGCCCGGCCCGTGGCCGGCTGCCGCCAGTTGCAGCTGCTCGCCCGTCTCCTCGGCCAGCGTCTCCAGCTCCAGCCCCAGCTCGAGCACCGGCGAGGGGATCTCGGCCAGCTTGGAGGAGAGCGCCGCGGAGATGCGGCCGCGCTCGGCGCTGGGCTGGCGCAGGGTGGCCTTGCGGCGCCAGGAGCCGCCGCCGGCGAGCTTCGCCGAGAGGGCGAGCGAACGAATGAAGCGACCGCCCCGCTCGGGCCGGGCGAGCAGGCGCTCGACCAGCACCGAGAAGGTGCGCCTGAGCGTGATCTCGTTCGCAACCGCCTCGGGAAAGGCGATCGACTCGGCGATCTCGCAGGCGGGAGAGCGACCGAGCACTCGGCTGGCCCGCTCGCCGCGTGCCAGCTCCCAGGCCCGGCGCACCTCCTTGCCCAGCCGCTCGCCCGCGGCGCCGCCGGGAATCACGGTCAGCTGCCCGATCGTGCGCACGCCCAGCT
>JBAWEP010000059.1:0-30656 GCA_049591255.1 Gaiellaceae bacterium
GCTTGGCGTTAGCGTGCAGATTCATCCGGTGCCTCCTTGGGCGTAGGTCGTGGCAGACCCACAGCCTCAAAGGAGGCCCGGATGTCCTATCAGCCGTTCACAACGTGTGTGGGCACGTCAGCTAGGAGATCAGCTTGTTCAGCTGCATCGCAGCGCCGAGATCGCCGCTGATCTTGAGCTTCCCACTCATGTACGCGGACATGACCCCGCGCGTCCGATCGATCAGTCGCATGAAGGTCTCTTCCGAGGCCGAGATGGTGCAATCGGCACCGGGATCGGCTCCGTCGCGCACCGTGACCTCCTGCCCCTCGATGCGGACCGTCCAGGCCTTGTCGCCCTCGACCGTGAAAACATAGGTGGCCCGCACTCCCGTCAGGTCTCTACCGGCCGCACGCGCCGGGAGCCCGGCGAAGAAGCTGTCCAGTTGCGCGCTCACCCGACACAACCACCGGCTAGCGAGCGGCGAGCATTGCCGCGTTCACGATTCATCGAGGTGAGGTTACCCACCCGAGGGCCGGGGAGCACCTCTAGGCAGCGCGCGCGACAGCTTGTCCTAGATGCTGCTCGATCAGCGCGAGCGAGAGCTCGTACTGGCGACGCCCGATCTCGAGCCTGTTCGACTCCAGTGCCTCGCCCGGGCTTCCGGCCTCGCGCATTCGCTGCCGCTCGAGCGCGAGCAACGAGAGCTCGAGTTGCAGTTGCTCGGGGCTGAAACCAGATCTACTGTCGCCACCTTGCCGCATCTCACATTCCTTTTCGCCGAGGGCCGCGCTTACTCCTTGCATCGTTTCCGATCAGGCTTAAAAGCGGCTGAGCCGCCGTTAAGAGTTGGCGAAGAGCTTGCGGGGTCGCGTATCTCGAGTCCCTGAGGGCCGCGAGACGATACTCTGGTGGCATGCGGATCCTGGTTCTGGCCGAGGACGCCGATCGACTGGAGCGCGCGCTCGACGCAGGTGGTTGCGAGGTCACCGTCAAGAGCCACAGCGGCGCGGCCGAGCACCTCTTGCTGTGCGAGCGCTTCGACGTCATCGTCTTTCATCCGCGCTCCGACGATCCTTACTTCCTCACGCGCATGCTGCGGGATTATCCCGGGCGGGCACTCGTCGTCTGGCTCCGCTCGTCCTCATCGACGCGCGTCAGCGAGCTCCTCGATGCCGGCGCCGACGAGGTGCTCGACGGCACGATGGACGATCGCGAGCTGCTCGCCCGCGTGCGCAATGCCGCTCGTCACGGTCGCCGTCCGGCGTCGCAGACGCTCGAGCTCGGCGATCTGAGAATCGTCTCGCCCAGCGGAAAGGCGAGCTGGCGTGACGAGCTCCTCCCGCTCACCCGGCGCGAGCGCGGCGTGCTGCTCGCTCTGGCCGAGACGGCGGGCGACACGGTGCCGCGCGAGGTCATCTACCGCAAGGTCTGGGGCTACAGCATGGTGCGCGGCGACCGTTCCGTCGACGTCAACGTGAAGCGGCTGCGCGACAAGCTCGATCAGGCCGAGGTGGAGCTTCGCGTTCGCACCACGCCGGGTGTCGGCTATCGCCTGATCCTTCTGGCCGCGAAGCCCGACGAGACGCCCGTAGCCATTCTGTAACTGCTTCGTAACCCGCGCTTGCCGCCTCTCCACTAGCGTGCGATGCGACGGCTACTCGTAGCAAGGAGTCAGGAATGCGCTTTTCACTCGTCCCGCGGCAAACCGAGTTTTACGACTTCTTCACCCGAGCCGGTGAGAACGCGCTTGACGCGGCCCGACTCGTCGAGAAGCGCTTCAGCAATATTCCCGATACGACCATCGGCCAGAAGGCGGTCACCGATCTCGAGCACAAGGGCGACGACATCACCGCCGAGATCATCGGACTTCTCAACACTCAGTACATCACGCCGATCGACCGCGAGGACATCTACTCGCTGGCCAGCGCGATCGACACCGTAGTCGACTACCTCGACGACGCCTCCGAGCTGATCGACATCTACCACATCGAAAGCCCGATGGAGCAGGCTATCGAGCAGTGCCGGATCCTGGTCGGCTCGACCGAGCATCTGGCTAACGCCCTGCGCGGGCTGCGCGGGCTGCGCGGCGTGTCGAAACAGCTCGTCGCGCTCAAGCAGCTCGAGGACGAAGGCGACGCGATCCTGCGCGACGCGATCGGCGCCCTGTTCGAGGACGACAAGGTCTCACCCAGACTGATCATCCAGTGGAAGGACATCTTCGAGGCGCTGGAGGCGGCAATCGACTCGGCCGAGACCGCCGCGCATCTGATCGGCAACATCGTCGTGAAGAACAGCTAGTGGCTCTTCGGATAACAGCGAACCCGACGACGTCCTGATCATCGATGCTCTGGTTCACCCTCATAGCGCTGATCGCGGTGGCCCTGCTGTTCGACTTCACGAACGGCTTCCACGACACGGCCAATTCAATTGCAACCGCCGTTTCGACGCGAGCCCTCTCGCCGCGTGTTGCCGTTCTCTGGGCCGCGGCGCTGAACTTCGTCGGCGCCTTCATCTCCTTCAAGGTCGCGGCTACGATCGCCAAGGGCATCGTCAACGACAAGCTATTCATCGGCGAGTCGGGCTTGAAGATCATTCTCGCGGCGCTGATCGGAGCGATCGTCTGGAACTTGGCGACCTGGTATCTCGGTCTTCCGTCCAGCTCCAGCCACGCGCTCGTCGGAGGATTGTTGGGCTCGACCATCTCCGCCTTCGGCCTGCACGTGAACGGAGCCCGAGTCGTTAACTGGGAAGGGCTGTACCAGAAGGTGCTGACGCCATCGTTGCTCGCACCGCTGCTCGCGATCCCGACTGCAATGCTCTTGATGCTGATCCTTCTCTGGCTGATCAGGAAGCGCCGGCCCGATCGGGTGAATCATTTCTTCCGGCGGCTGCAACCGTTTTCTTCGGGCTGGCTCGCGTTCACCCATGGCACCAACGACGCTCAGAAGACGATGGGCGTGATCGCCCTGGCGCTGGTCGCGTCCGGCCACCTCGGTGCGGGCTTCAGCCGACCTCCGCTCTGGGTGATCATCGGCGCCGCGACGGCGATGTCGCTCGGCACTTACGCCGGCGGCTGGCGAATCATCCGCACGGTTGGCCAGCGAATCACGAAGCTCGACCCACCGCACGCCTTCGCCGCTGAAGCTACGGCCGGCAGCGTGCTCTGGCTAACCGCTCACTTCGGCTTTCCGGTGTCCACAACTCACACCGTCTCGAGCGCCGTGCTCGGCTCGGGAGCGGCGGGCTCACGCTTCAGGGCCGTGCGCTGGGGCGTGGCCGGCAACATCGTCGTCGCCTGGCTGATCACCATCCCCTGCGCCGCGCTCGTCGGGGCCGGCGTCGAGCTCTTGACCAGGCTTCCCGGCGGAGTCTTCTTCGCCCTTGCGGTGGTCGCCGGCGCCGGCGCGCTCGCCCTGATGGCGCGCTCGAAGCATCTCTCCGCCGGCAAGGTCGACGCACCGCAGTCCGACGCCGAGCCCGTTCGCAAGGACGCGCTCGAAATCAACGCATAGAGCCTCGGCGCCGCTCGGCGACGGACGCTAGCGCAACCGTGCCCGCAGCTTGCGCACGGCACTGAGCGGGTCGAGGCGCCTCTCGGCAACGGCGTCGATCAGCTCATCGAGCTCGGGGTCGGCGACGCTGGCCTGCTCGAGCTCGCGGCGCATGCGGCTGGCGGCGAGGTCGAGCAACTCGCGGCGCAGGTTCGCCCGCCGCCTCAGCTCCAGTCCGCCGCCCTCCTCCAGCTCCGCGCGGTGCCGTTCGATCGCCTGCCAGAGGAGGTCTACGCCGCTGCCGTCGCCGGCGTTGGTGCTGACTATCGGCGGCCCGGCCTCGGCGCCCAGCGAGACCGCCTGTCTCAACTCGGCGAGCGTGGTCGCGGCGCTCGCATGATCGCTCTTGTTGAGCACGATCACGTCCGGAATCTCCATCACCCCGGCCTTGAGCGCCTGCACGGAGTCGCCCGAGCCGGGCATCAGCACCAGCAGTACCGTGTCGGCCAGGCTGGCGACCGCGACCTCGCTCTGCCCCACTCCGGCCGTCTCGACGAAGAGCAGCTCGCGGCCGCCCGCGTCGAGCACGAGCAAGGCCTCGAGCGTCGCCTCGGCCAGGCCGCCGGAGTGCCCGCGCGTGCCCATCGAGCGGATGAAGACCTCGGGATCGAGGAAGTGCTCGCTGAGGCGGATGCGGTCGCCCAGGAGCGCCCCCTTGCTGAACGGGCTGGAGGGATCGACCGAGACCACGCCGACGCTGCGTCCGAGCTCGCGCACGTGCTTGACGAGCGCTCCGATCAGGGTGGACTTGCCGACGCCCGGCGGACCGGTGACACCGATCGTGTAGGCGCCGCCGCTCGCGGGATGAAGATCGTGCACCAGCCGCTCGGCCTCCTCGCCGCCGCGCTCCACCACGCTCAGGGCGCGTGCGAGCGCACGCTTGTCGCCGGCGAGCACTCCGCTAACGAGCTCCGAGGTTGTCCACGATCGCCGTCTGGCCACGAGGACTGACTCTAGCCGCTCTCGGCGCGGGCTCGCGGCGCGGGTTCGTGGCGCGGATCAGTTCCCGCGCGGACGCAGGATGGCTCGCTCGATCTCTTCCTCGGTGAGCGGGAAGTGGCAGGCCGCGAACTGCTCGGGCGAGCCCTTCGCCTCGAGCGGCGGCTCGATCTCGCTGCAGATCTGCTGCGCTTTGGGGCAGCGGGTGTGGAAGCGGCAACCGCTCGGCGGCTCGACCGGGCTGGGCGGGTCGCCGTGCAGGATGATGCGCCGGCTGCGCGCTTCTTCGGCATCGGCCGTGGCGACCGGCACCGCCGACAGGAGCGCGCCGGAATACGGATGCTTGGGATGCGAGCAAAGCGTTTCGGGCGGCGCCAGCTCGACGATCTTGCCCAGATACATGACGGCGATCCGGTCGGATACGTGACGCACGACCGAGAGATCGTGCGCGATAAAGAGCAGCGTCAGCCCCATCTCGTCGCGCAGGTCCTCGAGCAGGTTCAGCACCTGCGCCTGAATCGAGACGTCCAGTGCCGAGACGGGCTCGTCGGCCAGGATCAGCTCGGGCTTGGTCACGATCGCCCGGGCGACGCCGATGCGCTGCCGCTGCCCGCCCGAGAACTCGTACGGATAACGGTTGTAGTGCTCGGGGTTGAGGCCGACCATCTCCATCACCTCGCGCACGCGACTGCGACGCTCCGCCCTCGAGCCGAGCTTGTGAATCCGCAGCGGCTCGCCGATGATCGCGCCCACCGGGCGGCGCGGGTTCAGCGCGGAGTACGGATCCTGAAGGATGATCTGCATGTCGCGCCTGAGCGGCCGCAGCTGGCGGCGCGACCAGCGGGTGATGTCCTGACCGCTGTAGACGATCTGCCCAGAGGTCGGCTCGATCAGCCGCGTTACCAGGCGCGCGAGGGTCGATTTGCCGCAGCCCGTCTCGCCCACCAGCCCGAGCGTCTCGCCGCGCTTCACCTCCAGCGATACGTCGTCAACCGCGTGCACCTGCCCGAGCTGGTGGCTGAAGATGACGCCGCGCGTAAGCGCGAAATGCTTGGTCAGGCCGCGCACGACGATCAGATCGTCGGTGCCGGCAGGCTCGCCGGGGCCGGGAACGACGGGGTTGATATGAAGTGCGTCGCTCATCGAATCATGTGCTGCGCTGGCTTATGAGCTCGCGCCCGATCCGCCGCCGTTCCTCCACCTCGAGGTGGCAGGCGACGAGGTGTCCGGGCTCGGACTGCTCGAGCTTGGGCTCGACCTTGAGGCAGATGTCCATCACGTAGGGACAGCGCGGGTGGAAGGGGCAGCCCGAAGGCAGATGGATGAGGCTCGGCGGCAGGCCAGCGATCGAGTCGAGCCGGCCCGGCCGCGGCGCATCCAGACGCGGAATCGAGCGCATCAGCCCCCACGTATAGGGAAGCTCCGGGACGGTGAACAGCGTCTGGCGCGAGGTGCGCTCCATCACCCGCCCGGCGTACATCACGGCCACCTCGTCGGCGAGCTCGGCGATCACTCCGAGATCGTGCGTAATCATCACGATCGCCGTCTGGTACTCGTCCTTGAGGCGGCGGATCAGGTCGAGAATCTGGGCCTGCACGGTCACGTCGAGGGCGGTCGTCGGCTCGTCGGCGATCAGGACGTCCGGCTTGAGCACGAGCGCCATCGCGATCATCGCCCGCTGCCGCATTCCGCCGGAGAGCTCGTGCGGGTAGCTGTCGACGCGTTTCTCGGGGCTGGGAATCCCGACCTCGCGCAGTGCCTCGATCGCCCGTCTGCGAGCGTCCCTCCGCGATACGTTCTCGTGCGTCTGAATCGCCTCGACTATCTGCCAGCCGATCTTGAAGAGCGGGTGCAGAGAGGAGAGCGGATCCTGGAAGATCATCGCGATTCGCTTGCCGCGCACGCTCAGCATCTGGTTGTTGGGCATCTTCACCAGGTCGGTGCCGTCGAACATGATCTCGCCCGAGATTGTGGCATTGGGAAAGCGCGTCAAGCCCATCACGGTCAGCGCCGTCACGCTCTTGCCCGAGCCCGACTCGCCCACGACGCCGAGCGTGCTGCCGCGCTCGACCGAAAGCTCGGCGCCTTCGACCGCGTGCACGTCCCCATCGCGGGTGTGGAAGGAGACGTGCAGGTCGTGGATCTCGAGTAGAGCGCTCACTTGAACAGGACCACTAATAGCGGACGCGAGGGTCGAGGAAGGCGTAGATCACGTCGACGACGATGTTCGCCGAGATGATGAAGAAGGCACTGAACAGGACCGTGCCCTGAATCGGTGGAAAGTCCGCGTTGACAATCGCATCGTAGGCGTAGCGACCCACACCGGGAATGTTGAAGACCGTCTCGGTGAGAATCGCGCCGCCCAGCAGGCCGCTCAGGTCGAGGCCGGCCATCGTCACGACCGGCGTCAGCGCGGCGCGCAAGCCGTGGCGGAAGATCACGCGGCGCTCGGAGAGCCCCTTGGCTCGCGCGGTGCGGATGAAGTCCTCGCTCATGGTCTCTCTCACCTGTGCTCGGACCATGCGGGCATAGAACGCCGCAAAGGAGGCCGCGAGCACGAACCAGGGGAGGATCATCGAGCCGAACCAGCCGGCCGGATCCTGGGTTATCGGAACGTAGGAGCCGGAGCCCGGGAAGAGGTGGATGATGCCGATGTCGTTCGCGAAGAGGAACAACGCGACCAGGCCCAGCCAGTAAACGGGAGCGGAGATCGCAACGAGCGAGCCGCTCATGGTCATCCTGTCGAGGACGCTACGCGGCTTGATCGCCGAGATGATCCCGATCGGGATTCCGATCAGCATCCAGAGCACGAAGGCGCCAAAGGCGAGCTCGGCCGTGACCGGCAGTCGCTGGAATATCTGTGTTCTGACGTCCTGCTGGTTGTAGTACGAGAAGCCTAGGTTGAAGTGAAGAACCAGGTTCTTCATGTAGATCCAGTACTGCACGTAAATCGGCTTGTCGAGATTGAGCGAGTGCCGGATCGCAGCTACGGCGGCCGGGTTCGGGTTGCGACCCGCTCGCAGTCGAGCCGGGTCGGCCGACGGGAACAGATAGAAGATGACGAAGGTGAGCGCGCTGACGATGACGAGCAGCACCGCCCCCCAGAGGATGCGGCGAATGACGTAGCGGAACAGCGAGGAGGTGACCAGGTTCGCCACCCAATGGAACGCTCTGTCGAACACACGCAGGGGCCCGCCCCCCGGGCCCAGGGCCCGGGGGGCGTACTCCACTGACTCGTGATTCTCTGTCGTCACTCGTTACTTACTTGATCGAGATCCAGGACACGTCCGGAGCGCCTTCGTTCCAGGTCTGGAGCTGAGGAACGACCCGCGACGAGAAGAGCGTCGGGAAGTTCTCCCAAACCCAAGGAACTGCGGCCGCCGTCAGCGTGACCTCCTTGTCGATCTTGCCCCAGGCATCAGCGCGAGCCTTCACGTCGGTCAGCTTCGCTGCTGCCTCCATCGCCGCGTTGATCTTGGGATCGTTCAGCTGCGGCCAGTTGCTCGAGTTCGCCGGAGCGATGCTCTTGCCGTTGAACGGAACGTCCAGGATGGTCTGCGGATCCTTGAAGTCCTGCAACCAACCCACGTTCGGGCAGATGTTGGGCTCGTTCTTCGGAACGCTGCAGAACTTCGAGTACATCGTCTGGTGCAGAACAGCGATGTTCTTCACCTTGAAGCCGATCTTGGCCAGATCGGCCGCAACAACCTTGGCGGTGTTCGAGCCAGGAGGTGTGTTGTCGGAGACCATGGTCACCGTCGGACCCTTGAACATGCCGTTGGCGAAACCGGCCTTCTTCAGCTCGGCCTGTGCCTTCGGCACGCTACCCGCGTCGTTCGGGCTCGGGAACGGGTTCGAGTATCCGCCGCCCTGTTCGAATCCGAGACCCGCGAAGCTCGGGTCGATGAAGTGCGTGGCGATCACGCCGTCGATCGGGCCGCCGCGGGTAAGCCGCATCGCCCTTCGATCGAGCACGTAGGCAACCGCCCGTCGCACGTTCACGTTGTCGAACGGTGGCTTCGACGTGTTCAGTGCCACGTAACGGCTACCGCTGACCGGGATGAAGAAGAGCTGCTTCTTCTGGGTCGGATTGTTGAGGATCGAGCGCAGCTCGGCCGGCGATGGTGGTGCGTCGCCGTTCGCGTCGGCACTGCCGGCGAGAATCTGGCGAGTCATGACCGTCGGATCCGATGCGCCTTCCTTGTAGTTGATCGTGTCGAGGTAAGCGGGCCGGAAGTCGGTCTTCGAATCCCAGTTGGGATTCCGGACGAGATGGATGAACGTGCCTGGGCTCCATCCGACCTTGATGTTGCCCGACGCGTCGTTGGCGACCATGTACGGGCCCGTCGCGACAACGTGCTGGCCGTAGCTCGACGATGCAGCCGCATCGAACGGCTTTGCGTACTCCTCCGGAACAGGAGCGGTAAGCGGCATCACCAGAGCGCCGATGAAGGCACCCGACGGCTGAGTGAGATGGAACACCAGTGTCGTCTTGTTCGGTGTCTCGATGCCCGGTATCGAAACCTTGGCAGGAGTCGCCGCAAGCGTCGTCGGTGCGCCCTTGAGAACGGCGAAGTAGCTCGTCGCGTAGCCGTTGGCGACGTTTCCTGCGAAACCTCGCTCGATCGCGTACTTGACGTCTGCCGAGGTGACCTCACGGTTCACGGGCGGGCCGAACTTGACGCCCGACCTGATGTGAACGGTGACCGTCTTGCCGTCCTTGGACACGACCGGCATGTCGGCGGCAAGGTCGGGAACGGTGGTGGTGCTGTTTGCCTTGTAGCCGTAGAGCGGCCGTTGGGTGGCATAGATGATCTCGTAGTCGACCGCGTAGTACGCGTACCCCGGATCCATGCTGTCGACGTCGCCGGCCAGCAGGATCGTCATCGATCCGCCCTTTTTCCCACTCGTATTGAGCGCCGGAGGCGGCGTCACGGCCCCCGGGGCACCGGAGGTCGTCGTCGCTTTCTTTGAGCTGCCGCAACCGGCCAGCAGGCCAGCGACAGCAACGAAGGTAACCGCCGTAGCGACGACTAGGAGAAGCGTGACTATGCGTCTTCTAGGTGCCGGGAGGCGCGTCTTGCTGTGTTGGTGCATGGTGCTCCCTTGTCTAGGTGTGGTGTGCATGGTCTACTGAGCCTCCCGTGGATCCAGCGCGTCACGGATCCCGTCGCCCAGTAGGTTGAAGGCGAGGCAGGTGATGAGAAGTGCCGCACCGGGGAACGCGAAGAACCACCAGGCGGTATTGAAGACGGGAGTGGCTTCGGCGATCATCTCGCCCCAGCTTGCTTGCGGCGGGTTGATGCCCACTCCCAGGTAAGAGAGTGCAGCTTCGAAGAGGATGTTCGACGGGATGATCAAGGTCGAGTAGACGATGATCGGCGCCACGAGGTTGGGCAGAATCTCGCGGAAGAGAATGGTCGAGTCCTTCGCGCCGCTCGCGCGCGCCGCTTCTACGAACTCCTTCTCACGCAGCGACAGCACCTGGCCGCGAATGATGCGGCCGATGTAGGTCCAGTTCACGATCGTGATCGTCACGATCACGGTTGGCAGGCCGGGCTTGACGAGACCGCCGAGACAACCGTTGCCCAGCGAGCAGGCGGCGGCGATCCCGATCGCCAGCAGGAGCACCGGGAAGGCCAGCATCACGTCGAGGAAGCGTGAGATCAGCGTGTCCACGACACCGCGGTAGAAGCCCGCGAGCATGCCCAGGACAACGCCGATGAAGACCGAGAGCGAGGTTGCTATCAGCGCGACCTCGAGCGACACCCGAGCGCCGTAGAGAACTCGCGAGAACACGTCCTCGCCCACCGTGTCGAGGCCGAACAGGAATTTCAGCGACGGTCCGGTCGGCGTACCGAACTCCTGGTTGAGCATGTCGGGGTACTGCGCGTTTGGCGGGTGCGCGACGAGCCTCACGATCCAGGGCGCGAGAATCGCCACCAGCGCGACGAAGACGACCACACCAAACGAGAAGAGCGCGACCTTGTCTTCGCGGAAGCGCGTCCAGAAGAGCTGGAGCGGTCCGCGCCCGACGATCTCCTCGAGGTCCGGAGCGCTGATCTCCTCGATCAGGTCGTCGCCGCGGCCGAACGACTCAGGAGTCGACACAGACGATCCCCCTTGCGATGGCCCGCTTCACGTGCAGCCACCTCACCGCCCGGCGATGCCCTCGGCCGTTCGCCGCGGATGCAACAGAGAACTTCGGGCTCTTAGCTTTTTGCACGAATCTTCGAAGCGGTACCGGCTCTCCACTCCTCCACGACCGCCGGTTAAGCCGTGGATGAGAGGATTCTACTGTCTGGAAGCCACCATCAAGAAACGACGATCGTCATTCCTCGATCGACGCGCCTTCAGGGGACGCCGTGCCGACGCGGCGCCGGCGTTCCAGACCGCCTCTAAACGGCGCTGCTGCGCCCATCGAGCCGTACGGTCCCGAGGTACTTCTAGCCGGCGAGGTCGTGACCGCTGGGCCGTACGACCTGGAGCGCCTGGCGGAGAAGCGCATGCTCCTCGGCGGTGCCGGCCGTGACGCGAATCGCCGTCGGCGCGCCAAAACCGTGCAAGGGCCGGACGACCACTCCCTGCTCGAGCAGGCGCTCGAAGAACGGGCGGCTGTCCGTGCCGAGGTCGACGTAGAGGAAGTTCGCCACCGCCGGGCCGACCGTTTCCAACCCGAAAGCCCTGAGGATGCGCCCCAGCTCGGCAACCGCGACCGCGTTGTAGGAGCGCCTGCGCTCGAGCTCGGCGTCGGCGTCGTCGCCGGTGAGACTAGCGACGGCCCCCACCTGCGCTGTCGAGGAGACATCGAACGCCGGCCGCACCTTGGCGACCGCGGCGCAGAGCTCCTTCGAGGCGACCGCGTAGCCGACGCGAAGACCGGCCAGCCCGTAGATCTTGGAGAAGGAGCGAAGCACGACCACTCGCTTGCCCTGCTTGAAGTGCTCCTCGATCGCGTCGGGGTAGTCGGGCTCGTCGATGTACTCGAAGTAGGCCTGGTCGATCACCGTGAGCACGTGCTCGGGAACGCGCTCGAAATAGGCGTCCATTTCCTCGCGGCTGCTCATCGTCCCGGTCGGGTTGTTGGGATTGCAGATGTAGACGATTTTCGTCTTCGGCCCGATCTGGGCGAGCATCGCCTCGAGGTCGAAGCTGTGGTCTCGTAGAGGCACCGGCCTGGGCGTGGCACCCATCTTGAGCGTGCTCAGCATGTAGCTCGTGAAGGAGGGCCAGCCGAAGACCACCTCGTCGCCGGGCTCGAGCAGCGCCAGCGAGAGATGGCCGATCAGGCCGTCGGCACCGGCACCGTGGGCAACCTCGTCGATGTCCACGCCGAGACGCTCGGCCAGCACCATGCGCAGCTGGTACGCAGCCGAGTCGGGATAGCGGTTGAGCTCGTAGGACTGTGTCGCCAGCATCTGACGGGCGATCGGGAAAGGCCCGAACGGCCCCTCGTTGGAGGCCAGCTTTACGACACGGCCGATGCCCAGCTCGCGCTCGACCTCTTCGATCGGCTTGCCTGCCTCGTAGGGCTCGATCGATTCCAGGGCGGCTCGGATAAGCGGCCTGACAGTGCGGGATCGAGAGCCTCTGCGCATGCGCGTACCCTATCGGCTGCGAACGAGCTTTGCCGCTCCCAGAAACATGGGGCCGAACCGGGCCGGGGCCCGATCTCGTCGCCGGGCGATACCGATCTCGTTTAGCGAGCCCTGCGCTTGGTCGCCACGTGAACGGGCCGCCCGAGGGCTACCAGGCCCGCTTCCTTGATCGCCTCGCTCAGAGTCGGATGCGCGGTCATTCCCAGCGACAGCGTCTCGATCGTCGACTCCGCGTCGATCGCCACCCGCCCGACCTCGATCAGCTCGGTCGCATGCGGCCCGACGACGACCAGCCCGAGCAGCTCGCCGTAGCGGCTCTCGTGGATGGTCTTGACCCAGCCGGTCGTGTCGCTTTGCATCACGGCGCGCCCGTTCGCGGCCCAGGGGAAGCGACCGGTCACGACGTCCTCGCCGTGGCGCTCGCGTGCCTGCGCCTCGGTCAGGCCGACCGCGGCGATCTCCGGATCGGTGTAGATAGGGCGCGGTACGGTGCGCTCGCCGACGACGGCTTCGTGCTCGGTCGCGTTCTCGGCCGCGATCTCGGCCTCGTAGAAGGCCGTGTGGGCGAGCTGCCAGTGCCCGGCCACGTCACCTGTGGCGTAGATGTGCGGAACGCTGGTGCGCCGCCGCTCGTCCGTCTGGATACCCAGCTTGGAGTCGAAGGAGATCCCGGCTAGCTCCAGACCGATGTCCTCGACGCTCGGCGCCCGCCCAACCGAAACGAGCATCAGGTCGGCCTCGATCGTCTCGTCGCCGGCGAGATGAACGCGAAGTCCCCCCTCCAGCTCCTCGACCTTCGTGCAGGCCGTTCCGAGCTGAAGATCGATGCCGCGGCGGCGGAAGCTCTTGGCCAGCTCGCTCGAGACATCCTCGTCCTCCATCGGAAGCAGGCGCTCGAGTAGTTCGACGATCGTCACCTTGGAGCCGAAGCGGGCGAAGATCGAGGCGAATTCGCAACCGATCACGCCGCCGCCGAGAATGACCAGGCGCGGCGGAACCTCTGTTTGGGCGAGCAGGCCCGTGGAGTCGACGCAGCGTGCGGAGTCGATGCCCGGGATGGGAGGAACGATCGGATGCGAGCCGGTGGCCACGATCGCGCTGGAGAACGAAATCTCCTCGCCGCCTTCAACCGCGATCGTGTGCGAATCCGTGAAGCGGCCGAAGCCCCGCATCCACTCGATGCCGTTCGCCTTGAACAGCATCGCCACGCCGCCCGTCATGCGCTCGACCGTCTTCGCCTTCCAGGCGTTGGCGCGCTCGAAGTCCAGGTTCGCCTCGCTGACGCGGATGCCGAGGTTCTCGTAGCTCTCCTCGATCTCCTTGATCGCGCGCGCCGTCTGCACCCAGGTCTTGGTCGGGATGCAGCCCACGCGCAGGCAGACGCCGCCGAGTGCGGGCTCGCTCTCGATGCAAACGACCTTCGCGCCGAGTTGCGCGGCGCGGATCGCGGCCGGATAACCGCCCGGCCCACCTCCAAGGACGGCGACGTCGAATTCCATGGCAGTCCTTCCTTCTGCTCGCTGACTGCTCGATCCTAACCGCGGCAGAGCCCGGGTTCCGAGGCGAACTGAACGTCGTCGCGGCAGCCGGTCGGGATGTAGCGCGCGTCCTCGTCCTTCGCCGTTGTGAGAATGTGTCCCTCTTGGCGCAAACACGCATCACATCGTTGACGTTTCTCCGCTCGGCTCTTGCCTACGCTCAGGAACGTGCATGAGTCGCGATCTCCCAAGCGAGAACATCCCCGAGAGCGAGAAGCGCCGCTACTCGGAAGCCGACGTCCACGCGAAGTTGTTCGAGCCCGACATGACGTCGCTCGGCTACCCACCGAGAACAGCCAGCCAGGCCGACGGCGAGTACTTTCTCGAGCAAGGACACCTCGCTCTTCGGCGGCTCAAGTCGAAGCGCGAGAGGGGACGTTTCGACGGTCTGTATCTGATCGGGAATGCGCCCGTTGCTCTCTGCGAGCTCAAGCGACACGACCTGCTCGACAGCGAGCGCGAATATGAGAAGGCAAAGCAGCAGCTTGTCGACTACGCACGCAGCGAGGACTTCGAGTGCCCGCCTCCGTTCCTTCTTCTCTACAGCGGTAAGGCGTCGCGAACCGCGTTCTTCCGCCTGAAAGCGGTGGTCGATACACCTGCCGCCGCTGAGTACGAGCTCCTCGACGAGATCTGGGAGTGGAGCCGCGTCAAGGACGCCCATCTTCGCGGTGCCTTCGCCGAGGAGGTCGTCACCGACGAGCGCCTGCTCGAGATCCTCCTCTATCACCTCGACCGTATCGAGGACGATCTCCGCGCAGACGTGTTGCACGCAGTCGAGATCGTCTCGCGAGACGAACCGCCGGCGCTACTTACGGACTTCGGACAGTGGCTCCTCAACCGTCCTGAGGCTCTACGGCGGCTGCGCCAGCTGTACGAGCGCAAGGTCGCCGAGGTCGGCAGTGAGAAACAGAAACAGGTTGCCGAGGAGATGATCACTCAGGCCGCTCTCAACTACCTCAACAAGGTCTTCTTCCTAAACCTCTGCGAGGACCGCAACCTCCACGGCTTCTACCGCATCCTGCGCGAGTTCCTTCCGAGCGCGCGGACGGAGACAAGTCCGACGACCGCGGCGGTCTTTCTCGCACTTCTTCGCCGACGCTTGCTCGACACCACCGGCGAGCTGTCGGAGGAAGAGGAGAACGTTTACAAAAGCCTCCGCTCCGAGCTCGCGCCCGAGATCAGCGCGCACGTCATCGGTCAGAACAGCTGGCGCGAGCTGATCCGGGTCGCTTTCGACCTCGCGGAAGAACAGTTCCCACTCGTCTATCGCGAAGACGCCTACGACTTCTTCCGACCGCACAAAGAAACGCTGGCCGAACTCGTCTACGACCTCTCGACGAAGAGCTTCCGCCAGCTCACGAACCGGCACGTTGGCGATATCTATCAGGGCCTGCTCTCCTCGAGGCGCACTGGCGCCGGCGGGAAAAGCGGTCGCCAGCTCCAACAGGCGAAGCTCGGCGCCTTTTACACGCCGCACGGCGACGTCGAGTACATGGTCTCGCGCCTCAAACTGCGGCGAGATTCCCGCGTCCTCGATCCCTGTATGGGCTCAGGCCACTTCCTCGAAGCGCTTCTCCAGCGGCTCATGGCGCTCTATACCGACGAGGGCTTCGACGACGCGCAGGCGTACCGGGAGGTCGTGGCGCACCAGCTCTTCGGAGCCGATATTGACACGTTTGCCACCTCACTGTCCGCCATTCGACTCTTCCTTCTCGACGAGAACGCGACTCGAGCAAAGCCGCAGCTCTTTGTCCACGACATGCTCCTTCACTCGCAGGAGCGACCGCAGCGCGAGCTTTTCTCGGAAGCGGAACGGGCCGTATCCGTCGACCCGGAGGTCGATGAGGTCGCTTCGGTGGACGAGATCGCCTTCGATGCGGTTGTCGGCAATCCGCCCTACGGCGCGCGCAAGCCAGCCTACAAGGTACCGGTCTACCGGCGACTGTACGGGTCGCGCGAAGCGGATCGCCGCCAGGGCAGTTCGGGAACCGGCGACCACGACACCTACGCCATGTTCTTCGCCAACGGCATCGAGCGGCTACGCGAAGGCGGGCGACTTTGCCTGATCACCAACGACAGCTTCCGCTCGCTCACCACCTACTCGCAGCTTCGCCGCCACATCCTTGACCGCTGCAAGATCGTCGAGATCCTGCTCACCGACACGAAGCATTTCCAGGGCGTCAGCTTCCAGTTCGCCGGCATGGCGATCACGACGCTCGAGAAGTGCTCCGATGCCGAGGCGCGGGCGGCGAACGTGATGCGACTGGTGGACTACATTCGCGACCCGGCAGACTTCTCGAGCCCGCCGCCGGAAAAGGTTCAGGAGCTGCGGCAGGAGGAGTACGAGGCGCTACCGGAGACGCCGTTTTTCGTTGGAGTCCCGCTTGAGATCTTCGACGCGGCGAAGATCTCTATCCGAGTGCGGGATGTCGCGCGCGGGCGCCAAGGGCTTGCGACTGCGGATGATCGGCGGTTTCTCGCCAGCATCGATGATTCAGTGCCCGGTCTCGAGCACGTGATTGGCATGTCGGATCTCGCCGCCACCCCGAGCGAGGCCGAACAGCGGTCAGGCATTGCTCCGGGCAAATCGCATTGGATACCGTTCGCGAAGGGAGAAGGCTTTGGCGAGTACTGGCGAGTTCCACGCGTCGCCATCGACTGGTCGCAGGAATCGGTTGCGGAACTCGAACGAAGAGACCGGCTTCCGACCGGAACGTCGCGAAAACCTCGGATTCAAAACAGGGACTTCTACTTCCGCGCTGGCCTCACGTATTCGGTTGTGTCGAGTGGCCGTGTGTCGGTCCGCCTTCTGTCCGGAGGCTCCATCTTCGGTCACAAAGGAAGCGCGATCTTCGTCGAAGACGAGAGCCAGAACGAGCTTTTCCTACTGGGCTATCTCAATTGCTCGCTGGCGACGTACTTCATGAAGAAGATCGTCAACACGACCGCGACGGCAGATGTCGGCTACGTCGAGAAATTGCCCTACCGGCGCCCGCCGAAAGAAGTCGAAACCGCCGTAGTCGAGCGCGTCGAGAAGATCGTCGTTGTGCTCAAGGCCGACCCCGACGCCGACATCACCACTTTGCGAGACGAGATCGACGACCTCATCTTCGACCTCTTCGAGATCCGCTCGGCGCGGGACGAGGTGCGCCGCTTCTACCGGACGGTGGGGCGAGTCGAGGATCAGGCCGCGGCGGCGAACGAGTAGACCGAGACGAGCTCGCCAAGTCCGAGCTCGGCCAGGAGCGCACGCAGCTCCTCCGCGCATTCCGCCGCCGGCAGCAGCTCGAGCGGGCATCGCTCGCCGCCTCCGGGCATGCGCTCGCCACTCAGCTCGCGAAGTTTCGCCGCGAGACCGCCTGAGGCGACGTCCTCAGGCGTCACGACGAGGCCTATCCAGGTGACGCCGCCGGCTCCGCGCGCTCGCAGTGTGCCGTCACTCGCGTGCTCCACCGGCCAGCCGCAGCTTCGGTAGTAGGCCTCGAGGTGCCCGAGTAGATCGTCTCTTGTCGCGCTCATTCGGATGAGGATCGCAGATGCGGCGGACGAATCGATAGGCTCGTCGCGATGCGCGTCCTCGTGCTGCAACACATCGCCTGCGAGCCCCCCGGCGAATACGAGGACGTGCTGCGCGAGCGGGGCGCCGAGCTGGTGCGCGTCGAGCTCGACCGGGGCGAGCCGCTGCCTGATTGGCGCGACTTCGATGCCGTCGTCGCCATGGGCGGCCCGATGGATACCTTCGAGGAAGATCTCCATCCCTGGCTGGTGGACGAGAAGCGGGCGATCGCCGAGCTGGTACGCGCCGGACGGCCGTTCTGGGGCGTGTGCCTCGGCGCGCAGCTTCTCGCCGACGCGCTCGGGGCTCGCGTTTACCCCGGGCCGAAGCCCGAGGTGGGCGTCCTACCGATCACTTTGACGGCTTCCGCCAGTGCCGACCCGATCACGACCGGGCTGCCCAAGACGCTGCCCGCCTTTCACTGGCACAGCTGCACCTTCGAGCTGCCCGCCGGCGCGACGCTGCTCGCCTCTTCGCAGGCTTATCCGAGCCAGGTCTTCCGCGCCGGCCGCGCGGCCTACGGCCTGCAGTGCCACCTCGAGGTCTCGACCAAGCTCGTGCGCGAGTGGCTCGAGGTTCCCGCCTACGCCGAGTCGCTGGAGCGCGTGAACGGTCCCGCCGCGGCCGAGAAGACGCTGGCCGAGCTGGCGGCTAGCGAGTCTTCGCTCCGCACGCTCGCCCGCACCCTGTTCGAGCGCTGGCTGGCGACGATCTAGCGGCCGGCGGGCGACTCCACTAGAGCATCAGCCCGGGCTCTTCGAGGAAGCCCTTGACCGCACTCAGGAAGCCGGCGGCGACCGATCCGTCCACGGCGCGATGATCGCAGGTGAGCGTGAGGGTGAGAACAGGCGCGATCTCGACCTTGCCGGCGCGGGCGAGCGGGTGCTCGACGATCGCACCGGCGGCGATGATCGCGACCTGGGGCGGGTTGAGCACCGCAATGAACTGTTCGACGTCGAAGGTGCCCAGGTTGGAGATCGTGAAGGTGCCTCCTTCGAGCTCCTCCAGGCCGATCGTGCCGTCGAGCGTGCGCGCGACGAGGTCGCGGCGCGCCTGCCCGAGCTCCGACAGCGTCCTGTGCTCGCAGCCGCGCAGCACGGGCACGATCAGCCCGCGCTCGGTCGCCGTCGCGATGCCGATGTCAACCGAGCGATGGATCTCGATCGCGTCGCCGAGCCAGAGGGCATTGACGCCCGGATAGCGGACGAGCGCCTCGGCGCAGGCCTTGGTCAGGAAGTCGGCGATGCTCGCGGGGCGCTCGCCCGGCTGCACGCGCTCGCGCAGGCGGGCTCGCATCGCCAGCACCTCGCTCATGTCGGCGGAGCTGACGAGCTGGAAGGCGGGCGCCTGCCAGGCCTCGCTGAGGCGGCGCGCAATGGTGCGGCGAACGCTCGTCAGCGGCACGCGCTCGACCTGCCCCGGCTCCGCGCCGGCGGATGCCGGAGCGGCGAGCGGAGCGGTAGCGGCGCGCTTGACGTCGTCGGCGACAATCCTTCCCTCGGGGCCGCTGCCCGCCATCGATCCGAGGTCGAGGCCGCGCTCGCGCGCGAGCCTGCGCGCGAGCGGCGACGCCTTCGTCCGCCCGTCGGTCTCGGTGCCGTCGAGCGACGCCGCTTGCGCGGGCGAGACGGTCGCGGAGGCGGCATCGGTCTCCGGAACGGCTTCTTCCTCGGGCACCGACTCGGACTCGCGCGGGGGTGCGGCAGAAGGTGCCGCGGCGGTCGTGTCGGGAACCTCTTCTCCCTCCTCGCCGACGAAGGCGATCGTCGTTCCGACCGCTGCCTCTCCCTCCGCCAGGACGATCCTGAGCAAAACGCCCGAAAGCGGCGACTCGACCTCCTGCGTCACCTTGTCGGTGTCGAGCTCGTAGAGGGGCTCACCCTGCTCGACCGACTGGCCCTCGCTCTTCAGCCACCTGGTGACCACGCCGGACTCCATTCCCTGGCCCAGGCGCGGCAGCTTGATCTCGCTCGCCACCGTCACTCACTCCCGACCGTGCGCTTGATTGCGGCGTACACCTGCTCGCGGCGCGGTACGCAAGCACGTTCGAGCGACGGCGCGAAGGGAAGCGGGGAAAAGCACGCGCCGACTCTCTCCACCGGGGCATCGAGCCAATCGAACGCCTTCTCCTGCACCAGCGCTGCCACCTCCGCCCCGAATCCCATTCTCCGTACCGCCTCGTGCGCCACCACGCAGCGGCTGGTTTTCCGCACCGATTCGAGTATCGCCTCCTCGTCGAGCGGCTGCAACGTGCGCGGATCGACGACCTCGACCGAGATGCCGTCCTGCTCGGCCTGCTCCGCCGCCGCCAGCGCCTCGTGTACCAGCGGCCCTGTCGCGACGACTGTCACGTCCTCGCCCGTCCTGGCGATTCGCGCCTTGCCGAGCGGAATCGGCTCGATCTCCTCGGGCAGCTCCTCGCGCTGGTTGTAGAGCTGGACGTGCTCGAAGAAGAGGACGCAGTTGTCGTCGTAGATCGACGACCAGAGCAGGCCGCGCGCGTCGCGCGGTGTCGAGGGATAGACGACCTTCAGCCCGGGCACGCCGACGAACCAGCCCTCGGTCTGCTGCCCGTGCTGGGCGCCCGAAGACCAGCCGGCGCCTCCCTGCGTTCGCACCGTCAGCGGCACCTTGAGCTGGCCGCCGGACATGTAGCGCTCCTTGGCGGCGTGGTTGACGAGCTGCTCCGCCGCGAGCGTCAGGAAGTCCTCGTACATGATCTCGACGATCGGGCGCATGCCCATCATCGCCGCGCCGATTCCGGCGCCGGTCAGCGCCATCTCCGAGATCGGGGCGTTGCGCACCCGGCCGCGCCCGAACTCCTCGAGCATGCCGAGCGTCACCTTCTGCGAGCCGCCGTGCTCGGCGATGTCCTGGCCCATGATGAAGACGTCGGGATCGCGCCTCATCGCCTGCGACATGGCGTCGCGCACGGCCTCTCGGTAGCTGAGCTTGTTGGCGGTCTCAGGCATAGACATCGTCCAGCAGCGTCCGCGGATCGGGATCGGTGCCCTGGCGGGCGAACTCGACGGCGTCGGCCGTCGCCACCTCGGCCTCGCGGTCGAGCTCGGCGAAGCGCTCGTCCGAGAGAGCGAGCCGCTCGCGCAGCTTCGCGATCGGATCTTGCGTCTTTCGCGTCTGCTCGTACTCCGCCTTGTCGCGGTACTCCTGCGGATCGCCGACGTTGTGCGGAGCGAGCCGGAAGGTCTCGGCGAGCAGGAACACGGGCCCCTCTGAGCGGGCATGGGCAAGCGCCTCGGCGGTCACCCGGAAGACCGCCTCGACGTCTTGCCCGTCAACCCGGAGCGCGCTCATCCCGTAGGCCTGCGCCCGCTGCGTGAGATCCTCGATGGGAGAGTGCTGAGCGAGCGGCGTCGACTCGGCCCAGCGGTTGTTCTCGCAGAGGAAGACGACCGGCAACCTCCAGAGCTGAGCCATGTTCATCGACTCGTGGAAGAGGCCCGAGCTGGTGGCGCCGTCGCCGAAGAAGGCGAGTGCGACACGCGACTCGGAGCGCATCGAAAAGGCGAGGGCCGCGCCCGTGGCGATGCCCAGCGCCCCGCCCACCACGGCGCTCGAGCCGAGATTGCCGCGCTTGACGTCGTACAGGTGCATCGAGCCGCCGCGACCGCGCGAGCAGCCCTCGACCTTGCCGTAGAGCTCGGCCATGACCTCTCGAGCGTGCGTGCCCTTGGCCAGCGCGTGCGCGTGTGAGCGGTGAGTCGAGGTGATCACGTCGCCGGGCGTGAGCGCGGCGCAGGCACCCACCGCCACCGCCTCCTGGCCGATCGCGACGTGAACGAAGCCGGGGATCTCTCCGTCGCGGTAACGCTCCTCGACCTGCTGCTCGAAATGCCTGATCAAGAGCATCTGCTGGAGGAAGCGCCCGGGCTCAACGGTCTGGGGCGGGGCCATGGAATCGAGCTCTGTCATGCCTTCGTACTGGTTATCCTGGGCGTGAGCATCCGCGGACATCTGGGGAAAAGCGAGAGATGGAACAGAATTCAGCAGCTAACGGTCTTTCCGAGCGCGAGGGCGGGCAAACACTCGTCGCCGCCTGGGACGGCTTGCTCGCAGGCTTGAGCGAGGACTGGAGCGACCTTTTCGTCGAGGTCGAGCTCCGTCCCGACGAGGCCTTCCACCCCGTGGCGCTGACCGTCTCGCCGCTCAATCCGGAGCGCTGTGAAAAGAGAGCCGCCTTCCGCTTTCGGGTCGGGCGCGCCTTTGGATACGGAGCCGCTCCCTCGATCACCAGACGTTGCTTACAGCTCCTCGACGAGCGCCACGTCGAAGGACGCCTGCGCCTGCTCGATCTGCTCGCGCAGAGGCGCCCGTTCGAGACGCAGGGCCCGGTCTGGCGAGTCGCGGGGCGCTCGCTGTGAGCGAGCCCGTCTCCTGGCTGCTCATTCGCCGCGGCTGGCAGGTTCTCGCGTCTGACGGCACTGTGGTCGGGCGCATCGGCGCCGTCCGCGGCGAGCCCACCAAGGACATCTTCAACGGCATCGTCGTTCGCGCCAACGCGACGCCGCCTCGCTACATCCCAAGCGAGTACCTGGCCGAGATCGTCTCCGGGCGGGTCACGCTCAAGCTGAGCGCCGAGGAGCTCGAAGCGATACCGCCCGAGAAGAAGCGACCGCTCGCGCCGAGCGTCTCCCTGACCGAGTTCCTACGCCGCTTCGGACTGCGCTAGCGGCGCGAATCGGAGCGCTTGAAGACCTGGGCCGGAGCATCGGCGGCGATCGGCCCGTACGTGCGGGGCTTTCGATAAGCATCGCCCCAGGTCTGATGCGCGCGATAGGCGCGAAGGACGTCGAGGTCGAACCTCGCCAGAAAGATGCCCTCGCTCTCGCCGGCCTCGACCAGCTTGTGCTCGAGGTGGCCGCGCACGTCGTAACAGATGCCGCTGAACGCCACCGAGCGGCCGTTGTAGTCGTCCCGCCCGGCATCGGCGGGATCGGACGCCGCGTAGTTGGCCATCGCCACACCGACCATGTTCTCGAAGGCGCGGGCGCGAAACTGACCGATTCGATCGTCGTCGAGCGGGCAGGCGTTCGGAGTGAGAACGATCTCCGCGCCGCCGAGCATCAACAGGCGCGCCGACTCCGGAAACTCGCGGTCGTAACAGATCATCAAACCGATGCGCACGGTCCCGTCGCTCAGCTCGAGCTCGGCGACGGGAAAGTCCGAGCCGGGCTCGAGCGCCGCCTCTGTGTCGAAGTCGCAGGTGTGCACCTTCGCGTAGGTGAGCACCTTCCGCCCGCTGCGATCGATCAGGGTCGCCGCGTTGCGCGGATCGCCCTTCCGGCGCTGGAGATAGGTGACGACGATGGCCATCTCCAGCTCCCTGGCCAGTTCGCAGAAATGGCCGACGAAGGCGCCGTCAGTATCGGTCGCGAGCGCACGGTAGGCCGAGCGCGTGGCCTCCGGGTCGTCCCAGCCGGCGTAGCCGATCTGCCACATCTCAGGGAACAAAGCCAGATCGGCGCCGAGCCTCGCGGCTTCGCGACAGGCCCGCTCGCCCTCGCTCAGAGCGCGCTCGGGATCGGCGCCGGGGCTCCGGAGCTGCAGCAAGGCGACGGTCAGCGAGCTCATGAGAAAGAGACTAGCGGCCACCCCGCTCGGACACGACGCGCCGCCCCGCCGTTTCTGCCCACGAGAACGAAGGGCGCTTGCGACTTCACCGGCGAGGGTAAGAGATTTGAGGGGCACCGTCGCGTCAGGTGCGCCGAGGCGACTCAGAAAGGCTCACATTGAGCGATCCGGTTTCATGGCTTCTGATCGAGAAGGGCTGGCGAGTCTATGCCAGCGACGGCAGCGAGCTCGGCAAGGTGGTGGACATCGACGGCGACGAGAACGCGGACATCTTCGACGGGCTCGCCGTCGACGCTGGCTTCCTGGACAAGCCGCGCTACGTTCCGGGCGAGGTGGTTGCCGAGATCGAGCGCGATCACGTGGCTCTGCGCTTGACGCGTGAGAAGTTCGAGCACCTCGACGTCTACAAGGCGCCGGCCGAGAGCATCGAGATCGAGTCCGAGCAGTCCTCTCGCTCGCAACGGCTGATCGGGCCGCTGCAAGGTCTTTTCCGCGGACGCCGGCGCCGCTAGAGAGAACCGCGCGGCGAGAGAAGCATCCCCCGCCGCGCGGTCCTACCACTTGCTTACTTCAGAACCGGGCTCGCGAGCTGCGCCAACTGCAGCGCCTGCTGCGGGAACCATTCTCCTGCTGCAGGATCGACGATGCCGCCCCATTCGGGATCGGTCGTCGAGCCGGCGACACTGCGATTGCACGATCCGTCCGACTCGCCCGGCACCTTCAGCCAGAGATAGGCGTCGACCAGAGCGTTGCCGGTGTTCGTGGTCGGCGCGATGCCGAGGCCACGACCTGGCGGGTTGCACCAGTCCTGAGCAGTGCCCGCATCCGGGTACTTGCTGCTGTAGTCCCACGGCCCCAGTCCGTTCCGACCGGTGTCGATGACGAAGTGGGTCGTTCCGGCGGGATAGCTCGCGTAGCGAGCATTGATTCCGGCGGTGCTGAGATTCAGCGTAGTCGCCGTATCGCTCCACTGACCGTACGGTGTGAGAGCCGTCCCGTTCCAATCCGGCGGGCCACCGTTCCAGTACTGGTTTGGGCAGCCGCCGTAGTTGCCGTCGGCGATGCACTGCGAGACCCAAGTTCCGTACTGAACGAGGTTGCTCGTGTACTGGTAGTTCGAGACGTTCAGGAAGAAGCCCGCGGCGCGGTTCACACCGGCACTAACGAGCCGCTGCGAGGCGTCGCCGACATTCAGCCAGCCGTTGTGGGTGGCGTCGAGATAGACGCTGACGTTCGGCTGCATCCCGAGCCTGTCAACGGCACCGTTGATTTCGAGATAACGATCGGCGTCGCTGAACGGATACCCATCCTTCGGGCCGCCGCAGTTCGACGGCAGCAAGCCGAGCCCGTCGGGCTCGAGAATGACGATGGCCTTGCCGGAGCCGATGCCCTTGGCGAGCCCATCGATCCAGGCCGCGTAACTGGCGGCATCGAGAGCGCCCCCAGCCGAGTACTGCTGGCAGTCGCGACCGGGAATGTCATAGGCGACGAGAACGGGCACCGCACGCTTGGCGTGTGCCTTCTGCATCGTCTTCTTAACTGCCTTTTGCACCTCGGCCGGCGTGCCGCTCGTGAACCACACGGCATGGCCCTTGTCGACCATCTTTTCGAGTAGGGCGGCGTTCTTGAAATCGTGGTGCCTGATCAGGCTCACGATCTGCTGTGTGGCACCCTTGTCGGCCTTCGGCACGTAGAAGGTGCTCCTCGTGTTGCACGCTCCCGCTCCGGCCAGAACCGGCAACAGTCCTATTGCCAGCGCGGCTAGACCAACGAGCAGGGTCGTACGGCGTGTCTTGTGCATACGGAAATCCCCTTTCATCCCATTCCAACCAGCGTCTGCCGGATTTCCCCCAAAGAGCCAGCAAACGTTTGCGCCGCTCAACATCTCATTCTTGGCTCTTAGAGTCAAGCCGTATCGGCAAACGTTTGCGGCGGAGCAGCCCGAGAAAGCGAGCTATCGCCCTCTCCGAGCCAGTAACGCTAGCTACGTAAAGTTGCGCCGAAGCGTTCGGCCAGCGCCTGCACGATCTTCTCTCGCAGCGAGGCTGCCTCACTGTCCAAGAGCGTCCGCTCGGGCGATTGGAAGGCGACCGCGAAGGTGATCGACTTCTGACCCTCTTCGAGCTGAGAGCCGCGGTAGACGTCACTGACTTCCATCCCGCGCAGGTCGGCTCCGGCCGCCTCGCGCGCGGCGGCGATCATCTCGCCGGCGAGGACGCCTTCGCTCACGACGAAGGAGAGATCCTGCTTGACGGCCGGGAAGGAGATGACGTCCGCGTACACGACGACATCGCGAGCCACCTCGGCCAGCGCGCCGAGATCGAGCTCGAAGGCCCCCCACTCTCCCTCGGCCAGTTCGGGATGAAGCTCGCCGACCCAGCCGCTGCCGCCGACGCGGGCGATCTTGTGCGGATGCAGGTACGGCTCTTCGCCGCTTGGCTCGAAGCTCGGCGCCGGAGCGGCGAGAGCGCGGTAAAGCGCCTCGACGGCGCCCTTGGCTCGGGCGAAGCCGCCCCAGGTGAGGCCGGCGATGCGAACCGGCTCGGCGGGCAGCTCCTCGTCGCCGGGGAGATAGACGTGCGCGATCTCGAACAGGGCGAGCTCCTCGTTTCCGGCGTCGAGGTTCCGCTCGAGCGAGCGGATCAGCCCGCCGAGGAGAGTCGTACGCAGGAGCGCATGCTCGGCCGTGAGCGGATCGGGCAGGCGGATCGCCCGCGGATCGGGATCGCTGTCGACGAGCGAGTAGGTGTAGGCCTCGACGAAGCCCATCCCGCAGAGAGCGTTCTCGACTCGGCGGCGCAGGCGCTGCTCGCGACTCAGGCGTCCCCACATTGCGCGGCGCACGGGCAGTGTGAAAGGAACCTCGTCGAGGTGAACGCGGGCGACCTCCTCGACGAGATCGATCTCGCGCGTTACGTCTCGGGCCCGGAAGGTCGGGACGGTCACCGCCCAGTCCTTCGTCACATCGAAGCCGAAGCGCTCGAGCAAGCCACGCTGCTCGTCGGCGGAGATCGATACTCCGATCAGCTCGTTGGCACGCTCGGGCCGGAAGCTCACGACCGGGCGTGCGGGCAGCTCGCCCTTGATGTCGGTGTGGCCGACCCAGCGCGCTCCCGAAAGCTCCACGATCAACTCGGTCGCAAGCCGGGCAGCCTGCTCGGCCAGGTACGGGTCGACGCCCTTCTCCCAGCGGTTCGAGCCCTCGGTCCTCAGCTTCAGCCGCTCGGAGCTCTCCAAGATGCCGATCGGCTCGAAGTTGGCCGATTCGAGCAGGATCGAGCTCGACGCGTCGGCGACCTCGCTCTCCTCGCCACCCATGATGCCGGCGATGGCCACCGGCTTTGCGGCGTCGGCGATCACCAGGTCGCGCGGATCGAGCTTGCGATCGACTCCGTCCAGGGTGCGCATCTGCTCGCCGGCGCGGGCGCGGCGGACGATCAGCCTGCCTCCTTCGAGCCGCTCCAGATCGAAGGCGTGAAGGGGATTTCCGAGCGCCAGCATGACGTAGTTGGTGATGTCGACCACGTTGGAGATCGGGCGCATGCCGGCGCCGCTCAGGCGCGCCTTCAGCCAGGGTGGCGAGTGCCCTATCTCGACTTCGCGGAAGAGGCGCCCAACGTAGCGCGGGCAGCCCTCCGAGTCCTCGACCGAGACCTGTACGGGCTCGTCGGCCGCCAGCTCGGGATCGATTCCCGGCGGCGGCGCCAGCTCCAGCTTGTAGAGGGCGGCGATCTCGCGCGCCAGGCCATATACCGAGAGCAGATCCGGCCGGTTCCCGGTCACCTCCAGCTCGAGGATCGCCTCGCCCAGGGCGAAGCGATCGGCCAGCAGCTCGCCCGGCTCCCATTCGTCCGGGAGCAGCATGATGCCCGAGTGATCCTGACCCAGCTCGAGCTCGCGCTCGGACATGATCATCCCCTCCGAGACGCTGCCGCGGAGCTTGACCTTCTCCAGCTTCATGCCACCCGGAACTACCGCGCCGGGTAGCCCCACGGCGACGGTGGCGCCGGCGCCGAAGTTCCAGGCGCCGCAGACGATCTGGCGCGGCTCCGTCTCGCCCACGTCGACCTTGCACAGCTGCAGGCGATCGGCATTCGGGTGCTTGCCCGCTTCGAGCACGCGCCCGACGCGGAAGCGATCGAAGTTGCCCTCGGAATCGACGACGCCGCGCCAGGAGACTCGCTCGACCTCCGCCGTGGTGACGGCGAGGCGATCTGCCAGCTGCTCGGCCGGGACTTCGATCGGGACGTACTCACGTAGCCAGTGGTAGGGAACTTTCATCTCAGAATTGGCGCGAGAAGCGCAGGTCGTTCTCCCAGAGGAGACGGATGTCGGGGACACGGTGGCGAAGCAGCGCGATCCGCTCGAGCCCGAGCCCGAAGGCGAAGCCCGAAACCTCTTCGGGGTCGTAGCCGACGAACTCGAGCACGTTCGGATCGACGAGGCCGGAGCCGCCCATCTCGATCCAGCCCGAGAACTTGCAGACCGGACAGCCGGCACCGTCGCACATGTGGCAGGAGACGTCGGGCTCGATCGACGGCTCGGTGAAGGGGAAGAAGTGGGTGCGGAAGCGCACCTCGCGCTTCTCGCCGAAGAGCGCGCGCATCAGGTGCAGCAGCGTTCCCTTGAGATCGGCCAGCGAGATGCCGCGGTCGACGGCCAGGCCCTCGACCTGGTGGAAGACGGGGCTGTGGGTGGCGTCGGGCGTGTCGCGGCGGTAGACGCGGCCGGGCGAGATCATGTAGACGGGCGGCTCCTGCGCCTCCATCACGCGTATCTGCGAGGGCGAGGTCTCGGTCCTGAGCAGCACGTCGTCGCTTACGAATAGCGATTGCGCGGGCGAGCGGGACGGATGCCAGAGCGGCATGTTCAGCCCGTCGAAGTTGTAGCGAGTGGTCTCAACCTCGCGACCGTCCACGATCATGTAGCCGAGCCCGAGGAAGACGTCCTCGACCTCGCGCCTGATCTGTGTGATCAGGTGTAGGTGACCCTCGGGAAAGTGCTCGCCGGGGAGCGTCACGTCGATGCTCTCGGCCATCAGCTTGTGCTGCAGCTCGATTCGCTCGAGCGCGGAGCGTCTCTCTTCGAGCGCGGCCTCCAGGCGCTGCCGCAAGGCGTTCAGGCTCATCCCGCTTTCGCGATCGCGCACCTCACGCAGAGCCAGCTTGAGCTCGCTCGCGCGCCCGAGGAAGCGCACGCGCAGCTCGTCGAGCTCGTCCAGCGAGCCCGCCTGCTCGAGCGCGCTCGCCGCTTCCTGTTCGAGTTTCTCTACGTCCATCGACACAACCCTAGTTCTTCCATTCGCCAGTCGTTTCCTTGCGACCTGCCGCATCCCGGCGACTCGGGCCGGGTGGCCCCGGCTCGACGGTCAAGGACGGGCGCCCCGGTTGCTCAGCACCAATCCCCGACTGCGAGCCGGGGCCTGGTAAACACGAATGCCGAGTACCTCTTCGCCACGCCGAAACGATAGCGCCGCCCGCCCCCGGGCGTCTGCACGAGTGCGTCGTTCTATTCGTGGACAAACAGTTCCATTTCCGGCACACCTTTTCCTTGACACAAAATGGTGTCGGACACCGCGGCGGTGCGAGGAGCGACGCGGCGACCGCGGTCTAGGCGAGAATGCGGCCGTGGAAGAGCACGCCGAAGCCAGCCCGTACGACTCGATCGCCTCTCTCTACGACCGCTGGAACACGAGCGTCGTCGAGGACATCGACTTCTACGTCGAGGAGGCTCTTCGCTCCGGCGGGCCGGTGCTGGAGCTCGGCGTGGGCACGGGCAGGATCGCCGTTCCGATCGTCCGGGCCGGCGTCCGCGTGATCGGCGTCGACTCCTCGGCGGCGATGCTCGAGCGCTGCCGCGAGCGCGCCCGGGCGGCCGGCGTCGGCGAGCTGCTCGATCTGCGCCTCGGCGATCTGCGCGATCCACCCGTCTCCGAGAAAGTCGCGCTCGCCATCTCGCCGTTCCGCGCCTTCCTACACCTCCTCTCGAACCAGGAGCGCCGGCTCACCTTGGCGCATATCCGCGAGACGCTCGCGCCCGGAGGCCGCCTGGTTTTCGATGTCTTCTCCCCCTCCAACGAAGACATCGCCGAGACGCACGGGCGCTGGATCGAGCGCGAGCCCGAGATCCTAGAGCGCGCCGACTGGGACTCCGCCGAGCGCCGCCTCACTCTCGGCGTGCGGGCGCCCGACGGCGAGACGAGCATGGAGCTCGCCTGGCTCTCGCAGCCGGAATGGAAGGGACTGATCGAGCAGAGCGGCTTCGCCGTCGAAGCCTGCTACGGCTGGTTCGACCGCAGCCCGTACGACGGCGGCGCCGACATGGTTTTTGTCGCCTCGGCCCGTTAAGGTACGAGCCGAGATACGTCGTCCCGCCACAGAAAGGCGCCGCAGATGCTCGCTATCTGGATCATCGTCGGGCTGGTCGTCCTAGCCCTGCTCTTTCTCGTCGTTCTCTACAACCGGTTGATCCGTCTGCGCAACGGCGCCCAGAACGCCTGGGCCCAGGTGGATGTCCAGCTCCGCCGGCGCCACGACCTGATTCCCAATCTGGTCGAGACCGTCAAGGGCTACGCGGCGCACGAGCGCGGCACCTTCGACGAGGTCACGCAGGCCCGCACCGCGGCCCAAAAAGCACAGGGCCCCGCCGAGCAGGGGCAGGCCGAGAACATCCTCAGCCAGGCGCTGGGCAAGCTCTTCGCCGTCGCCGAGGCCTATCCGCAGCTGCGCGCGACCGAGAACTTCCAGCAGCTTCAGGCCCAGCTGGCCGAGACGGAAAACATGATCCAGGCTTCGCGCCAGGTCTACAACAACAGCGTGCTCAACTACAACAACGCGATTCAGACCGTTCCCTCGAACATGGTCGCCGGCGCCCTGGGCTTCAAGTCGCGCGAGTTCTTCGAGGTCGGCGACGAGGCCGTGCGCGAGGCTCCCCAGGTCAAGTTCTGATCGTCGAGGAAGCGCCTCCGGCTCGCCGGCGAGCGTGGCGTGCCGGTCAGCCGGCCTGGCGCCGGCGCTCGTAAAGAGCAATCGCTCCAGCGGCAGCGACGTTGAGCGACTCGGCGCTCGCGGCGAGCGGAATCGTCGCCAGCTCGTCACATTTGGACGTGACCTCGTCGGGCAAGCCCTCTCGCTCGGCGCCGAGCACGAAGCAGACGCGGCCGGAAAGATCGATCCCGGCGAGCGGTACGCCGCCGTGGGCCACCAGCGCAACGCGACGTCCCGGCGCCGCGTCGAAGTCGCCCGTCGGCACGCGGAAAACGGCGCCCATCGAGCCGCGCAGCGCCTTGGCACCGGTCGGATCGGCACAGCCCGGGGAGAGACAGAGAAAGGCCGGTCCAAGCGCATCGGCGCTGCGCAGAAGCGCGCCGACGTTGCCGGGATCGGCGACGCGCCAGAGGGCGAGGCCAGTTTCGGCGGCATTCGCCGGATCGAGCCGCGGCAGTCTCGCGCGGCGGAAGACGGCGATCGCCCGCGCGGGGTGAGCCAGCTCGGAGAGTTCTCCCAGCAACTCGGATGCGACGAGCGTCGCCGCGGGAACGCGCTCCAGCAGCACCGGGCGAGCGGCATCCACCAGCACCTCCTCGGGCTCGAGCCCCGCGTCCAGGCCGGCGACGATCAGATCCTCGCCCTCGCAGGCGAACAACCCCAGGCGACCTCGCTGGCCGGCGCTCTGCAAGCGGCGCACGAGCCGCAACTTGGGATTGGACGCCGAGACGACTACGTCAGACATCGTCAGGAAACCTACTCTCGCCGCAGGCGCGCGGCGCGTCTAGCTGTCCTGCCCACGGACGTTGTGAACGCGGCTGATCGGAGGCCGGCCTCCGATCGAGCTGTGCGGTCGATAGCGGTTGTAGTAGCGGACGAAGCTTAGAAGCGAGCGAGCACGAGCGCCCGAG
>JBAWEP010000060.1:0-10605 GCA_049591255.1 Gaiellaceae bacterium
CGCCTGCGCCTCGCCGACCGGCGCATCGCCGCCGGCGCCGTGCTGCGCGTCTACCCCGGTCGCGAGCGGCTGCAGTCGCTCGTCACGCCGCTCGAGACCCAGCCCTTCGCCGGCAACCGCGTCTCGCGCGCCAAGGCCGAGGGAATCGAGTTCGCCGACATCCGCCCCTATGTCCGCGGCGACCGTGTTCGCCGTCTCAACTGGCGCGCCAGCTCGCGCGGTCAGGCCCTCTACGTCAACCAGCAGCACCCCGAGCGAAACGCCGACGTGATCCTCTTCCTGGACAGCTTCGCCGAGGCGCGGCGCTTCGGCCAGGGCACGCTCGATCAGGCCGTCAGGGCGGCCGCCACCCTCGCCGATCACTACCTTGCCGTCCAGGATCGCGTCGGTGTGGTCGGCTTCGGCGGCATCGTCAGGTGGCTGACGCCCGCGATGGGCACGCTTCAGCAGTACCGCATCGCCGAGGCGCTGCTCGAGACCGAGGTCAACTTCTCCTACGTCTGGAAGCGAATCGATGTGCTGCCGCCGCGCAGCCTGACACCTCAGGCGCTGGTGATCGGCCTCAGCCCGCTGCTCGACGAGCGCGGTATGTACGCGCTGGTCGACCTGCGCCGGCGCGGCTTCGATCTGGCCGTCGTCGACGTATCCCCGCTCCCCTTCGCCTCCTCGGGCGGCGACGACCCCGACCCGCAGGCGCTCCGCCTCTGGCACCTCTGGCGCGAGACGCTGCACCTGCGCTACCAGGAGCTCGGTATTGCCGTCGCCGAATGGACGGGCGGCGAGTCCCTCTCGAAGGTCGTTCAGGAGGTGGGAGCATTCCGGCGCTTCGCACGCTGAGCTCGGCCTACCTGCGCCCGGCGATCGCCGCGTCTACGGTGGCACTGGCGGCGGCGCTCGCCGTCTATCCGATGCTCGACGCCGGCCGGCTCGCGCCGCTGGTCGTCGCCCTGGGCCTGACGGCGCTTGCGTTGCTGCTGCTCCCGCTCCTCTGGCGCGGTCGCGGCGCCTGGCTGCCGCTCTTTTTGCTCGGCGCCGAGTACGTCGTCGCCGAGTCCTCGGGGCACGCGGCCGCCGCGTCGGTCGTGGCCTACGCGGCCGGGCTGATCGCGCTCTGCGAGCTTCTCTTCTGGCTGGCCGAGCTTCCGCCGGCGGCGACGGTCGACCTGAGCGCAATCGGCAGGCGCCTGTTCCTGCTGACTCTCAGCATGCTTGCCGCCGCGTCGCTGGCGCTGATAGCTCTTCTTGCCACCTCCGTGCGCCTGGGCTCGGCTCTCGCGGCACTGGCGCTGGGAGCGCTCGCGGCCGCGGCGCTGCTGGCGATTCCGCTGCTACTCCTGCGCAGACGTGCCCGCGGTTAGCGGCTGATGCGTCTCAGATCCGTTCGCTCGCCGTCGCCGGCTCGGCTGTCTCGCTCTCCAGCTGCATGCCCATGTCCTCGGCGGCGCCCGTCCCGATCGCCTGCTTGCGCTCGCGCAGCGGTATCTCGCGCAGGAGCAGCGTGATCAGGAAGCCCGCGACGGCGAAGGGAATCGCCCAGAGGAAGACGGAGTGGATCGAGTTCGAGAAGGAGTCGATCAGCCCCTGGTGCACCTGCGGCGGAAGCCCTCGCAGCTGCGCCGGCGTCATGTGTAGGGGATCTTTCCCGGCAAGAGAGCCGGCCGACTGCTTCGGAATCAGCCGCGGCATCCAGTAGGCGAGCCGGTTGGCGAAGATCGTGCCGAAGATCGCCAGGCCGAAGACGCTGCCCATCGAGCGAAAGAAGGTGGACGAGGAGGTCGCCACGCCGAGGTCGCGGTAGTCGACCGCGTTTTGCACCGCCAGCACGAGCACCTGCATGACCATTCCCATGCCGAGCCCGAGCACGACCATGTCGATCGACAGGCGCAGCGAGCTGGTCGAGGGATCGAGTTGCGAGAGCATGTAGATGCCCACCGTCGTCACCGCCATCCCGACGACCGGGAAGATCTTGTAGCGCCCCACCCTGCTGATCGTGCGACCCGAGATGATCGAGGTGACGAGCATGCTCGCCATCATCGGCAGCAGGCGCAGGCCCGAGCTCGTCGGCGAGACGCCGTGCACGATCTGCAAGAAGAGCGGCAGGTAGACGATCGAGCCGAACATTGCCAGGCCGACGATGAAGCCGGTGCTCGAGGCGGCGTTGAAGATCATGTTGCGGAACAGGTGCAGTGGGATGATCGGCTCGGCGGCGTGGCTTTCCTGCAGCAGGAAGAGCCCGACCAGAACGGGCCCGGCAACGAACAGACCGATGCTCGGCCGCGAGACCCAGGCCCATTCGGTGCCGCCCAGCGTGAGCGCCAGCGTCAGCGCCGTGGCGCCCAGCGAGAGGAGCGCCGTACCGAGGATGTCGATCCGATGTGCGACCCGGCGCCTGGGAAGGTGCAGCACCGCCCCGACCACAAAGAAGGCCAGCGCTCCGACCGGCAGGTTGACGTAGAAGACCCAGCGCCAGGAGAAGTTGTCGACGAAGAAGCCGCCGAGCAACGGCCCGGCGATGCTCGAGACCGCGAACACGCCGCCGATGTAGCCCTGGTAGCGGCCGCGCTCGCGCGGCGGAACGATGTCGCCGATGATCGCCATCGCTCCCACCATCAGGCCGCCGGCTCCGAGCCCCTGCAGCGCGCGGAAGGAGATCAGCTCGAGCATGCTCTGCGACAGTCCGCACAGAGCCGAGCCGATCACGAAGAGGACGATCGCGAACTGAAACAGGCGCTTGCGCCCGTACAGGTCGCCCAGCTTGCCGTACAGCGGCATCGAGACGGTGGAGGTGAGGATGTAGGCGATGACCACCCAGGTGTAGTGATTGAGCCCGCCGAGATCGCCGACGATCGTCGGTAGAGCCGTCGAGACGATCGTCTGATCGAGCGAAGCCAGGAGCATCCCCAGCATCAGCCCGCTGTAGACGATCATGATCTCGCGGTGAGTGAAGTGAATCTGCTCGTTCATCCGCTCGTGACCTGTCCTGTCTGCAACCTCATCGCCTCGGCCGCCTTCGCGGTCAGGCGAATGAACTCGGTTCGCTCGGCGGGATCGAGCGCGCTCAGCACCTCGGCCAGGAGCACGCGCTGGTGCTCACGTGCGCAGGTCACGATCTCGAGCCCCTCGGCCGTGATCACGACGCCGGTGGAGCGACGGTCGCTGGTGGAGCGGCGGCGCTCGGCCAGCCCGGCGGCTTCCAGCTTGTCAACGAGGCGTGTGACGGTGCTCTCGTCGAGAGAGAGCAGGGCGGCCAGCTGGTTGATCTTGGGCTCACCGGCCTCGGCGAGCAGCACGAGCGCGTGCACCTGCCCGCGCGGGAGCCTGTCTTTCAGCTCGGGGTACAGCGAGGAGGCGAGCTTCCTGCTCATGATGCGATGACCGAGCTGAAGCCAGTAGCCAGCGAGCTCGTCGGCCTGGCGGTCGATCACGCTTGAGTCGTCTTTGTGGGCGCTCATATAGCTGCATTATACAAATACTGTAACTTGCAGGCACCTGCCACCCGCGCGCCCTCTCGCCGTCTGGGACGCGGCGAGCGCTGACCCAGCGGATAGGCTTTTCGAATGCTCAACCGCAGCGCGCGCTCGAGCTCGGATGCGCCATCGTTCGAATTGCCGTCAGGCGGCGCCCATTCATCCGAAGACTCCCTACCTCGTCCTTCGCGCCGACGGGCAGCCGCCGCGACCGCAACCCGCCGCGCCTGGCTGATCGACCTGTCCGTCATATCCGCGCTGAGCGTGCTCGTTCGCCTGCCGTGGGTGCTGATCGTGCACCCGACGCCGGTCTCGGACACGCGCTTCTACTACCTGAGCGCACAGTCGATCGCCGACGGCCACGGCTATCAGATCCTCGGTCACGCGACGACGTTCTTCCCCGTCGGGTGGCCCGCTTTCCTGGCCGGGCTGTTCACCATCACCGGGCCCTCGATGCCTGCGATCGAGATTCTCAATCTCGTTCTCTGGGCCGTGACCGCGGGGCTCGTCTATGCGCTCGGCCGGCGCATGGGCGGCAGAGCGGTGGGCTTGGTGGCCGGCATCCTCGTAGCGATCGCGCCTACGATGGCCATCTTCGTGATGCGGGCGTACTCCGAGGCGCTCTTCATCCCGCTGCTCCTGATCGTCGTCCTGCTGCTGACCGCTCGGCGCGAGACTCCTTCGCTACGCAGCGCGGCGCTTGCAGGCGCGCTCCTCGGCGCCGCGATCCTGGTGCGCTCGACCGCCGAGGCGCTGATCTTGATCCTGCCGCTCTGGCTGCTCTGGCGCCGCCCTCGCCAGGAGGCGTGGCGCGCGGCGCTGGTGCTCGGGGTCAGCTCCTGCCTCGTGCTGGCGCCGTGGGTGGTGCGAAACGAGCTGGTCATGCACACGTCCTCGCTCTCAACGAACGGAGGCGTCACTCTCTGGCTCGGCGCCAACCCGCGCGCCACCGGTGGCTGGATCAACTACGGCAAGCACAACTGGGCCATCAGCAGCGCCGCCGCCGAGGTCAAGCAGAACAACACGCTCACCAGGGACGCGATCCTCTACGACGTTCACCACCCGGGTCGCTACTTCAGCCTGCTGGGGCCCAAGTTCACGCGCTTGATGGGTTGGTCGACCTCCCCGCTGACGATCGTCGAGCTGGAGCAACCGGGACCCGACCCGAGTGTTCCTCACCCCGCCCGCACCTCCACGCGCAAGCTCGACTCGGCCGAGAGAACGCTGCTCGGCGGAGCGCTGAACAAGACCTGGGCATTCGAGCTCTGGCACTACTCCTACTGGGTACTGGGCGCCGCGGCCTTGCTGCTGGCCACCTGGCGCCGCCGCCCCGGCGCGAGCATCGCGGCGATCCTGGTCGGATTCTGGATTCTCTTCCACGTCTTCCTGATACACGGCGAGCCGCGCTACATGCTCAGCGTCACGCCGCTCGTGGCACCGGCGCTGGCCTGGCTGCTCGTCGAGGCAGCGCGCCGCGCAGCCGCGGCTTTCAAGCCCGTGAGGACTGCCCAAGCACGGTAGGACTGCTCAAGCGCGGTAGAAAACTGGAGCGATCGGTTAACAGCAGTCCATCCGACGCTCCTGGCTAACAGATATCGCCGCGCTCGTGCTCCTCAGCCTGGCCACCAGGCTGCCCTGGGTCCTGCTCACGCACTCTGGCCCTTCGAGCGACTCGCTCTTCTACTACCTCGGCGCCAAGTCGATCGCCGCGGGGCACGGATACGAGATCCTCGGTCATCCGACCGCCTTCTTCCCCGTCGGCTGGCCGGCCTTCCTGGGCGGCATCTTCCTCGTTACCGGGCCCTCTTTCGTCGTCGTAAAGATCGTCAACCTCGTGCTCTGGGCAATTACGACAGGGCTCGTCTACGCGCTCGGTCGGCGGCTTGGCGGACGCCGCGTCGGCGTCGTGGCCGGCGGGCTCGTCGCCTTCGCGCCGACGATGGCCGTGTATGCGATGCGCGGCTCCTCCGAGAACCTCTTCATTCCCCTCCTGCTCGGCGCCTGCCTGCTCCTCCTCACCGGCGGCGGCCGCTCGCCCTCGCTGCGCCGGGCCGCTCTTGCCGGGTTGCTGCTCGGCTTCGCCATCCTGGTTCGCTCGACCGCGCTCTTCCTTCCGCTCGTCCTGCCGCTCTGGCTGCTCCTGCGCCGGCCGCGCCGCGAGTCGTGGCAAGCCGCGCTGGCGCTCGGGCTCACCTCCTGCCTGGTGCTGGTGCCGTGGCTGGTGAGAAACCGAGTGGTCATGCACACCACCGCGCTGTCGACGAACGGCGGCTACACGGTGTGGATGGGCGCGAACCCCAACGCGACCGGCGGATTCGCCCCGAGACTCAACAAGTGGGCCATCCGCAGCGCCGCCTCGGAGACGCGCCAGAACTCCACTCTGCTGAACGAGTCGATCTCCTACGTGACCGGTCATCCGTTCGACTGGCTGGAGCTGATCCCGGCCAAGGCCACGGAACTGATGCGCTGGAATCCGGGCCCGATCAAGAGCGACCTCACCGCGCAGAGCGGGAGCAATCCGCGCACCGGTTGGCAACCCCGCCACCTGTCCGGCGCCGAGGCGACGCTGATAAACGGCTCAATGCATCACCTCTGGCTGTTCAGGCTCTGGTACTACTCGTACTGGATCCTGGGCGCGGTCGCACTGGCACTCGCCTTGACGAAGCGCCTTCCCGGCGCCGGGCTGGCGGCGCTTCTGGTCGGCTTCTGGATCGTCTTCCATTCGGTATTCGTGATCGGCGAGCCACGCTACATGCTCAGCGTCACGCCGCTCGTGGCCCCGGCGCTGGCCTGGTTCCTGCTGGCCATTCCGTACGAGATCGGCGCGCTGTCTGGGCGCTTGGCTCGACCCGGCCAGCCGGGCTCGCTGCGAGCGGAAGGTCGCTAGCCGCGACCGAGTGGACGCCTGCACGTTCCGCTCCTGTCGAGGTGGGAAAGAGATCGATGGTCTGCGAAGCGAGGAGCGAAGGCGCATGCAAGTAGACGGAAAGGTGATCATCGTCACCGGCGCCAGCGGCGGTATCGGTCTCGCGACCGCGCGGCTGCTCGGCGCGCGGGGCGCGAAGGTCGTCCTGGCAGCGCGAAACGAGGCGGCCCTGCGTGATGCCGCCGCGGAGATCCCGGGCTCCCTCGCCGTCGCGACCGACATGCGCGAGGCGGAGAGCATCCGAGCGCTGGTCGAGCGCACGGTCGGAGAGCTCGGTCGGATCGACTGCCTGGTCAACAATGCGGGCCAGGACTTCAACGCCCCGGTCGAGGCGATCGACCCCGCCGACTACCGATCGATTCTCGAGCTCAACGTGATCGGAGCGCTCGAGGCGATGCAAGCGGTCATCCCGATCATGCGCCGCCAGGGCTCCGGCTCGATCGTCAACGTCAGCTCGGGAACGACGAAGATGATTCTCACCGGCTCGGCCGGCTACTCCTCGAGCAAGGCCGCTTTGAACCACCTCTCTCTGGTCGCGCGCGAGGAGCTCGCCGGCGACGGCATCGCCGTTTCGGTCATCTACCCCTACATCACGGCGACCGACCTGGAGAAGAACGCCATCGGCGCGGACGAGCGCTCGCCGGCCGGCCCGCCTCCGGGCATCCCGCCCGCCGACCCGCCCGAGAAGGTCGCCGAGGCGATCCTTAAGCTGATCGAGTCGGGCGAGGCCGAGCTGAGCCTGGTTCCCAGGCGCGGCTAGCGACGCGGAACCGGTTGAGGTTCCCTCTCGGCGGGAAAACGGAGCGAGGCGGTCGGAGCAATGAGAAGCGTCCTGATCGAAAATCACCCGGGCACGAGCGCAAACGGAGCGGGCTTTCTGGCCGAGCTCGACCGGTTCGGAAGCGAGCCGCTCTCCTTCCTGCTTCGCTACGACGCTCCCTGGCGCACGTTCTCGCTCGGCGAGGGCGTCGTCTGTTATCTCGAGTCGCCGCATGCCGCCGTCGTCTGGACGGATCCGCTCTGCACGGAGGCGGAGCTGCCCGTGCTGCTCGGCGCTTTCGGGCAGGCGATGCGCGCCGAACACCGCGCGGTCTGCCTGCTGGCCGTCTCCGAGCAGGCCGCGCGAGCCGCGATCGAGATTGGCTTCTCGGCGCTCAAGATCGGCGAGGAGCCCTGGTTCGATTTCTCGAGCTGGCAGACCCCTCGCGGCAACCGAGGCAAGAAGTACCGCTGGGCGGCGAATCACGCCCGCCGCATGGGCGTCGAGATCGAGGACTACCGGCCGGGCGAGACGAGAGACGCGAAGTTCGAGCGCGATGTGCTGGACGTACTCGCGCGCTGGCGAGCGGCCCTGAAGCGGCCCGAGACGGACTCCTTTCTGCGTGCCTCGCCATTCGAGCAAGCGGCCCTGAAGCGCGTGTTCCTCGCCCGCCGCGCCGGAAGAGCCGAGGCCGCTCTCGCCTGCGCCTACCTTCCCGCAATCAACGGTTGGTACCTGGAGGACTCCTTCCGGGCGCCGGACGCCGTCAACGGAGCTACCGAGCTGCTGATCTCCACGGCGCTGACGCGATTGCAGGCGGACGGCGCCGCGGGAGCAGCTTTCGCCCTGGCTCCGATGCGCGGCTTCGAAGACCAGCTCGACCGGCGCGCGCGCCTGATCGGCCACATGGTGGCGGGAGCGATCGAGCGACTCGACAATCGCTACGGATTCGGTGCAATCGCGCGCTACGAGGCGCGCTTCGATCCCAGCGAGTGGCGCCCGCGCTACCTCGCCTTCTTGCCCGCACTTCCGCGCCCGGCCGCGATCAGAGCAGCGCTGCGGGTTCTATCCGCATGACACCCGTTTAGTGGAGTTATCCGCTAGACGCCCGCCTGGTGGATTTATCCGCCAGACGCGGACTCGGTGCGGTCCGGATCGGAAGGGCTGTCGCCACGTCCCGAGGCGGCTCCGGCTCCCTCGGCGGCGAGGGTGAAGTAGAAGGTCGCACCCTTCCCGGGCTCCGACTCGGCCCAGACGTGGCCTCCATGCCGCTCGACGATGCGGGCAACGAGCGCCAGGCCCACGCCTGTGCCCTCGAACTCCGCTCCACCGTGCAGTCGCTGGAAGGCCTTGAACAGGCGGCCCGACTGCCCCATGTCGAATCCCACTCCGTTGTCTCGCACGAACAGAACCAGCCCCTTGCTCCGTCGCGCGGCGCCGATCTCGACCCGGGCTCGCGGTTTTGCCCCGCGCGAGAACTTGATCGCGTTGGAGATGAGGTTCACAAACACCCGCTTGAGCAAGCTGCGATCGGCGGCGACGGCCGGGAGCTCGCCGATCGTCAAATCGACGTCGGAGACGGCGAACTGCTGCTCCAGCTCGCTGACGGCCTCGCGGGCCAGCAGCTCGAGATCCACCGACTCGAGATCGAGCGGCAGGCGATTGGCCTGAGCCAGCGCGAGCAGATCGTTGATCAGCTCGCTCATCCCCCGCGCGCCCTTGATGATCATCTCGACGCAGCGAGCGGCCTCCGCGTCCAGATCCTGCGAGTGGCGGACTGTCAGCGTCTGCGCGAACCCAAGTACGGCCTGCAGCGAGGTTCGCAGGTCGTGCGAGATCGAATAGCTGAAGGTTTCGAGCTCGCCGTTGGCGATCTCGAGCTCGCGCGTGCGATCGATCAGTACGTCGTTCATCTCGGCGAGCTCCCGGCTCATCTCCTCGAGCTGGTGCCGGGCGTTCGAGAAGGGCCAGAGCGCCTCGATGAGAAAGCGAGAGGCGCGCTCGCCGACGACCTCGGCGGTGATGCCGTCCGGCGGCGTCCGGGTTCGTAGCGCCGTGAAATGCGCCCTCGCGATGTCGGACGAGTCGTGCCCGGCCTCGAGGCTTGCCTTCCCGAGCTCGCGAGCGAGCGCCAACGCCTCCTCGGTTCCCGCGGCCACGTAGGCCCACAAGCCATCGCCGTATGCCGGATGTAGATCGGGTTCGCTCATAATCTTGCTCTTTGTCTATCGGCGAGCCGGGCTACCGGCACGAGCCGCGTTCATGATGCCCCCGGCGTCGCGCTTCCGGGCGAGCCGGCAGTCGGGCACGCAGTCCAACAAGCCCGCGTTGATCCCGGCAGATCGCTCCGACCAGATCGCCTCGATACTCACCCTCCGTGACTCGATACCCCGGCGCGATCGGCCAGCTCGACCGGCTCTCCGATGCCCGGCGCGATCGCGCCGATGCCGGCGCCGCGCTCCTTCACCTTGCGCACGAACTCGCGCGGGTCGGCCTCCTGCCGCGTGTGCATCGGAATGGCCAGCTCGGGCTTGATGGCGAGCGCCGCCTCGACCGCCTCGTCGATGTCCATCGTGTACGTCCCTCCGATCGGAAGGAAGGCCACGTCGATCTTCTCGAGCTTGCTCATCTCGGGGATCGCGTCGGTGTCGCCGGCGTGGTAGATGCGCCTGCCGCCGATCTCGATCACATAGCCGACGCTGTCGCCGCGAACGTGGTGCTTGTTGGTCGAGCGGCCCTCGGGCGTGTTGTACGCGGGCACCACCTCGATAGCGATGTCGCCGAGGCTCAGCTCGTCGCCCTCGGCGACCGGGCGCACGAAGGGCCCGAGACTCTGAGCACAGGCGGGCGGCGCGAATACCTGCGTTCGCTCGTCGCGCAGGCGATCGATCGTGAGCGGGTTCATGTGATCGGCGTCGCCGTGCGTGATCAGGATCAGATCTCCCTTCTCGAGCGGCTCGGGCAGTCCGTCCACTCCGGTCGGTCCGCGCGAGTACTCGACTCGGCTCGCATGACCCGCGAAGAAGTGCTCCAGGTAGGAGGGATCTACATAGATCCGCCTCTGCCCGCTCTCGATCAGGAGCCAGGCATGTGGATAGAGCTTGAGCAGCATGATGAAACTCGCCTCCTACCTATCTCGGTCCAGCCGCATAGACGGCCGTGTTGTACCCCGATTTTCCGAGATAACACCCCCGGAAGCGTTTTCTCGGCGCTCGTCAGGATCGAGAAAAGAAGCGAGACAGATTCGAACCAGGCGCCTTTCTCGCTTTCTCGGGGCGCCGCTGAGCGTGCTTCGCCGGAGGGGATAGTGTCGACTCACACAGGCCCGCAGAGCGAGGTGTGCCGAGCGGTGTCAGGCTGATTCGAACCAGGCGCCTTTCTCGCTTTCTCGGGGCGCCGCTGGCGGCAGGAGCCGTGAGATGACAGTGCTCCCGCACGGCGTCGAACAGGAT
>JBAWEP010000061.1:0-29280 GCA_049591255.1 Gaiellaceae bacterium
TTGGTGACCTGGTCGAGGCAGGCGATCAGCGGTTGCTTGGCACCCGCCCTGGCGGCCGCCAGCTCGTAGGCATCGGCGTAACGGTAGGGCTCGGCCCAGGCCACCACGCCCTGGTGCTCGCGCGTCAGCGCGGCCTGCGAGAGATCGCGCTCGGGCTTGATCTGCAGGCGCGGGGCGCCCGGTTCGGCCAGCCAGGGCTCGTGCCCGCCGGCGCGCTCGCTCACCCACAGCTCCAGCACCTGGCGCGGGCCGCGAATCGCCTCGCGCACCGCGTTTCGACCGTAGATGAGGTCGCGGTGAGGCATGCTCAGTCCTTCTTGACGAGCTGGTAGCCGGGCTCGTCCGAAACGTCCCTGACCTCCCAGCCCGCGGCGGCGATCTCGTCGCGCAGGCGGTCGGCCTCGGCGAAGTCGTGCGTGGCGCGGGCCGCCAGACGCTTCCGCGCCAGCTCGTCCAGCCCGGCGGGCGCCAGCTCACTCTCGGCTAGTGTCTCGAGCCCGAACAGCGCCAGTGCGCGGCGCAGATGATCCAGCTGCCCGGCCGCTCTCCATTCGTGCATGACGGCGAGCGCCTCCGTGGTCGAGAAGTCGTTGTCGAGCACCGCTTCGAGCGCTTCCCAGCCGCGCGCCTGCTGCTGCGCCGGCGGCTGCAGGAAGGCGTTCCTGAACGTGCGAGCCTGCTCGCGCGCAGCCTCCATCGTCTCGGGCGAGAAGTCGATCGGGCTGCGCCAGTGCGCGGTCATGAAGAACAGAAGCAGCGTCTCGCGGCCCCACTCGTCCAGCACGCGCTCGAGCGTCTCGATGTTGCCGAGCGACTTCGACATCTTCTCGCCGGTCAAGCGCAGCAGGCCGTTGTGCATCCAGATGTGCGCGAACTCTTGCCCGACGGCGCGCGACTGGGCCAGCTCGTTCTCGTGGTGCGGGAAGACGAGGTCGAGCCCACCGCCGTGGATCTCGAAGGCCGGCCCGAGCAGTTTGGAGGCCATCGCCGAGCACTCGATGTGCCAGCCCGGCCGCCCCTTCCCCCAGGGCGAGCCCCAGCTCGTGTCCTCGCCTTCCTTCGTCGCCTTCCAGAGCGCGAAATCGCGCGCATCCTGCTTGCGCGGATTCGGCTCCTGCTCGCTCATCTGGTCGGGCTTCTGGCCGGAGAGCTGGCCGTAGTCGCCGTAGGAGCCGACGCGGAAGTAGACGTCGCCGCCCGCTTCGTAGGCGTGGCCGCTCGCAACCAGTTCGGCGATCAAAGCGACGATGTCGTCCATCGTCTCGGTCGCCCTGGGCTCGGCGTCGGGGCGCCCCAGCCCGAGCCGGTTGGTGTCGGCGATGTACCAATCGCCCATCTCCACGGCGAGGTCGCCGCTCGAGCGCTTCTCACGTTCCGCCTCGGAGTAGATCTTGTCGTTGACGTCGGTGATGTTGGAGACCAGCGTCGCCGCGTAGCCGCGCTCGGTCAGCCAGCGCTTCAGCCAGAGGAAGATGACGTAGGGGCGCGCGTTACCGACGTGGATGCGCTGGTAGACCGTCGGGCCGCAGACGTAGATGCCGACCTTGGCCGGTGGAGGCGGCAACTCGACGAGCTGGTGCTGCAGGGTGCTGTAGAGGCGCATCTGTGTCTCGTTGTATACCGCGCGGCCGGGCTACGCGGCGCGGAGAACTCGTCAGGCCGCGGGCGGACGCCTGCTCAGCCTGACGGCGAGATTGATGGCGCCCGAGAGAACGACGACGCCCGCCATGATCAGCAGCACGATCGCCCAGGCGGGCAGGCCGCCCGATTTGGCCTGAACGGGATTACCGGCCAGCGCGGCGTCGATCGCGTTGGTCAGACCCTGACCGGTCGTGCTGGCCATGACCGTCAGGTTCTGCTCGTCGCCGGTCTTTCCGATCGCGAGCGACGGCGTCGAGTTGATCCCATATTGCTGGGCGAAGGAACTCGCCTGCTCGATCAGCGAGGCGACCTTGCTCGAGCCGGCACGAGCGAATGCCTCGTTGACGTCGAGCCCCGGCACGGCCTTGGCGATCGCCATGAGGTAGGCGTGGGTGGCGTAACCGGAATTCTCGGGGCCCTGGTTCGCGTACTCCAGCTCGACGACGTTCCAGAGCTTGCTCTGCTCGCCGGCGGCCTGGGCGAGCGTCAGTAGGCCCGTGGAGTCGGCGCTGATGAAGGCGAGGCCGCGATACTCGATTCGCACCTTGCCGGTGCGGACGTAGCGCGAGATCACGCCCGGGAGCTCGCTACGCGCCCACTGCCCGCAGCCGGGGCACTGCGGCTCGACGAACTCGACCAGGGTTACGGGCGCGCTCGGTTTTCCAAGCTCGATTCCCTGCTGCGGGATGCCGCGCAACATCGAGTTGACCGAGCCGGCGCCGACGATGCTGGCGGCAGCGGGCACTGCCGCGGCGGCGAGGAGGGCGCTGAAGACCAGCGCCGCGCCAAGAGCAAGTGAGAGCTTCTTGTATCTCAAGATCGTCTTCCTTTCGCGCGCGAGCTCGTGAGCTGAAGCGTAACGGCGGCCTCCCACGAGACAGCGAGCTTAACCGGGCGCGAGGACGGGGCGCCGATCCGGCCACGCCTCCGGAGACGAGGCGATCGGCTCGGGTCGATCGCCGATTCCGAATCGACACGCTTTCGATCGAACCGCGCGGTCTTCTATGACATTTGCACGGCTTTTTGTGAGTACCTTGGAACGACCCCGCGGGCGGGTGGCTCGGTGGCGGGCGAAGAGAGAATCGTTCCGAGCCCGAGCCGGCGCCCCGATCGTCCATCCCGGATTGACTCGCATTCAATGCAATGGCGCGGTCTTCTGTGACAGTCGCGCAGCGTTTTGCGAGTACCTTGGAACGACCCCGCGGGCGGGTGGCTCGGTGGCGGGCGAATAGAGAATCGTTCCGAGCGCGAGCCGGCGCCCAGCTCGAACACCGAAATACCGCACGAGGCGCCTCGAATAGCGATCGAGTCAACGGCATGGGACAATCCAGCGGTGGTTCCCGAAGCTCCGCTCGTGCGTTCCGGTTCCGGGCTCGCGCCCGAGGGCGCCGGCTGGTTTGTCCTGAGCGCGCGCGACGCGCGCTGGCAGGAGGGCGACTTCGGCGCGTTCACCAGTTTCGAGGGCGACGCGCGCTTTCCGCAGCTCGGAATCAACATCGGTGTGCTCGAGCCCGGCCAGCCCTCCTGCATGTACCACCGCGAGAGCGAGCAGGAGGACTTCCTCGTCCTCTCGGGCGAGTGCCTGCTTCTGATCGAGGGCGAGGAACGTTCCCTGAAAGCCTGGGATTTCGTCCACTGCCCGCCCTGGACGGAGCACGTCTTCGTCGGCGCCGGCACGAGCCCCTGCGCCATCCTGGCCGTTGGCGGTCGCAGCGGCGGGGACGTGGTCTACCCGGTCAACGGGCTGGTGCAAGGCTACGGCGCCGGCGTCGATGCCGAGACCACCGAGCCGAACGAGGCCTACGCACGCTTCCGGCCCGACGCCGATGTCGAGTATCGCGGCTGGCTGCCGGGCTAGACCGGCCCCGCTCGCTCAGCGGCTCAGATTCGTGCAGCTGCGAAGTCCGCGCCAGCTCGCCAGCCCGGCGCTGCGGGCGCTTCCGGTGAGCGGGGTGGGTGAGCCGCCGACGATCCGCGCCGGCACCCACTTGTAGCCGTCGATGCGTCGGCCCGTCACGGTCACTTCGAGCACGCCGGTGGTCGTGCTCGCACTGCTGTTCTGCGAGTACCAGACGAAGTTTCCGAGCCCGTAGTCGACGAAGGCCCGGCCCAGCCGGCCGCCGCCCTGCTGCTGATGGGCGTGAGAGCCGACGACGACGTCGGCGCCGGCCGCGATCAGGCTACGGGCGATGCTGATCTGCATGCTGTCGGGGCAAGGGTGCCGCTCCTCGCCGTAGTGGAGGTAGACGACGACCGTGTCGGCCTTCTTGCGCGCGGATCTGACCGCGGCGGTGAGACGCCCGACGCCGTAGGCGGAGGCCAGTCCGGGCTTGCCCGCGCCGGCCGTCCAGGACGAGATCAGATTGGAGTCGATCACCTGGCTGGCGCCCAGGATCGCGATCCGCTGGCCCTTGATCGTGACCCGATAGGGCGCGTAGGCCTGGGCGGCGTTCCGCCCGCCGCCGACGAGCGGGAAGTGGTAGCGCTTGGCATAGCGAAGCGTGTCGAGGAAGGACGTCATGCCGTAGTCGATGCCGTGGTTGTTGGCGACGGTGGCCAGATCGACGGCACCGGCCTTGAGCGCTCGAAAGGCCGACGGCGGAGCGCGGAACGTGTACTGCTTGCCGGGAGTCGGCGCGCCGCGGTAACTGACGGTGGTCTCGAGATTGACCATCGCGAGATCGGCTTTCCGGAACACCGGCGCGATCGCCGCCATCACGGAGGTCGGGCTGGCGTCCAGCTTCGAGCGCACGATGCCCTCGAAGTGGACGTCGCCGCCGAAGGCGAGCGTGACCGCACGGCCGCTGCCCAGCCGTCCGCGCTGCGTGGTCGTGGTCGTGGTCGTTGTGGTCGCCCGCGTCGTCGTCGTTTCGGTCGTCGCGGCGGGAGTGGTCGTTACCGTCGTCTGGCTACCGGTCGTCGTCTCGCTGGAGGTCGAGTCGGCCGCTGCGGCGTCGCGCCCGCCCAGGAAGCCGCTCGAGGCCAGCCCGGCGACGAAGGCGAGCGAGGCGAAGGCGACGAAGGCGAGCGCACCGATGCGACGGCGACGGATGCGCCTGCGTTTTTCCTCGCGCCGGCGATGGCTCTCTTCCAGGCTTAGCGGCGTCATCGCCGGAGGCCACACGTTGTCTGGAGTAAGCGAGGATTCATCACGAGAAGGTCGAGCTCAACAACCAATCTGCACAAGGTAATACGAGCCGGCGCCTCGCGCCTCCTCTATCGGCCTGGATGAACCAGGAAGAGGCGAAGATACGGCGGATCTGGCGGGCCTTCCTACTCGAGGTCCCTCCACTCGCTCTCCAGAAGCGCGTACTGATAGGCGTCGTGCCAGAGAGGCTTTCCGTCGCTCGTGCGCCTGAAGAACGCCATTTGCCTGAAGTGGCCTTCTCTCCGCATTGACAGGCGCTCCAGCAGCCTCCAGGAGGGCGGGTTGCGCGGATCGCACATGGCGACGACGCGATGAGCCCCGAGCTCGCCGAAGCCCAGGCTCAGTAAGGCCCGGCACGCCTCGGTCGCATATCCGCGGCCGCCGAAGGCCGGATTGAAGATGTAGCCGAACTCCCAGGTCATCAGCTCTTCCGGTTCGATTTGGGAGAAGTAGACGTGCCCGATCATCTTCTCGCCGGGCTTCAGGCACACCGCCCAGAAGGCGCTTCCGTGAGAGCGTTCCGCGGCGATCTCCTTGCACTGCGCCTCGTCGCTCGGTTGGCCGGGCTCGAACTCCAGCACGGCAGGCTGGGAGAGGTACTCGTGCAAATCCTGCCAATCACCGGAGCGGAAGCTCCGGATCGAGAGCCTGGCCGTCTCGATGCTCTGCTCCGCGCTCACGTTCTCAGGGGCCGGCGCAATACGAGAACGAGGACGGAGTCGCGCTCAGGTAGAAGCCGTTGACGAAGCCCTGCGGATTGACCGCGTTGCGCGAGACCGACACGAAAAAGGTGACGCCCTTGGCTGAGGGCATGGTCAGGTGCGGGCAGGCGGCCTGCCAGCCCGACCACCTGGCGTGCTGCTCGTTCTTTCGTGCCTGCGGAAGCGTCGTTCCGATGCGCGTGCCGGCCTTTGTGTAGAACTGCGAGCTGTTCGTCTCGACCGTCGCCAGGTGCCCGTGCGTGATGCCGTAGAGCGTGCGGCAGGTCACTCCGAAGGTCGTGTTCTGACCGACGCACTTGTACTGCCAGAGCTGACCGTTGAAGCGAAGGGGAGGATTGCCCCTTTGCGAGAGCCAGAAGCTTTCCGGGCCTCTACCGAAGTTCTGCACCGCCGTCCTCGACGACTTGCCGATCACGAGCGGCCCCACGCCCCTGGCGCTGATCGTGGCGGTGCCGCCACCCGCGCGGGTCAGGGCGATGATGAGCAGCACTCCGAAGCCGATAGCCATCACGATCGCCGAGCGGCGGGTGAGGGACTTCGGCATCACGGGTGGCTCGGGCGGTCGTTGGGGCGTCCCGGGTGCCGGCGCAGGCTGTGAGTGTGTATCCATCTCCAGGAAGTAAAGCGGACGACACCGTGTCCCGGGAGCGGCGGCGCTCGCTCGTGGCCCCGTGGCGTTCCGAGACGGCGAGTGAAAGGCCCCGGAAGCGGGAACGGGGAGAACCAGTGTCGGATAGTCGAGCCGTAGAGACCAGCGCCGCAGAGATCGCCGCCTATAGACGGCTGCGCCTTTGGAACGGTTCGCTGGCCCTGCTGCACACGGCTCAGGCGGGCGTCATCCTCGCCCTCTCCAACTCCTTCACACTGCCGCTCTCGATCAGCTTCCTGGCGGGCCCGCCCGGAAGCAAGCCGAGTACGAACCGCGTCTACGACCTGCCGATTGCCTCCCTGGTGGCGGTCTTCTTGCTTCTGGCCGCGCTCGATCACGCGCTCGTGGCGGCCCCGCGCATCCACCGCTGGTACGAGCGCAACCTGGCGATCGAGCGTAGCCCCGCACGCTGGTTGGAGTACTCGCTCAGCGCCTCGCTGATGATCGTTCTGATCGCCATGCTCACCGGCATCGGCGAGCTGGCCGCGCTGCTTGCGATCTTCGGGGCGAACGTGGCGATGATCATGTTCGGAGCGGCGATGGAACGGGCCAACCGCAGCGGCCGACCGGTGATCTGGCTCCCGTTCGTCTTCGGCTGCATCGCCGGCGCTGTGCCCTGGATCGCAATCGCTGTTCAGATCGGCTACTCCCAGAACCAGACCGGAAACGTGCCGGGCTTCGTCTTTGCGATCTTCGTCTCGCTCTTCGTTCTCTTCAACAGCTTCGCGGCGAACATGCTGCTGCAGTACAAGCGCGTCGGACCGTGGCGCGACTACCTCTTCGGCGAGCGCGGCTACCTTGTTCTCTCGCTGGTCGCCAAGAGCCTGCTCGCTTGGCAGATATTCGCCTCGACGCTGACCGGATGAACGCGATTCTCGTCTCGGTTTTGGTCGCCCTGGGCGTGAATACGGTCTTCTTCGCCTTCGCGGCGATTCGCAAGACCGATGTCGTAACCGACCTTTCCTACAGTCTCTCGTTCGCCGCGGCGGCGCTCGCACTTCCCGATCTGGGAGCCCACAAGCCGGTCCAGCTGGTGGCCTCGCTGATGGTCCTTCTCTGGGCGCTAAGGCTCGGCGGCTACCTGTTCGGGCGCATCCTGCGGATCAAGGTCGACCATCGCTTCGACGAGATCAGGGAGAGACCGCTTCGTTTTGCTCGCTTCTGGCTTTTACAGGCGGTTTCGGTCGCCGTCATCATGCTTCCCGTCTCCTACCTGCTCGGTCGAAACGGGACTCCCGATTTCGGGCCGTGGGCGATCGTCGGGGTGGCGACCTGGCTCGTCGGGCTCGCGATCGAGACCGTCGGCGATGCCCAGAAGTCGGCCTTCAAGGGGCAGGCAAAGAACCGCGAGAGCTTCATCTCGAGCGGTCTTTGGAGGTATTCGCGCCATCCCAACTACTTCGGCGAGATGCTCGTCTGGTGGGGCCTCTTCGCCTACGCGGTGCCCTTTCTCGACGGGGCGGCCTTCGCCGTGGCGATCGGGCCACTGTTTCTCACCCTGCTTCTGCTTTTCGTGAGCGGTATTCCGCCGCTGGAGCGAAGCGCCGAGGCCAGGTACGGCGCCGATCCCGCCTATCGCGAGTACAAGCGGCGGACGAGCATTCTCCTACCCCTGCCGCCTCGCAACTAGCGTCCGGGGCGGAGCCGCTACTCCTGCATCGTGGCGACCGCGACGGTGCCGCGGCCGGCGTGCAGGGCGAGCACGGGCGAGATCTCCTCGATGTAGAGCGGTGCAAGCCCGATCGCCTGCTCGATCCTGGCGGACAGCTCGAGCGCGCCCTCGGGATTGCTTCCGTGCACGACCGCGTAGCAGCGAAGCGGGCTCTCGGCGTGCCGGCGCTCGATCATCTTGACGATCTTGGCAACGTTCTGGCGCACGCTAAAGGCATTGATGGTGGTCGCGCCTCCCTCTTCGTCGAGCACGATGATCGGCTTCAGATTGAGCACCTTGCCGATGGCGCCCGCGATCGGCTTGACCCTTCCGCCGCGGATGAAGTACTCGAGCGTGTGCACGCTGACCAGAAGCTCGGCCTTGCGGCTATAGCTCTCGACCTCGCTCACGACCTCCTCGTGGCTCTTGCCCGCGGCGACGGCCTCGGCCGCACGCAGCACGACCAGCCCGAGCGAGGCCGAGACCTGGCGGGAGTCGAGCACCGAGATCTTCTTCTTGCCGTCGAGCGCCTCCGCCGCCCGCTCGCCCGAGCCCACCGTTCCACTCAGAGCGCCCGCGATATCGATGGCGATGATCGAGTCGTAGTAGGTCGAGAGGTAGGAGAAGGTGCGATTGAAGAGGCCGGTAGCGGGCTGCGACGAGGTCGGGAACTCCGACTTGGACGCGCTATCGGCCAGGTTGAAGAACTCCTCCGAGTCGATCGTCAGCTTGTCGAGGTACTCGCGCTCACCGAAGATCAGATGCAGCGGCACGACCTGGATCTGGTAGCGGTCGATCAGCTCGCGCGGCAGGTCGCAGGTCGAGTCGGTGACGATGGCGATCGGATACTTGCGCCGGTGGGCCACCTCGTACTGCAGCAGCATGTCGTCGACCTTCTGCTGCACGACGCGGCCGACCGAGGCCAGCGAGGCGAACACCGCCGCCGGTTGATCGGTGTGGATGTGGATGCGCACCCGCTCGCTCGAGCCGGCGACGATCAGGCTGTCGCCGAAGGGCGTGAGACCGGCGCGGAGCGCCTCGCGATCGATCTCCTGGCCCGCGATCAGCGCCTCGGTGCAGTAGCGGAAGCGAACCTCGCCGCTTTCGTGCAGCTCGATCTTGTCGCTGAAGGAGAGCCTGTGTGAGCCGATCCTGCGCGCCAGGAAGGGCGCCTTGACCTTGCCGTTGATGAATCGCTCGGCGCCGGCGATGAACTCCACGAAGCCGCTCGCGCCCGCGTCGACCACGCCGGCCGCCTTCAACTGGGGAAGCATGTCGCGCGTCTTCTCCAGCGCTTCGGCGAGCGCCGGCCCGGCCTTGCGCAGCAGCTCGGCAATCGACTGGGCGGAGTCGGCCTCGCGGTGCAGCGCCTCGGCCCAGGCGTGCATCACCGTGAGGATCGTTCCCTCCTTGGGCCGCGTGACGGCCTCGTAGGCGCGGGTGCGGGCGACCTCGGCCGCGTGCACGAGGCGCTCCTTGGCGACGCTCTGCGCGTCGTGCATGGCCTCCGAGAGCCCGCTCAGGAACTGGGCGAAGATGATGCCGGAGTTACCGCGCGCGCCGACCAGGGCCGCGTCGGCGATCGAGGACATCGTCTCCCCTGCCGAGTCGGAGACCTCCGCCGTCTCGAGCGCATAGGAGAGCGTCGCGGCGATGTTGGTGCCGGTGTCGCCGTCGGGCACCGGATAGACGTTGATGCGGTTCAGGTAGTCCTGTTTGCGCTGGACTCTGTGTAGCCCGGCCAGGAGTGCCTCGAACAGCTGGTGGCCGTCGAGAGTTTTGGTTGCATTAGCCGCTTTCCGCATCGTGTGGCGAGGAGCGTACAGCTACGCGAAGGGTTTGTGGAGAGCCTGTATCGGACGACGAGCTTGCGACGTGACAAGAGCGTCTCGCCCCGGACGCCCGAGACGAGACGCTCTTTGCACTTACCCGGCTTTCGCCCGCGCTAGACCTCGAACCTCTTGGTCGCAGGTGTGACGTCGAGCTTGCCGCTCGCGTCCTTGGCCCGCACGCGGAAGACGTGCTTGCCGGGCGTCAGGTTCGTGTAGGTCTTGCCGACGCGACAGGACTTGAACAGCTCTCCGTCCAGCCTGCACAGGTAGCTGAGCTTGCCCGTGCCGCCCGAGCCGCTGAACCGGAACACGGCCTTGTGCGTCGCCGCCGAGATGACCGTCTTGGTAAGGATCGTCTGCGGACGCTTCTGCACTGCAACGGCGGGATTGACTGCATCCGCTCCATCCGCTCCATCGCTGACGGTTACCGAGGTTCCGTCGGTGCAGGAGATGGTCTTCGTACCGTCGCCGTTGTCGGCGGCGCTACAGGAGCTGCCGTTGGTGCCGTTGGCTCCGTTCGTGCCGTTCGTGCCATTCGCTCCGGCTACGCCGTTCGCTCCGGCCGGGCCGATTGGGCCTTCAGGGCCAGGCATGCCGTCAGTTCCGGGCATGCCGTCAATTCCGTCGATTCCGTCGGCGCCGTCGTTCACGGTCGCCGAGGTTCCGTCGTCGCAGGAGATGGTCTTCGTTCCGTCTCCGTTGTCGGTCACCGTGCAGGAGGATCCGTCCTTGCCGTCGATTCCGTTGATGCCGTCCATGCCGGGTGAACCGTCCATTCCGGGCATGCCGTCCATTCCGGGCGGGCCGGGCATACCGTCCGTTCCGGGCGAGCCGTCCATTCCGGGCGAGCCGTCTATTCCGTTCGTGCCGTCCATGCCGGGCGCGCCTTCCAGGCCGGGAGCTCCGTCGCTCACGGTCGCCGACGTTCCGTCGTCACAGGAGATGGTCTTCGTTCCATCGTGGTTGTCGGCCACCGTGCAGGAGGATCCGTCGGCGCCGGCGGGGCCTCGCTCCAGCGGATAGGCGTCGATCCGAATCGCGGGCCGGTAACCGCTCCAGCCGGTCGGGTCGAGCCTGAACACGCCCACGCCGCCCGCACCGCTGTCGCCGTAGGCTGCGGCGGAGGTGGAGCTGAAGTACGCGGCTTCGGGCAGCGGATCGCTACCGACGAAGGGAGCGTTCGGGACGACGGCGACGTTGAGTGAGTCGTAGCCGCAGCCGCTCGCGAAGCAGAATGCTCCTTCGCCGATCGGCTGGTAGCCGAAGTGACTCGTGTTGAACATGGTCGTCACGATCACCTTGTCGGGCAGGGTCAGGTTGCGCCCGCCCAGATCCCAGCTGACGTTGTGAGCCAAGCCGTTGAAGCAATTTGTCCCGTTCGACCACTGAGTGCTGCCGGCTCCGCAGCTGGCGGGATCGGCCGAGGGTCGGAAGGGGATCTTGAACGTCTGTGTGTCGCTCGCGAGCAGGTCGCCGACCGAGTCGTCGGAGTTGACCGAGTAGATGTTGAGCGTGATCGGCAGGCTGAACACGGTGCCCGGTGTCGTGAGGCAGGTAGTTCCGCCACCGGTCTGGCAGCGCTGACTGCTCAGAGTCATGGTCACGACCGGGTTCGTGCGCCCGCCCGCGGCCAGCTCGACCTGAGCTCCGAGCTCCGCCGCCGAATTTGCCTCAAACCCGATGCTCGGGTAATTCCCGGCCAGCGGGCTCGGGATGTTGCCGTAGACGATTGCCGTTGACGCGCTCGCCGTGCCCGCGACAATCGAGAACAGTGCTCCAGCGACGACCGCAGTCGCCCATTTACAGATGGGACGCATACCGCTCAATCTCCTTTGCCGTAGCCGGCTCACCCGAGATTCGGGGCAAGCGCGATTGCTTCGTTCGACCTCTCGTAGAAGTGCCGCAAAACGCGTTTTCAGGCTGCCGCTACGCGTTAAGCCAAATGTTCGCTGCGATTTGGCGTACGTCCATGGCTCCAATGGGGGATGGCTCTTACCAAATCTGGTTTCCAGTCGAAATCGCGCTTCAACGCCGTTGCGTTCTCCGAAATCGAGCCGCCGCCGCCTTCCCGCTCTTCGTTTGCACTACTTGGCGTAGATGCCGAGCGCGCGCTCCATGATTCGGAAGAGATCGGTCTCGTCGATCGCTCCGATCTGGCGGCGGTTTGCCAAGCGCGAGAGCCCGCCCCGAGCAACCGGAGGCGAGTTGCGAAATCCAGCCGCTCGGCGGCCGCAATATGCGAGCGAGGACGGCGCCGGGCTCAGGCGAGCGGCGGCGCCAGGGTACGCCGAGTTACTTGCCCGCCGCCCGCTTTTCGGCGCGTTTCTCCTTGAGCGTCTTCTGCGCCGTCTTCTTCGCCAGCTTCTTCGGCTTCTCCGAACCCTTCATCGTCGCCTCCGGCCGTTGAATGACTCTGCTCGAAGCGTAGCCGAGCGGCAGGCCGTCATCCCGCCGGCGGAATGGGATGCGCCCACCGGGGTATGAGCATCTCGACGTCGAGGCGAGAGGAGATGGCATGACAGGAAGAGCCGATTTCACGGACGAGCAGTGGAAGCTGATTCTCGAGGGGCCGCCGAGTGCCGGCCTGATCGTGGTCACCGCGCAGCGCGGAGGAATGCTGCGTGAGACGATGGCGATAGGAAGGGCCTACGCCGAGGCGCGCCGCGAGCACGGCGAGAGCGAGCTGCTGGACGAGATCGTCGCGGCAAAGCCCGAGCGAGACCACACCCACTACCACTCGGTCGAGGCGCTCAAGCAGGCCGGCCTGCAGCACCTGCGCGATGCGGTCGAGCTGCTGGGCAGAAAGGCTACGGCGGAGGAGGTCGAGGAGTACCGGCGCTTCGTTCTCACGCTCGCCGGCAAGGTCGCGGGCGCGCACCGGGAAGGCGGAGTGGACGTGAGCGATGCGGAGCGGGCTGCGATCGAGGAGATCCGCACCGGCTTGAGCGGATCCGAGGAGTAGCTCACGCCCTACAGGCGCGCGACGGCCTCGGCGATCTCCCGGCGCAGCCGCTCCTTGGCGCTCTCTTCCGCCCCGATCTCGTCCATTGCCAGTAGCGCCGCGCCGGCGATCGGCGGCGCCTCGTTCACCCGGGCGCCGATCCTCGGCCCGACTTCCCGCAGGCCCGCGTCGATCCCTTCCAGCAGGCGCGCGTTTCGCGCCTGAAGCAGGCCGCCGCCGAGCAGCACGTCCAGCCGCTCGCCGGTTAACTTCAGGCGCACGAGCGCCGCGCGGGCGAAGGCCACCACCTCGTCGGCGAGGCGATCGACGATGGCCGCGGCGGCGGAATCGCTCGCGGCCTCATCCAGCACGAGCGGCGCCAGCTCGCCCAGGCGCTCCTGCCCGATCCGCTCGAAGTGGATGGCCTCGGTCAGCTCGAGCGGCCGCGCCAGGCCGAAGTGCGCCGGCACGCTCTTCTCCAGCGTCGTCTTCGGCCCGCGCCCGTCCTCGCTTCGCACCGCCGCGCCGAGCGCGGCCAGGCCGACGTCGAAGCCTCCGCCCCATTCGCCGCTGATCTCGCCAATCGCCGCGAAACGCACACGGCGCCCATCGGGCGCCACCCCGACGCAGTTGATGCCCGAGCCGCAGACGACCGCGACGCCCGTGCCCGCGTCAGTTCCGGCGCGCAGCACGGCGAAGGTGTCGTTACCGGCGAGCACCGTTTCGGCCCAACCGTAGGCGCCGGCTAGGGCGAGCAGGCGCTCCTCCTCGGCGGGGTAGTCGAGGCCGGAGAGCGAGATCTGCGCCAGCTCGGCCACAGGTTTGGCCGCGGCCACGGGTCTGGCCGCGGCCACGGGCTCGGGCGCCGGGACGAGGCCGGCCCCCAGGCAGGCGCGCTCGACCAGCGCGGCGAGCGTCTCCAGGCAGCGCTCGGTACCGAGCATCTGCGGCGAGGAGACGGGTCCGCGCACCAGCGCAAGCAGCGACCCATCCGCGCGCGCGAGTGCCAGATCGGTCTTCGAGCCGCCTCCGTCGACGGCCAGAACGAGCCTCTCCTTCATCGCTCGCCGCCTCGGAAGAACTGCGGCAGATGAGGGGCGCCCGCCTCGAGCAGGCGCTCCAGCAGCTCGTCCGCGACGGGGAGCTGCCCGATCAGCGGATGCGCCAAGAGCGCTTTTCGGGCGAGCGCGCGATCGCCCGTGATCGCCGCCTGCACGGTCAGCCGCTCGTAGGCCGCCACATGCTGCACCAGGCCGAGCAGCTCCGGCGCCAGCGGATCCTGTGCCTGCGGCGCTGCACCGCCGGCCCCGATCCGCGCCGGTAGCTCGACCACGTCGTCGTCGGCGAGCCCGGCCAGAGCGCCCCGGTTTTGCACGTCCACCACGTGAACGTCGCCGCTGTCCGCGGCCAGCGAGGCGATCAGTCCCGTCGCGGCCTCGCAGTAGAAGGCGCCGCCTCGGTGCTCGAGCAGGGCGGGCTTCTCGCTCAGCTGCGGATCGGCGTACAAGCCGAGCAGCTCGCGCTCGATCTCGGCCACCTCGAGCGCGCGCGGCCTGCCTTCACGCTGCTCGGCCAGCACCCGGTCGTGCAGGTAGAAGTAGCGCAGGTAGTAGGAGGGAACGGCGCCGAGCTCCTCGAGCAGGCGCCGCGGTAACTCGATCTCCTGCGCGATCTCCTCGCCGCGCGAGGCAAGCAGCTCGGGCAGCACGTCGACGCCGTCGAGTCGCACGGCGCGCACCCAGGTGAGGTGATTGAGACCGACCTGCTCGACGGCCACCCGCTCCGGCGCTGCAGCGAGCAGGCGGGCGAACAGGCGCTGCAGCGTGATCGAGACGTTGCAGAGGCCGATCGCCCGCCGGCCGGCGCCGAGGAGCGCGCGGGTGACGATCCCGACCGGGTTCGTGAAATCGACCATCCAGGCTCCGTCGGCCGCCCGCGCCGCGGCTCGCTCGGCGATCTCGAGCACGACCGGAATCGTGCGAAGCGCCTTGGCGAAGCCGCCGGCGCCGGTCGTCTCCTGGCCGATGCAGCCGAAGGGAAGCGGCACGGTCTCGTCGCCGAGGCGCGCCTCCTGCCCGCCGACCCGGATCTGGAGGAGGACGAAGTCGGCTCCGTCCAGCGCGCGATCGAGATCGTCCGTGACGGTCAGTCGCCCGGCAAAGCCCTGGCGGGCGAGCATCCGTCCGGCCAGCCCACCGACTATCTCGAGACGCCCCGGGTCGATGTCTTGCAGGGCGAGCTCGCTCACGTCGAGCCGCTCGCGCTCACGCTCCAGGCAGGAGACGAGCTCGGGGGTATAGGTCGAGCCGGCGCCGATGACCGCAATCTTCATCGCTCTAGGTTAAGCGCCCACTCCGCCACTCGACAAGCGCGGCCTAGAATCCAGATGACCGATCTGACCGCGAACCAGGGGAAGCATGAAGCTCAGCCGCTCGGCCACAGTTATCTGCATTGCCGCGCTCGTCGCTCTCACACTCGTCGTCGCGAGCGCCGATGCGGCAAAGATCGTCCGCGCCGGTCGGGCTCAGAACGGCAAGAGCATCATCTTGAGCCGTGGCGCTCAGCTTGTCGTCTCGCTCAAGGGCAACGCCACGACGGGCTATGCCTGGAAGGTTCGATCCGTGAGCAAGTCCGTATTGAAACCGCTCACGGTGAAGTACGTTCCGAATCCGAATCCGAAGCATCTCGCCGGCAGCGGCGGCGTCTACAAGCTCCGCTTCAGCGCACGGACCTACGGCACGACGGCGCTCAGGCTCGTCTACGCGCGGGGAAAGAAGTCCGCCGGCTCGTACTGGCTGCGCGTCATCGTGAGCGGAAGCGGCGCCTAGGCGCCGGGCGCCTCACCCGCCAAACGGCTGTCAACTGGCGGCTCATCGGCGTAATATCGCCGCGAAGTCCGCAGAAAAATCCCCTGGTCGATCATAGGAGGAAACTGTGCACACCTTCACCCGCTTGGTTGCGGGTTCAAAGCACCACGCAACACTGCTTGCCGTCCTGGTGCTGGCACTAGTCGTCGCCGGCGCCGCCGTCTCCGCGAGCGTAAGCACCAGTTACCGCGGCACGGTGAAGAGTGGCGGGAAGCTCAGCTTCCGCACGACGGCCACTTCGGTGGTCGGCTTCAAGGCTTCGGTCAGCCCGCTTTGCGTCTCGGTTGCCTCGAGCTCGAGCATTCTGAAGGTTTATCCCGTCCTGCTGCAGTCTCCGAAGAAGCTGACGAAGGGGCACTTCACGATCACCTTCAAGGGCTCCAGCAGCACGTTCATCACCGTGACCGGAACCGTCAAGCCCTCGTCGGCCAGCGGACGCATCAACGTTCGCTACACGACGACGATCGGCACGAACATCTACGCCTGCTCTTCGAAGACGACCTGGACGGCCAAGAAGGCCTAGCGGTTCGACAGATCGGAATCGGACCGTCGAGAGCAGCCCGCTGTCAGGCGTGGTCACGCGTCCGTGCCTGCTCTTCCCCGGCAGCGGCAGACCGCTACGCTCTTTCGCGAGATGACCGGCACATCCGAGCGCAGCTTCCTGACCCGCCTGATGTGGCTGTCGATCGCCGCCGCGCTGGTGACGATCACGATGAAGACGATCGCCTGGCGGCTGACCGGGTCGGTGGGGCTGCTTTCGGACGCGATCGAGTCGCTGGTCAACCTGCTGGCGGCGATCGTGGGGCTGACCATGGTCCGCTGGTCGATGCTTCCGCCCGACGAAGAGCATGCATTCGGGCACGAGAAGGCGGAGTACTTCGCCGCCGGCGCCGAAGGGATGTTCATCCTCGGCGCCGCGGCCTCGATCGGTTACGTGGCGGCCGGACGGCTGCTTCACCCGGCTGGGCTGGAGTCGGTCGGGCCGGGGCTGGCGGTCTCCGTCGGGGCCTCGCTCGTCAACCTGGGCGTAGCCACGGCGCTGATCCGCTCGGGACGCCGGCATCGCTCGATCACCCTGGAGGCCGACGGGCGCCACCTGATGACCGACGTCGTCACCTCGGCAGGCGTGGTCATCGGCATAGTCGCGGTTGCGATCAGCGGTTGGCACCCGCTCGATCCGATCGTCGCCATCGCGGTGGCGCTGAACATCGTCTTCACCGGCGTGCGCCTGATCCGCCGCTCGGGCGCGGGGCTGATGGACCGGTCGCTGCCGCCCGCGGAACTGGCCAGGGTGGAGGCGGCGCTCGTCCCCTTCCGCGAAGCCGGAATCGTCTTCGAGGCTCTGCAAACGCGCCGCGCCGGTCGCCGTTCTTTCGTCTCAGTGAAGGTGCTCGTCCCCGGCGACTGGACGGTCGGGCGCGGGCACGTCCTGCTCGAGCAGGTCGAGCGAGACGTCGAAAAGGCCCTGCCGCAGACCTCGGTGACCACGCATTTGGAGCCCGCGCCGGAACAGCCGGGCGGATCGGGCCGGCGACGGCGAAATCGCCTTTTAGGACGCTGAATCAACGGCTCGGCTCGGTGCCGAGCAGATTGCGGAGAGCCGAGCACCTGCGCATTCCACAGGTGACTCTTAGCCCGCGGGGCTATGATGCCGCCCAATGCGTGCCCATCGCTCGACCACCGGCTCGGTGCTCGGCGGACTGCTTGCTCTGACGTTGATCGTCGGTGTCTCCGCTGCGGCGGCTGCCAAGGCCACCTCGCACGCTGCCCGCAGCGTCAAGGTCAGCGCCAGTCTGAGCGAGCCGTCCTTCGCCCCCGGCGAGGTCAACTCGGTTCGGGTTCTCTACAGGCTCTCCGGCAAGAGCACGAGCTTCGGCTACCGCGTCTTGCTGCACAAGAGATCGGGCTGGCAGACGGTGAAGAGTGTCACGCTGCACGGAAGCTTCAGGGGCAACCGCAGCCTGGTGGCCGGAAAGCTCTTTCCCAAGCGGAAAGCCGCGCTCGGCCACTACCTGCTCGAGCTCAGCGCCGGCGCTTCGAGCACGAAGCTCTCCTTCGACGTCGTCAAGGCTCTGGCGACGGCGAGCGGCCCGGTCGCCACCACCGACGATCACAGCTGCGCGCTCATCGCGGGCGGCAAGATCAAGTGCTGGGGCGACAACTCCAAGGGTCAGCTCGGCAACCGCACCACGACGGCCAGCATCACCCCTGTCGACGTCAGCGGCATCAAGAATGTCAAGGCCATCTCGACCGGAGGGTCGAACACCTGCTCTCTCGGGCTGGGAGGAGTGGTCAAGTGCTGGGGCGACAACGCCTCCGGCAAGCTTGGCGCCGGATTGAAATCACTCCCCATCAGCTCTATCCCAACTTCGGTCAGCGGAATCGTGTACGCCGTCGCCGTCAGCACCGGCTTCGACCATTCCTGCGCTCTGCTGAGCGGCGGGACGGTCAGGTGCTGGGGCAAGAACAACTCCGGCGACATCGGAGACAGCAAGGCCTTCAGCGACGTTCCACTCAACGTCGGCGGAATCAGGGCGATCGCGATCAGCGCCGGCTACCGCCACACCTGCGCCGTGCTCTCGGGCGGCAAGGTCGCCTGCTGGGGCAACAACCACTTCGGTCAGCTCGGAAACGGCAAGACGAAGAACAGCAGAAAGCCCGTCACGGTGGGCGGAGTCAAGAAGGCCGTCTCGGTCAGCGCCGGCAACGATCTGAGCTGCGCGCTCCTCTCCAACCACACGGTCAAGTGCTGGGGCCGTGCCGACGGCGGCGCGCTGGGCGACGGCCTGGAGAGCCACGGCAACAAGGACGCGAGTGGAATCGACTTCAAGCCCACGCCGGTCACCGTCAAGGCCGTTTCCACCGCCACCTCCGTCAGCGCCGGAGGCGGCTTCGCCTGCGCTCGGCTCTCCAGCAAGCAGATCAAATGCTGGGGCAGGAACGATGCGGGCCAGCTCGGTAACGGCGCCACCGCCGACAGCTCGACCCCCGTTACGGTGAGCGGCATCACCGCGGCGGTCACGGTCAGCACCAGCGCCGGTGTGGCCGGCGAGAGCCATGCCTGCGCGCTCGTCGGAGGCGGCAAGATCAAGTGTTGGGGCAAGAACGACTCCGGCCAGCTCGGGAGCGGTAGCCAGAACTTCAGCGCAACGCCGGTCGCCCCCGTGCTCACCAGCGCCAGCGCAATCGCCGCCGGCGACGAGCACAGCTGCGCTCTGCTCTCGAACGGGACGATCGGCTGCTGGGGCGACAACTCCAAGGGTCAGCTCGGCGACGGCACGACGACCTCCAGCGCGACTCCCGTTTCGGTCGGCGTGATCGCCGGCGCCGAGATGATCGCCACCGGCTCGGCGCACAGCTGCGCCGTCGCCGCCGCAGGAACCTACTGCTGGGGCGACAACGCCTCCGGACAGCTCGGCAACGGCTCCACCACCTCGAGCTCGACTCCGGTCGTCGTCGGCGGTCTCGCGGCAGCCGTCAAGGCCATCGCCGCCGGCTCGTCGCACAGCTGCGCCCTGATAACCGATGGAACCGTGCAGTGCTGGGGCGACAACGCCTCCGGACAGCTCGGTAACGGTTCGACCACGAACAGCCCGACTCCGGTCTCGGTCGGCGGCCTGACCTCGACCGTCAAGGCCATCTCTCTCGGTCACGCGCACAGCTGCGCCCTGCTGACCGACGGAACGGTTGAGTGCTGGGGCGACAACACTGCCGGTCAGCTCGGTAACGGCTCCACCACCTCGAGCTCGACCGCGGTCGCCGTCAGCGGCATCACAGGCGCCAAGGCCGTCGCCGCCGGCCTCGACCACAGCTGCGCGCTGCTCTCCGACGGAACCGTCAAGTGCTGGGGCGGCAACTCCGCCGGCCAGCTCGGCAATGGATCCACGACCGCCAGCTCCACCCCGGTCGCCGTCGGCACCATCACCGGCGCGGTCGCGATCAGCGCCGGATCGTCGAATACGTGCGCAGTCCTTTCCACGGGCGCCGTCGACTGCTGGGGCGACGACAGCAAGGGCAAGCTCGGCAACGGCTCGACCACGAACAGCTCCAGCCCGGTCGCGGTGCTCGACATCGCGGCGGCGCTGGAGGTGAGCGCCGGTGCCTCGCACAGCTGCGCGCTGCTCACCAGCGGCGCGGTCAGGTGCTGGGGCGACAACGCGGCCGGCGAGCTGGGCGTCGGAGCGCTCGACTACAGCTCGACGCCGGTCTCCGTTGTCAACATCCCCTAGCCGGCATCCGGCGCGAGCGCGGCGGCCCGCGCATGGCGCGAGACCTCGATCCGCGGTAGCCAGGCGAGCCAGCGCGGCAGGTACCAGCAGCGATCGCCGAGCAGGCTGAGCACGCTCGGAAGCACCACCGAGCGCACGACGGTGGCGTCGAGGAAGAGCGCGATCGCCACACCGAAGCCCATCTGTTGGAAGGCCACCATCTCGCCGCTGGCGAAGCCCGAGAACACGGCGATGATGATCAGGGCCGCGCCCGTGATGATGCGCGCCGTCGACGCTACGCCGCCGCTGACGGCATCACGGGTCGAGCCCGTCAGGTCATAGCGCTCCCTGATCCGGCTGACCAGAAAGACCTGGTAATCCATCGAGAGCCCGAACAGCACCGAGAAGAGGAACAGCGGCACCCAGGCGTCGATCACCGGCACGTGCTGGAAGCCGAGCAGGTGGGCGCCGTAGCCGTGCAGGAAGACGAGCGTGAGCACGCCGTAGGCCGCCCCGACCGAGAGCAGGTCGAGCAGGATCGAGACCGCCGCGACGACGATCGAGCGGAAGGCGACGGTGAGCAGGACGAAGCTCAGCCCGAGCACCAGCGCGACCACGATCGGAGTCGGGTTGGTGACCGAGTTGAAGTAGTCGGAATACAGTGCCGTTTGCCCTCCGACGAGCACCTTCGCGCTACTGCCGGCAAACTGCGCGGGGATGATGCGGCCGCGCAGGTCGCGCAGCGCTCTGATCGCCCCGTCACTGCTCGCATCGCCGCGCACGGGCACCTCGAGCAGCGACACGCCGCGGAGCGCCGTCGAGCTCGTGATCGCGCCGGGCGCGAAGCGAGGATCGACGGCGAGCCTCTTTTGCAGCTTGACCAGGTCGGCCCGAGCCGTGGCGCTCCCGCCCGACACGACGATCTGCGCCGGGTAAGGGCTCTGGGCCGGAAAGTAGCGCTGTAGCGAGGCGAAGCCCTGCACGGAAGGCAGGCGGCCGGGCAGCGTGTTGACGCCGTTCTCGCCCACGTGCAGCCCGAGCATCGGCGACGCGATCGCCAGCATCGCGCCGGCGGCCACGAGCAGGCTGAGCAGCGGACGGCGCAAGACCAGTTCGACGATTCGCTGCCAGAAGCGCCCTTCGGCGTTGCTCTCGCGGCCGATGTCGCGCCCGAGAATCGGGACGCGAAGCGCGTTCACCCGGTCGCCGAGCAGGCCGAGCACGGCCGGCAGCAGCGTCAGCGCCGCGGCCACCGAGACGATGCCGACGATGATCGCGCCGGCGGCCAGGCTGCGCAGCACGTTCGTTTGCACCAGGAACATGCCCGACAGCGCGACCACGAAGGTGCCGCCGCTGAAGGTGACCGCCCTGCTCGCCGTGGCCCCCGCAGCCTGGATCGCAGCCTCCTTGACCGTGCCGACGGCGCGTTCCTCGCGGTAGCGGGAGAGCACGAACAGCGAGTAGTCGATCCCCAGTGCCAGCCCCATGCCGGTGAGCATGTTCACGATGAAGACCGAGAAGCCGAACTGAAGCGACAGCGCCGAGACAACGCCCATTCCCACGGCGATCGAGACCAGCGCCATCAGCAGCGGCACCAGCCCGGCCACGACCGACCCGAACACGAGCAGCAGCACGACGAGCGCGGCAGGTAGCCCAAGCGCCAGTTCACCCTGCTCGAGATCGTGCTGGGAGATAGCCGCGAAATCGCTCGCGACGGTGTGGTCGCCGGTAATCGTCACCGCGAAGCCGGGCTGCCTGTTCGCCTTCTTCACCAGCGAGACCACCGGCTCGATCGCCTTGTCGGTGTTGACCAGAATCTGGATGACGGTCGCGTGCCCGTCGCGCGAGACGAGCGTGCGCCCGTCCTTGAGATAGCTGCGCAGGTTGAGCACCTTTCCCGTTGCCTCGCTCCGGCGCGACAGGTTCGCGACGACAGCGCGGAACTGGGGCGTATCGACGCCATAGCGATTGGACTGGACGACGATGATGTCGCTGAACTGGCGCTTGAGGTCGGCCGAGGTCGGCGGGAAGGCCTTGGCGATCAGATCAGCCGCTCTGGCCGATTCCGGCTTGCCCGAGACGAAACCCTGAGAGGTCAGCCCGCGCAGGGAGGTTGCGGTCAGCACGAGCGCGCAGGCGACCGCCAGCCCCCAGAGAGCGAGCGTCCGCCAGGGGTGCTCGGAGCAGGCACGTGCCAGCCTCTCTGTGAAGCCCTGCTTCGATCTGGCCACGGCGCGATACCTCCCGAGTCTGTGGATCACGATTCGTATACGCCGTAGGTGTACGGCGTAGATCGACACCGTATACAGGTCGAGCTAGACTGTCAAACACTGTGGCAACCGAGCTGGACAACACACGCAAGACGCTTTCGCGGCGCAGCGTGATCGAGGCGGCGCTGACGCTTGGCGACAAGGAAGGGCTGGAAGCGCTCAGCCTGCGCCGGGTGGCGCGCGAGCTCGGCGTGACGCCGATGGCTCTCTACCGCTACGTGGACAGTAAGGATGGGCTGCTCGCCGCCGTCTCCGAGCGGGTGTTCGAGGAGTTCGAGCTACCGACCGAGAGCGACGAGGACTGGCGTGTCGATCTGCGCGCCCTGGCACATTCGTTCCGGCGCCTGCTGGTAACCCACCCTGCGATCACGGCGCTCTTCTCTGCGCACCCCGCCGAGATCTCCCCGAACGGCGCCCGTGTCGTCGAAGTCACTCTCGGCGTCTTGCGCCGCGCCGGCTTCCCGCCCCAGGAGGCCGCCCTGATCGAAAGCGAGTGCGAGCGCTTCATCCTTGGGCTGGTGGTGCTGGAGATGGGCGGTGGACCGCAGCTGTGCCCGTTCAATTCGAAGGCGCCTCACTCGCACGATGCGGTGGAGAAGTTCGCGTCGCTTCCCGCGGAAGAGTTCCCGTACCTGCTCGAGGCTCTCCCCTACTTCAACGAGTGCAAGGACGCCGACTGGGCCTTCGAATTCGCCCTCGACCTGATCATCGGCGGCATCGAGCACCAGCTCGAAAGCGTGCTCTCGCAGCTCGAGCCGAGTTAGCGCAAGCTGAGCTCGATCAGTTGAGGTAGGTCAGCCCTCTGACATTCTCGGAGGCGATCTTTCCCTTCGCGATCGTCACGTAGAAGCGGCGGCCGGTCGCGCTGTACTCAAGGAAGGTCGCTCCGCCGGCGCGGTCGAAGTAGCCGATTCGTCCGGCCGGAAGCGAGCTCGAGCTCGAAGGCAGATGAGTGATCGCCGTTCCGAAGCTGTGCGAGATCGCCGTGTCGAGCGCCTTCCCGGATAACCGCCTGTTATTCCGCATTCGCGTTCGCACGAAGAGCGCGAGATCGGCGGCCGTCGCGCTTTCGGCGAAGTACGTCTTCGCGCGCGGGGTGAAGGCGACCTCCACCACGCTGTGCGAGCGAAAGCGATCGGGCCAACGATCGCCGTAGGTGCCGTCTACCTGGCAGCCGTCGAACGGCGTCGGAATGCCTGGGCTCGGGAGAGTAGCGCGCGGGTGCCCCGTCGTGAGGCGCATTCCCATGCCGACCGGATCGATTTGGTGATAGGGCGCGAAGAAACTGAAGCAGCTCCCAAATACCCCCTTATCGAGCAGTGCTCGAACTCGCGCGGAGGCGTTCGAAGCGTCGATGGTCACGACGCCGTTTCGCCCCGCTACAAAGCTGACTCCGTCGATCCGCGCTCGTTGAAGCGGCGGCGTCGGCACCCGCGGTTGCCGGGGATACTTGGGAGGCACCGAAGTTGGTCCGGGAGGCGCTTTGGTCGGCCGCCGAGCTTCCTGAAGTACGACCACGCGAGCGATCAGCTCTCCGTGCGAGTCGCGCACGCTAACGGCCAATGGACGCGTGCCGACCCGGCGGTGACCCGAGGGCCTACCCCAGAAAAAGAAACCGGCGTTGATCGGCTTCGAAACGTAGACGAACGGAACCTGTACGAAACTGTGATCCTCGTACTCGACTCGCAGCGAAGCCGCGTTCTCGGCGAAGAGGGTGCCGCTGAGCTCGCTGTGGAGCTGCGAGCGCGTGCCTGGGACCCGCTGCATGCCACTCATCACCCCGAGCAGGTACGAGTTCACGTTGCCGGCCGGCTTGCCCGGATAGCTTCTGGGCCGCGATGAAGCGCAACTTCCACCCATGCCGACGATCGTCCAGCAGAATCCGCCTTTGCGGGTTGGCGCCACGTAAAGCGGGTACTCCTTCCCGAAGGCCTTGTATACGACGACCCTCCGCGACTCCGAGGCGATGACCTGCGGATCCCAGCTCTTCGGTTGGCCCAGGGACATATCGGCGAACTCCTTCTTGATAACGAATGGCGCGGTCTTGCCGTTGAAGCGGACGTCCTTTCGCCCGATCCAATCGCGTAGCAGCCCGAACGCGGGCGTCGCGAACAGGATCACGAGCAGAAAGGCCAGCACGGCAGCGAAGACGAGAGCGCGCCTGCTCGCGAATCGGCGCCGCGGCGGCGGCGGAACGACCGCGATTCCCGAGCGCCCGAGAACATCGTTCCAGTCGCCGCGGGCTCCAGCGCAGTCGTCGACCAGTTGGTCGAGCCGTTCGAAGAGGACGGTGTCGCTCATGTGTGCGCTCCTTCCAGGGTTCCTCGAAGCGACCGGTGAGCGGCGTGCAGCGTCGCCGAGACAGTGCCGCGCGCGATTCCCAGCACCTCGCCGATCTGCTCGTAGTCGAGGTCGGCGTAGTGGCGCAGGAAGAGCGCCTGGCGCTGACGCTCGGGCAGGGCCGCGACGGCTGCGCGCAGCCCCGGCCAGGGCTCCGGGTGGCCGTTGCTCGAGACCGGCTCCCGAGCGCGCTCCAGCTCGATCCGGCGGCGTCCTCTGGTTATCTGCGTACGGCTCGTGTTGATCACCATGCGCCAGATCCACGCCTCCAGCGATCCTTCGCCGCGGAACTCGTCGCGGTGCCGTATCGCCCGTGCGAAGGCCTCCTGCACGACGTCCGCCGCCGCCTCACGCGATCCGACTATCGCCAGCGCAAGCCGAAGAAAACGCGGATAGCGATCGCGGTACAGCTGCTCGAGCGAGTCGATCGTCACTGCGCCGACCTTATCGGCCCGGGTTTTCGATTTCATCGTAGATATGGACACGCGAGCGCTTGCGAGTGTTTAGTGCCCGCTCGACGTAGCCCCACATGGCGCAGCTACCGTGAGAGGGCGCCCGTGTTAGGGGCGCGTCCCGTTCAAGGGTGAATGCGAGCTTCGAGGGGGTAGTTCGATTCACGCGGCATCTCGTGACGTTCGGTCACGCCGGTTCTTTTTCGGTTTCGCCCTGCTGGGCCTGATCGCGATACCACTCGGCGGCAGAATCGCTTCGCCCACGGCGGCGAGAACGGCGCCCGAGCGGGGAAGGCTCACAGCGAGGCTGGACGTCAAGCGACTCGCGCCCATCCAGGCAGGCGAGGTCCGGCTCAGCTATCGCTTCCTGCGCCCGAGCGCCCGCTTCTCCTACGTGCTCGAGCGCAAGCAGGGCTCTGGCTGGATAGCGCTTCGCAGCGTGGTGCTGAACGGCCGCTTCAAGGGCGCCCATGCGACGACCGTCAAGCGCATCTTCGGCGACAGGGCAATCGAGGTGGGCAGCTACCGCCTGCGCCTGCGCGCCGATCGGAGCCTCGTCTCGCTCGGGTTCTCGGTCTTCGCTGCCACGCCGGTCGCGGACGCCACAGGCGTCAGTGCGGGTGGCGCGCTCACCTGCATCCTGGTCGGCGGCGGCGGCGTCAAGTGCTGGGGCTACAACCTCGACGGCGAGCTGGGCAACAGCAGCTTGATGAGCAGCTCGATGCCGGTCTCGGTGGGCGGAATCACGGGCGCGCTCGCTGTGAACAGCGGTTACAAGCACACCTGCGCCATCCTTCCCGCCGGCGCCATCAGCTGCTGGGGTACCAACGACGTGGGCGAGCTGGGCAACGGCACGCTGATGGGCAGCCCGACACCGGTCTCCGTGGGCGGGTTGAGCGGCGGCGTCGCCAGCAGCTCGGGCGCGGCCCACACCTGCGCCCTGGTCACGGGCGGCTCGCTCTACTGCTGGGGCGACGATCAGTTCGGAGAGCTCGGCACGGGCAGCGTGATCCGGGTCAAGCCTTATGGAGTCTCGAGCCCGGTGCAGGTCGCCGCAATCTCCAATGCCGTAGGCGTCAGCGCCGGCTTCCTCAGCACCTGCGCTCTCATCTCGGGCGGCTCGATCGACTGCTGGGGCTACAACGAGAACGGCCAGGTCGGAAATGGAACGGTCAACCGCCTACGGCCGTACGCAGTTCCATCCCCGGTGCGCGTCGTGGGAATCGCTAACGCCCTCTCGATCAGTTCCGGATCCTTCCACACCTGCGCCCTGATCTCCGGTGGCACGGTCAAGTGCTGGGGCTACATCACGCCCGGCGATCTCGGAACGGCCAAACCGCTGCTCAACAGCTCCCGCCCGAAACTGGCCGTGGGCATCAAGAACGCCGTATCGATCAGCTCCGGCGGCTTTCACACCTGCGCCTTGATCAGCGGCGGCACGGTCAAGTGCTGGGGGGCCGATCAGTTTGGCCAGCTCGGCGACGGAAAGCTGAGCGACAGCGCCAAGCCCGTCACGGTGATCGGGATCAAGCACGCCGTCTCGATCAGCTCCGGCGTTCTGCACACCTGTGCGCTCCTTTCCGGCGGCGCGGTCAAGTGCTGGGGCCGAAACGACGACGGTGAGCTCGGCAGCGGAACCCTGACCGCAAGCTCGGTTCCGCTCAGCGTGGTTCAGCCCGCGACGAGCCCGGCTCCTTAACTCACGGCAGCGACGTCGGCGAAGTGATCCCTGCGCGCATGCGCAGCGCTTCTCGCACCGGCAGCGGCGCCGATCGCTAGGATCGTCGGCAATGATCGCCTCCGTCTTCTGGTACCTGCTTCCGATCTGGATCCTGATCTTCTTCGTGCTCCTGCTCGGAGTCTTCGCCATCCTGAGCCGAGTCAAGGGCGGCCGCTACGTTCGCCCGATCATCACCGGGCTGATGAAGGTACCGCTGCTCGGGCGCGGGCTGACGAAGCTCTCCGAGTCGGCGATGGAGCGCTCGAACCCGCTGCTCTCCAGCGCGATCAAGAAGCTCGAGCGAGCCGGCGCGATGCGCGATCCGCAGAGAATGCAGAAAGCTCTGTCCCTGCTCACCTCCGCCGAGCGGCGCGCCTGGATGGAAGCAGCCGACCAGCAGCAACAGGCCACCGGCTCGGGCGTGTCCAACCGCCAGATTCGGCGCCAGATGGAGCGCCAGGGCCTGCAGCAGCAGAAGAGCGCCAAGGACAAGGCGAAGGACAAGCGCAAGGCCAAGAAAAAGAAGAAGAAGGGCGAGGAAGAGGAAGAGCGCCGCGGCCCGCAGGGGCGTAGGCGCGGGAAGCCCGGTCGTCGCCGCCGCGGTCGCTAAAGAGCCGCGGGAGACCGGCGTGATAGCCTTTCGACGCGAGCCCTACTGCTCGAGCAGCGCCACGGCCTGAGCCATCAGGCCATCACCGCGACCGGCGAACCCGAGCCCATCGGTGGTCGTGGCTCGCACGGTCACCCGCCCCGGTTCGACCGCCAGCGCGCCGCAGAGGCGCTCTTGCATCTCCGCGCGACGCGCCGCGATCTTCGGCTCCTCGCCGACGAGGACGCAATCGGCGTTGACCAGCCTCCAGCCGGCTCCCTGCACCTCGCCGTAAGCGCGGGCGAGCAGGTCGAGCGAGTCGGCGCCCTTCCAGCGCTCGTCGCTGGAGGGAAAGAGCAGTCCAATGTCCCCAAGGCCGGCCGCGCCGAGCATGGCGTCGATCAGAGCGTGCGCGATCACGTCGCCGTCGGAGTGCCCGGCAAGTCCACGCGGATGGTCGAAGACGACACCGCCCAGCACGAGCGGAACGCCGGCGGCGAAGGCGTGCGCGTCGATGCCGATACCAACCCTCAGCTCGCTCATCCATCCTCCTCGACCAGCCAGCTCTCGACGAGAGCCAGATCTTCGCTCGTCGTCACCTTGTGCAGTCGCCGCTCGCCCTCGACCCAGCAGACGCGGCCACCGCGCCGTTCGACCAGCGTCGAGCAGTCGGTCGCCTCGTCGTGCTCGGCGCCGTAGGCGGCGCGGAGCGCCTCGGCACGAAAGCCCTGTGGCGTCTGGACGGCAACGAGAGAGCCGCGCTCGAGCGTCTCGACGACGCGCTCTCCCTCGATCAGCTTGATCGTGTCGGAGACGGGCAGCGCCGGCACGACCGCATCCCAGCCCTGCTCCAGCGGAGCCAGCACGCGACTCACCACCTGCGCGCTCACGAGCGGGCGGGCGGCATCGTGCACGAGCACGAGCTCGATCTCGGCGGGAACCTCCGCCAGGGCAATGCTGACGCTCTCGCCGCGGCTACGGCCTCCTCTTACGACCGAGCTCACCTTGTCGCAGCCGAGCTCCTCGGCTAGCAGAATGGTCGCCTCCTCCCAGCCGGGCGGAGCCGCCACGACCAGGCCATCGACCCGCTCGCAGTCGTCGAGCCTTTTCAAGCTCTCGGCCAGGAGAGGTTGCCCGGCAAGAGCGGCAAAGGCTTTCGGACGCGTGCCGGCGAGCCTCTTTCCGGCCCCTGCGGCGCAAACGACAACCCAGGCCGACGCGCTCTTCACCATCGATCCAGAGGGCGCTGCCTCGCCGCGGGCGCTCCGACCGCCGCGGCTAGACGGAGGCTACGACCGCCTCCGGCTCCGGCTTGCTCGAGCTCGCTCGCGACGCCTTCTTGCCGTTCCTGGCCAGCACGTTCTCCAGCCACGCAGCCGCCTCTTCCTCGTCCAGATCGAGCGCGTACATGAGCTCGCTGGAAAGAATCTTCTTGGCCTTCACGAACATCTGCTTCTCGCCGGTCGAGAGACCCTTCTCGAAATCGCGCAAAGACAGGTTCTGCACGACCTCCGACAGCTCGAGGATGTCGCCTGTCTTCATCTTGTCGCGGTTGTGCTTGAAGCGGCGGTTCCAGTTCTTCGGCATCTCGGTCTTACCGGCCGTGAGCGCGATGATGACGCTGTCGATCTCGGCCTCTTCGATCACCGGGCGAAGACCGACGCGCTCGGCATTCTCACTGGGAACCTGAACGGTCATGTCGTTGTGAAGGATCCTGATCGTCAGGTACTCGCGCTTCTGACCGAGCACCGTACGCAGTTGCTTCTCGACCACCGTTCCCGCACCGTGATGCGGATATACGACTTTCTCGCCAACCTCAAACAAGCGACCCGCCCCTTTCGAGCTGTGTTCGCGAAAAGGCCGGCGGTGCTACTACCGCCGGCTGAATACTGCTTGATGATAGCAAAAAACGCTGGAAAACGCACCTTTTCAGGTGCTCTTTCAGAAAATCCCTGCTCAGACAGCGTTTCGAAATGACGACTCGTGCGGTGGTGCCGATTGCCGCTCAAAGAGCCGGGTCGGTTCCATCCCGCGGCGATTCCAGCCCCAGCGCCAGCGCCTTGCCGAGCCGGGCCACCTCGATCAGCTCCAGCCCCGCTCCACTCTTGACCGCGCCCTGGCAGACGAGAGCCCGCTCCAGCCCGAGCTTGGCGCACTCCCCCGCGCGGCGCCCGCTCTGGCTCGCCGCGCGCAGCCGTCCGGTCAAGCCGATCTCGGCGAAGGCCGCCAGCCCCGGGCGCACCGCCACGC
>JBAWEP010000062.1:0-41227 GCA_049591255.1 Gaiellaceae bacterium
CATCGACATAGGAATGCCGCTCTGCCACACTGGCTCGGCTACTACAACGAGCGCAGACCACACAGCTCACTCGGAGGCCTTCCCCCGATCAGCCGCGTTCACAACGTCTGTAGGCAGGACACCTAGCGAGCGGGGCGGGCTGCCGTCGATGTGAGCGGGGTCCGGCGTGGAGGAGAGCTCGTTCGCTCGAAGCGATAAACGGGAGCGGCTTCGGCTCAGTGACTGGAGCAGTTGCAGACCCGCTGGCCGTTGTAGCGCTGCTCGAAAGGTCGGCCGCAGCGGGCGCAGGATGGCGGGACGACTCGTGCCCAGACCAGAATCGCTTGCATGGAGACTGCCCAGAAGACGAGGTACGGAAGGAATGGCAGCCAGTTGATCATGGTCTTGTTACTCGAGTGCTCCTCCTACCAGAGTAGCTCTCCGATGGTTAATAGATGGTAAGAAAACCGCCGCATTTCGACGTGTTTGCGGAGCCGCTCGCGGCGGTACAATCGTTCTTGTGACCTGGCTTGTATTCGGCCTTTTTGCCACGGCAATCGCCGTGCTGGTAGCGGCTGAGTGGCCGCGCCTGCTGGGGCGCCTCTCGAGAGCTCCGCTCGTAGGCCGCTACTCGGCCCGCAAGCGGCGACGCCGGCGCGAGCGTGCGCATCTGGTGCTGGTCGAAGACGACGAGTCAGACGAGCTCGCAGAGGACCGTGAGGCGTTCGCCGAGAGCGTTGTCAGAGACCTGGAGCGGCTGCCGACGATCGACGATCGCGACTGAGCGCGTCTCTACTTACCGATCGAGATCGAGACCTTCAGCTCGGACGTGTTGGGAAGTAGCCGGCTGGCGTTCTCGTTGTTCTTCGTCTCCTGGTAGTCGGACGCGGTGATGACCAGCTTGTGCGTTCCGCGGCCGAGTGATCCGGCGTTGATGACGGCTATGCCGGCGCGGGGGTCGAAGTCGAGCGGAAGCTGGCGCGCGCCCGTCGTCGCGGAGATGGAGCTCGGATCGACGCCCGAGCCCTTGTCGCTGATCTTCACCCTGAGCAGGCCCGATTGGCGCGAGAGCACGCGCATGCGCGGCGGCGTGAGGTCGTCGACCCAGAAACGGAAGCTGTAGCAACCGGAGCTCGCCGCGGAGGTCGTGTCGAAGACGACGTAGTAGACACCGGCCGCGGGGCGCAGAACGCCGGCGACGGGCTCGGGCATGTCGAAGCTGCTCAGGTACGGGTTGACGTTGATCGGCAGTGCCGTCATACCCGCGAGCTTGCTCTCGTTGGCGCCGCGAACGATCCGGGGAGATACCGAGGTGCCGCTGTCGTGCGAGACCAGGACGACGCCGAAGTTGCGGTGCGAGCGGCCGAGCGAAAGGCGGAACACCTGCTCGGGCCCTCTCAGCAAGCGGCGCACGCCCGGTGCGCGCTCCGGATACAGGTAGCCGTTCACGAGCGCCGTCTCGCCCTTCGTGTCGCCGTGGTAAATGCCGGTGTGAGAAAGCCTCGTCTTCTTCTTCTGGCCGAGATGCGAGACGAAGAGGTGCGACCAGAAAGGAATGCGCCGCGTCTGTCCGGCGCAGGTCAGCTCTACCCAGCCGTCGAGATCGCCCTGCTTGGCCTTGCTCGTCGTGCGCAGCGTGAGCGGCAGGTTGCCGGGAACGGTCACCGTGGCCGGCGCCTGCAGCGAGCTGCCCGAAACCGACTCCGAGCGCTTGATCTGAACCGCGCACGAACCAACTGGCGGCGCGCCCGCATCCGAGAGAGCGACGGTCTTCGTCACGCTGCGACTGCGCTTGACCAGACCGAAGCTGAACGACGAGGGCGAAGCGAAGACGAGCGGCTGGTTCGCGGCGGGCAGAGAGATTCGGCCCCCGCCTTCGCGCAGCGGCGAAAGCTCGCGCCCTTTGGACGTTCTCACTGGAGTGCCGGTGAGGACGAGCGCGGACTTGATCTGCGTGACGTTCCAGGTTGGGTGCAACTGGCGCAGTAGCGCGGCGGCGCCGGCCACGTGCGGTGTGGCCGCGCTCGTGCCGTCGGCAACTTCCCAGGAGCCCTCGTTCTTCGCGGTAGAGGAGGCGACCTCCAGGCCCGGCGCGCTCACGTTCGGCTTGAGCAACAGACCGTAGGGCGTCGGTCCCGACGAGGAGAAGGAAGCGATCCGGGTGTCTCCCGAGGCCACGCTGGCGCTCGAGGAGGCGGCTACCGTGATGGCGCTCGCCGCGCTACCGGGTGAGTCGACCGAGCCCCGTCCGTTCTCGTCGTTCTCGTTCCCGGCCGCCGCGACGACGACCACGCCGGCGGCGCTCGCCGCATCGACGGCCTTGGCGACGATGTCGTTGCGAGGAGAGATCTCCGGCTCGCCGATAGAGAGGTTGATCACGTTCATCCCGTCGGAGACGGCGGCCTCGATCGCGGCGACGATCTCGGGCGAGTTCCCGTTCAGGCCGAACTGCTCGGTTGGGATAGTCAGGGCCTTGTAGTTGCCGATGTAGGCGCGCGGCGCCACCCCGGAGAGAGTCCGCGTCGTGTCCGAGACCTTCGCAACTGTGCCGGCGTTCCCCGCCGCGATGCCCGCGACGTAGGTGCCGTGCGAGCTCAGCTTGGGATCGACCGGCAGCGAGGCGTTGGCGTAATCGAGGCCCGCTGGGGCGAAGGCACGGGCTGCAATCACCTTCGGCGTCGTGTAGGCGCTGTCCCCTTTCGGGAAGCCGCTCGGGTAGACGTATCCGCTCGGGTTGAAGAAGGGATGAGTCTGGTCGACGCCGTCGTCGATGATGCCGATCTTGATTCCCTGGCCGGCGCTCGCAAGGTCGGAGCCCCAGATCTCGGGCGCGCCGACCGCCGAGACGTTGCTCGGCACGCTGGTCGCCATCGCCCGGTAGCGGTAGGAGGGATAGACGTGGGCGACGCCCGGCAGCTCGCTCAGGCGCGAGACCTCGCTCGTCGGGAGCGTTACCGCGATTCCGTTGGCAACGATTCGGTAGTGGCGGCGCACGTTCGCGCCCTCGATCGTCGTCTCGATCAGGCGCGCGAGCGATGCCTGGCTGGAAGTGAGGCCCGCGAGGTAGTTGCGGCTGAAGCCGGCGCGAAGGTTGAGCTGCTTCGTGGACGCCGAGCCGAGCAGGCCGCCGCGATACGCGCTCGCGAGCGACGGCGCAGCCAGCGTCACCACGACCTCGGTTTGAGGCGCGGAAGCCCGAGTCGTCGCCGAGCTGCCCGCGCTGGATAACGCAAGCAGGCAGAGCAAGGCTATTAGCGATGCCTTCAAGCCCTCGAATCCTACGTTCCCGGCTCGATTGAGGTGTCGTTGGTCTCTAGTGTGCAGACCCTCTCGGGGAGGGCGGCTAGTATGTCTGTCCGCGCGGATGTGGCGGAATTGGTAGACGCGCACGGTTCAGGTCCGTGTGGGCGAAAGCTCGTGGAGGTTCAAGTCCTCTCATCCGCACTTCGGTGCGCCGAAAGGCGCCCGACCCACGCGAGCGTTCCGGTTTGGGATCGGCCCTTTACCTGGCGATGCCTCGCACAGCTGCCAGCAGTTCCTGGTGGCGCCGCTCTTCGTCGCTGACGACTTCTTCTCTTGGCTTGGCGAAGCGTCCGCGCGCTGCCTCGATCGGCTTGATGATGAAGAAGAACACCGCGGCGGCGATCGAGATGAAGGCGATCAGAGCGGTGATGAACGAGCCGTACAGGAACACCGACTTGTGGATCGTGAAGTGAAGGTTGTTGAAGCTCGGCTTGCCGATGATCGCACCGATGATCGGCATGACGAGGTCGGTGACGAGCGCGTTCACGAGCGCGACGATTGCGAGGCCCATCACCAGGGCGATGGCCAGATCGAGGATGTTGCCTTTGAGCAGGAAGTCCCTGAAGTCCTTGAGCATGGTCTCTCCCCTCGGAGCGTTTCGTGGCGGTGGCAGAGGAGAGATCTTGACCTGTCGCTCGTTGAGATTCAAACGCTTCGCGCCGGCTCAGGACAACTCCTTGACAAGAGACCCGTAGCGCACTTCGCGAGATCGAGCCCGAGCCGTCAGGCCGGTTCGAGCTCTTTGAGCACCCAGTCGGCGTGCTGGGCGGGATCCACCTTCGGCCAGACCTTCGCAACCTTGCCATCGGCGTCGATCAGGAAGGTCGAGCGGACGATGCCGAGGAAGCTCTTACCGGCGAAGCGCCTCGGCTGCCAGGCGCCGTAGCGCTCGATCACCTCATGCTCGGGATCGGAGAGAAGCGTGAAGGGCAGGTGATACTTGGCTTTGAAGCGCTTGTGCGAGGAGACGCTGTCGGCACTGACGCCCAGCACGACCGCGCCGCGGCGCTCGAACTCGCTCCAGGCGTCGCGGATGGCACAGGCCTCTTTCGTACAACCGGGCGTGTCGTCCTTGGGGTAGAAGTAGAGAACGACCGGCTTGCCGCGGTAGTCGGACAGCCGCACGCTTTGGCCGTTATCGGTCTCGAGCTCGAAGTCCGGTGCCATCTCACCTTCGGCGATCATCTCGCGCAGCCTCCGTTCCACAGGTAGCGTTTTTACTATGAGCCTTCTTCCCACCCCCGGTCGCGCGAGAAACCGAGCCGGTTCGCGGCTTTCGCTCGCGGGAAGGATCCGCGCGTGAGATCACGCGGCAGAAAAGAGCATCGAACCCTGCGCGCCTTCGCGATCATCATCGTGATCGTCTGCGTGGTCGTGCTCTTCCAGTTGTACGCGACTCTGGTGGTTGCCGCGATCCTGCTTCAGATCGCCTTCTTCCTTGCCGTCGCCTTCTTTCTCTACCTGCTCTGGCGCGAGCGGAGAGGGGAGATCTCGCTCTGGCCCGCTCATGCTCAGCTGGCTTTCTACGGCGGCGCGCTGGTTGCGCTGGTGAACCTCGCCGTCTACTTCGGAGCGCGCCTGTTTGCGGCTCATCCCCTGGAGATCAACGGCCTGAGGGGCGTTGCCTGGCTGCTCGTCTTTCCGCTCTGCGGCCTCGCGATCTGGCGTTCCTGGCGCGAGCAGCACAGGTACTACTAGGTCAGCGCGGCTACGCTGACGGGAGCAGCATGAACAGACCGCTCAGCGAGCAGCTGCGGTCGCTTCCGACCGCACCCGGCGTATATCTCTTCCACGGCGAGGACGGCGGCATCCTCTACGTCGGCAAGGCGAAGTCGCTGCGCTCGCGCGTGAGCAGTTACTTCCGCCGCGGCGGCGATGGGCGCGCGGGAATTCCCCAGCTCGTCGAGCGGGTGGCCGAGATCGAGACGATCGTGACCCGAAACGAGGTCGAGGCGCTGCACCTCGAGCAGAACCTGGTCAAGCGCCATCGGCCCCCGTTCAATATCCGCCTGCGCGACGACAAGTCTTTCCCCTACGTGGCCGTGACCGTCGAGGACGAATATCCGCGTGTCATGTTCACGCGCGAGCGTCACCGCCGCGACGTCCTTTACTTCGGTCCCTATGCGAATGCGAAGAAGGTGCGGAGCACGCTCGACGTGCTGAATCGCGTCTTCCGCTTCCGTCCCTGCGAGGGGCCGAAGCCGGGGCGCAGATCGGGGATTCCGTGCCTCGACTACCACATCGATCGCTGCTACGCGCCCTGCGTCGGACTGATCTCGCCGACCGACTACGGCGATCTGATCGACGGCGTGATCGAGTTTCTCTCGGGCCGCACCGAGCCGATACAGGCCAGCCTCGAGCGCCAGATGCAGGAGGCGGCCGACGAGCAGCGCTTCGAGGAGGCCGCCCGCTACCGAAACCGCTTGCTGGCCGTGCGGCACCTGCTCGAGCGCCAGGCGGCCGATCTTCCCGGTGAGGGAAGCGCGGACGTGCTGGGCCTGGCGATCGAGGGCGAGCGCGCCGCGGTACAGGTCTTTCCGCTGCGCGGCGGACGGATGGTCGATCGCCACGGCTTTCATCTGGAGGGAGTCGCCGGGCAGGACGAGGCGGCGCTGGTGGAGGCGTTCTGCCTCGAGTACTACGGATCGACGCCGGTGATTCCGCCGCTCATCCTCGTTCCGCCGGAGGCCGGGGGGCTGCAGGCCGTGGCCGACTTTTTGAGCGAGTTGCGTGGCGCGCGCGTCGAGCTGCGGGCGCCGGCGCGCGGCGAGAAGCGGCGCCTGCAGGAGCTGGCTAGCGAGAACGCCCGGCTGGCGCTCGCTTCCGAGGCGCAGGCTCGCGAGAGCGGGCGCCTGCGCCGGATCGAGGCGCTCGAGGAGCTGCGCGAAGCCTTGAACCTGGAGAGCCTGCCGATCAGGATCGAATGCTTCGACGTCTCCAACCTGCAGGAGGCCTCGCCCGTCGCCTCGATGGTCGTGTTCCGCGACGGGATGCCGCTCAAGGCCCACTACCGCAAGTTTTCGCTGCGAACACTCTCCGGCCAGAGCGACGTGGCCGGGATGAAGGAGGCGATCTCCCGCCGCTTCGCGCGCCTCGGCTCGCCGACCGAAGGTGACTTCGACGAGAGCTTCACGGCGCTGCCCAACCTGGTCGTCGTCGACGGCGGCAAGCCCCAGCTGGGCGCGGCGCTCGAAGCGCTGAGCCAGGCACCCGAGACCGAGCGCATCGCCGTGGTCTCGCTGGCCAAGCGCGAGGAGGAAGTTTTCGTACCGGGTCTGTCCAGGCCGGTCCGACTCGACCGCCACTCGCCCGGTCTGCAGCTCCTGCAGCGCCTGCGCGACGAGGCCCATCGCTTCGCCATCGGCTATCACCGCCAGCGCCGCTCGAGCGAGTCTTTCGCCTCGCTCTTCGACGAGCTGCGCGGAGTGGGCCCGGCGCGGCGGCGTGCGATTCTCAATCACTTCGGCTCGCCCGAGCGCTTTCTCGCGGCGAGCGCCGAGGAACTCGCGGCCGTGCCGGGGCTGCCCGAGAAGACGGCGCGCCAGATCGACGCGCAGTTGCACAAGGCGGGGGGAGCCTGACCCGGCTTTACGAGCCGGGTGAGCGCGGCTTGCGAGCTTTCGGAGCGGAGCCTGAGCGGCCTTGCTCCTGGGTCACGAAGCGCTGGAAGCGGAAGGTGTGGAAGAAGAAGAGGATCGCACCGAAGCCGAGCACGATGTTGATGGCACTCGTGATCAGTCGCGTGCCGACGCTGTAGGCGACGATCATCGAGCTCGAGGCTGCCCCGTGCAGAACCGTCACGAGTAGCGCCTGCTCGGTGCCGATGCCCGAGGGGCTGATCGGGAGCAAGGTGGCCAGGTTCGACGTTCCCTGAGCCAGCAGCGAGTTGTGGAAGCTCGCCGGCATGTGGAAGGCGAGCAGCGCGAAGAAGACGATTGCCAGCCGCAGCGCCCAGTCGCCCAGCTGCCAGGGAAAGATGTGGCGAAAGTAGAAGCGCCAGTCGAGCAGTCCGGCCAGGCCCTGGCGCACTCTCTCCTTGAACTCCCGAATCGTCACCCAGGCCCAGAGCGTGAGAGCCGTGAGGATCAGGACGACGGTGCTGAGGATGATGATCGTTTGCTTCGGGTGCCCGAAGAACCAGCTGAAGTCGAAGGCCGGGCGATGGGGGAGAAGCGCGTGACCCGGAAGCACTCCCTGCTGGAAGAGGAAGAGGAAGAAGAGGCCGGCCATCAGGGTGTCGAAGGGAGCGCGAACGAGAATGGTCGAGGCGAGGGTCGTGTAGGTACTGCCTCGAAGCCGCCGCTTGACGATCACCACGCGGACGGCGTCGCCGCCGTGCGCCGGTATGACCGATCCGACGGCCACGCCGGCCGAGAGGGCGCCGAACGTCATCGGAAAAGAGGTGCTCTTCTTGGGGTAGGACGCGACGATCGAGTTCTGCCAGGCGCGGGCGGCGCAGCCGATCTTGATCACCTGCAGGACGGCGACAACGGCCAGGAAGCTCCATCTGACATCGGTCAGGTGGTCGATGAAAACGTGGACGCCGCGGACGACCGCGTGCAGCGAGAATGCGAGCGGTATGAGCACGACCGCTCCCTAGCGCTCCGTTTGTCGTCGTACCCGGGTCATCCGCCCGAAGGACTAGTCGCCGGCGTCCATGAAGGGGTAGCGATAGTCGGTCGGTGAGACGAGCGTCTCCTTGACGGCGCGCGGGCTGAGCCAGCGGATCAGGTTCCACATCGAGCCGGCCTTGTCGTTCGTGCCCGAGGCGCGGGCTCCGCCGAAGGGCTGCTGCCCGACGATCGCCCCGGTCGGCTTGTCGTTGATGTAGAAGTTGCCCGCTGCGTGTCTTAGCGCCTGCTCGGCCTCGGCGGCGGCCGCCCGATCGGTCGCGAAGACCGAGCCGGTGAGGGCGTAGGGCGAGGTCGTGTCCACCAGCTCGAGCGTCTCCGTCCAGCGCCCTTCGTCGTAGGGGTAGACCGTCAGAACCGGCCCGAACAGCTCTTCGCGAATGAGCCTGCAGCGGGGATCGCTCGTCTCGATCACGGTCGGCTCGATAAACCAGCCGACACTCTCGTCGTAGCCGCCGCCGGCGACGATCTCCATCTCGGGAGCCGTCTTTGCCTCCTCGATCGCGCCCGAGAGCGAGTCGAACGAGGCCTTGTCGATGACGGCGCCCATGAAGTTCTCGAAATCCGCGACGTCACCCATCTTGATCTTCGGCACCTCGGCACTGAAGCGCTCGCGCAGCGCGGGCCAGAGATTCGAGGGGACGTAGAGGCGCGACGAGGCCGAGCACTTCTGGCCCTGGTACTCGAACGATCCGCGCAGCGCCTGCGCGAAGAGCGCATCCGGGTCGGCCGAGGGATGGGCGAGGATGAAGTCCTTGCCGCCGGTCTCGCCGACGATCCGCGGGTAGTTCTTGTAGCTCTGGATCTGGGCGCCGATCGTCCGCCACATCGCCTGGAAGACCGCCGTCGAGCCGGTGAAGTGCACGCCGGCGAAGTCCGGGCTCGTGAGCGCCGTCTCGGAGACCGAGGCGCCGTCGGCGAAAACCAGGTTGATCACGCCGTCGGGCAGGCCGGCCTCCTCGAGGAGCAGCATGATCTGGTAGGCGGAGAGTGCCGCGCTCGAGGCCGGCTTCCAGACGACGGTGTTACCGGCCAGCGCCGGACTGGTGGGGAGATTGCCGGCGATCGAGGTGAAGTTGAAGGGCGTGACCGCAAGCACGAAGCCCTCCAGCGGCCGGTACTCCATCCGGTTCCAGACTCCGGCCGCGGACTTGGGCTGCTCGTCGTAGATGCGCTCCAGGAAGTGGACGTTGAAGCGCCAGAAATCCGCCAGCTCGCAGGTCGAGTCGATCTCGGCCTGGTGCGCGGTCTTCGACTGGTTGAGCATCGTCGCGGCGTTCAGGCGCTGGCGCCAGGGACCGGCGAGCAGCTCGGCGGCGCGCAGGAAGATGGCGGCTCGCTCGGTGAACGACGTGCGCGACCAGGCGGGCCAGGCCGCATTCGCCGCGGCGATCGCCTGCTCCACCTCGGCACTGCCGCCGCGATGGACGTTCGCCAGCACGTGCGCGTGCTTGTGCGGCATCACGGCTGGGTAGGGATCGAGGCCCCGAACTTCTTTCTCGCCAATGACGCAGGGAATGTCGATTACCCGGGATGAGAACTCGTCGAGGCGAGCGCGAAGCTCGCGGCGCTCGGGCGTGCCGGGCGCGTAGCTGAGGTTGGGCTCGTTGGCCGGCGCGGGAACGTGAAAGCTGGCGTGATTGGACATGCCGCTGATTCTAAGGCCCGCGGGAGTTGGAAAACGGAACGCGGAGCTCGTTTTCGAGTGAGCAGCAGTCAGCGCAGCGATTCTGCCGACTACTAAGTGATAATCCCTCGCGTGAAGATCGCCGGACGCAGGCTCGTCGCGACTCTCGCCTTCGCTGTCGCACTCGTCGCTGTCGCTGTCGTTCTCGCCGCCCATGCGAGCGGCCGCACCACGCACGCTCGACTTGCCGGCGCCCGGGCTGCCGTCGCTCCGAAGGGCGACATCCTCGCCGCCGGCACGAACCGGCGGCTGATTGTTCTCGATCAAAACGGCCGCGTGCTTCGCCGTCTTCCCTGGTGGCATGCGCCGAACGGCTTTGGGCTCGAGGGTCTCGAGCTCGCGCCCGATCGCCGGCACGCCTTTATCTCGCTGGACAATGGCGACCTGCCGACTCGCCTCTACGAGGTCAATCTCGCCGACGGGCGGAAAAGGCTGCTGGCCCATGCCACCAGCCCCGCGCTGAGCCCGGACGGCAGCCGCCTTCTCTTCCTGACGAACCGGATGTCCAAGAAGCTCGGTTTCCCGCTCTTGACCGCGCTCGTCGTTCGCAACCTGTCCAGCGGGCGGCAGCGGGTCATTCCCTTCCGCTCGCGGTTGACGATCGGCAATCCGCCCGAGCTGGTGACCAATTGGTCGCCCGACGGCCGGCACGCCATCCTCCTTGACGATATGCACCCCGTCCTCCGCGGTGGCGACCGGCTGCGCCTGGTCGATACCGCGACGGCGCGCAGCGTAGATTCGCAACCGGCGCTGGGCGGGCACCTGCTCGCGCCGGTATTTCTAGATGCGCACCGGCTCGTCGTTCTCGCCAACTGCTGCATCGGCCGACAGCGACTGGTGACCGTCGACTTGCTAAGCGGCAAACAGGCTCCGTTCGTCCAGATCTCCTCGCCGGTCGTCAGCATCCGCCGGTACGGACCGGGCCGACTGCTCGTCGCCGACCAGCTCGGGCAACTGCTCCTCGTCTCTCGCGGCCACAGCACGATCATCGCCGGCGGCATCGGCGCTGCAGCGGCCTAGCCGGCGAGACCGCTCTTCCGCTCGCCGCCTCCTGCACCTACGCTTCTGTAGTTGCCGCTTTCCGATGAACTGCACGAGGAGCTCGCTCACGTCGCCGCGAGGCGCGACTGCGATCGTCTCGCCGAGCTCTCGGCGCTCTTCCACAGTGCCGGCAGGGCGCACCTCGAAGGCAAGGGAAAGATCTCAGTTCACCTCGACCTGGCAGGCGGGGCGGTGGCGCGAAGAGCCTTCTCGACACTGCGCGCCTTCGGCATCTCGTCCGAGATACGCACCTACCGCCAGCGGGCCTTCAAGCGCGAGAATCGCTACCAGCTCTACGTCTCGGGCTCGCCGCGGGCGCTTCAGCTGCTGAACGAGGCCGGGGTGCTGGACGCCGGCCTGGCGCCGATCGAAGTTCCTCCCGCGCGGGTGACCGCCCGCGCCTGCTGCCGTGCGGCCTACCTGCGCGGTGCGCTGCTCGGCTCGGGCTCGCTCAGCGCGCCGCCCTCGCTCCATCTCGAGATTCGCACGACCAGCCTCGAGGGGGCGCGATTCCTGGCCGAGATCGCCGCCCGCGAGGGAGTGGAGCTTCAGGTCGCCGAGCGCGATCGCCACGCCGTCGCCTACGCCAAGGGCGGCGATGCGGTCAGCGGCCTGCTCGCGTTGACGGGTGCCTCGGATATCGCCCTGTTCCTGGCCGAGCGCTCGGTCATCGGCGAGGCGCGGGCGGGCGCGAACCGGCTCGCCAACGCCGACCAGGCGAACATCACCCGCGCCAGTCAGGCGGCTCTGGCCCAGCTTCGGGCCGTGCGGCGACTGCAACGCCTTGGGGTGCTGGAGCGCCTCTCGCCGCAGCTGCGCGAGGCGGCGCAGCTACGTTTGCGCAGCCCCCAGCGCTCGGTCGCCGAGTTGGCGGAACGGGCAGGCATTCCGAAGCCGACGCTGCACGGTCGCTTCCGCCGTCTGCAGGAGCTCTCCGAAAAGCCCGGCCGCATCGTCTAGCACTCGCGAGCGCGCTCCGAACGGCTCTGATCAACAGATATCAGTTGACCGTCGCTACACTCGCAGGCGAGATTAAAGACAGAAAAAACGCAGAAAGGGAACTCGAATGGCGACTCGCGTTGGCATCAATGGTTTTGGACGTATCGGGCGCAGCTTCTTCCGCGCCCAGGCAGAGATGGACGCCGATCTGGAGATCGTCGCAGTCAACGACCTGTGCGACATCAAGACGATGGCGCACCTGCTCAAGTACGACTCGGTTCAGGGTCGCTTCCCGGGCGAGGTCAAGGTCGGCGACGGCAGCATCCAGGCCGGCGACGAGAAGTTCTCGGTTTTCGCCGAGAAGGATCCCTCGGCGCTGCCCTGGAAGAAGCTCGGTGTCGACGTGGTGCTCGAATCGACCGGAGTCTTCCGCAGCCGTGAGCAGGTTCAGGCGCACCTCGACGCCGGCGCTAAGAAGGTAGTCATCTCGGCGCCTGCGACCGATCCCGACATCACCGTCGTGCTCGGCGTAAACGACCAGCTCTACGACGCCGAGAAGCACAACATCATCTCCAACGCGTCGTGCACGACCAACTGCGTCGCGCCGATGGCGAAGGTGCTGCACGAGAACTTCGGTATCGAGCAGGGCTTCATGACCACCATCCACGCCTACACCAATGACCAGCGCATCCTCGACTTCCCGCACAAGGACCTGCGCCGCGCCCGCTCGGCCGCGATCAACCAGATCCCGACCTCGACCGGCGCCGCCCGCGCGATCGGGCTCGTGCTGCCCGAGCTCAAGGGCAAGATCGACGGCATCTCGATGCGCGTCCCGGTTCCGACCGGCTCGATCACCGATCTCGTCGTCAAGGTCGGCAAGGAAGTGACGGCCGAGGAGATCAACGCCGCCTTCAAGAAGGCGGCCGACTCCAGCTCGCTCACCGGCTACCTCGAGTACAACGAGGACCCGATCGTCTCCACCGACATCGTCAACTGGCCGTACTCGTGCATCTTCGATAGCGCCTTGACGATGGCCAGCGGCAACATGGCCAAGGTGTTCGGCTGGTACGACAACGAGTGGGGCTACAGCTGCCGCCTGGTCGACCTGATCGACAAGGTCATCTAGCCGGAAAGGCCGATAACAGTGCACAAGCCACGTTCCGTACGTGACGCGGATGTCGCGGGCAAGCGCGTCCTCGTTCGCGTCGACTTCAACGTTCCGCTCGACCAGGGCAAGGTCGCCGACGACACGCGCATCCGCGCGGCGCTGCCGACGATCCAGCTGCTGCTCGAGAAGGGAGCCTCGAACGTCATCTGCTGCTCGCATCTGGGGCGGCCGAAGGGCGTCGCCGATCCCAAGTTCTCGCTTGCGCCCGTAGCGACTCGCCTCGGCGAGTTGCTCGGGCGCGACGTGGCCTTCGACGACGCAAGCGCGCAGGTCTGCGTGCTCGAGAACACCCGCTACGTCGCGGGCGAGACGAAGAACGACCCCGAGTACGCGGCGCAGCTGGCGGCCAAGGCCGACGTCTACGTCAACGACGCCTTCGGCTCGGCCCACCGGGCGCACTCCTCCACCGAGGCGGTCGCCCACCTGCTTCCCGCTTATGCGGGCCTGCTGCTCGAGGCCGAGTTGAACGAGCTGAGCAAGCTGCTCGGCGAGGTCGCCCGTCCCTTCGTCGTGATCGTCGGCGGCCTCAAGGTCGAGGACAAGATCGGCGTGCTGCGCAAGCTGGGCGAGCGGGCCGACGAGCTCCTGATCGGCGGCAAGATGGCCGAGCAGGTGCACGCCTCGAACCCCGTCGGGCGCGATGTCGAGCTGCCCGACGACACGGTGATCGGCGACAGCTTCGCGGCCGACGCCAACACGCAGGTCGTCGGCTACTTCGACGTTCCCGAAGGCTGGGAGCGCTACGACATCGGTCCGCGCACGCGCGAGCGCTTCTGCTCGATCATCGCCGGGGCCAAGACGATCTTCTGGAACGGCCCGATGGGGGTGTTCGAGTTCCCGGTGTTCGCCGAGGGCACGCGCGCGGTGGCCGAAGCGGTCGCGAAGGCCGACGCCTACTCGGTGGTCGGCGGCGGCGACTCTGTACGGGCTCTCGAAGAGCTCGGTTACAAGAACCGGATCTCCTGGGTCTCGACCGGCGGCGGCGCTTCGCTCGAGCTGCTCGAGGGTAAGGAACTACCCGGCGTCCTGGCAATCCCGGAAGCATGAGGAGAAGCGAATGCTGATCGCCGGTAACTGGAAGATGTTCAAGACCCCGTCGGAAGCGTCCGCCTTCTGCCGGGCGCTGCGCGAGTCGATCGGCGACGTCGAAGGTATCGAGGTCGCCGTCTGCCCGCCCTATGTCGCGCTTGCCAACGCAATCGGCGAGCTGGCCGGAAGCGAGATCTCGGTCTACGCCCAGAACGTCCACTGGGCCGAGAACGGAGCCTTCACCGGCGAGATCTCGACCGGGATGCTGGCCGAGCTCGGTGCCGCCGGCTCGATCGTCGGACACTCCGAGCGGCGCCAGTACTTCGGCGAGACCGACGAGACGGTTGCGAAGAGGGCCAAGGCCACGATCGACGCCGGCATGAAGGTCATCGCCTGCATCGGCGAGCTCGAGAGCGAGCGCGATGCGAACGAGACCGAGGCCGTGCTGGCACGCCAGCTGGCTCCGATCGTGAGCGAGATCGGCGTGCACGATCGGCTGGTCATCGCCTACGAGCCCGTCTGGGCCATCGGCACCGGCAAGACCGCCTCGCCGGCTCAGGCCGAGCAGGCGCATGCCTTCATCCGCAGCATCATCGACGTGCCGATTCTCTACGGCGGCTCGGTCAAGCCCGACAACGCGGGCGAGCTGATGGGTCAGCCGAACGTGAACGGCGCGCTGGTCGGTGGAGCCTCGCTGGACGTCGATACGTTCGTCGCGCTGTGCGCCGCCGCAGCGGTCGTCGCATGAGCAATTCCGTACCTGCCGAAGACGGGGGAGCGAAAGCTCCCTCGTCGCGCAGGACGGTACCGCTCGTTGCGCTGGTCATCCTCGACGGCTGGGGCTACGCGCCGCCGGGGCCGGGCAACGCCGTCTCGCAGGCTGACACGCCCGTTTACGACCGCCTGCTCGCCGAATACCCGCACACGATCATCAAGTGCTCGGGCGCCGCGGTAGGCCTGCCCGAGGGCCAGATGGGCAACTCCGAAGTGGGTCACCTGACGATCGGATCGGGCCGCATCCTCAAGCAGAGCCTGCAGCGCCTGAACGACGACGTCGCAAGCGGCGCCCTGCTCGAGAACGAGGTGCTCCAGGCCGCCTTCGAGCGGGCGCGCGAGCGGGGCGGAAACGTCCACCTGCTCGGTCTCGTCTCCTACGGCGGCGTTCATTCGCACATCGATCACCTGCGCGGGCTGCTCGAAATGGCCAAGCAGCAGGGGATGTTCGAGAAAACTTTCGTGGATGCCTTCACCGACGGGCGCGACGTCTCGCCGCACGCGGCCGTGAAAGACGTGGCGGAGCTGCCGCCCGAGCATGTCTCTAGCGTCATCGGTCGCTACTACGCGATGGACCGCGACAAGCGCTGGGACCGGATCGACATCGCTCTGGAGGCGCTGCTCGAGGGGAAGGGGAAGCACGCCTCGGATCCCGCCGCGGCGATCCAGGAGAGCTACGACGAGGACGTCACGGACGAGTTCATCAAGCCGATCGTGCTCGACGGGCGGCCTCGCATCGAAAAGAACGACGCGCTGATCTTCTTCAACTTCCGCCCCGACCGCGCGCGCCAGCTCTCGAGCAAGCTGCTCGAGCGCGGCTACGACCTGACGACGATGATGAGCTACGACGACGAGCTCGACTGCCCGGTCGCCTACGGCGACGTGAACGTGAGTGAGACGATGGCCGAGATCCTGTCCGAGAACGGGCTCAAGCAGCTGCACATCGCCGAGACCGAGAAATACGCCCACGTCACGTACTTCTTCAATGGCGGGCGTGAGGAGGCGTTCCCGGGCGAAGACCGCATTCTCGTTCCCTCGCCGCGCGAGGTCGCGAGCTACGACGAGAAGCCCGAGATGTCGGCGCCCGAGGTGGCGAAGCGCTTCTGCGAGGCCGTCGGCAGCGGCAAGTACGCCTTCGCCGTGGTCAACTTCGCCAACGCCGACATGGTCGGCCACACCGGCTCGATCCCGGCCACGATCAAGGCTCTAGAGGCCGTGGACAAGTGCCTCGGCGAGGTCGTCGAGGCGGTTCGAGCTCAGGGCGGTGTCTGCCTGATCACCGCCGATCACGGAAACAGCGAGAAAATGCTGGCCGACGACGGCGTCTCCATTTTCACCGCTCACACCAACAGCGAGGTGCCGCTGATAGTGACCGTGAAGGGCGCCTCGCTCCGCCCGGACGGAGAGCTTTCCGACCTAATTCCCACGGCAATTGCTTTGCTAAATCTTAAGAAACCCTTAGCGATGACAGGGGTTTCGGTCATTCAATAATCAAATAGAGGGGTCTATACTCAGGCTGCAATGGCAATTCAGCAGCCCGATATGGCAGTAATTCGTAGGGCGCAACGCGGTGACGAGCGTGCCTTTGCCCTCATTGTGCGCGCCTACGAGGCTCCGATCTTCAATTACGTGCTGCGCATGGTCGGCGACCGCGCACTGGCCGAGGATCTGACCCAGGACGTCTTCCTGCGCGTCTTTCGCGGACTGCGCGGCTATTCGCGCCGCGCCCGCTTCACTACCTGGCTCTTCCAGGTGGCGAAGAATCGCGTGATCGACGAGATGCGAGCCGCCGAGCGCCGGCCCCGGACGCTGGTGGCGATCGAGGACGCGCCGCAGCTGGAGGTTGTGGACGCCCCGATCGAGCAGAGCGAGGCGATTCAGATTCTTCTCTGCGAGGTCGACAAGCTGAGCCCCGATCTCAAGGAAGCGCTGCTTCTGCGCGACATCGCGGGGCTTTCCTACAACGAGATCTCCGACACGCTCGACGTGACGCTGGCGACCGTCAAGTGGCGCATCTTCAAGGCCCGGGAAGAGGTTCAGCAGGCGCTCGAGGAACAGGGCATTGGGGTCTCGACCCTGGGCGAGAGCGAAAGCAAGAGCGCCGGCTCCAACTAGGCGCCGGCTTCCAGCGAGGCAGGCTCAGAAACCGCGCGAGAGCCGGCTTGCGAGCTGCTCGGGCAACCCGGCTTCCCTAATCTCGCTCTGCGTACGCTCGATCTCGTACTCGACCCGTCTGAACTCGGCCCGCCCGGCGTCGAGATCGAGCAGGAGGTAGGCCGATCTCGGATCGCCGTCGCGGGGCTGGCCGACCGATCCGGGGTTGAGCAACCAGCGACCGGTCGAGAGGTCGGCGAACGTGCCCTCAGGCGCCAGGGCGAACTCCAACTCTTCGTTCACCAGCGAGGCGGCCAGGGCGTAGTGGGAGTGGCCGACGAGCACGAGCGGCTCACTGCTGAGCGAGAGAGCTTCGGCGGCGGTCGCGGCCTTGAGCACGTAGTCCCAGACCGGCTCGCGCGGGCTGCCGTGGTAGAGCTCGCAACCGTCGAGCCTGGCGCTGGGCTCGAGCCCCGCCAGATAAGCGCATGCGCCGCTACCGAGATGCTTCCGAGTCCAGGCGGCCGCGGCGGCGGCGACCGGTGAGAAGCCGTTCAGCGAGATTTGCCCGATCGCGGCCAGGTCGTGGTTACCGACGAGAGACCGCGTCGCCAGTCGCTCGAGCATCTCGCAGCACTCGTCGGGGCGCGGGCCGTAGCCGACGCTGTCGCCCAGGTTCCAGACTTCGTCCGGCTGCTCGAGCTCGATCGCGCGCCCAACCGCCTCCAGGGCGTGCAGGTTCGAATGAACGTCGGAGATGACGGCGACGCGCATTCGTCTCGCTCGCTCTCAGTCGTGCTCGGGGGAGGGCGGAGCCTCGGGAAGGTTCTTGATCCCCTGCGTCGTCGTCCACTTCGACCAGGCGTCTTCCATCGCGTCGATCAGCTCGCGCATGAAGGTGTGCGACGCGTTTACGCGAGTGACGACCACGCCCGGCACGTCGCCTTCCTCGACCTCGTGATCGATGCGGGCGAAGGTGATCGTGAACTCGTAGTCGGAGAAGCTGACGTTGGCGAAGTTCGCGTACACGCCCGCCAGAAGCGATGGATCGAAATGGATGTTCAGCTGCCTGTCTAGGCCTTCGTCTTCCATGCCTCTACGATACAGGCCGAGATCATGAAGAAATTGAGGAGTGTCAGACTGCGTCGCTTCGGGCTTGCCCTGCTCGCCCTGCTGGGGGTGCTGGGCATCGGTACGGTCGGATTCCACGGCTTCGGAGAGGGCTGGATCGCGGCGTTCTATCGCTCGCTGGTGGCCGTCTCGCTGAGCGGATTCGATTCGGCGCCGGATTCGAACTCCGAGCGCATCTTCACGATCGTCATGATTATCTTTGGCGTGGCAATCTTCCTCTACGTCGCGGGAGCGATCGCGGAGGCTATCGCCCGTGGTCTCGTCACAGGGGCCTGGCAGGAGCGGAGGAAACGCTTGACGATCGAAGCGATGAGCAACCACTTCATCATCTGCGGCTACGGTCGCGTCGGCCGCCGCGCCGCGCGCGAGATTCGCGAGTCGGGCGAGCCCTACGTCGTCGTCGACTTTCACGAGGACGCGCTCGAGGCGGCGCGAAAGAACGGCGACGCGCTGATCGAGGGCTCGGGCACCGAGGACGTCAACCTGGTCGCGGCGGGCATCGAGCGGGCCAAGGGGCTGGTGGCCTCAGCCGACTCCGACGTCGACAACCTCTACATAACGCTCTCTGCTCGCGCCACTCACCCCGACCTGCTGATCGTCGCCCGAGCTTCCAACGACGACGCCGCCAAGAAGCTGCGCATGGCCGGCGCCGACCGGATCGTCCAGCCTTACTCGACCGCCGGGCGCGAGATGGCCAAGCTGGTGCTCAAGCCGCAGGTCGCGGCCTACCTCGACGCGGCCTCCACGGTCGGCGGAAGCGCGATTCAGTTCGAGGAGATAGTCGTCACGCCCGGTTGCCGGCACCTCGGCAAGACGATCGCCGAGCTGCGAGTTCGCGACGCGACCGGCGCCAGGATCATCGCCGTCCGCAAGGCCGACGGCTCCTTCGACGCGACGCCGTCGCCGACGCTGCCGCTGGAAGAGGGCGACATCATCATCGGAGTGGGGAACGCAACCGAGCTGCGCGCCCTGGAAGAGCTGTTCACCCCGAAAGAGCGGGAGCCCAGGTGAGCCTCGCACTCGAGCGCCTTGCCGGCGAGCTGGCCGGCGCAGTCGGGGCTGCGGTCGAACTGGAGCGCCCGAGCGATCCCAAGCATGGAGATTTCGCCAGCAATGTCGCCCTTCGCCTGGCGCCCGAGCGAGGCACGAACCCGCGCGCGCTGGCCGAAGAGCTGAGGCAGGCCGCCGAGCGGATCGACGGCGTCGCGCGCGCGGAGGTCGCGGGCCCCGGTTTCCTGAACCTGTTCCTCGACTCCAGCTGGTACGGCGAGGCGCTGGCCGAGATGCTCGCCGCGGGCGGCGACTACGGCGCCGGCGTCACGCCGCATCCACAGCGCATCCAGGTAGAGCTGGTCTCGGCCAATCCCACCGGGCCGATCACGGTCGGATCGGGGCGAAACGGCGCCTACGGCGATTCGCTCGCGCGGTTGCTGGCCTTCGCGGGCAACGAGGTCTCGCGCGAGTACTACGTCAACGACCACGGAACGCAGATCGATCTGTTCCGCGCCTCGGTCGACGCCCGCCGGCGCGGCGAGGAACCGCCCGAAGGTGGATACCTCGGCGACTACGTGTTCGAGATCGCGCGCGACGACAGCGATCCGGTGCGCTCGATGGTCGACCTGATCGGCCGGACGCTGGAGCGCTTCCGCATCCACGTCGACAGCTGGGCCTACCAGAGCGAGATGGAAGGTCGCCTGCCCGCGCTGTTCGAGCGACTCGACACCTACACCTCCGACGGCGCCCTCTACGTCCGCTCGACCGCATTCGAGGACGAGAAGGATCGCGTGCTGGTGCGCTCGCCCGAGCGCGGCGGCAACCCGACCTACGAGGCGGCCGACCTCGCCTATCTGGCCGACAAGCTGGAGCGCGGCTTCGAACGGGCGATCTATGTGCTCGGCGCCGACCACCACGGCGTACGCGAGTGGTTCCGGGTAGCGGCGCGGCTGCTCGGCGACGACCCCGAGAAGGTCGAGGTCATCCTCTACCAGCTCGTGCACATCCTGGAAGGAGGCCGGACGAAGAAGATGTCCAAGCGCCGCGGCGACATCGTCCTGCTCGACGAGCTGATCGACCTGATCGGGCTGGACGCCGCTCGCTGGTACCTGGTCTCGCGCGGCCCCGACCAGACGATCGAGCTGGACGTCGAGCTCGCCGCCGAGCACTCGCAGAAGAATCCCGTCTACTACGTCCAGTACGCGCACGCCCGCATCTCGAGCATCCTGGCCAAGGCCGGAGGAACGATCGAGGCCAGCGCCGAGCCGCCCGCCGAGCTGTCGGACGAGGAGCGCGGACTGCTCAAGCGACTGGTCGAGTTTCCCAAGCTGGTGCAGGAGGCGACCGATCGGCGCGCGCCGCAGGCCATTCCGACCTACGCGATTCGCCTCGCCGACGACTTCCATCGCTTCTACCACCACCGCCGCGTGATCGGCTCGAAGGCTCAGTCCTTCCGGCTCGGCCTGTGCCAGGCGACACGCTCGGTGATCGCCCGCTGCCTCGACCTGATCGGGGTCGAGGCGCCCGAGACGATGTAGGCGCCGGACGGCCCTCGAGGCCGATCCTCGACCGGCCGGAATCGTAGGCGATGTAGGTAGCCTCAGTCTCGTGGCCAGCGATCGCGAAATCAGGATCTCCTTGACCAGCATCTTTGCCGCCACGGGCGTCTTCGTCGGCACCTGGGCAACGCGAATTCCGGCGGTCAAGAGCGAGTTCCACCTCTCGCCGGCCCGGCTGGGCCTGCTACTGGCCTGCATGACGATCGGCGCGGTGGCGGCCTCGCCGCTGGCGGGCTACGCGAGCGCGCGCTTCGGCAGCCGGGCGCTGCTGCGCGTCTCGGCGCCGATCTCCGCGCTCATCTTCGGCCTGATCGCGCTGGCTCCGTCGACGCCGCTGCTGGCTCTGGCGCTCTTCCTGATGGGCGCCTCGAACGGTCTCGTCCAGGTGAGCATGAATGCGCAGGCGATCGCGCTGGAAGGCCGCTACCGGCGCACGATCCTGTCAACGATGCACGGTGGCTTCTCGATCGGGATGATGGCCGGCGCCCTGGTCGCCGCTTTGGTGACGCACTTCGGCGTCTCCTACCACGCGCACCTGCTGGTGGTCGCCGGGCTCCTGTTCGTCAACGGGCTCGCGATCGGCTTCTACCTGATCGAGACGGAAAGGGCGCCGCGCGAGCATCGGCAGCGGGCTCACCTCTCCGTTCCGCTGGCGCTGATCATCGCGGTCGCCTTCTTCGAGCTCTTCTGCGAGGGCACGGCGACATCCTGGAGCAGCGTCTACATGCACGACTCGATCGGCGCCTCGAGCGCGCTGGCGGCTCTCACCTTCGGCCTCTACTCCCTGACGATGACGGCCGGGCGCCTCTGGGGCGACCGCCTCGTGCTCAGGATGGGCGTGGGGGGGCTGGTCAGGACAGGCGGTTCGATCGCCGTTCTAGGGATCGCGCTGGCGCTGGCGTTTCAGAGGCCGCTCATCGTTCTCGCCGGCTTTGCGCTCTTCGGGCTCGGGCTCTCCTGCCAGGCGCCCACTCTCTTCCGCGCCGCCGGCCAGCTGCCGCTGCCCGAGGGACAAGGGCTGGCCGCGGTGATGGCCTCGGCCTGGCCCGCCTTCCTCCTCGTTGCGCCTGTGATCGGCGGGATCGCGAGCATCGCGTCGCTACGAGTCGCGCTCCTGGTGACCGTCGGCGCGGGGGTCGCGATGGTCTCGCTCTCGAGCGGGCTGGGACGCTTCGCGCCGGCGCCGCTCGCCGCCGCCGAGGTCGAGCAATCGGCCTGAGGCTCGAACCGAGCCGAGACGCTCCGCACTGCGACCAAGCGTCGGGCTTTCACTTCACCTCGGGTTCTTTTTTGCCGTTCGTCGCCGTTAGGCGCTACTCTTGCCGAGGCAAACCTTTAACCCGGTCCTGAGAGGCCGGAAAGGAGAAGAGATGATCTACCCAGCCGGAACCAGGCCCGCAACTCGGTGCCTACTCTGAACTCGTCGGCCGGCACAGTGGGTAAGAACGTCCTCGATGCCGAGTCGATCGAGCGCACGCTCACGCGCATCGCTCACGAGTTGATCGAGCAGGCCGAGGATCTCGAGCGCCTGGCGCTCGTAGGCATCCAGACTCGCGGCGTCCCGATCGCCGAGCGGTTGCGGGCGCTGATCGCCGAGCGAACCGGGCACACGGTCGAGCTCGGAGTGATCGACATCACCTTCTACCGCGACGACGTGCAGGTACGCGGCGGCGAGGCGCCGCTGCATCCGCAGCCGGTCGTGCGGGCGACGTCGCTCGACTTTCCGCTCGAGGGAAAGACCTGCGTCCTGGTGGACGACGTTCTCTACACGGGCCGCACGATACGGGCCGCGATCGAGGCGCTGTTCGACTACGGGCGCCCCGAGCGCGTCCAGCTCGCCGTCCTGATCGACCGCGGCCACCGCGAGCTTCCGATCCGTCCCGACTACGTGGGCAAGAACCTGCCCACCTCGCGCCGGGAGAGCATCCAGGTACGCGTCTCGGAGGTCGACGGCGAGGACGCCGTGCTGCTCATCCCCGCGCTCGAGGAGGTTGCGCAAGATGGCTGAGATACGCGTGATCGCAGGCGAGGCGCAGGTCGCGACAGCGGCGCCGAAGCGGCACCTGATCTCGATCGACGACCTGAACCGCGAGATCGTCGAGAGGCTGCTGGCCACGGCACGCAACTTCTCCCGCTCGCTGGAGCGTGAGATGAAGAAGCTGCCCACCCTGCGCGGGCGCACGGTTGTCAACCTCTTCTACGAATCCTCGACTCGCACAGCCTCCAGCTTCGAGCTGGCGGCGAAAAGACTCTCCGCCGACGTGATGACGCTGAGGGCGAGCGGCTCCTCGGTCGAGAAGGGCGAGTCGCTCAGAGACACGACCCGAACGCTTACGGCCTACCAGCCCGACGTGATCGTCATCCGCCACGTCCAGATCGGGGCGCCCAGGCTGATCGCCGAGACGACCAGCGCCCACGTGGTCAACGCCGGCGACGGCAAGCACCAGCACCCGACCCAGGCGCTGCTCGACCTCTACACGATGCAGGAGGCGCTGGGGCACCTGGCCGGGCTGCAGGTCGCCATCGTGGGCGACGTGCTGCACTCGCGCGTAGCCCGCTCGCTGGTGCAGGCTCTCAACCTGGTCGATGCGAGCACCACCTGCATCGGCCCGCCCGCACTCATTCCGCGCGGCTTCGAGCAGCTCGGCTGCGAGGTCTCCAGCGACATCTCCCGCATCGAGACGGCCGACGTGGTCTACGTGCTGCGCATGCAGCAGGAGCGGATCGCGGCGGGCGAGAACTTCGTGCCCAGCCTGCGTGAGTACACGGCCCGCTGGGGCATCACACCGCAGCGGCTGCGGCCGGGGCAGGTCGTGATGCACCCCGGCCCGATCAACCGCGGTGTCGAGATCGACGCCCGCGTCGCCGACTCGCCGGCCTCGCTGATCGAGGCTCAGGTGCGCTCGGGGCTGGTGGTGCGGATGGCCGTTCTCTACGACCTGCTGACGCAGGGCCCCGTCTCGCTGGCCCCGACGATGAACATGAACGAGGTCGCCTGATGCTCCTGCACAGCAAGGCCGGCGCGGCCGCCTCGCTCACGATTCGTGGCGCCCGCGTGCTCGACCCCGGCGCGGGAGTGGACGCGCTGCTCGACGTGAAGATCGAGAAGGGCGTGATCAGCGAGCTCGCTCAACCAGACGGAAAGAAGAGCGCGGGAAAGACTGTCTCGGCCGAAGGGCTGGTGCTGGCGCCGGCCTTCGTCGATCCGCACGTGCACCTGCGCACGCCCGGGCGCGAGGACGAGGAGACGATCGCTTCGGGCAGCGCGGCGGCCGCGGCCGGCGGTTACTGCGCCATCCTGGCCATGCCCAACACGTCGCCGACGGTCGACAACGCGGCCGTGCTGGGAGCTTTGATCGAGCAGGCGCAGGAGGAGGCGAAGGTGCCGACGGGCTTCATGGCCGCGATCTCGCGCGGGCTCGCCGGTGAGGAGCTGACCGAGATGGGCGAGCTGGCAGATGCCGGCGCCGCCGCCTTCACCGACGACGGACAGCCCGTGCGCTCGGCCGCCCTGATGCGCCGGGCGCTTCAGTACGCGGGCTCGACCGGTCGCCGCCTGGCGCTTCATTGCGAGGAATCGGCGCTCTCACGGCGCGGGCAGATGCACGAGGGGGCCGTCTCGGCCGAGCTGGGGCTGGCCGGATATCCGTCGGTGGCCGAGAGCATCGCCGTCGGGCGCGACCTGGCGCTGGCAGCCTACGAGGGCCAGCCGCTGCACCTGATGCATCTCTCCACCAGCGAGTCGGTTGAGCTGCTGCGCCACGCGCTCGTCGACGGCGTGCAGGTGAGCGCCGAGGCCACGCCGCACCACCTCTGCCTGACGGACGAGGCCGTGCGCTCGCTCGACTCGAATTTGAAGATGAATCCACCGCTCCGCCCCGAGCGCGACCGCCTGGCGCTGATCGAGGCGCTCAGGTCGGGCGCGATCTCCTGCATCGCCACCGATCACGCGCCGCACGCCCGCCAGGAGAAGGACGTTCCCTTCGAGGCGGCTCCCTTCGGCGTCACCGGCCTCGAGACGGCCTTCGCGGCGCTCTACACGCACCTGGTCGAGCCCGGGCTGCTCTCGCTCGAGACGCTGCTCGACCGCATGTCGGCCGGGCCCGCTCATGCCTTCGATCTTCCGACCCCGCGCATCGCCGTGGGCGAGCCCGCCAACCTGGTGCTGCTCGATCTCGAGGCCAGCTGGATGGTCTGCGAGGAGCGCTTCCGCTCGCTCTCGGCCAACTCCTGGCTGCTCGGGCAGGCGCTCCGTGGCGAGGTAGTGCTCACGCTCGCCGCCGGGCGCGTCGCCTTCGGCGCGGAGCGCGCGGAAAAGGCGGTCGCATGAGAGAGCTGGTGACGAGCGGCTACGTGGTGCTCGAGGACGGAACCGTCTTCCGCGGCGAGTCGGTCGGCGCCGACGGCACCGCGTTCGGCGAGGCCGTTTTCGCCACCGCGATGACCGGCTACCAGGAGATCCTCACCGATCCCAGCTACGCCGAGCAGCTGATCTGCTTCACCGCGCCGATGGTCGGGAACTACGGCGTCGCCCGCGGTCGCTCGGAGTCGGCGCGGCCGCAGGCACGGGCGGCGATCATGCGCGAGGCGCGCGGGCCCGCCTGGACGGATTGGCTGAGCGACAACGGCATCGTCGCGCTGACCGGAATCGACACCCGCTCGCTCGTGCTGCACCTGCGCGACCGCGGATCGATGCGGGCCGCGGTGGCCGCCGGCTCGAGCGCACACGAGGATACGCTGGAGACGGTGCTCGAGCAGCCGGTCATGACCGGGCGCGCGCTGGCCGGCGAGGTCTCCACACCCGAGCCCGTCGTCTACTCCGACGCCGGGCTGGTCTCGGTGGCCGTGATCGACTACGGGACGAAGCGCTCGATTCTGCGCCGGTTGACGAGCGCGGGCGCCAAGGTGACGCTGATGCCGCACGATGTCGACGCGGACACGCTGGCCGAGTTCGACGGCGTCCTGCTCTCGAACGGCCCGGGCGATCCCGAGCCGCTCACCGCCGAGGTGGCCACGATTCGCGAGCTGCTCGGGCGCGTCCCCGTCTTCGGCATCTGCCTCGGACACCAGCTTCTCGCCCTGGCCACCGACCACGAGACCTACAAGCTGCCCTTCGGCCACCGCGGCGCGAATCATCCCGTGCTGCACCGGCCGAGCGGGCGCGTGCTGGTCACAAGCCAGAACCACGGCTTCGCGGTCGCGCCCTGCGACGAGCAGGAGGCGACCCATATCTCGCTCTACGACGGCACCGTCGAGGGTCTCGCCTATCCCAAGCTCGATGCGCACTCGGTGCAGTTCCATCCCGAGGCCAGTCCCGGCCCGCACGACGCGCGGCCGCTGATCGAAGACTGGGTCGCCGAGCTCTGCCGCAGAAAGGGCGCAAGGCGTGCCTAAGCGCAAGGACCTGAAATCGATCTGTGTCATCGGCTCGGGCCCGATCGTGATCGGGCAGGCCTGCGAGTTCGACTACTCCGGCTGCCAGGCGCTCAAGGTGCTGCGCGAGGAGGGCTTCCGCACGATCGTCGTCAACTCCAATCCGGCGACGATCATGACCGACCCCGGCTTCGCCGACCGCACCTATCTGGAGCCGCTCGACGTGGCCGGCGTGACCTCGGTGCTGGAGCGCGAACGGCCCGACGCGCTGCTGCCGACGCTCGGCGGGCAGACGGCGCTCAACCTGGCCACGCAGCTGGCGGAGGCCGGCGTGCTCGACGAGCTGGGGATCGAGCTGATCGGAGCGCCGGTGGACGTCATCCGCCGCGCCGAGGATCGCCTGCTCTTCCGCGACGCCGTCCAGAGCGTTGGCCTGCGCGTCCCCGAGTCGCGCATCGTCACGCAGCTTTCCGATCTCGCCGGTGTGAGCCTGCCGGCGGTGGTTCGTCCCGCCTTCACCCTTGGTGGGCACGGCGGCGGCTTCGTCTCGACTCGCGCCCATCTCGAGCGCCAGGTGGCGATGGGCCTCTCTGAGAGCCCGATCGGCCAGGTGCTGGTGGAGGAGTCGGTGCGCGGCTGGGACGAGTTCGAGCTGGAGGTGATCCGCGACCGCATCGACAACGTCGTCATCGTCTGCTCGATAGAGAACCTCGACCCGATGGGCGTGCACACGGGCGACTCGGTGACAGTGGCGCCGCAGATGACGCTGAGCGACGAGGCCTACCAGGAGCTGCGCGACGCCTCGATCGCGATCATCCGCGCCGTCGGCGTCGAGACCGGCGGCTCCAACATCCAGTTCGCGCGCGAGCGCGAGACCGGCGAGCTGCGCGTGATCGAGATGAACCCGCGCGTGTCGCGCTCCTCGGCGCTGGCCTCCAAGGCCACCGGCTATCCGATCGCCAAGGTGGCCGCCAAGCTGGCCATCGGCTACACGCTCGACGAGATCCCGAACGACCTGACCAAGACGACGCCGGCTTCCTTCGAGCCGACGCTCGACTACGTGGTGGTCAAGTTCCCGCGCTTCGCCTTCGAGAAGTTCCCCGGCGCCGACCCGACACTGGGCACGCAGATGAAATCGGTCGGCGAGGCGATGGGAATCGGGCGCACCTTCGGCGAGGCCTTCCTCAAGGCGCGCCGCTCGCGCGAGCTCGACGCCGGCGTGATCTCGCCCTGGCTCGAGCTGGACGATCTGCCCGAGGGCATCCATCCCTGGTTCAGAACGGAGATCGAGCACATCCGGCTGGCACTGGCGAGCGTGCCGGCGCTCGAACGCCTCGAGGCCGGCGAGCTGCTGCGCCTGAAGCGCCTCGGCCTCTCGGACGCCGAGATCGCCGAAGCCGCAGGATGCGAGGAGGCGGAGCTTCGCGCCAGGAGGAAGGAGCTGGAGATTCTGCCGACCTTCCGCCGCGTCGATTCCTGCGCCGGCGAGGTCGAGGCGAGCTCGAACTACTACTTCTCGACCTGGGGCGAGAGCGACGAGGCGCCGCCCGACCCGGAGCGCGAGAAACGCAGCGTTGTCATCCTCGGCTCGGGCCCGAACCGGATCGGCCAGGGAATCGAGTTCGACTACTGCTGCGTCCACGCCGCGCAGAGCTTCCGCGAGCTCGGCTACGAGGCGGTGATGGTCAACTGCAATCCCGAGACGGTCTCCACCGACTACGACACCTCCGACCGGCTCTACTTCGAGCCGCTGACGATCGAGAACGTGCTGGCGATCTGCGAGCGCGAGCGGCCGGCCGGGATCGTGATCCAGTTCGGCGGCCAGACGCCGCTCAAGTTGGCGCGCGCGATCGAGGCGGCCGGCTTCCGCATCATGGGCACTCCGTTCGAGGCGATCGACCTGGCCGAGGACCGCGAGCGCTTCGGCGATCTGCTCGAGCGGCTGGCGATTCGCTGCCCGGAGTGGGGCATGGCCTCGACCTCCGAAGAGGCGATCGAGATAGCCGACCGGATCGGTTACCCGGTTCTGGTGCGACCCTCCTACGTTCTGGGCGGGCGCGCGATGCGCGTCTGCTACCGGCCCGACGACGTGCGCTCGGCGCTCGTCGCGGCGGCCCGCAAGGTACTGATCGACCGCTTCCTGGAGAACGCGGTCGAGATCGACGTCGATGCGCTATCCGACGGCGAGGACACGTATATCGGCGCGATCATGCAGCACGTCGAGGAGGCGGGCGTCCACTCGGGCGACTCGTCCTGCGTGCTGCCGGCGCCTTCGCTCACCCCGGCGGTGTCGGAGGAGATCACCACGATCATCCGCCGTCTCGGGCCGGCGCTGGGCGTCGTCGGGCTGCTCAACGTCCAGCTGGCGGTGGTCGGCGAGGAGGTGTTCGTGCTGGAGGTCAATCCACGCGCCTCGCGCACGGTGCCCTTTGCCAGCAAGGCAACGGGCGTGAACCTGGTCGCCGCGGCCTGCCGGCTCGGCGATGGCCTCAAGATTCCCGAGCTGGGGCTGCCGCCCGAGCGGCCGCCGCGCCAGTACAGCGTCAAGGCCGCCGTGCTGCCCTTCTCGCGCTTCCCCGGCGCCGATCCGGTACTGGGACCCGAGATGCGTTCGACGGGCGAGGTGATGGCGACGGCGGAGGATCTTCCCACGGCGCTGGCCAAGGCCGAGCGCGCGGCCGGGCGCGAGCTGCCCGCCAGCGGGAGGGCCTTCTTCTCGGTCAGGGACGCCGACAAATCGGCCGCCGTGCCCGTGGCCGCGGCGCTGTCCGGGCTCGGCTTCGAGCTGGTCGCGACGCGCGGAACCGCGAAGGCGTTTGCGCGGGCCGGGATCGAGATCGGGGAGGTGCTCAAGGTCTCGGAGGTCGAGAGCAAGGAGGGCACCACGGTCGTCGACCTGATTCGCCGCGGCCGCTGCGATCTCGTGGTCAACACGCCCCAGGGATCGGGCGCCCGCACCGACGGATACCTGATTCGCGAGGCCGCGCTGATCGCCCGCGTCCCCTGCATCACGACGATCTCCGGAGCCGCGGCGGCCGTTCAGGCCATCGCCAACGCCCGTCGCACCGAGTCCTGCTCGCTGCAGGAGCGGATTGCCGCCGACAGCGGCGCGACGCCGGAGGGCCGCAGCCGCAACGGAGAGCTTTCCTAGTGGCGTCTCCGCGCAGGGAGAGGCGCTGCGTCAGCGGTAGCGAGAGAATCGGCCTGTATACGCTGCTTCGGCTCGAGCGGGGCGGGCTCGACGCCGGGCTGCCGGGCCAGTTCTTCATGCTCGACGTGCCCGGTCACATCGTGCCGCGGCCCTTCTCGATCTGCCTCGCCGAAAAGAGCGAGCTGGCCTTTCTGATCAATCCGGTCGGCCCCGCGACGCGCGTGCTCTGCGAGCTGGAGCGCGGTAGCGAGATCGGTCTCTTCGGACCGCTCGGCAACGGCTTCCGCACCGACGTCGAGCGGCCGCTTCTCGTCGGTGGCGGCATCGGGATCGCGCCCTTCCCATACGCCTCTCAGGTGATGGGCAACCCTCCGGCCGTGCTCGGCTTCCGCACCGCCCGCCAGGCCGAGGCGGCTCAGCTCGTGCCCAAGGCCGAGGTCTGCATCGAGCCTCAGCTCGTGACCGAGCTGATTCCGGCGGGCCCGATGGACGTGCTGGCCTGCGGGCCCGAACCGATGCTGCACGCGGTGCACGCTCTCGTCCCCGACGCGCAGCTCGCCTGGGAGGCGCCGATGGCCTGCGGCTTCGGGGCCTGCTACGGCTGCGTGGTCGAGCTGGACGGCAAGTCGAGGCGCCTCTGCGTCGAGGGACCGGTGCTGAACGGCCGTCCTCCCGTGCTGCCCGTGATCGACGACGAGGAAGAGGCGGTGGAAGCGTGATCCTGAACGCCTCGGGCTGTCTCGATGCGCTGACCGCTCCGAGGGTCGCGCGCAGCCTCGACGTCTACGTGGCCAAGACCGTCACGGCCGAGCCCAGGCCCGGCAACCAGCAACCGCGCCTGGCCGAGACCGATTTCGGCCTACTCAACTCGATCGGGCTGCAGAATCCGGGCATCGAGCGATTCTGCGCCGACGTACTGCCGCGCCTCGAAGAGTTGGAGATGCCGTTCTGGGTCTCGGTGGGTGGCTCGAACGCGGCGACCTACGCCCAGGTTTGCGAGCGCGTCGGCAGGCGCGAGTCGGTCGGCGCCCTGGAGCTCAACCTTTCCTGCCCCAACGTCGACCCGGCGGCCGCGGAATCGGCCGATATCGTGGCGGCCTGCCGCGCAGTCACGAGCAAGCCCCTCTACGCCAAGCTCTCGCCGCACCTGCCCGACATCGCCGAGGTAGCAATGCGAGTGATCGACGCGGGGGCGAGCGGTCTCACGCTCGTCAACTCTCTGCGCGGGCTGGTTCTCGACGAATGGACGCTGGAGCCCAGGCTCGGTCGTGCGGTCGGCGGCTACTCCGGTGCAGCGCTCAGGCCGGTGGCTCTGGCGGCGGTTTATCTCTGTTACCAGGCGACCAAGGGGGCCGTCCCGATCGTCGGCGTGGGCGGGGTGCAGAACGGAAAGCAAGCGCTCGATCTGATCGCCGCGGGAGCATCCGCGGTGGCCCTGGGCTCGGTTCTGTTTGCCGATCTCGAGGCGCCCGAACGGGTGCGAAGCGAGCTCGACGAAGAGGCGCGGGCTCGCGGTTTCGAGCGCCCTGCCGAGGCTCGCGGAGCCGCTCATCGGCCCTCCGCCGCCTAGCTCGGCGGCGACCAATCTGTGCCCAATCCGAAAACTCCTGTAAATCGGCGAGAAACTTCCGGCTTGACCGGCACGCGTGAATTGTTAGTATGGCCGCCCATGGTGCTTTCGAAGGGGCAAGCACAAGCGCCTGCTCGCTCGCTCGATCAACGTATGGAAGCGTTGCAGCGAGCGAACGAGATCCGCGTCAGGCGAGCGAAACTCAAGCGTGACCTCAAAGAAGGGGGCGCGCGGATTGAGGACATCCTCGGCCAGCCGCCGGAATACGTCGAGACGGCGAAGGTGCTGGACATCCTGATGGCGGTGCCCAAGTTCGGTCGCGTCAAGGCGGCCAGGCTCCTCAATCAGTGCCGCATCAGCCAGTCGAAGACGGTCGGCGGCCTGTCCGATCGCCAGCGCGGCGAGCTGATCGGCCTCTTCAGCCGCAGCTGAAAGTCTCTCGCGCTCCCGTGAACAGTGCTCACAACGTCGCCGGCGGCGACCGCGTCGCGACTCCGGCCGAGTTGCTAGTAGGTTTTCGGCAATGAGCCCTGTTCCGGTCATCGTGGTCACGGGCCCTTCCGGCGCCGGCAAGGGAACGCTGATCGCCGAGCTGCTGCGCCGCCTTCCGCAGCTCGAGCACTCCGTCTCGGCCACCACGCGCGAGCGGCGCCCCGGCGAAGAGGACGGGCGCGAGTACTGGTTCCTGACTCCCGAGGAGTTCGAGCGCCGCCTCCAAGCCGGAGAGTTCCTCGAGCACGTCACCTACGTGTCGCAGCGGTGCTACGGAACGCTTCGCTCGGAGCTGGAGCGAATTGCTTCGAACGGCCGCGTCTGCGTGCTGGAGCTCGAGACAGAGGGCGCTCTCAATGTCAAGCGCACCGTCCCAGGCGCAGTCACGATCTTCATCCGCGCGCCGGTCGAAGAGTTGGATCGGCGTCTGACCCAACGCGCTACCGAAACGCAGACCGAGATCGGCGACCGGCTCGAGCTCGCCCACCTCCAGCTCGGGCAGGCCGGCGAGTTCGATCACGTTGTCGAAAACGACGATCTGGGCCGCGCCGCCGACGAGTTGGAGCACGTGGTTCGGCGAGAACTTGCGCTCGCAGCTACGATTGATTCGTGATCGATCCCCGCGTAGATACCCTGCTCAATTGCGTCGACTCGCGTTACGCGCTCGTCATCGTCGCCGCAAAGAGGGCCAGGCAGATCAACAACTACCACCACATGCTCGGTGAAGGCTCCTTCGACGAGGCGCCGCCTCCGATGATCGAGTCGCGCTCCAAGAACTACCTGACGATGGCTCTGGAAGAAGTGGCCCAGAACAAGCTCTCCTACGAGTACAAGCAGTACTGACCCGGCTCGTAGGTCGGTGGGTCGCGAACTTCTTCCGCAGCACGAACGTCTGATAGCTCGCGCGTGTGAGCGCTTTTCGTCCGAGCCCGAGCTGCTCGGGCTGATAGTCGGCGGCTCCGTCGCGCACGGCTTGGCGACGCCGTCGTCGGATTTGGACGTGATGCTCGTCTTCTCCGACGCTGCGGCGGCGGAACGCCTCGAGCAAGGCGAGCTGGCGATCTTCGACGACACCCTGGCCGACTACGAGGACGGCTATCTCGACGGCAAGGTGATCGGGCTCGGCTTCATCGACGAGGTGGCCGCGCGGGGGAGCGAGCCCGCGCGCTGGGCGTTCCAGGACGCCTTCGTCGCCTTCTCGCGCGTCGAGGGGCTTGAAGCGCGGATCGCCGCGGCGGCGGCCTACCCCGAGCAGGAGCGCGAGGAGAAGCTGCGCGATTTCGCGAGTCACGCGATGCTGATGGAGTGGTTCATGCGCGAGGCGGACAAGCGCCACGATCGCTACCTGGCGGTCTTCGCCGGCTCGCGGCTTGCTCTCTACGCCGGGCGCACCGTGCTGGCACTGAACCGCATGCTCTACCCGTACCACAAGTGGTTCCTGCACGAGCTGGAGCGTGCTCCGCGAAAGCCCGCCGGCCTGCTGGCGCAGATCGACGCGCTGCTCGCGGCGCCGGGCATCGACGCGGCCGCCGAGCTCGCGGGCTCTGTAGTCGCATTCGCACAGCTCGATCTCACGATGCAGGAGGCGGTATGGCGCTTCATGCGCCGCTCGGAGTGGAACTGGCGCTTCGGCCCGCCGCCGCTCGAAGACGCTTGACGGCCCGCCGGGCGCGTGCAAGCGAGGCCTGGGACTAATGTTCTTGCCATGGCCAAGGTCATCGTCGGCGTATCGGGTGGCATCTCCGCCTACAAGGCGTGTGAGCTGGTACGCCTGCTCGTCAAGGCCGGGCACGAGGTCGTGCCGATCCTGACGCCGGCGGGCGAGGGATTCGTCAGCTCCCGGACGCTAAACGCACTGGCGCGCCGCTCGGCTTCGAACAGCGCCTATCCACACCTGGAGCGCGCCGATCTGCTCGTCATCGCCCCGGCCACCGCCAACACGCTGGCCAAGCTGGCCGGCGGCATCGCCGACAACCTGGTCACCGAGAGCGCGCTGGCACACGGCGGCCCGCTCGTGCTGGCGCCCGCGATGAACTCGCGCATGTGGGCCAGCCCGGCGACGCAGGAGAACATGCGCATCCTGCGTGAGCGCGGCGCGCACGTGGTCGGCCCCGAAGAGGGCGAGCTGGGCGAGGGTGGCAGCGGCATGGGGAGGATGAGCGAGCCGGCGGCGATCTTCGAGTGCTGCCAGGAGCTCCTCGCCCGATCCCGCTCGCTGGCCGGGACGAGAGTCCTGATCAGCGCCGGCGGAACGCGCGAGCCGCTCGACTCGGTGCGCTTCCTGGGCAATCGCTCCTCCGGCCGGATGGGCGTTGCGCTGGCCGCCGAGGCGCTGCGGCGTGGGGCCGAGGTGACGCTGGTCGCGGCAAACCTGGCCGTTCCGGCGCCGGCCGGCGTCGAGCTGGTCGAGGCGGGCAGCGCCGCCGCACTGGCCGAGGCCGTGCTCGGTAGCGAGGCCGACGTGATCGTGATGAGCGCGGCGATTGCCGACTACCGCCCGGCCGCGCCCGAAAGCGGCAAGCGCCGCAAGAGCGAAGAGAGCTGGACGGTCGAGCTGGAGCCGACCACCGATGTGCTGCGCGAGCTGGGCCGGCGCAGGCGAAAGGGGCAGCTGCTGATCGGGTTCGCGGCCGACGAGGGCGCCGCGGGCCTGGAGCGAGCCCGCGAGAAGCTGCGCGCCAAGCAGGTCGACCTGATCGTCTTCAACGACATAGCGCAGCCCGGCATCGGCTTCGACGCCGAGGAGAACGAGGTCGTTCTGATCTCCAAGACCGGCGAGACCCCTCTACCCAGGGCGCCGAAGAGCGAGATCGCCGCCGGCATCCTCGACGCGGTCGAGCGGCTGCGCGGATAGCAGCGCCCTGCGCGCTCAGCCGAGCCCAAACGAGCGGATGATCATGTCGCAGGCGCGCTCCACCTCGGTTGAATAACGCCCTGCAGCTTCGTGCTGGCAGTTGAGGTAGTACTCGCTCTTGCCATTCCAGACGAGCAGGATGCGGCTCTCGCTGCTCAGGTTGTCGCGCGTCTTGGCGCGGATGCGGAAGCCGTAGCCTGGCAGCCCGCCCATCGAGACCATCGTCGGGCCCGCCAGCAGCGAGCCACCGGCGCGCGTCGCCACGTTCGAGACCGAGGAGGTCACATCGGCGGTGTAGGTCGCTCGGTTTCGCCTGGTGATCGCAACCGGCGTCCGGTACTCGCTCATGAAGACGAGATCCGCCCTGGACGATGACGAGCGAGGCTTGAACGCCACCGTCCAGAGGCCGCCCGCGTTCTGCGCACTCAGCCCCGTGAACGCCGCCGGCTGCCAGTCCTTCGGATAGCGGAAGGAGATGCCGTGCCCCTTGTAAGTCCTGTCGGCTGCCGTGTCGCAGCCCGAGCTGATAGCGGCCACGATGAGCGCGGCAAGCGCCGCCGCCACTAAATACGAGCTGCTTCGCAGCATCCTTGTCGTAAGTTACCCATCCGGGTCGGCGCGGCGAAGCCTGATCGGTGAATACGCGGGCCCGGCTCGCCTCGAATAGCCCGGCGATCGCGCTCGTTCTCACCCCTATCGTTTTCTCTACGCTGGATGTGAGATGTCCGAGACCTTCGAGCTCTTTCAAAAAGGGAAGCAGCAGCTCGCCGACGGCATGCCCGCCCAGGCGACCGTGCCGCTCGAGCGGGCGAAGCGCTACGAGCCGCGCAAGGCCTCGATCCGCGAGGCGCTTGGCATCGCCTACTTCCGGCTCCGCCGCTACGAAGAGGCCGAGGCCGAGTTCCGGGCGATGATCGAGCTCACCCCGGCCGACGCTTACGGCTACTACGGGCTGGGTCGCTCGCTCGTGCGCCTGGGGCGCAGCGACGAGGCGCGCGGGCAGTTCAAGCTGGCGCAGATGCTCTCGCCGCTGGGGGAAGTGCCCAGCGGCGTCGCCGACGATTCGTAGCCCGGGCGGGGAGCCGCCGGCCCTCAGCGATCGTCGCCGACCACGCGCCGGATCTCTTCGATCGAGGTCTCGCCGATCAGAACGAGGCGGTGCCCGTCCTGCCTCAGCGTGACCATACCCTCCTTGACGGCCTCGGCGTGGATCTTCGCGGTGGGCTGGCCGATCAACTCTCTGATCTGGTCGGTCATCGGCAGCACCTCGTAGATTCCCATGCGCCCGAGATAACCCGTCTCGTTGCACTTCCTGCAGCCCTTGGCGCGGTAGATCGTCGCGTCCTGGCCCTTGGCGATGCCCAGCTCGGCGCGCTCGGCCTCGTTCGGCGTCGACTCGCGGCGGCAACTCGGGCAGAGCTTGCGCACCAGGCGCTGCGAGACCACGCAGTTGATGGCGTTCGAGAGCATGAACGGCGCCACGCCCATGTCCTGGAGGCGGGCAAAGGTGCTCGCCGCGTTTTGCGTGTGCAGCGTCGTCAGTACGAGGTGCCCGGTGAGCGCCGCCTGCACGGCGATCTCGGCCGTCTCCGCATCACGGATCTCGCCAACGAGCAGCACGTCGGGATCGGAGCGCAGGATCGTGCGCAGGCCGCGCGCGAAGGTCAGCCCGCGCCGCACGTTCGCCTGCACCTGCGAGACGCCGGCGATCTCGTACTCGACCGGGTCCTCGATCGTCGTGATGACGCGCTCCTCGCTCTTCAGGTGCTCGAGCGCGGCGTAGAGCGTCGTCGTCTTGCCCGAGCCGGTCGGCCCGCAGGAGATGATGCAGCCGAAGGGCTGCTCGATCGCGCGCCGGAAGACCTCGAAGGCCTGCTCGCTCATGCCCAGATCGCTCAGCGAGACGCTCTTCGAGGAGCGCTGGAGAATGCGAATGGTCACCTTCTCGCCGTGGCTGATCGGGATGACGGCGATGCGCAGGTCGACCGACTCGCCGGCCAGGCGAACCGCGCAGCGGCCGTCCTGCGGTAGCTGGCGCTCGGCGATGTCGAGCTGGCCCATCACCTTGAGACGGCTGAGGATCGCCTGCTGCATCGTCTTGGGGATCGAGGCCAGCTCGCGCGCCACGCCGTCGATGCGCGTGCGCACGATCATCTGCCGCTCCTGCGGCTCGAAATGGATGTCCGATGCCCGGTCTTGAATCGCCCGGATGAGGATCCGGTTCACCAGCGACACGGCCGGGGCGGCGTCCTCTGCGATCGCGCTCAGATCGGGCATGCGATCGATCTCCAGCTCTTCGTCCAGCTCGATCGGCTCGTCGACGATGCGCAGAGCGGGGCGCTGCGAGTAGACCTGGTCGATCGCGCTGTCGAGATCGCCGGAGTCGGCCAGGCAGAACTTCAGGTTTATCCCGAGCGCCAGCTTGACGTTGTCGAGCGCGACGATGTCGGTTGGGTCGGCGATCGCCACCAGCACCGAGCTCTTGCCCAGGTATTTGACGGGCAGGGCGCGAAAGCGGCGCACGAAGCGCTCCGAGAGCAGCTTCGTCACCTCGGGCTCGATCGGCGTCTCGAGGATCTCGACGAAATCCAGGCTGTACTGCTCGGCGAGGGCAAGGGCCAGATCGCGCGAGGTCGCCCAGCCGTGCGCCACGAAGATGTCGCCGATCCGCTGCCCGTTCAGCTCCTTCTCGTTCAGCGCCTGCTCGAGTTGCTCGGAGCTGATCGTGCCCTTGCGGATCAGCAGCACTCCGAGTGCGTGCTCCCGGTTTGGAGTTGTCTTGTCTTTATTCGCCATCTGGAGAGTCGTCGATCGCGCTCGAGCCCGGCGTAGAAGCTCAGAGTATCGCGCCGGCGCCAGGGGCGAACGCAGAATCGGTCAGGCTAGAGGCTGTTTCCGGCCACGCGCCGGACTTCCTCGAGCGAGGTGACGCCGGTCAGGGCGATTCGGTAACCGTCCTGCTCGAGCGTGACCATGCCGGCCGCGACGGCCTCGTCGTGGATCTCCTCGGTGGTGCGGCCGATCAGCTTCCGGATCTCGCCGCTCACCGGCAGTACCTCGTAGATCGCCGTGCGCCCGTGATAGCCGCTGTCACCGCAAGCGCGGCAACCAACCGGGTGATAGAGCTGAGCGGGGGTGTCCGAAGCGAGCCCGAGCTCGGCGCGCTCGGCCTCAGTTGCCTCGGCGACGCTGCGGCAGGAGGGGCAAAGCACCCGCACCAGTCGCTGCGAGACCACGCAGTTGATGGCGTTCGCGAGCATGTAGGGAGCGATGCCCATGTCCTGCAGGCGGGCAAAGGCCGCGGCGGCAGTCTGAGCGTGAACGGTGGTGAGCACGAGGTGGCCGGTCATGGCCGCCTGAACGGCGATCTCCGCCGTCTCGGTGTCGCGAATCTCGCCCACCAGCAGGGCATCGGGATCGGCGCGCAGGATGGTGCGCAGGCCGCGGGCGAAGGTGAGACCGCGCTTGGCGTTGACCTGAATCTGCGAGACGCCGGCCAGCTCGTACTCGACGGGATCCTCGATCGTCGTGATCGAGCGCTCGCTGGAGTTGAGCCGGTCGAGCGCCGCGTACAGCGTCGTCGTCTTGCCGGCGCCGGTCGGCCCGGCCGAGACGACGCAGCCGAACGGCTGCTCGATGGCGTGAATGAAGCTCTTCAGAGCCTGCTCGCTCATGCCCAGCTCGCTCAGCGAGACGTGCTTCGAGGAGCGCTGAAGGATGCGCACCACGATCTTTTCGCCGTAGGTCGTCGGCAGCACCGCGACGCGCAGGTCGACCGGCTCTCCGTTCAGCCTCACCGCCGAGCGGCCGTCCTGCGGAAGCGAGCGCTCGGCGATATCCAGCTGCGCCATCACCTTGAGCCTGCTCAGAGTCGCCTGCTGCATCGTCTTCGGCACGTCCGCCAGCTCGCGCATCACACCGTCGACGCGCACGCGCACGATCATCTGTCGCTCCTGCGGCTCGAAATGGATGTCGGAAGCCCGTTCCCTGATCGCCTGCGCCAGCAGCTGATTGACCAGGCCGATCGCGGGCGATGTCTCCTCGTCGGCGGGGGCCAGGTCGAAGCGCTCCTCGGCTTCCTCCGCCAGTCCGGGCGTCTCGTCCACCACGTGAAGCGCCGGCCGCTGGCTGAAGACCTGGTCGATCGAGCGCTCCAGATCGGCAGGGTCGGCCAGGCAGAACTTGAGGTTGACGTCGAGCGAGAGCTTGACGTTGTCGAGGCCGAGAATATCGGTGGGATCGCTGATCGCCACCAGGACGAGGTTCTTCGACAGGTAGCGGATCGGCAGCGCCCGGTAGCGGCGAATGGTCGGCTCGGGCAGGAGCTTGATCGCCTCGGGCTCTATCTCTGTCGTGAGAACGTCCACGAACTCGAGGTTCCACTGCTCGGCGAGAGCGCGCGCCAGGTCGGCCGTCGTCGCCCAGCCGCGCTCGACGAGGATGTCGCCGACGCGCCGGCCGGTGCTGTCTTTCTCGACAAGCGCCTCGTCAAGTTGCGCGCCAGTGATTACGCTGTCTCGTATGAGCAGCGATCCGACCTGCATCCAGGGGAGTCGTGAGGCTTCCATGTTCCGGTTGTCGTCTGGGTTGGAGGCCTGATGAGAGCTGTCGTGCAACGGGTAGCGCGGGCGCGCGTTTTGGAGGATGGGCAGCTGCTGGGTGAGGTTACGGGCGGACTCTGCGTGCTGCTCGGGGTCGCTCGCACAGACAGCGAGAAGACGGCCGTGACACTGGCGCGAAAGCTGGCCCGGCTACGCATCTTCCCCGACGACGAGGGCCGCTTCTCGCACAGCGTGCGCGACGTCGGCGGCTCGGCGCTCGTGATCAGCCAGTTCACGCTGATCGCAGACACGAGCAGGGGCAACCGACCGAGTTTCTCGGACGCCGCCCCGGCCGACCTGGCCGAGCCCCTCTACGAGCGCTTCTGCGCCGCACTGCGAGCGGAGGGAGTTGCGGTCGCAACAGGTCGCTTCGGCGCCCTGATGCAGGTCGCGCTGGTCAACGACGGGCCCGTCACCATCGTCCTCGACGTGTAGCTCGCGCTCCCGAGCGGAGCTTCGAAGAAGTGCCGTCCGCGGCTCGGTCTTCAAGCCATAGGCTGCTATCCTGGAATCAACCCACATTTCACCAGCAGGCGAAATGGGCGCTTCGGGCGCCTGTTTTCATGAGAGGGCAAGAATTGGCGAGCACCTACGACACCGAAAGAGAGCTGACCGGCGAGGTCTCACTCGTGGTCGAGCGCGCTCTGCCCGAGGTCGAAGTGCTCGCGGTCGAGCTGACCGCGCCGGCGCGCTTCTGCGTCTTCGTCGACCATCCGGCCGGGGTCGACCATGCTCTCTGCCAGCGCGTCACCGACCTCTTGCGGGACTATCTCGACCGCTACACGATCGAGGTCTCCTCGCCCGGCACTGAGCGGCCGGTGCGCAAGCCCGACCACTTCCAGCACGCGCTGGGGCGCAGCGTCGCCCTGCGCACGGCGGACCCGATCCACGGCCGCAAGCGCTTTCGCGGCCGCGTCGTCTCCGCCCGCGACAGAACCTTTCGTCTGGCAACCGAGACGGATGAATTCGACATTCCCTACGAGAATCTCGTACGGGGCAACCTGATCGACGAGGAGTAGGAGCCTATGAGCCAGGACATCATCGACGCCGTCCGAGAGATCGAGCGGGAGAAGGGCATCGAGAGCGGCGCGCTCGTAGCCGCGCTCGAGGATGCGCTCCTCGCCGCATACAAGAAGACGCCCGACTCGGCCCGCCACGCCACCGTCGAGCTCGACGATCTGGGCGACTTCCGCGTCTTCGCAATCGAGATTCCTCCCAAGCTGGAGGAGAAGCTGCTCGACGAGGCCAGGGAGAGGAAGCTGCAGGAGCTGGAGGAGCTCGAAGCCGAGAGCGGCGAGCGCTCGCACCTGCTCATCTCCGACGACGATCTGGAGCTCGACTGGTCGCAGGTGCCAGAGGGAAAGATCAAGCGCACCGACGTCACGCCCGAAAACTTCGGTCGCATCGCGGCCCAGACGGCCAAGCAGGTCTTCCTGCAGCGGGCGCGCGAGGCCGAGCGCGAGATCATGTACGAGGAGTACGTCGACCGCGTCAACGAGGTCGTGACCGGGATCATCCAGCAGGCCGGCGACCGCAACAACGTGCTCGTCGACCTGGGCAAGGTCGAGGCGCTGCTGCCTCGCTCCGAGCAGGTCGACGGCGAGCGCTACGAACAGGGAAGCCGCATCAAGGCGGTCATCACCGAGGTCCGCTCGGGCACCAAGGGGCCGCAGGTCATCCTCTCGCGCCGCGACCCCGAGCTGATCAAGACGCTGTTCGAGCTGGAAGTCCCGGAGATCGCGGACGGCCTGGTCGAGATCCGCGCGGTTGCGCGCGAGCCCGGCTACCGCTCGAAGATCGCCGTCGTCTCGCACACCCAGGGCGTCGATCCCGTCGGCGCCTGCGTCGGCCCGCGCGGCTCACGCGTGCGCATGGTCGTCTCGGAGCTGCGCGGCGAGAAGATCGACATCATTCCGTGGAACCCGGAGCCCGCCCGCTTCATCGCCAAGGCGCTGGCGCCTGCGCGAGTGCGCGAGGTGCTGGTGGACGACGAGACGCGCGAGTCGACCGTGGTCGTGCCAGACGACCAGCTGGCGCTGGCGATCGGCAAGGAGGGCCTGAACGCCCGCCTGGCCGCGCGACTGAGCGGTTGGAAGGTGGACATCGTCTCCGACAGCGAGTTCGCCCGCCAGGAGGCCGATGCGGCCTACGCCAGCGGCGAAGAGGAGTTCGTCGGCCGCTGCGCCGCGAACCTGGCCAACGGCAAGCGCTGCCCCAACGCCGCGCTGCCCGGCTCGCACTACTGCGGAGTGCCCGCGCACCAGAAGCTGGAAGGCCTGTCGCCCGAAGAGCTTGCGGCCGCCACTGCCGTCCAGACGGACGAAGCCGAAACGGCCGTAGCCGAAGAGCCGGCGGCTGAGACAGCCGAGACCGAGGCGGCCGAGGTCGAAGAGGCGCAACCCGCCGACGAAGCTGTAGCGGAACCGGAGCCGGAGCCCGAAACCGTCGAGGGGGACGGTGCCGAGGACAGTTGATGGCGGTTCCGATCCGCACCTGTGCCGGCTGCGGGCGGAAGGCGCCACGAATCGAGCTGCTGCGCTTCGCCTGTGTGAGCGGGGAGCTAAAAGCCGTGCCCGAATCGCGCGGCCGGGGTGCCTACACCTGCCGGCAAACGGCGTGCTTCGAACGCGCTTTGACTGCCAAATCCTTCAACCGAGCCCTGCGGACGGCGGTCCGGGTCGATCCCGCGCTGCGCGACCTCTACACTGACGCCGATGGCTAATTCAGGCTCCAGCCGACCCAATCGACCGATTCGCCCGCGCCAGGGCGCCGTCGGCCCGCGCCGTAAGCGTCGCGTCGTCATCGACAACCAGGCGTCGCGTGCGGGCGGCGGCAGGCCGGGCGCCCCGGTATCCCGC
>JBAWEP010000063.1:0-5626 GCA_049591255.1 Gaiellaceae bacterium
CCGCATCTCTCCCGATCGAGCCTCGGCGGGAGCCATGTGCCGCGTTCGACCGCTCGGCAGTAGATAGTTCGGTATCGCAAACGACTCGAAGGGAGATTCGGTAGTGTCCGCGCCTGTGAGTGATTTCCTCTTTACCTCGGAGTCTGTTACCGAGGGCCACCCAGACAAGATTGCCGACGCGATCGCCGACTCGGTGCTCGACGCCGTGCTCGCCAGCGACCCCACCGGGCGCGTCGCCTGCGAGACGATGGTCACAACCGGTCTCGTGATCGTGGCCGGCGAGATCACCACCGACACCTACGTCGACATCACCAAGCTGGCGCGGAAGAAGATCGCCGAGATCGGCTACACGCGCGCCAAGTTCGGCTTCGACGCCGAGACCTGCGGTGTCATAACCGCGGTCGATGAGCAGTCGCCGGACATCGCGCGCGGCGTCAACGCGTCCTACGAGACGCAGCACGGCGACGAGGATCCGCTCGACAGCGAAGGCGCGGGCGACCAGGGGATGATGTTCGGCTACGCCTCCAACGAAACGGCCGAGCTGATGCCGTTGCCGATCCTGCTCGCGCACAAGATCTGCAAGCGGATGGCCGAGGTGCGCAAGGCGGGCGTGATGCCCTACCTGCGCCCGGACGGGAAGTCGCAGGTCACGATTCGCTACGAGATCGACGAGCACGGCGTTCAGCGCCCGGTCGAGGTCGTGCGCCTGCTCGTCTCCAGCCAGCATGCCGACAGCCTCGACGTCGAGTCGCTGATCAAGCCGGACATGATCGAACACGTCCTGCACCCGATCCTGCCGCGCGAGCTCTACGACGAGAAGCGCCTCGGTGAGCGCGACTTCGTGCTCGTCAACCCCACCGGCCGCTTCGCAGTCGGCGGTCCGATGGGCGATACGGGACTGACCGGCCGCAAGATCATCGTCGACACCTATGGCGGCTCGGCCCGGCACGGTGGCGGCGCCTTCTCGGGCAAGGATCCGACAAAGGTCGATCGCTCGGCTGCCTACGCGGCTCGCTATGCGGCCAAGAACCTGGTCGCCGCCGGTCTCGCCGATCGGCTCGAGCTACAGGTCGCCTACGCGATCGGCGTCGCTCATCCGGTCTCGATCACGGTCGATGCCTTCGGCAGCGAGAAGATCCCGGTCGCGAAGATCGAGGATCTCGTGCGCGAGCACTTCGACCTGCGCCCGGCCGCCATCCTGCGCGACCTCGATCTGCGCCGGCCGATCTACGCCAACACGGCGGCCTACGGGCACTTCGGGCGCGAGGACCACGACTTCACCTGGGAGCGCACCGACAAGGCCGACGCGCTGCGCAAGGCAGCCGGGCTCTAGTCAACCGGAATTCAAGCGGGCACCCGGGCGAGGCGGCGAAGGCCGCTCAGCGCCTGATCGGCTGGCGCAGCTCGTCGCGCATCTCCGCGGCGAATCTGAGCACGGCGACCGTTGCGAGCAGGAATCCGAGCGCGACGCTGATGTCGGCCAGGTTCAGCGCGACCGCCCAACCGTCGTGCGAGATGAAGAACGGGTTCGGCACGCCCTGCGGGAAGATGATGATCGAGAGTCCGTTGCCGAGCCCCCCGCCCACCATCAGGCCGGCGCCCGCGACGATCATGCGCGAGCGAATCAGCGGTGCAACGTAGATGAGGGCGGACGTGATGGCCAGGATGATCACGAGCTCGTAAACGCCGCGCTTGTGGTAGAAGCCGCTCTTCGTCGGCTCGCTGAGCTTGACGACCAGATCCCAGAAGCAGACCCACGCGGCGATCCCGAGCAGGAAGAGGCGGGCCTGACCGACCTCCATGCGCGCCGGCCTCAGCCGCGGCCTCGGACGCGTCTCCCCTCGCCGCTCGATCGTCCCCTCGACCATGCGATAGGACTACCCATCTCTCCGGTTCTCACGCCTGAAACCGCCCGCCCGAGCGGAGATTCCCGCCCGCCGACGACCGATCCGCCTCTCGGACACTCGTGCTCGTAGAGGTGCTCTGAAATACCGCGATCGAGGGAGGGACTCGTGCCGCTGGCGTCGCTAGGCTGTGGTCTCCCCCGATGAAGCATCCTTTTCGAATTGCGGCCCTGACGGCTTTGCTGCTCTCCGCGAGCGCGCTCCTCTTGAGCGGCTGCGCGACCTTCGCGAGCCCGCCGGTTGCCACTCAGAACCAGCTGATCGGCTCGGTGCGGATCTCCTTCACGGTCTGTGCCTCAGGCGGAGCGGCCGGCGCCTGTATGGACTGGTGGGGTAACACGGGGGATTCTGCGAGCAGCGGGTCGACACAGGTTTTCCTGGGCTTCCGCGTCCCAAGCGGAGCGAACGCTCCACCGTCTTTCAGCTCCAGCGCCACCGGCCCGTCGGATAGCGGCCCGCAGCTCCAGTTCACAAAGAGCAGCGCCTATACGAGCGAGCTCGAGCGACTCGATCCGGCCCCGGCCGGTAAGGAGTGGTTCGGCTACACCTCGCAGTACGTGAGCTACAACTCCGGCTCGGGCGAGCAGAACTTCAGCGCCGACGTCGATTTCGGTCTGCCGGAGAGCGCCGACGGATCTCCTTTCGCCGGCCCGTTCACCTATCAGGCGGTCGTTGGTGGGCGTCAGAACGGCACCGACCCGAACGAGCCGATCGACTGCCAGAGCTCGCTCACCACCAGCTGGGGTGGACCAGGCATCTCTACCCGGGGGATCTGCGTCGACGACCCGGTGCCAGAGGGTCTCGACACCGACAGCTCGCTCGAGACGAGAGATGCCGGCATAACGCCCGGCGCCGCGGCATCGGTCGTGCAGGGCGGCACCGCGACCGTGCCCTTCAGCTTCGCCTACGCCGGAACAGCTACCCCGGCCGCGAGCTTCTCCTTCGCGGCGGCGACCAACGTCCCCGGCGCGACGGCAACGCCGTCGGTCGCGACGCTCGAGCCGGCCTCGAACAGCAACAAGGCCGTGAACGTGTCCATAGCCGTTCCGCTGCAGGCTGCTCCCGGCACCTACTCGGTGACCCTGACCGGCGCGCTCGCTAACGGCGAGTCTCGTAAGGCGACTGGCACGCTCGTGGTGAGCGCGGCGCCGGTCGTAAGCGAGCCGGCGGTAAGCGAGCCGGCGGTAAGCGTGCCGGCGGTGAAGATCACGCATCCGTTGAACACTTCCTCGCCGTCCATCACGGGCAAGCGGCGCCAGGGCCAGATTCTTTCGGCTTCCAGTGGCGCCTGGGCCAATCACTCGACCTCGTTTTCCTACCGCTGGCAGCGCTGCAAGAGTGCGACCAGAGCGTGCTCGGCGATCTCGCAAGCCGGCAAGCGCCGCTACAGGCTGAAGGCAGCCGACATCGGCTCGCAGCTTCGCGTGCTCGTGACGGCGACCAACGCGAACGGCAGCGCGCGGGCGGCTTCCGGTCGAACCAGCCCGATAAGGCCCCGTCTCGGCAGCCGGCCGGAGATCCGAGAGGCGATGTCGTTCGTTCTCGCGCCGCGCGGGGAGGCTGCCACGATTCCTGCGCTGCTCGAGCATGGCGGCTACCTCTTCTCCTTCCATTCCCCGGCCGCCGGGCGTCTAGAGCTCTCCTGGTATCTGGAGGATGCTCGTAGCGGTGAGCGAGTCCTGGTTGCTCGCGCCAGGGCTTCCTTCTCGAGCGCCAAGAGCGCCAAGATCAAGCTCGCTCTCACCGCGCGGGGCGAGGAAGTGCTCGCACAGGCAGATCAGCTCGAGCTGGTCGGCAGCGGACGATTCGCCCAGACGGGCAAGCAGCGCGTCGTCACGGTCGAGAAGAAACTGACGCTCGAGCGCTAGCGCTCGATTGCGCATCGAGAGAGATGGGCTCGGAGCCGCGAACGGCGTGCGGCGACGCTCGCAACTAGTCTTGCCCGCGTGGACTTGCGGCCGGCATCGATCTTCCCGCTCGTGACGGCGAGAGCGCTGGCGCACGAGTTCACCTACCTCGTTCCGGACGAGGTGCGAGTTGGCCAGGTGGTGCGTGTGCGACTGGGCGGCAGGCGCGTGCGCGGCGTGGTGAGCGAGGTCGGCGTCGCGCCGCCGGCGGGGATCGAGCTGCTGGAGATAGACGAGGTCGCGGGAAGCATTCCCTCGCCTCTGGTCGAGCTGGCGCTCTGGCTGGCGGACTACTACGGCTCGACTCCGGGACGCGCCCTGGCGCTGGTGGCACCGGCGGCGCCGAGACGCCGCGGCGAGCGGGCTCGCCCCCTGCAGCGAGAGGCGCTGTCTGCCGAGCGGGTGCCCGAGAAGTTGACGGCCTCGCAGGAGGAGGCGATTCGGCGCATCGTGACTTCGCTCGACCAGGGAGGCTGTCCCTTCCTCCTCTACGGCGTGACCGGCAGCGGCAAGACAGAGGTCTATCTGCAGGCCTGCGCCGCTTCGCTCGCACGTGGCAAGGGCGCGATCGTGCTGGTGCCGGAGATCTCACTGACGCCGCAGACGCTCGGGCGCTTCCGCCAGCGCTTCGGCGAGGAGATCGCCGTCTTGCACTCGCGCCTGACCGTGGCCGAGCGCCGCGACGAGCGCGAGCGCATCGCCTCCGGCCAGGCGAGGGTGGTGATCGGCGCCCGCTCGGCGGTGTTCGCGCCGGTCGCGGGTCTCGGCCTGATCGTCTGCGACGAGGAGCACGACTCGTCCTTCAAGCAGGAGTCTGATCCCCGCTACGACGCCCGTACGGTCGCCGTCAAGCGCGCCGCGCTCGAGCACGCGGTGGCCGTCTTCGGCAGCGCCACGCCGAGGCCGGAGTCCTGGCGGGCGCTGGAGCGGCTCGAGCTGGGCGGCCGGCTGATCGGGAAGCTGCCGCCGGTGCGCGTCGTGGACATGCGCCACGAGCGCGGCTTCCCGCTCTCGGCACCATTGATCGAGGAGCTCGACTCCGTCGTCCAGGCCGATGCCAAGGCGATCCTCCTGCTCAACCGGCGCGGTCTGATCTCCGCCCTGCACTGCCGCGCCTGCGGCCTCACGCCGCGCTGCCCGAACTGCGACGTGGCCCTCGTCCTGCACAGAGACAGTGCGCTGCATTGCCACCACTGCGGCTACTCCGAGCCCGAGCCCGAGACCTGCCCGGCCTGCGGCTCGCCCGAGCTCTCCCGCATCGGCGCCGGTACGCAGAAGCTCGAGCGCGAGCTGGCGAAGCTCTTCCCCGGCCTGGAGCGGATTCGCCTCGACTCCGACACGACCGCGCGGCCTGGAGCTATGGCCGAGGCGCTGGAGCGCTTCGCGACCGTGCAGAGCGCCGTGCTGCTCGGCACGCAGATGATCGCCAAAGGCCATCACTTCCCGGGCGTTGCCCTGGCCGCGGTGGTCGATGCCGACGCAGGCCTCGCCCAGCCCGACTTCCGCGCCGAGGAGCGCACCTTCCAGCTTCTCACTCAGCTCGCCGGGCGCAGCGGCCGCGAGGCGCCCGGGCGGGTCGTCATCCAGACCTTCCAGCCCGACAGCGAGTCGGTTCGCTTCGCCGCCCGCCACGACGTCGAGGGCTTCCTGGCGGCGGAGCTCGAACGCCGACGAGAGCTGGGCTACCCACCCTTCAAGCACCTCGTTCGCATCGTCGCCTCGGGCCCCAAGCAGGCGCAGACGATGCAGCTACTGGAAGAGATCCGAGACGGCATCCCGGACGAAGATCTGATCGGGCCCGCGCCGCTGCTGCGC
>JBAWEP010000064.1:0-55965 GCA_049591255.1 Gaiellaceae bacterium
GCTTGGCGTTAGCGTGCAGATTCATCCGGTGCCTCCTTGGGCGTAGGTCGTGGCAGACCCACAGCCTCAAAGGAGGCCCGGATGTCCTATCAGCCGTTCACAACGTGTGTGGGCACGTCAGCTAGGAAGCGAACAGGCCGCGGATAGCGGCCTGTTGCTCTACACGGATTTCCGGCGCGCGTGCTTGGAGTTCCCGGCCCGTGCAGAGCGCTACCGGTTAACGGACTCCGCGCGCACCTGCTCGCCGAAACCACGTATAGCTTAATCGCGGGTCGCGAGTCGATTTGTCCCCTTTCCGGGGGAGTCGCCCGGTATGGCCACTCTTGCCTCCATCGGAGACACTGCAGCCCGCTTCGACGAGAAGAGATCACAAGTGGGCGCGCTAGGAATCCTGCGAGTAGTTGACGCTATCCGGAAAGAGCGCTAGCCTTCATGGCGAACAGACGTTCGTAAGACGTCAATCCGCCAAGGAGGATCGGGTGCTAACGCCGCGACAGAGAGAGATTTGGGACTACCTACTCGCCTACGTCGAACGGCACGGCTACCCGCCGACCGTGCGCGAGATCGGGCAGGCGGTCGGGCTCGCCTCGCCCTCCACGGTGCACGCGCACCTCGCCAACCTCGAACGAGCGGGGCTGCTCAAGCGCGACCCGACCAAGCCGCGGGCGCTCGAGCTGATCGCGCGCGAGCGGGCGCGCGAGCGCGAAGAGGAACACAAGCTTCCGCTTCTCGGGCAGGTCGCCGCCGGCTCGCCGCTCCTCGCCGAGGAGAACATCGATGAGTACCTGGCCGTGCCCGAGCCGCTCTCCCGTGGAGGCGAGGAGTTCCTGCTGCGCGTCAAGGGCGACTCGATGACGAAAGCCGGCATCCTCGACGGCGACATCCTGGTCGTTCGCCGGCAGGAGACCGCCTCGAACGGCGAGATCGTCGTCGCGTTGGCCGGAGAGGACGAGTCGGCCGGCGAGGCCACGGTCAAGCGCTTCTTCCGCGAGAGCGGACGCGTGCGCCTGCAACCCGAGAACGACGCGTTCGAGCCGATCTACGCCGACTACGTGCAAGTCCTCGGCAAGGTAACCGGCGTGTTCAGGATGCTGTCGTGAGGAATGTGGGCATAGAGACCGTATGACCGTCACCTCACTTCACCGGACGCTCGAGCAGGAGCTTGCCGCGCTGGCGCGTGGCGCCAGTCTGGAGTGCCTGGTCTGCGGCGAGTTCGTGTTCTACCGAGGCACAGACATCGTCTGCTCGGAGTGCGGCTCGTCCTGGCCGGGACTTCTCCTGAGCTCGGGCGGTACAGCGCTAAACTGCGAGTCGCAGGCCGGGTGACCGCGAGCCGCTTCGGCGACTCGAGGAAAGTCCGGACACCGCAGGGCAGAACGCTGGGGAAACCCCAGGCGGCGAAAGCCGACGGAAAGTGGCACAGAAAGGACACCGCCTCCGGGCAACCGGCGGTAAGGGTGAAAAGGTGGGGTAAGAGCTCACCAGCACCGTGGTGACGCGGTGGCTAGCCAAACCCCGTTCGGTGCAAGGCGAAGCAGGTCCCGTTCAGGTGGCCCGCCCAGGGATCGGGTACGCCGCTCGAGCCGCCGGGCAACCGGCGGCCTAGATGGATGGTCACTCTCGACAGAATCCGGCTTACAGGCCTGCTAAGGAAGAAGCCCTGGTAAAACGGGGCTTCTTCTATTAGCGGCTACGCCGCTGTCAACGATCACCGGCTCTGGTTTTCGTGAGGGGTCAGCGAAAAGCGCGCGCACCCCTCGCTCTCGCGATACCGTGGCCCCGTGAATTCGTCGGCGGACTCCGTAAATGGCGAGGCCGCCGCTTCGAGGCTGTGGGTCCCGCGACAGCACGGCGCTTGGGCGATGCTGGCAGTTCCGCTTCTGCTGGGGATATCGATCAGCCGATTCAACGGCTGGCAGCTCGTCCTCGCGGGAGCGGCCGCCAGCGGGTATCTGACGTCGGCGACGGCGCAGACGTGGCGGCGGGCCCGGAAGCGCGGAAAGTACCGCTCTGCGTTTCTGCTCTATGGCTCGGTGTTTACGGCGTTCGGCCTGGCCCTCGTTATCGGGCATCCGGCATTGGGTCTGGCCTTGCTGGTGCTTATCCCGGCGGCGGCGGCCGTCGTTTGGTTATCGCGCCCGGGCCGTCCGAGGGGCGTCAGCGAGAGTCTGGCGCAGGTCGCCGAAGCTCTGGTTCTGGTCCCTGCGGCCGCCTATCTGGCGGGCCCGCTCGATCAGTCGCGGGTGGCTCTCACGACTCTCGCCGCCGGCCTCTACCTCGCGGGAACGGTGCTCGCGGTTCGCTCGGTCATCCGAGAACGCGGCAACTCGCGCTTCGCGGCTTTTTCGATCGGATACCACACGGTCGCAGCGCTGGTGGCCCTTCTGCTTTTACCGGGCGCGTACGCCGCGTTGTTCGTTGCGCTGGCGGTGCGGGCGCTCGCGCTTCCAATTACCGAACGCCGTTTGGCGAATACCGCGCACCCGCTGCGACCGGTGAGTGTTGGAATGGTGGAGATTGTCGCCTCGGTCTGCCTCGTCGGCCTCTGCTTTGCGAGGCCCCTCTGACCAGTTACGCGGCTCGGCTTCGGCGATCTAGTCTCCGCCCGCGGCTCAACTCCTCAGCGCCACCTCGAGCGTCGTTCCGGTTCCGGGCTTGCTCGAGACGGTGAAGTCGGCCCCGATCGAGTCGGCTCGCCGGCGCATGTTCTTGAGACCCTGCCCGGCGCTGGGCTTGGAGGCGTCCTGCTCGAGACCGTCTCCGTCGTCGCGAACGGTGACCGTTCGCTTGCCACCGCTTCCCCCTATCTTCACTTCGGCCCAGGTCGCGTTGGCATGCTTGCGAACGTTCGCCAGCCCCTCCTGGACGATGCGAAAGACCTCGATCTGCTCGTCGGGCGCGAGGCGGATGTCTGAATCTATCTCGACCTCCACCTCCAGCTCGCCGTCGGCGCAGAGGAACTCCACATAGCGGTGCAGCGCGGCGTCGAAGGGCGCGCTTCCGCCGGCCGAGGACAGCGCGAGCACCGCGAAGCGCGCCTCCTGCTGGGCGAGCGCGGCGACCTCTTCCAGTCGCGGCAGGACCGTCTCGAGCTTGGCCCCGGTGCGCAGCATGTTCAGGTGGGTGGAGAGGGCGAACAGGTACTGAGCCAGCCCGTCGTGGATCTCGCCCGCAACTCGAGCTCTCTCCTCCGAGACCGCCCGGCCGAACTCCGCGGCGCGAATGCCTCGCCAAACGCCGACGACCAGCAGGACGCAAGCGAGCAGGCGCAGAAAGTCACCGAGCGCCGCTTGCTCTCCGGGTAAAAGCGGCCGGAAGATGAAGTTCAGGCTGGAGAAGAGCCACAACGTGGCAGCCAGCGCCAGCCAGCTGTCCAGATCCTCCAGCCAGCGTCGGAAGCGCAGCCCGAAGCCGATCATGGCCGCCAGATAGAGCAGCGCGAGCAGCGCGAAGGCGATGATCATGGGCAGGTCGGGCCCGCTCGAGGTCTCGGAGTCGCTCACGGCCTGAACGAGTGTCCGCGTACTGCTCCAGGCGACGAACAACACGAGCAGGCAGGCGCCGAGCGCTGTGAGCAATGCTCGGTCGGGCTTGCGCACAGGCCCGCGAGCGAAGGCTGCCGCGCTGATCAGGATGGCCGAGAGAATGCGCGCAACCAGACTTGCCCAGGCCTCGGGTGTGCCGATCTCCGATCCACCGAGGGTCGGCGCGATCTCAAAGGCGAAGATCGAGATCGCCGCCAGGCTGAAGCCGGCACAGAGAAGTAGGTCCATGCGGCTCGAATCGACCGAGAAGCGAACGCCGGTCAGCACGGCGACCAGCGCCGACGTGAGCGCGATCGCCGTGTTCAGCGCGAGGAGGAGCCGGGGGAGATCGAAGCTGCTCGGCAGGCTGGGATAGGCGCCCCAGAGGGCGAGCGCCGCGCTGAGAAGGGCGATGAGCAAGAACTCCCCGGCGAGCCAGGAGTGCAGGGCGCTCTCGTTTTGCTGCCGCTCGGCTTCCACGTATCCCCTTTTCGGCAACAATGAGGCTGCCGATAAGGGACGAGACCATGTCTGAGCGCGTACTCATCGTTGACGATCACCCGTTGACGCAAGAAGCTCTTGCGTCGCTGTTGACTCAGCACGGCTTCGAGATAGTCGCTCAGGCCTCCAGCGGCGACGAGGCGATCAGGCAAGCGGCGAAGCAACAGCCCGATCTCGTGCTGCTCGATCTCTCGATGCCCGGGATGAGCGGGCTCGAGGCCCTGCCGGAGATTCGCAGGGTCGCCCCGGGCTCCGAAGTCGTCGTTCTGACGGCCTCCGGCACCGAGGAGAATCTTCTTCGCGCGATCAAGGGCGGCGCCTCCGGCTACCTGCTCAAGACCGAGCCGCCGCCGCGCATCGTCGAGTTCCTCCGCGGCGTGGTCAACGGTGAGGCCGCGCTATCGGGCTCCATCGCACGCCGTCTGCTCGAGCAGGTGCGCGATGGTCGCCACGACCATGCCGTGCCCGACGAGATCTCCTCGCTCCTGTCGGCGCGCGAGCTCGAGGTGCTTCTTCTCCTCGACGAGCACCTGGGCACCGATGACATCGCTCGCCGTCTCTTCATCTCCGAGCACACCGTGCGCTCGCATGTAAAGAGCCTGTTGCACAAGCTCGGGGTGTCGTCGCGGCGTCAGGCGCTCGAGGCTCTTTCCCGCGCTCGAGGCTGATTTCAGAGCGAAATCCCTCGTATCGAGGGAGGCGCGGGGGATGCACTCACCCCTGTGAATGTCCGATCATGTGACTAACGGGATGGCTGCAATGATTGGCGAGCGCGACCGGCGAAAGCCGGTCGCCGCTTATCTGGAGACTCCGCGCCTCAGGACGGGTTGTTGAAGCCCTCGACCGTTATCTCCACCAGGCGCGGAAGAGAGTGGAGGTTGTAACCGCCTTCGAGCACAGCGGCGACTCTCGGCGCGAGGCTCGCCGTTCGGCTGGCGAGCTGGTAGAAGGCCCGGTCGGTGAGCACCGTCGGCGAGAGCGGGTCGTCGCGGTGAGCGTCGAAGCCGACCGACACCAGCACGAGCTCGGGCGCGAAGGCCTCGACGGCCGGATAGGCGAGCTGCTCGTACGCCTGCAGGTAGGAGCGGTCGCCGGTACCGCCCGGAAGGGGAATGTTCAACGTGGTCGGATTCTCGCCGCCGGGCACGTCTTCGCCACTCGGCGTCTTGGGGCTCGGCCCGCCCGTGCCGGGGTAGTAGGGCCAGGCATGGAGCGATACGTAGAGAACGCTCGGGTCGTTCCAGAAGATCGCCTCGGTCCCGTTCCCGTGGTGGATGTCCCAGTCGAGGATCGCGATCCGCTCGAGCCCCAGCTCGGCCTGCGCGTAGCGCGCGGCGACGGCGATGTTGTTGATCAGACAGAAGCCCATCGCATTCTCGCGCGAGGCGTGGTGGCCGGGCGGCCGCACGAGCGCAAAGCCACCGCGGCGCACGGCCTCGATCGTCATTCCGGCGGCGAGCTTGGCTGCCTTCGCGGTGGTGGGTGTGACGAAAGTGTCGAAATCGATCCACCTCGTATCGGTGGTCTCTTCGAACAGGCTGTCGAGATACGCGGGCGAGTGGACGCGCTCCAGATCCTCCCGCGTGGCGGGCTCGACCTCGATGTGCTCGGAGACGGGGAGAAGAACCTCGAGGCGCGCCTGTGACTCGGGGTGATACTCCGGCGCGGCGTGAAGGCGAACGTCTTCTTCGTTGATCAAGGCTCTTATGGCGCTGCCCTCCAGATTCCGCCCTGCCGGTGACTTCTCTTCGAGCACGAGCGGATTGCTCGAGGCGAGACCCAATTCTATCCCGTGGGGCTGGGTTCGGCCTTTCTGAGGGGTATGGATATACAGCGGCGGCTCGCCGCCCGCCGCCGAGTCGCTTCTCAGTGACCTCGGGTTGCTCCGATAAGGTGTTCAGCGGAAATGAGCTCCAAGACACTCATAATCGCCGAGAAGCCGTCCGTCGGTCGCGATCTGGCCGCTGCGCTTCCGGGAACCTTCGCAAAGTCCGAGGGCTATCTCGAGTCCGACACCCACATCATCACCTGGGCGGTCGGGCACCTCGTCGAGCTGGCCCAGCCCGAGGACTACGACGAGCGCTTCAAGCGCTGGCGCATGGCCGATCTCCCGATTGCGCCCGACGCCTTCAAGCTGAAGCCGCGCGATACGAAGTCGAAGAAGCAGCTGGGCGTCGTTCTCAAGCTGCTCAAGCGCGACGATGTCGACAATGTGATCAACGCCTGCGACGCCGGCCGCGAAGGCGAGCTGATCTTCGCCTATCTCTACGAGGTCTATCTGGAGTCGCGCGGAGCGAAGCCGAAGCCGGTGGAACGCCTCTGGATCTCGAGCATGACCAGGCAAGCGATTCGCGAGGGCTTCGAGCACCTGCGCCCCGGCGAGCAGATGAGCTCGCTCGAGGCCGCCGCACGCTCGCGCTCCGAAGCCGACTGGATGGTCGGCATGAACGCCACGCGGGCCGCCACGATTCGCGGTCGAGCCTGGGTGGGCGGCGTCGTCTCGCTGGGGCGCGTCCAAACACCGACGCTGGCGATGATCGTCGGCCGCGAGCGCGAGATACAGGCCTTCGTCCCCGAGCCCTACTGGCTCGTGCACGCCACGTTCGACCTCGGTTACGAGGGTCTCTGGTTCGAGGGCGACGAGACAAGGATCCTGAATGGCGAGCGGGCCGAGTCCATCGCCACGAAGGTGTCCGGCGCAGAAGGCGTGGTCGCTTCGGTCGAGCGCAAGGAGGCAAGCGAGCGCTCGCCGCTCCTCTACGACCTCACCTCGCTGCAGCGCGACGCCAACCGCCGCTTCAGCTTCTCGGCCCAGAGGACGCTCAGGGCGGCGCAGTCGCTCTACGAGAGCAAGAAGGCGATCACCTACCCCCGTACGAGCTCGCGCTACCTCTCGGGCGACATGGTGTCGCTGCTCAAGCCCACCGCCGCCACGCTGGAGCCGATCCACGAGTACGCAGAAGCTGCCCGGTTCGTGCTCCGGCTCGAGAGCCTGCCGCTGGCGCGCGTCATCAACGACGCCAAGATCGGCGATCACCACGCCATCATCCCCACCAACGTCGAGCACGATGCAGAGGCTTTCTCCGAGGATGAGCGGCGCATCTTCGATCTCATCGCACGCCGTTTCCTGGCCGTCTTCCATCCGCCGGCTCGGTACGCGAACACGACCGTCGTCACCGAGATCGAAGAAGAGAAGTTCCGCACGCGCGGGAAGGTCACGCTCGAGCCCGGCTGGCGCGCCGTCTACGGCCAGGTCGCGACTGGCAACGGTCGATCGGGCGAGGCCGAGGACGAGGGTGGCGAGGGCGGCGAGCTCCCCGCCCTGACCGAGGGCCAGAAGGTGGTTTGCAAGACCGCCGAGAGCGAGGCCAAGCAGACGAAGCCGCCGCCGCGCTACAACGAGGCCACGCTGCTGATGGCGATGGAGACCGCGGGCAAGCTGATCGACGACGAGGAGCTGCGCGAGGCGATGAAGGAGGGTGGCCTGGGCACTCCGGCAACCCGCGCAGAGACAATCGAGACGCTGATCCGGCGCGAGTACATCGAGCGCGCGGGCAAGGAGTTGCAGCCTACGCCCAAGGGCTTGCAGGTGATCACCATGCTCGAGGAGCATCCGCTCACCTCCGCCGAGCTGACCGGCGCCTGGGAGAAGCGCCTCGGCGACATCGAGCGCGGCTCGGGCGATCGGGCGGCGTTCATGAAGGAAATCGAAAGCTTTACGCGCGAAACCGTCGAGAAAATCGCCGCGCTGGACCGCGAAAAGCTACGTCCCGAGAGGGTAGAGCTCGGTCTTTGCCCGCGCTGCGGCGCCGAAACCGGCGAGATCATCCGCGAGAACTCTCGCGCCTACGGCTGTACGAGCTGGAAGAGCAGGGAGGAAACCGGTTGTGGCTTCGTAATCTGGAAAAAGGTGGCCGGACGCTCAATTACCCCCGAACTCGCCCGACAACTACTTGCACAGGGACGTACAAATGACGTAATATCTGGATTCCGAAGCCGAGGCGGCAAACATTTTCGCGCGCGCCTCGTCTTGAACGCCGAAGGACAAATCGAGTTCGAGTTTCCTACGCGCTCGCAAACTGCCCAACCGGCCGCTGCGGAATAAAGAAGAGTCGGAGCCCGTTTTGTTGTAGGCGAGCCTGGAAAAGGGTTCGCGAGCCGCGAGAAGAGACCAGGACAACGATGGTTCGCCGCGGAACCAGAGGGAAAGAAAGGACGTCAGAGTCAGTTGACGCAAAATCACGTGCAGGAAGTATTCGAAAGTAGCGAGAGCGTCCGCGTGTTCGTGGACACCGCTGAAGAGCGCGGCACGGTCGAACCGGCCGAGATAGAGGCGCTCGTAGTTGAGCATGACCTCACCGAGATCGAGATTGAGGATCTCATGCGCGAGCTCGAGCGAATCGGCGTCGAGATCGCTCAGCCGGCGGCGCCCGCCGCCGAGCACGTCGAGCCGGTAGAGGTCGTTCCCGTCGAGGTGCCGGAGCTTTCTGGCGCCGCCGACAGTCTGCAGCTCTTCCTCGCCGACGTTGGCAAGCACAGGCTGCTGACCGCAGCCGATGAGGTTTCCCTCGCCAAGCGCATCGAGCGCGGCGACCCGGTCGCCAAGCGGTGCATGATCGAGTCGAACCTGCGTCTGGTTGTCTCGATCGCCAAGGGCTATCGCGGCCTCGGCGTTCCCTTCCTCGATCTGATCCAGGAAGGCACGCTCGGCCTCAACCGCGCAGTCGAGAAGTTCGACTGGCGTCGCGGCTTCAAGTTCTCGACCTACGCAACCTGGTGGATTCGCCAGTCGGTGCAGCGCGCGGTTGCCAACCACGCCCGCACGATTCGCGTGCCCGTTCACGTTGTCGAGCGCCAGCAGAAGCTCTCGCGCGCAGCGCGACGGCTCGAAGTCGAGCTGGGTCGCGAGGCGACGAGGGACGAGCTCGCCGAGGCGACCGGGCTTCCCATCCAGCACGTGGAAGAGGCGCTCGGTGCGGCTTCGGCCTCCGTGTCGCTGAACCAGACGGTCGGCGCTGATGACGAAGGCGAGCTCGGCGATCTCTTCGCCGATCGCGAGGCTTCCGATCCGTTCGACGAGGCAGAAGAGTCGCTGCGCAGGCAAGGCGTGCGCAAGGCGCTCGAGGCACTGCCCGAGCGGGAGCGGCGCATTCTCGAGCTTCGTTTCGGCTTCGAGGGCGAGCCCTGGACGCTCGAGGCGATTGGCCATGAGCTCGACCTCACGCGTGAGCGAGTGCGTCAGCTCGAGGGCCAGGCCCTTGCGCGGCTCGGGGCGCTACGCGAGCTGTCTTCGCTCGCGGCAGCCTGAGCGACAGACAACGACGTCTAGCGGCTCACTCCGGTTCGACTACCAAACCGGGGGGATGTTCTGCGGCTTCACGAGCTGAGCTGCCGCTAGTCTCCATTCGGCCGAAGAGCGTCACGGGAGGCAGCAGTAGCTCGAACAGGGACAGCAGTTTTACTGGCCGCGCTCGTGCTCGTGGCGGGATGCGGTGGCTCCCGTAACAGCGCGAAGTCGTCGAAGCTCGTGCTGCGGAGCTTCCCGACTCTGCGAGTGGAGGTCGCTGCCGACGTCGACTCGCTCGACCCCGGCCTCTCCTACTCGCCCGAGTGCTGGCAGAGCCTCTGGAACGTCTACCTGAGCCCGTACGGCTATCAGCACGTGACGGGCAAGGCGAGCTCGCAGATCGTGCCGGCCCTGGCCGAGGCGATGCCGGATGTTTCGAGCGGTGGGCGCGTTTACGAGTTTCGCCTGCGAAAGGGGCTGCGCTACTCGGACGGGAAGACAGTGCAGGCCGGCGACTTCGCCTATGCGATCCGCAGGCTCTATCTGCTCGATTCGGTGGGTGCGCCGCTCTTCGACGACGTTGTCGGGGCCAGCGTCAGCGCGGCGCGCCGGGGAGCGATCTCCGGCATCGAGACCGACGACTACGCGAGGTCGGTCACGGTGCGTCTGAAGAAGTCCAGCGCGATCTTCATCAACGCGCTCGCGAGCCTTTTTGCAGCACCGGTTCCCCGCAGCACCCCGAGTCGCGACCAGACGCTCGATCCGATTCCCTCTACGGGCCCGTACAAGATCTCGCAGGTCAGGTGGCCGAAGGAGTTCACGCTGACGCGGTCGCGCTATTTCAAGCCGACCGAGACAGTTCCACCCACCAACCCCGACCAAATCGTCGTGAGCGTCGTCAAGGGCGGCAAGGTGGCGCTCGACCAACTCGAGGTTGGGGGCGCCGACTACGCGAACGTACCGATCGCTCTGCCTTCGCTCGAGCAGGCGAAGCGCAAGGGCCGGCTTCAGGCCCTCGCCTACACGGACGCTAGCACCCACTACTTCTTCATGAACACGACGCAGCGCCCATTCAACGACGTACGCGTTCGCCGGGCCGTGAACTACGCGCTCAACCGGCAGCGACTGGTGGCGATTTTCGGGGGCCGGGCCGTGGCCAGCGAGAACATACTTCCACCGCTCTATCCGTCATACCGGAAGCACGACCTCTATCCGTACGATCTCGAGAAGGCAAGAGCGCTGGTGCGCCGAGCCGGGGCAACAGGAGCGCGGGTGACGGTCTTCGCTCCGACGCAGCCGGCGCAGGCGAGAGCCACCGCCGCCTACCTTGCGCAGCAGCTCGCGGCGATAGGCCTCAAGCCAAGACCGTCGAAGCTGCTACCGCCGGCTCAGTACTGGACGGCTGTTGGCAACAAGAGCACAAAGGCTCAGATCGGTTATGCGTTCTGGACGCAGAGCATCCCCAACCCGCTTGCCTGGCTCGAGCCGCTGCTCAGTGGTGACGAAACGAGCGGGCTTGCGAACACGAACTACTCCTTTGCCGACTCTGCCACTCTGAACGCCGGTATCGATCGCCTGGCTCGCGCGCCGGTGCTTACGGCTGACGTGAATGCGCAGTGGGCCGCGCTCGATAGGCGGGCGATGCGCTGGGCGCCGCTTGCTCCGTTTCTGAACGCGCGCTCGTCTGACGCCTTCAGCACACGCATCGATCTCCGCTGCTACGTCTCCAACACTCTCTACGGCGTCGACTACGGGCGGCTGTGCCTCAAACGGGGGGCCGCGGCCCGCTAGCCGGTAGCGCCTCGGAGCCGGCTTAGTGCAGGCTTTTCATTCCGGAGCGCCACATTGTGGGGTACTAGGTAATCCCTGGATAGAGGGAGGGGCCGGGCCCGTAGAAGGCCGATACCCAGGACCGTGGACGCTGCTGAGCGACGAGAGATCCTGAGTCGTTATATCGACCACTCGAGACGGTTCGAGGAGGTTGCCCAGCGGCGAGCCGGAGCAACCAGCGGTGAGGTCATCCCATTCGGCGCGCCGCTTCGTATCGAGCAGGAGCCCACAAGCCGCGAGCTAGAGGTTCTTCAGCTCATCTCCGACGGCCTCGTGAACCGCGAGATCGGCTCCCGTCTTTTCCTCTCGGAGGAGACGGTCAAGTCACACGTCCGCCATCTGCTCGCGAAGCTTCAGGCTCGGTCACGAGCCCACGCCGTCGCTGTTGGCTTCCGGCGCGGGCTCATCACCTAGATCCGTAAGTTTTCCCCAGCCTGTGGATATCCCTCGATCGGGGGATGCTCGGAGGCTCCGGAAGGGGAAGGATCAATATCCCCTTACCAACTTTTCGATAGACCGCCGAGTACGGCGACGTTGACGCAGGTCGCTAGAAAACCGAGAATCTTGAGAGTGCGAAGACGCATGAGTGACTCCTCTTTCGGTGTTGCGAATAGGAACAGGTCTCCCTCGCCGAGGAAGGCTGGCGTTCCCCCTGCACGGGACTCTATAAAGGATCAACTCGAGGCGCCACCGCAGCGCGCGCTGATTCTTCTTGCCTATGCATGCGTATTGGCGCTAGCGGCTTTCCTTTTGACACTCTTTCTGCTGACTCGCGGTTATCATTTCGGTCCGCTCATTCCGACCAGCGTGATGGCCGTAGCGGCGCTGATCAGCGAAAAACAGTCGGTTCGAATGAGCTCCCACCTTCAGCTTTCAGTTGCGTTTTTACCCGCTCTCCTTTCGGCCGTGACTCTAGGTCCGCTGTCGACGATGTTGGTTGCCCTTGTAAGCCTTATTGGAGATCTCCACCTTATTGGAGATCTCCAAGCGCAGTGGCAAAGATGGGCGATTTGGACGAGTTCGAGATGTTTTATCCTTGGTTTTGCCTCTCTAGGTGCGGTATATGTTGGGCCGGCCGAAACGCTTGCAGCCGTGTTTACCGCAGTTGTTCTCGCGTCGCTCATCGTCGTGAGCGGAGAATCTATAATTGGATCGTTAACCGTAGCGATACGGGGAGTTAAGAGTCCGGTAGCTCATTTCATAGATACAACGAGACTTATGAGCTTCGGGTTATTGGTGTATGTCCCAGTTATCGCAGGCCTCGCGTATGTCTACAAAACCGTATCGCCCTGGGCGGTAATGCTGTTCATAGGACCGGCCATCGCTGCGCAGAAGTTCTTCGTCTTATATCGCGATCAAAGAAGAACGGCGAATGAACTTAATCGAGCAGTTGAGAAGCTTGAGCGCGTCAATCTCTCGTTCGCCACCGCGCTTGTTACGGCGCTGGACGCACGAGATCACTACACAGCGGGACACTCCGCAACCGTTGCTGTCTATGCGCGCGATATCGCCGCGCAGTGCGGATTTTCAAGTGGCGAGCGGGACAAAGCCCATCTCTGCGGCCTTCTGCACGATATCGGGAAAATCGGTGTGCCGGTAGGAGTTCTAGAGAAGAAAGGTGCACTCGAGACAACTGAGAGAGCGTCAATCGAAAGCCATGCGGAGGTCGGAGCATCGATACTGGGGCGAATAGAGGGATATGAAGAGATCGCGGTCGCCGTTCGCCATCATCATGAACGTTACGAAGGTGGCGGCTATCCTGACCGAATCGGAGGCGAAAGGGTACCGCTCATGGCGCGAATAGTGGCGGTCGCAGATGCGTACAGCGCGATGACTTCGGAGCGGCCTTATCGAGTCGCGCTTAGTAGCGCGGAGGCGCGAGCGCGGTTAGGACAAGAAGCTGGAAAGCAGTTCGACCCTCGGATTGTGGACGCGTTCATAGCCGTGCTCGACCGAGCCGGCGAGATTTACGCGTCAGGCACGCATAGTGATTTTGAGAATGAATTAGCCGTGTTGATGAAGCTCGAACCCGAGCGCTCATGCGCGGTTTCCGGTTAGCCCTAGGGCTACTCTGAGTAGACGGCGCGGAGAGCAGCTTCCATGCGATTGCGCACACCGAGCTTCTGGTAGATATGGCGTAGATGGAGCTTAACGGTGAACTCACTGATGAAGAGCTTATTAGCCACCTCCTTGTTCGAGAGTCCATCAGCAACGAGACGGAGCACCTCGCGCTCGCGCCGAGTCAGACGTTCGTCAAGAGCAAGTTGGGATTCGCTCTCACTCTTCAATTCGAGGCCGTGGCACGCGGCTAGTCGCTCATCACGGGCCGATATGAGAACGTGCTGTATCGCGAGGACGAGCTTCGGATCGGAAGCCACACGACTTAGCAGATCAGGGTAGGCCCTATACGCCCAGACGAACTGGCTCCATCGCTGGCGCTCAGCGGCGAATCTGAGCGCATCAGCGAGAAGAGAAGTCGCCTCTCGAGAATCCGACCGAGCGGCGACTATTACCCGTGCGAACCCTGTAAGCGTCCTTGTTTCGGCCGACCTCGTAGTCCTGTCGGCCCTCTGTGCATATGCGAGAGCTTTCCCCAAGTCTCCGCGGCACGCCCATTTGAGCGCATCGACGGCGAAACCTAATCCTCGCCAACATTTGGAAGCGTTCCGGTCGACTTGCGTCGCGACGAGATCGGAATCGCAATCTCCTTTGAGAAGGAAGACAATTTCACGCAAAGCGCGGATCTGCGTAGGAATCGCGCCGTACGCTGAGCCAGTTGCTTGGCTAGCAGCGTCGAGTAGAAGTTCAGCGTGCCGGTAGCGACGCAGACCAATTTCATTGGCGGCCCGTATGCAATACAAGGGCGGCAAAGCGAGCAAGATGCCGCTACCACTAAGGAGCGCGGATCCTTCATTAAGTGTCTTTTCCGCGTCGACATAGCGCGCGAGATGGGTTAAGTAATCTGAATAACAACTAATGAAACTAGCGCGTACTTGCGGATGCGTTCGATCGAGAATAGGTCGTACGCGTTCGAATAGCGACTCCTCAACCGTTATACCGCTCGAAATGTTCGACAATATGATCCGCCCATGTACGACTCTTGCGGTCGTATCTGGACTTCCATCCTGAAGATCTTCGAGTTGTGCGAGTAGCGATGAACAATCCTTCTCGTTCTCCAGCTCGTATGCGCAAAGAAACTCAGTCCATAGGCAATGCTGAACGGCGCGGTTATCCGGGGCGAGCGCGCGCGCTTCCCGCGCGTGAGTGATTCCCGCGTCCAACTGGTCGGAGAAGTGGGCACTACGCGCGGCGATCGCATGAGCTCGCCAGCGCAGCGGAGACGATTCTCCAAAATGGTGGGTCGCTTGGAGAGCTAGCGCATAGGCCTTGGAGTGCTCTCCGGAAAGAAAGGCCGTCTCGGCTTCGGCGAGGTCGAGTATCGGTGAGACGACATTGTGAGCGCGCCCGAACTCCGTCCAAGAGGCTAATGCGGGCACGCGGCTACCGTCGAGAAGAGTTGGCAGAGAGCGCTCGATCAGGGCTGGCAGAAGGTCGGGCCGGTCGCATTCGTAGATCAGTTGCCAGACGTCGTCCCAGCTGTCGCTGACGAGTAACGCTTCGGCCAGGTCGTCAATGAGAGCGTCGCGATCCGGTCGCCGGCCGAGCCGATCCTTGAGGAAGTCACGTAGTAGGGGATGAAGGGATGGCTCTTCCGACGCGCCGGTGCTCTGAAAGAAGCCGCTTTGCTCGGCAGCGCGGGCCAGCTCGAGCGTCGATGCTCCACCGAGACGCTCGAGCAGATGGCTGTTTAGGCAAGGCGCCGCCGAGATCTGGCAGAGGAAGCGCTGAAGATCGGGCGCAGCGCTCTGGAACAGCTCCTCGGCGAAGTAGTCGTAGAGGTCGTGAGTGAGCGCTATTTTTCGCACCGGCGCTTCGTCCAAGCGCGCCGCAAGCCCGAGTACCGCCGGCCAGCCGTGGCAGAGCTTCGCCAACTGCGTCCGCTGCTCGGTCTCGGTTATCGCGGCGAGAACCTCATGGGCTTCATCCGATGTCATCTCTAGCTCGGTGCGGCCGATCTCGAACAGCTCGCCGTAGAGCCGCAGGCGCGAGCTGGCCCATGCCGGGCGCTTGCGACTCGTGATCAGCAGGCGCAACGGCGACTCGCGCACAAGCGTCCCGATGAATCGTTCACAGGCCCGTGACACCGCCAGCGCCTGGTAGTCGTCGATCACGAGCCGTGCATCGCTGGGCCAGGCGGCCATCTCCCGGCACAGCAGCTCGGCGAGGAGAACGGCTTCGGCCTCCGGATCGGTCGACACGCTGAGCCGTGTCAGCATTCGCTCGCCCGCTCCGCTGACGACCGTTGAAACGACTGCGGCGACGCGCGCCGCGACGGCCGCCACGTCGAACCCCTCCGAGCCGACCGAGTACCAGGCGCCGCCTACGTTTCGGCCAGACGTCCACTGCCTGGCCAGGGTTGTTTTTCCGAAGCCCGCCGGCGCTATCAGCGCGATCACGCGAGCGGCGGAGTTGTCCAGCAGCTCGAACAGGCGCGGTCGCTCGATCAGCTGCGGCTCGAGTTTCCGCGGCCTGCTCTCGGTCGGTTTTGCGGAGGTCACGCGCGTACGCTAACCGGCTTTGCAACTTCTCTCACGAGCAGCGCCCCTCTGACGGCGAGATGCGCCCGCGACCAAGGCCGCGGGCGCGCCGGTCACCCTCCTTGGAGAATCGAGTCGGAGAGCGCTCGCATGAACGGGTCGTTGCCGGTGAGCCGGTAGTACGCGCCCGGGATCTGCCGTCGCCGCTCGACGCCGAGCTTGCGGCGAAGCGTGTCGCAGTGCGCCTTCGCCGTTCGTGCTGAGATGCCGAGGTGTCGTCCCACCTCTTGGTTTGAGCAGCCGGCGGCGATCAGCGCGACGATCTGCCGCTGTCGGTCGGTGATCGCCGGCGACGTGCGGATGAGCTGGAGATGCATGGCTGCGAGCCTAGGGCTCGGCTCGAGCCGCCGGAAGTACTCCGAGGGAGTATTCGAGGGCGTAACTTCTCTTGCTCTCGGGGCGGCGATCTCGCGGGCCGCGCTCGTGCTCGGTTAGGGTTCGACGGGATGAAGGTCGGGATCGTCGTGCCCTATTCGTGGTCGTACTGGGGAGGCGTGCTGGAGCATGCCCAGAACCAGGCGGTCGCGCTGCGCGAGCTCGGAGTCGAGACCCGGACGATCGTCGGCAGCGACCCGCCCGGCTGGCTGACGCGCATCCTCCACCCGCGCAGCGGCCGCCACGACCCGCCGCCCGAGGGCGTGATCGCCGTCGGCCGCTCGGTGATCGTTCCCGCCAACGATTCGCTCCCGAACATCATCCTCAGTCCCGGCGTCTATCCGCGCATGAAGCGCCTGCTCGAGCGCGAGCGCTTCGATCTGCTTCACGTGCACGAGCCGATGACGCCGGCGATCGCCGTGATCGCCCTCGCGCTCGCCCGCTGCACGACCGTCGCGACCTTCCACGCCTCCGGCAATCTCGGCTGGATGAGAGCCGGCATGCCGGTCTGGGGCGGGCTGCTCGACCGTCTCGACGCTCGCATCGCCGTCTCGGAGCAGGCTCGTGCCTCGATCGCACGTTGGGCGCCGGCTCACTATGAGATCGTCCCCAACGGGATTCTCGTTCCCGAGCGCGCCGAGGCGGGGGGGCGCGAGAACAAGATCATCTTCATCGGCCGGCACGATCCGCGCAAGGGCCTTCTGACGCTGCTCAGAGCCTGGCCCGAGATCCATCGGCGCACGGGGGCCAGGCTGCGCGTGATCGGCGCCGATCCCCTCTCGGTGCGACTCCTGCTCTCTCGTCACCGGCTGCGGGAAGAGGGGCTCGACGTGCCGGGCTTCCTGAGCGAGGAGGAGCTGTCGGCCGAGCTGACGAGCGCGAAGCTGCTGGTCGCCCCTTCGCTCGGCGGCGAGAGCTTCGGGATGGTGCTGACGCGCGCCTTCGCCTCTGCGACGCCGGTCGTCGCCTCGGACATCCCCGGCTATCGCGACGTCTTCGACGAGCGCGCGGGCGTGGCTGTGCCTCCCGGCGACCACGAGGCGCTGAAGAACGCGGTCATCGGGTTGCTGGAGGACGAACCGCGCCGGCAGCGCATGGGCGAGGCCGCCTGGGAGATCGTCCGCGAGCGCTACGACTGGCGCGACATCGCCAAGCGCCTGCTCTCGATCTACGAGCGGGCGATCGACGGTAGTTTCGACTCGGGCGCGGCGACTGCTGAGTGAAGGCTCCCCGCTATCGAGCGCGGGTGCTTGCGGGCGCCCTGTTCTTCGTCCTCTTCATGGTCGGGGCTGGAGTCTTGCTCTGGTTTCACGGTCCCAACTGGTCGCAACTCGGTTCCACCTTCGATTCGGTGCACTGGGTATGGGTCGCCGTCGCTCTCGGCCTGAATCTGCTCTCCATCGTTGCCCGCTCGATGGCCTGGAAGACGGTGATCGACCAGGCGATCGAGCCGCCGCGCCCGGGCTACCGAGCGGTCATCTCGGCCTTCTCGGTCGGGTTGTTCGCGAATGCGGTGCTGCCGGGCCGGATCGGCGAGGTGGCCAGGGTGGCCGTGCTGACGCGGCGCGCCGGGAAGAGGAAGGGCATCTGGGCGACGCTGCTCGGGACGGTCTTCGCGCATCGGGTCTTCGATCTGTTTCCCGTGCTCGCGCTGATCGCGTTCGTGTTCGCGACGGCGCGCCTGCCGGGCTGGGCCGTTACCACTGTGGAGCTGTTCATCGTCGTCGGCCTGGCGTTGTTCGTGCTCGCCGTCCTCGTCGCCCGCCGACGCGGTGGCTCACCGCTGGATGGGCTTGGCCCGGTGCGCCGCCTGATCGCGATGGCGCGGCAGGGCTTGAGCGTGATGCATGCGCCGCTGGCCGCCGCGATCGCGGTTGCCTTCCAGTTCGCGGGCTGGGCGCTGCAATTGCTGGCCGTCTACACGGCCATGCGAGCCTTCGGCATTCACGCGCCGCTGCCGGCTGCGGCGATCGTGCTGCTGTTGCTCAATATCGCCATCCTCTTTCCACTCTGGCCCGGGAACATCGGCCTGTATCAGGCCGCAGTGGCGGCGCCCCTTCTGTCCTACGGGGTCGCCACCGCCCGCGGCGTGGCCTTCGGCGTCGGCCTGCAGGCGATCGAGGCTTCGGTTGGGATCGGGATCGGGATGATCTTCCTGGCCCGTGAGGGACTGAGCTACGCGATCCTCAAGGAGATGCCGGAGGCCGGCCAGGTCGACCTCAAGCAGGAGCCGAAGCGACACCGGCTACGCGTCAAGAAGAAGTCGAGCGAGGAGAGCTCGGACGAGACGTAGGGAGCGCCGAGCGGTGCCAGCCGCCGCCCCAGTCAGACTGCGCTGCACAGGAATCCAATGCTGGAGCCGGTCAACACAGTTGAGATCGACAACGAGCAGGCCAGGGTCGCCAGCTGGCGCCTGCACGTGCTGGTCGAAGCCGGCTATCCGATACCGCTGGCCGAGCGCCTGGCGCACAGCGAGATCGATCTCCATCGCGCGGTCGAGCTGATCCTGCGCGGCTGTCGCCACGAGACGGCCGCCGAGATTCTTCTATAACCCGCCTGGCTACTCGTGCGCGTTCGGGCCGTCGCGCAGATCGTCCAGGCGGTGGGAAGCCTGCTGTGAACGAGCCGGGCGTGAGAGGCGTGCGGCTTCGGTCTCGGAGCTGAGGTTCTCCAAGCGGGCGCGCAGCTCGAGCTCGAAGTCGGCGACCCGTTTCTCGAGCGTTGCCCAGCTCTGGTCGGCGCGCTCGCGCATCTCCTGCAGCGCTCCCTTCATGCGCGTGTCGATCTTCCCGGCGCTCTCGTCGCTGAGCACTCGCAGGCGGTCGTCGAGCATCGCCTGTGCCCGGCGCCCGTAGGCCTCGACGCCGCGCTCGAGCTCGCGGTGAAGGCGTCGCGCGGCCTCCTCGCGTGCCTCCCGCATCGCGTCGTCGAACTGGCTCGCATGATCGTCCGACACGCTGCTCACGGTTCGCTCAGTGAAGCGTTGCAGCTGCTCGAGATGCTTGCGCTCGATCTCCGCGGCTCCCGCCTGGATGCGCCGCTGTATCTCGGTCTCCTCGCGCTCGACTCTCTCCATCACCTCGCGCTCGCGACGCGTCAACCGCTCGACGATGTCTTGAATGGCGCGACGGCGCTCGTTGGCGAACTTCTCGAGCTCGTCCTGGTTGCCGGCCAGAGCCTGCTCGATCGATTCCGACATCTCCTCGCGCAGGCGGGCGATCAGAGCTCGCTGCTCCTCGCTCTCGGCGGCGATGCGCTCGCCGTCGGCCTCGATGCGGGCCCTCGTCTCCTGGACCATTCCCTGCACGCCGCGAACCAGCTCGCTTACTTCGCGCGAGATCGCCGTTTCGCTGTGCCCGAGGTCGCGCTGCCAGCTCTCGACTCGTTCCTCGACGTCTCGCTGAGTCTTGGCGAGCATCTGCGCGAGCTTCTCCTTCAACGACTGCTCGGCCTCCGCGATCGAGTGGCGCCTGGTCTCGGCCAGGGCTCGCTCCTGCTCGGCCAGCTGGGAAGAGGAGTCGGCGCGGGCACGTGCCAGGATCCGCTCGAGCTCTCCGATCCTCGACCTGACCTCGCCGTCGATCTCCGACCTGAGCATCGATCGGCCTCGCTCCAGCTCGCGCTCGATCCGACGCGTCCGCTCGAGCCCGACCGTCATGGCGATCGCTCCCAACGAGGCGCAGAATGCGGCTGTCGCAGCTGCGGCGCTGATCGCCAGATCGCGCTCCGGCCGAAGCACGACCGCAACCCAGGCGGCCGCGGCGAGGATTCCGATCAGCACGGCCAGGGCGATCGAGACGCGCCGCGCCCCACGGCTGAAGGCCGCGAGCAGCAGCGCGATCGCCGCCAGCGCGATCGCAACCGCGCCAACTACCTGTAGGCCGGTGACCAGGCTCACGGCCTTCATCGTACGGCAGGCAGGCTCCCGATCGGAAGACCAAGGCGCCGGCCGCTGCGCCTCGGCTTGACTTCTCTTGTCACAATGTGGTCTCGATCACGTCGAAGGGAGGCGTTTTGGAAGGCGGCTTCAACTTCCCGTTCGGGGGCGACCCCGAAGAGCTCATGCGCCAGTTGCAGGAGTTCACAGAAAAGCAGACAGAGGCGATTGCCGAGCAGCAGCGCGAGCAGTTCGCGACCTTAACGCTCAACACCGCTGTGGAGCTGACCGCCGCGGCGCTGTCGCAGATAAAGGCGCCCGGGGCGATCGACGAGCAGGCGATTTCGATGCGCGACGCGATGCGCGTTCTCTTCCCTGAGGCGGTGGCGCTCGTCAGTGCCGCCCGTCAGGGTTTCATGCGCGGCCGCTAGGCTTCGGCGGGTGAGCACTAAGTCTGCACTCGAATTCAGGCGCGTCGTCGACCTGCCTCCCTATGCCTTCGCTCGCACCGATGCGCTCAAGATCGAGCTGCGCCGGGCGGGCGAGGACGTGATCGATCTGGGCTTCGGCAACCCCGACCTTCCTTCGCATCCGCTCGCGGTCGAGAAGCTCAAGGAGGCGGCCGAGAAGGGGCGCAACCATCGCTACTCGCAGAGTCGCGGCATTCCGCGCCTGCGCAAGGCCGTGTGCGACCTCTACGAGCGCGAGTTCGGCGTGGTGCTCGATCCCGAGACGCAGGCGATCAACACGATCGGCGCCAAGGAAGGCTTCTCGCATCTGATGTGGGTGCTGCTCGGGCCGGGCGACGCGGCGGTCGTTCCGACGCCGACCTATCCGATCCACCGCTTCGCACCGATCTTCGCCGGCGCGACCGTCGTCGAAATGGCGATGAAGGAGGGCGACGATCTCTTCGGCAACATGGTCGAGGCGTTCGAGAAGGCGCGCCCGAGACCGCGCGTGATCGTCTTTTCCTTCCCGCACAATCCGACGACACTCACGGTCGAGCTCGATTTCATGGAGAAGGCGGTTGCCTTCGCGCGTGAGAACGAGGTCGTGCTCGTTCACGATTTCGCCTACGCCGATCTGGCCTTCGACGGCTACCGTCCGCCCTCTCTCCTCCAGGTGGAGGGTGGCACCGAGGTGGGCGTCGAGCTCTACACGCTGACCAAGTCGTTCTCGATGGCGGGCTGGCGGGTCGGCTTCCTGCTCGGAAACGCCGAAATCATCGCCGCACTCGCAAGGCTCAAGTCGTACCTCGACTACGGCACCTTCCAGCCGGTTCAGATAGCCGCGACGGTGATCATGAACGAGGCGCCCGACTTCCCCAAGGAGCTCTGCGCCATCTACCAATCCCGTAGGGACGTGCTCTGCGACGGGCTGAACAGGATCGGCTGGGAGACAGAGAAGCCGCGCGGTTCGATGTTCGTCTGGGCGGAGATCCCGCAGCCGTACAAGAGCCTCGGCTCGCTCGAGTTCGCGATCAAGCTGATGAAGGAAGCGGACGTGGCGGTCAGCGCCGGGGTCGGCTTCGGCACGGGCGGCGACGAGCACGTTCGCTTCGCTCTGATCGAGAACGAGCAGCGAATCGCCCAGGGCGTGCGCGGAATCAGGCGCGCTCTGAGCGAGCTCGACCAGGGCTGATCCGAGCCTGTAGCCAAGGGTAGGTGTCGCGGGCAACCGCACCGAGCCGTAAGGAGAACCGGAGCAGCGCCCACCGGCTGCGCTCGCGGGGCCGATGACGTAGCATCGCCGCGTGGCAGAAGAGCACGACAGGAGCGGGCTTCGAGCGCTCGAGATCGTGGCGCTCGCTCTCGTTGCGCTCGTCTCGGCGGCCGCGGGCGTCGTGCACTATCTGGGCGCCTCGTCGCTCGTCGCCTTCATCGTCGCCGCGGTCGCGCTGGCCGGCCTGGCCTGGACGGTCTCGTTTGCCACCGAGCAGGTCGGAGAGCGCTTCGGGCCGGCCGTCACGGGCGTGCTGCAATCGACGCTGGGCAACCTGCCCGAGTTCTTCGTCGTGCTCTTCGCGCTCTCGGCCGGCGAGATCGTGGTCGCGCAGACTTCGCTCATCGGCTCGGTGCTGGCGAACGCTCTGCTCGTGCTGGGGCTGGCGATGGTGGCGGGCTCCTTCCGCAGCGAGAACGGGATCATGAGCTTCGGGCGCCGGCTTCCCAACGACACCGCGACGCTGCTTCTGGTCGCCGTCTTCATCATCGCCCTGATCGGAGCCTCGGTGGCCGCCGACGACAGCGCCGCCCGCCACGTCAAGGCGATCTCGATCATCGGGGCCGTCTGCCTGCTCGTCGTCTATTTGACCTGGCTCGTTCCCTACCTGCGCTCCGACAGCGAGCGCTCGCTCGGGAAGGCGCGGCTCGGATTCGCTACCGCCACCGCGCTGTTACTCGCCTCGGGCGTCGGCGCCGCCTTCGTCTCGGACTGGTTCGTGGCCGGGCTGCGCCCGACGATCGATCGCTTCCACATCTCCGCGACCTTTGCCGGAATCGTGATCGTTGCCATCGCCGGTAATGCGGTCGAGAACGCTGTCGGCGTGACGCTGGCCTGGAAGCGACGGCACGATCTCGCCATCGCGGTGATCAAGAACTCCGTCTCGCAGGTGGCGGCCTTCCTCTTCCCGCTGCTCGTTCTCTGTTCGCTGTTCTTCGCTCAGCCGCTCACCTTTTCGATCGCGCCGGTGCTGATCGTCGCGCTGTTCTTGACCTCGATCGCCGTCTGGCAGATCACCGGCGACGGCGAGGGAACGGTCTTCGAAGGCATGGCGCTGGTGACGCTGTACGTCATCCTGGCGGCCGTGACGCTGTACGACTGAGCGGGCCGCGGCTCACCGAAGGTGTGCATGCTCATAGAATCAGCAGAGCGGTGATTGATCGCGCGATCGTTCATCTCAGCCCCCGCTCTCGGCGCATGCTCTCGCGCCGCTCGGCCCGGCGCCTGATCGGAGGCGAAGGGATCGAGGCCGCCTGCGATCTCAGCGCCGAATTGAACGCCGAGGGCAAGCGCGTGACCCTGGGCGTGCTCGGCGAGAACGCGACGAGCGAGCGGGCGGCGCGGGCGATTGCCGCCGAAGAGCGACGGGCGCTGGAGGAGATCGAGGCGCGCGCGCTCGACGCGGCCGTCAGCGTGAAGCTGTCGGCACTCGCGCTGGCCGTCGACGAGGAGCTCTGCTTCGAGCTGTTGCTGGCGCTGGTCAGCGCCGCGGACGAGAAGGAGCGCGCCGTCCTGATCGACATGGAGCATGCGAACGCGACCGACGCGACGCTTCGCCTCTACCGCCGCCTGCGCGAGCGGGGCTACGACAACGTCGGGCTGGCGCTACAGGCTCGCCTCTGCCGGACGCTCGACGACATTCGAGATCTGGCCGAGCTGAAGCCGCGCCTATCGATCTGCAAGGGCAGCTACGAGGAACCGGAGCAGGCGGTCGCGGCGCCGCGGAAGGTGCACGAGCGATTCCTCCGCGCGGTCTCCAGATCGGCGGACTGCGCCTCGCTGGTCGGCATCTCGACTCACGACCGCGATCTGATTGCGGAGAGCCGGCGGCTGCTGTCGCTGGCCGGACGCACGCGCGCCGACTACGAGTTTCAGACGCTGCTCGGCGTCGACCCCTCGCTGGAGTCCGAGCTACTCGGGGCTGGGGAGCCGCTGCGCGTCTACGTTCCCTACGGCGAGGACTGGTATCCGTACGTCTCGCGCCGCCAGACGAAGATCGGCGAGCAGTGATCTGGGCAAGCGCCAGGGGTTGCCGCGTAGTCGACAGTGAGGGGCGCGAGTACATCGATCTCTCGGGCGGCTTCGGCGTCGCGGCGCTCGGGCATCGCAATCCACGCGTGATGGCGGCGATCGGCGAGCAGCAGGTGGTGCATGCGCTCGGCGACCTGGCGGAGGCCGAGGCGACGGTTCGCCTGCGCCAGGTGCTGCCGCGCCCGGCCAAACTCGGCCTGAGCGGCGAGGACGCGGTGGAGATCGCGCTCAGGACGGCGCTGCTGGAGACGGGCAAGCCCGGCATCGTGAGCTTCGAGGGCGCCTACCACGGCACCGGCCTCTTGGCGCTGGCGGCGGGCGGACCGGAGCGCTTCCGGGCGCCCTTCGCCGCCTGGCTGCCCGGGCCGGTGTATCGCTTTCCCTTCGGGGCAGATCCCGGGCCGCTGCCCGAGGATGCGGGCTGCGTGATAGTCGAGCCGATTCAGGGCCGTGCCGGCGCACGCGTGCCGCCCGACGGCTTCCTCGAGCTATTGCGCAAGCGCTGCGACGAGGCCGCCGCGCTCTTGATCGCCGACGAGATTTACTGCGGGCTAGGCCGTGCGGGCGAGATGCTCGTCTCGGGCCAGCTGGCCGACGTGGTTTGCTTGGGCAAGGCGCTCGGCGGCGGGCTGCCGCTCTCGGCGGCGCTCTTTCGACCGGGGCTGGAGCGAGTCTGGGATCTGGGCCCGGAGGACGTCTACACGCATACGCACTCGGGCACGCCACTTGCCTGCGCAGCCGCGCTCGTGGTGCTCGACGAGGTGCCGAGGCTGCTTTCGCAGGTCGTGCGCAAGGGCGAGATCTTCGCCGCCGCGGGCTGGCACGGAGCCGGTCTGATGCGCGCCCGCCAGGGCGATGCGGCCAAGGCGCTCGAGCGCGGCGTGATTGTCGTTCCGGCCGGGCTGGAAAACGAACTGATCTCGGCCACGCCGCCGCTTGTCATCTCCGACGAGGAGATCGAGCGGGCGCTGGAGCTGCTGGAGGGCTGCTAGGGGGGCCGGGCTCTTCGGCTCGCGCCGCTTCAGCTTCCTGCGCGTAGAGACAATTCTCCTTTCGCCCGCCACCGAGCCACCCGCCCGCGGGGTCGTTCGAACATACCGTCCCGAGGTATCCCGAGGCGACCGAGAGGCGCACGTTCGAGCTCCGAATTCGTGTCGATTCGGGAACGCGCCGACTGTCGCTAGGGGCGCGTTTCAGAGCTCGAAGCGGCTATCGCCCTAGCGATATCCGGCGGCAGATCCGTCCGGCAGGCACAGTGCTCGAGGTGCGCCCTGTGCCACTCGACGCGCTGCTCGAAGCTGGCGCCCTTCGGCATCTTGTTGCTCAGATGCCATTCCTTGTTGATCCTCCCCATTTATCTCCTTCGTCGCCGTCGCCGTCGCCGTCGCCGTCGCCGTCGCGGCTAATCGCGGCAGACGCGTTCCAGAAACGCCAAGAACCCGTCCAGGTACTCGCCCAAGCCGCGCCGCGTCTCCTCGTCGGTCAGCCGTCCTTCCTCGTCGAAGAGCTTCGCCGCCCATGACACATGGAAGGAGGCCGGATAGCCGAGCGCTTGCACGAAGAGCAGGATCTGACGCAACGCCAGTTGCGAGCGCACGGTGCCAAAGCCACCGGCCGCGGCGCCGATCAGTCCGAACGGCTTGCCGGCAAGCGGCGGGCCCGGCGGGCGCGAGACCCAGTCGATCGCGTTCTTGAGCACGCCGGAGGGGCCGAAATTGTACTCCGTAGCGCCGATGAGCAGTGCGTCGGCCCGCTCTACTTGATCTCGCAGGCGCGCCACAGGCTCCGGGTAGCCCTGCGCGCGCACATCGTCGTTGTAGAGCGGAATCTCGGCGAGGGAAACGATCTCCACCTCGACCCGTCCGCTCAGCAGCTCCTGCGCCGCAACCAGCAGGCCGCGATTGAAAGAGGCTCTTCTCAAGCTGCCCGGGATGGCAAGGATGCGCAGCTCGCTCAACGAACCTGCCTCTCTGCCAGCACGAGAAGCTCCGCGGGCACGCGCTGCTCGAAGCGGGTGAAGGCGCGCTCGCCCGGGAACTCCTCGAAGGCGCGCAGGTGCAGATTGGCAGCGGCAAGCGCCATGATCAGCTGCCCGATGCGCCAGAGCCCGAGCCCCTCGGAGGTGACGGGGGCGAAGTAGTCCTCGCGCCAGTGCAGGATGGCGTCGAGGCAGCGCCTGGCGGGATGGATGTCGAACAGGATCAGACCGCCGCCGGGCCTGAGCGCGCCGGCGATGCCGTGCGCGAACTCGCTGATGTCGGTGACGCGCGCCAGCGATCCGGCGCCGGCGTAGACGAGGTCGAAGCGTCCGCGCTTCAACTCCAGCGGCAGCTCGTCGAGCGGCGAATGCACCCAGGCCACGCTCGGCCCGCTCTCGCGCGCGCGCACGAGCGCGTTGGCGGAGGGATCGACTCCGGTCAGGAAGGCTCCGAGCTCGACGAACTGAAGTGTCTGCCCGCCCGTGCCGCAGCCCAGGTGGCAGACGGAACGCTCTCTCAGGTTCGGCAAGCGCTCGGCGACCCGGGCCGGCAGGCTCTCGTACTCACGCTCGCGGCGCTGGTGGATCTCGTCCCAGACTCTGATGTTCTCTTCGGTTGGCTCCACCGTGCCTCCTATGGCTGCGCTCGGCGGCGAGCTGCGTTGTCCTCAGTCGCCCCCATATCTCCCCGATATGGGGGCTCCCTGCGTCCTAGCATCTCATCCACCGATCGCACCCAGTCACCAGGTCGTCATTCTGATTCGAGTCACGCCGGAAGCGAGAATCCGCCGTCGACGATGATCGTTTGTCCTCGAATCATCTCCGCTGCGGGCGAGAGAAGGAAGGCCACCACGCCGGCCAGGTCATCGGGCGTGACCATCCGCCCGGCCGGTGTGCGCTCGCGGCCCATGCGCAACATCTCCTCGCGGTTGGGGAAATGCTCGAGCGCGCCGGTCTCGACCAGGCCGCCCGAGACGGCGTTGACGCGGATTCCGCGCGGCGCCAGCTCGACGGCGAGGTAGCGGACGAGTGCCTCCAGGGCGGCCTTGGAGGTTCCGACCAGGGTGTAGTTCTCGAGCACGCGCGAGGAGCCGAGGCTGGAGATGGCGACGATCGAGGCGCCCGGGGCCATCTGCGGCGCCGTCGCCGCAGCGAGCTGCAGGAAGGCGCGGGCGTTGGCGTTGAGCGTCCAATCCCAGTGGCGGGTATCGGTCTCGAGCGCGGGACGGGCGACACCGCTGGCCGCGTTGTGCACGAGCGCCGAGAGCGGTCCCAGCGCCTCGACCTGCTCGACCACTCGCTTGGAGCTGATGTTGCCGCGCACGAGCAGAGGCTCGGCGCCGAGTGCCCGTAGCTCCGCGGCCGTCTCCTCGGCGGCGCGGTCGCTGCGCAGGTAGCCGATCGCCACTCGCGCGGCGCCCTCGCGCGCCAATCTCAGCGCGATCGCCTTGCCGATGCCGCGCGAGCCGCCGGTGACGAGCACCGTTCCCGCCTTCGGCGGAGCCGGACTGCTGCCGCGGTCGGCGCTTGTCATCGTTTTCTCGGCAGCGGCTCGGAAGCGGTCGCCGAGCTCGGGATCTCGGCCCAGCCGGGCTTTGTGCGCGGCTCGAGCCCGCCCTGCTCGGCCTTCGAAGAGGCGTAGCCGAGCCGGTCGAGCAGCTCGATCTGCTCCCCGGCGTAGACGCGCACCGGATGCTCCGCGGGCAGCTCGGCGACGAGCTCGCGCAGACGCGCGCGCAGCTGGAAAGCGAAGTGAGGCGTCGCGGGGCCGATCAGCGCATCCACGTCATCGCGAGTCGGCTCAGCCATGCCTGAAACCCTAGCGAAGAAGCAGGCCGATTCCGACTCCGGCTCCCGCTGTTACCGAGTCCGAGCTTCGCCGCAAATTCGGCACAGAGTGGTGCGCTTTTGGGAGTTAGGCTCGAGTTGGGGACGGGAGGCGGGGAACCCGCCTCCAAAAGCGGCCCGAAAATCAACCTCATCCAGCCCGGCCTCGTATAATCGCCGGCATCGTGACCGCCGTCTACATCATCGCCGGTGTTGTAGTTCTGGTCGCGATCTGGACCGTCTTCATCTTCAATCACCTGATTCGTCTCGGCAACGAGGCGAAGCGCGGTTGGTCGAACATCGACGTGCAGCTCAAGCGCCGCACCGATCTGATTCCCAACCTGGTCGAGGCCGTCAAGGGATATGCCGCGCACGAACGCGGCGTGTTCGAAGAGGTGACCGCCGCGCGGACGGCGATGCAGCAGGCGAGCGGTCCGGCCCAGGCCGGCGAGGCCAACAAGCAGGCGACGGCGGCGATCGGGCGCCTGTTCGCGGTCAGCGAGGCTTATCCGGCACTGCGCGCCAGCGAGAACTTCCAGAAGCTGCAGGACGAGCTGACCGACACCGAGGACAAGATCGCGGCCGCCCGGCGCTACTACAACCAGACCGTCTACCAGTACAACAGCCGCCTGCAGAGCTTCCCCGACCTGATCGTGGCCAGGCTCGGCGGCTTTCACGAGCGGGAGTTCTTCGCGCTCGAATCGCCCGCGGAGGCCGCGCGGCCGAACGTCGATTTCTCCGGCGAAGCGCCGCCGCCGCAATGACCCTCGAAGAGCAAGTCCGCTCGAATCGCATCCGCTCGGCGATGCTCCTGCTCTCCTTCGGCCTGGTCTTCGTCGCCATCGGCGCCGCGGTGCAGGCTCTCTACGGTGGCGCCTCGCTGTTTCTCATCGCCGGCATCGCCTTCGCTTACGCGATCTTCTCCTGGTTTGCCAACGGCAGGATGATCGCCTCCTGGACGGGCGCGCGCCTGGTGACCAAGGAGGAGTACCCCGACCTCGTCCGCGCTGTCGAGAACGCCTCGATCGGCGCCGGTCTGGCTCAGACACCCCAGGTGCGGGTGGTCGACGATCCCTCTCCGAACGCCTTCGCCGCCGGCGGCTCGCCCAACACCGCCTACGTCGCCGCCACCTCAGGGCTGCTCGGAATGATGAACAAGCGCGAGCTGGAGGCGGTGATCGCGCACGAGATCGGGCACGTCCGCAACCGCGACGTGCGCCTGATGAGCCTGGCCGCTGTGCTCGTCGGCGTCGTCGCGCTGGTTGCGGATCTCGCTCTTCGCTTCGCCTTCTTCGGCGGCGGCAGGCGTCGCGACGGCGGCAATCCGATCCTGATGATCATCGGGCTGGCGATGCTGATCCTGGCTCCGATCGCCGCCTTCGGCATCCAGATGTCGCTCTCGCGCCGGCGCGAGTACCTGGCCGACGAGTCCTCGGCCGAGATCACCGGTGATCCCGAGGGCCTGGCGCTGGCGCTCTGGAAGCTGAAGGAGGACACGACCGAGCTACGCCATGCCAATCGCGCCACCGCCCATCTCTACATCGAGACGCCGCTCAACAACGTCAGCGGGCCTCGGGCGGCGCTGAGCGGACTGTTCGACACCCACCCCTCGCTCGACGCGCGCATTGCCTCGCTCGAGAAGATGGGCGGTTTCCAGCTCCCGGCGTCCGCCGGCCAGTAGTTCCCGGCCGCGTCGACTCGGACTCGCTGAAGCGCCCGGGGTACTAGCCTTAGCTCGTGAACGCGCAACAGAAAACGGCTCTGACCTCGGTCGGCGCGGCGCTCGGCCTGATCGTGCTCAAGGTGGTGACCGGCCTGATCACCGGCAGCCTGGCCTTCATCTCCGGCGCGCTCGACTCGGGCCTCGATCTGGTCACGGCTCTGATGACGCTGTTCGCCGTCGGTCTTGCCGCCAGGCCGGCGGATGCCGAGCATCCCTGGGGTCACGCCAAGGTCGAGCATCTGGCGGCGCTAGCGGAGTCGTCGCTCCTTTTCATCATCAGCGTCTGGATCGCCTTTTCCGCATCGCAGCGGCTCGCCAGCTCGAGCCCGCCCGAGGTCGACGCCACCTGGTGGGCCCTTCTCGTGATTCTGGTCGTGATGGCCGTCGACGCCGCTCGAACGGTCGTTTCCGCTCGCGCCTCGGTCAAGCACCGTAGCGCGGCCCTGCAGTCGAACGCTCTCAACTTCGTCGGCGACTTCCTCGGCTCGGCCGGAGTGCTGGTCGGGCTCATCTTCGTCCGCTTCGGCTATCAGAAGGCCGACGCGATCGCCGCCATCTTCATCGCCGCGATCGTTCTCGTCGCGGCGGCGAGGCTCGCCTCCAAGAACGCCAACATCCTGATCGACCGCAGCCCGCGCTCCGCCACCGAGACCGTGAGACAGGCGATAAGCGAGCTCGATCCTCCGGTCGATCTGAAGCAGCTGCGCGTTCGCGAGGGAGGCGGGCGCTATTACGCCGAGGTCGTGATCGGCGTTCCGCCCGAGGTCGTCGTAGCCGAGGGTCATGCCGCCGCCGACCAGATCGAGCGGGCGCTCAAGGGGATGTTGCACGGCGGCGAGGTCGTCGTCCACGTCGAGCCCGAGCGCGAGACCGAGCTGATCGGGGCGGTGCGCGCGGCCGCGATGAGCGTCCGTGGCGTGCGCGAGATTCACGATCTGGCCATCGCCGACCTCGAGGGCCGGCACGAGGTCTCGCTGCACCTCAAGCTCCCGGGCGATCTGACGCTGGCCGGCGCGCACGAGCTGGCCTCTCAGGTCGAGCAGGCGATCATGGGTGTTAGTCCCGAGATCAGCGCCGTGATCACACATCTCGAGCCGCTGGACGAAGAGGTGACCGTGAGTGCGGCGCCGCGCGTGCAGACGCGCAACTACGGTGAGGCGATCCGGGCGATCGTCAGTAAGGAGACGGGCAAGCCGCCACGCGCGCTTCGCTTCGTCAGCACCGACGAGGGCTTCGTCGCCTACGTCGTGATGGCGCTGGATCCCGAGATCTCCCTCCTGGATGCGCACAAGCTGGCCTCCGCGATCGAGGACCGCGTGCTTCGCAAGTGCCCCGCGATCAAGCGGCTGGTCATCCACACCGAGCCCGACCGCGCTACTCGCCGGTAGGCCCGGCGCGAGCGCGACCGCGGTCGATAGCCTGTTGGACATGCGGCTCGTAATCGATTGGGACGGAACGGCGACCGTCTCCGACACGATGGATCTGATCGTGCGCGAGTTCGGCGACGCCGATCTCGTCGATCGCTTCTCGGACGCCTTCATCGACGACTCCAAGCCGCTGCCGGTGACGCTCCAGCACGTGGTCGAAAGCGAGATGGCAACGATCAAGACGCCTCTCGGCGAGGTCGTCGACTGGTTGCTCGAGAACGTCGAGCTGCGCCCCGGCTTCGTCGAGCTGGCCAGGCGCGAACGGCCGCTGCTTCTTTCCTCCAACCTCCGTCAGCTGATCGAGCCCCTGCTCGATCACTTCGGCATCGAGGCGGATCTGCTGGCCAACGAGCTCGTCTCGGATGGAAGTTCCGGCTGGCGCGTGCATTTCGACGGAGAGATCTGCCCGGTCTGCGGCGAGCGCTGCAAGCGCCCCAAGCTACCGGCCGGAGAGGTTGTCTACGTCGGCAACGGCTACTCCGACCGCTGCCCGGCACTTGCCTCCTCGCGCGTCTTCGCCCGCTGCGGGCTGGCTCGCTATCTCGACACGATCGGCACGCCCTACGAGCCCTTCGGCGACTTCCATCAGATCGCCGCGGCGCTCGCGCGCCCGGCCTGATACCCGCTCCGCTTGCCGCTCACCGCGGCTGGGTAGTCTTCGCTGGTCGAGCGAGCCGTAACCGAGTCAAAACGTACGGAGGCGATGCGCAATGGGTACGACCGTTCTTCTTCTTCACGCCTTTCCCGTCGGGCCCGAGATGTGGGAGCCCCAGCTCGAGGCGCTCAGCGCCTACGACGTACAGGTGCCCTGCCTGGTGGGGCGCGGCGACTCGATGGACGGCTGGGCCGAGCAGCTGCTGGCCGAGAACGAGGGCGACCTCGTCCTGATCGGCGCCTCGATGGGCGGCTACTGCGCGCTCGCGATCGCCAAGCGGACGCCGGAGCGACTGCGCGGGCTCGTGCTCGTCGGCTCGCACGCCTCGGCCGATCCTCCGGAGGGAAAGATCTGGCGCGACGAATCGATCGCCCGCGTGCGCAAGCAGGGCGTGCTCGCGCAGTGGCAGACGATGCGCGACTACGCGATCGGCGCCGAGGTCGACCCGGTGGCGGCGAAGCGGCTGGAGGACGCGGTCGCGGGCCTGAGCCGAGAGGGCGTCGTTCAGGAGCTGACGGCCATGATCGGGCGTGTGGACACGAACGACGTCGTACGCGCGCTTCCCTGCCCGCTACTGATGATCGCCGGCGAGCACGATCAGGGCGTGATCGACGAATCGAAGAAGCTGGTCGAGCTGGCGCCGGATGCCGAGCTAGTGATCGTCCCTGGGGCGAACCACCTGGTCAGCTTCCAGCGACCCGATGTCGTCAATCCGGTACTGCTCGGATTCCTCGAGCGCTGCATCGCCTAGGCCGCTCGAGACCGGCACCTCCGCTTCGAGCAGGAGCTGGCGAAGCATCAGCGCGTTCGCCGGAGCCTGGGCGACCGGTCGCTGCAACGCTCCCGGCGGCGGGCTGGAGTTGTTGTTGTTGAAGACGGCGAAGAGCTGCCGCGCGCTTCCACTCAGCTCGCGCAGCGGCTCGACCCACTCCGCCAGCTCCTCGCGCGTGTAGAGATAGTCGAAGCGGTCGGCCGCGCTACCGCCGCGATGGTGCCAGGTGGTGGCGTTGCGACCGTGGAAGCGGACGTAGGCGACATCATTGGTGAGCGCGACTACGGTCGGGATCACCGCATTGCTCTCCAGTCGCGGCGCGTCGACCGTGACCAGCGCCATCCCCTGCTCCTCGAGGAAGGAGAGCGTGAGGGCGAGGTTCTCCTGCTCGAGCCAGCTTCGGTGGCGGAACTCCACCAGCACCGTGAAGCCCTGTAGGTGCCTTCCCGCCCAGGCCAGATAGTCGAAGGACGACTGCTTGCAAACGACGTAGGGGGGGAGCTGGAAAAGGATGCCGCCCAGCTTGCCCGCATCGGCCAGCGGCGCGATTCCGGTGAGGAAGCGGTGAAAGATCTCACTGCGGAGCTCCTCGGAGGGATGAGAGACCCGCCCGCGCTCGTCGGCGTCGGTCGCCGAGCGCAGATCGGCCGGCAGCTGCTCGCAACGCACCGGATGCCTGGTCATCAGGCCGAAGGCCTTGACGTGGAAGGTGAAGCCGGGCGGCGTGCGCTCGGCCCAGCCGGCGCTCATGCCCGCCTCGGGCAGCCGGTAGAAGCTCGAGTCGACCTCGACCGTGTCGAAGTGCCGGGCGTAGTAGCGGAGCCTGTCCTTCGAGGCCAGGCCGCGCGGGTACCAGTTCTTCAGTAGCGCCTGGTCGGCAAACGAGCAGGTGCCGATGCGGACGGGCGTCATGATGGAACGATATTCCCGTCGGCGTGATTTCGCTCCACAATCGGCGCATTTACAGGCATTTTTGGTTGACACCGTGTTCCGCCGCGAGGGAGGGTGAGTGGTCAAGGCGCCCGAACCCCGAGAACCGCTAACTAGAATCGAACACCGTGGACGGGCGGCCGATTGCGATCTTCGACTCCGGCATGGGCGGGCTTACCGTTCTGCACGAGTGTCTGGTGACGATGCCGAACGAGGATTTCGTCTACCTCGGCGACACCGGCCGCTTTCCCTACGGGCCGCGGCCGCTGGAGGAGATCCGCGGCTTCGCGCTCGAGATCGGGCGCTTCCTCGAGCGCCAGGGCGTGAAGATGGTCGTCGTGGCCTGCAACTCCGCCACCTCAGCGGCGCTGGCCGACCTGCAGGCCGAGCTCGAGGTTCCGGTTGTCGGCGTGATCGCGCCGGAGGCCGAGGCGGCCGTACAGGCGACGCGCAATCGCCGCATCGGTCTGCTCGCGACCGAGGCGACGGTTGAAGCCGGGCGCTACGCGACACTCATTGGCTCGCTCGACGCCGGCGTGAACTTCTTTCCGCTCGCCTGCCCGGGCCTGGCCGAGTTGATCGAGAGCGATACGCCCTACGGCGCGGGAACCGTCGAGGCGGTACGCGCCTACGCGGCGCCGCTGAAGGAAGATGACGTCGACACCGTGATTCTCGGTTGCACCCACTATCCGCTCATCCGCCACGTCCTCGAGCGCGCGTTCGGGCGCGGGGTGACGCTGGTCTTCTCGGCCGAGGAGACGGCGCGCAAGGTCGCCGAGACGCTGGCGCGGAAGGGATTCGCCCGCACGAGCGAGCGCGAGGGAACCTGCCGCTTCATCACCACCGGCGAGCCCGAGCAGTTCAGGCTGATGGGCGAGCGCTTCCTGCAGTTCCCGATCGCCGAGGTCGAGGCGGTCTCGCTGGCCGGGCTCGGAGCGCCGGCGTGAGCAGGGCCGACAACCGCCGCTCGGACGCGCTTCGCCCGCTCAAGATCGAGTGCGACTTCCTCGAGCAGCCGCACGGCTCGGTGCTCTTTGCCCAGGGCCGGACGATCGTTCTCTGCACCGCCTCGATTCAGGACGGTGTTCCGCGCTGGCTGAAGGGCCGGGGTCGCGGCTGGCTGACCGCCGAGTACTCGCTGCTGCCGGCCTCGACCGGCTCGCGCACCTCGCGCGAGGCGAGCGAAGGCAAGCAGAAGGGGCGCACGGTCGAGATCCAGCGCCTGATCGGGCGCTCGCTGCGGGCGGTGGCCGATCTCGAGGCGCTGGGGGAGCGCACCGTCTGGCTCGACTGCGACGTGCTCCAGGCCGACGGCGGTACGCGCTGCGCCTCCATCTCGGGCGCCTACGTCGCCGCCAGCCGGGCGCTCGAGCGCTTCGGCCTCGGGCGCGTGCTGACCGACTCGGTCGCCGCCGTCTCGGTAGGCATCGTCGACGGCGAGAAGCTGCTCGACCTCGACTACACGGAGGACTCCGGTGCCGAGGTGGACATGAACTACATCGTGACCGGCGACGGGCGCCTGATCGAAGTGCAGGCGACCGCCGAGACCGCCCCCTTTTCGCGCGAGGAGCTGGACGACCTGCTCGTCCTGGCCGAAGGTGGCGCCGAGTTGATCAAGGCGGCGCAAGAAGAAGCGCTACGCGCCGCAGCTTCCTCGTAGCGATTCGTCGAAACGAAGCGCCCGATCATCCGTCCGTCTCGAAGCCGGCGGAGATCTGACACGAAGCCGGCGCATACACAGGCGCCATTTCTCGATACCGTTCTCCGCTCCGCGGGAGGGTGGGGGGTGGGTAAAGGCGCCCGAACTCCGAGAAACCCGCGAAAAGAAGCCCTTCGCAGCATCGAAGTCGAGAGCACTTCGTCCCATCCGCAGCCCGGGCCACAATATCGGCGTGCTCCCGCACCTCGGATGGGCAGAGGCTCTGGCTCGCCTGGCGCTCGCCGCCGGGCTGGGCGGCGCGATCGGCATCGAGCGCGAGCTGCGTGATCGCTACGCGGGCCTGCGCACCCATCTGCTTGTCTCGCTCGGCGCGGCGCTGTTCACGATCGTCTCGGCCTACGCCTGGACGGGCTTCAAGTTCGGCGGCGGAGTGGGCTACGACCCGACTCGTATCGCCGCCCAGATCGTGACCGGCATCGGCTTCCTCGGCGCCGGCGCGATCATGCGCCAGGGCATCAGCGTGCACGGCCTGACAACCGCGGCGACGCTCTGGATGGCGGCCGCGATCGGAATGACCAGCGCGACCGGTCTTTACTCGGTCGCCGCTCTCGCAACGGGGGTGACGCTCGTGGCTCTCTGGCCGCTGCGTATCTTCGAGCGCCGCTACATCGACCGGATGAGAGCCGGCTCCGCGCACATCGTCGTCGATTTGAAGCTCGGCACGGACGCTTCCTCAGTGCTCCACTACCTGGAGAGCGGGCGGGCCGTGCTGGTGGGAGTGCAGGTGAGCGACGAGGCGGGGCGGCGAAAGGTGGCCGCCGACGTGGAGCTCGAGCGCGACGCGCGTATGGTGGAGCTCGTCAACGGCTTGCTGGCGATCGAAGGAGTGGTCGGGACTCAATGGGTGCACTAGGAGCCAGGCTCGAGTGGAACTAGCTCGCAACGCCGTCTTCGCCTCACGCAACCCCGACAAGGCGCGCGAGCTCGAGCAACTGCTGCCCGGCTGGCAAGTCGAGCCGCTCATCGGCGGCACCTTCCCGCCCGAGACGGGGACGAGCTACTACGAGAACGCGCGCGGCAAGGCTCTCTACGGCCGCTCGCTCGAGAAGCGGCCGCTCTGGGTCATCGGCGAGGATTCCGGCATCGAGGTGGCCGCGCTCGATTGGGGCCCGGGAGTCTTCTCGGCGCGCTTCGGCGGCGACGATCCGGTCGGCCGCATGCTCACAGCGCTCACGGGCATCGAGGGTGAGGGCCGGCGCGCCCGCTACATCTCCGAGCTGGTCGCTGTCTCGCCCGACGGGCAAGAGCTGCGTGGCAGCGGCGCTCTTCTCGGCCGGATAGGCCACAGGCCGCTCGGAAGTGAGGGATTCGGCTACGACCCGATCTTCCTCCCCGAGGGCGAGGAGCGCACCGTGGCCGAGCTCGGCAATGCCTGGAAGCGCCGGAATTCGCACCGTGCCAGGGCCGCGATGGCGCTGCTCGAGCTGCTCGGCGCCTAGCGTTGCTCGGACGGGCTCGGCGCCGGGTCGGCCGGCTCGGGCTTCGGAATCGTGTCGGGGGGCACGATCGTCACCGCATCGTTCGCCGGCGGCTTCGGCGGCGCCTGACTGATCGCCTGCATCTCGCGCCGCTGCGCCACCCACCAGTTGACCTCGGCCCCGAAGACGAAGACGTTGGCCATCAGGTAGAGCCAGAAGAGCAGGATCACCGGCCCGCCAAGGTAACGCAGCACGACCAGGTCGTGTGAGACGAGGTTGTCGAGGAAGAACGGCAGGATCTGGAAGGTAGCGGCGAGGATGGCGGCCGCCGTGATAGCGCCCGGGATGACGTCCTTGAGCTTGAGCTGCACGTTCGTGAGCACGTAGTAGGCGGTGACGAGGAAGAGGAGCAGTCCCGCGAACTCCACGATCGCGCTCAGCGGATAGGCCACGTAGGGATTGCCGAGGAAGTCGCCGGCGAAGCGCCGCAGCAGGTACACGCCGAGCGAACCGGCCAGGAGCGAGACGATCAGAGTCACGAGCGACGAGACCAGGAGCAGGAAGGCGAGCGCCTTACCGTGCAGGAAGGAGCGGTTCGGCCGCCCGTAGACGATGTTGAAGGCCGACTCGAGCACGCTGAACAGCGAGAGTGAGCTCCAGAGCAGCACGGCGCCGCCGATGATGCCGAGCGCTGTGGCGCTGTCCTGGATGCGCTCGACCGCCGTCTTGATCGACCCGACCGAGTTGCCCGGGAAGATGTGCCTGAGGGCGTTTACGAGGCTGTTCTCCTGGCCTTGCTGACCGATGAAGCCGAGCAGCGAGAGCGCCAGGAAGAGCATCGGCACCAGCGACAGCAGCGCGAAGTAGGCGATCATCGCCGCCAGATGCGTGCCGCGATCGGCGAAGAACTTCTGGAACAGGCTGCGTTTTCGTACCCGCATCGACATTCAGTATCCCTGCTCGACGGCCTCTCGGGGGAGCAGCTCGCGCTCGGCGAGGCTGCCAGCAAAGCATCGGCAACCGTGTACCGCGTGGCAAGTCGGCCCTCGCGGCGCCATCTCCAAGCTGCTACGTTCGATGAGCCGTATGGACGCCGGGCAGGCACTTTCCGAGCTGACCGCGATCTCGTCGCAGATCGAGCTCGCCCTGATCTTCGACGCTCGAGGAGAGCTGGTCGAGGCCACCCTCAGCGACCGGCAGAAGGCCGAGTCGCTGGCTTTCGCCGCCGCGGCGCTCCTCGCCTGCACCGTTCAGGTCGGCGGCCCCGAGCGCGAAGAGCCGATTCAGGTCGAGCTGACCTATCCGGAGGGAAGCCTTCTGCTCGTGCGCGAGGGCGATCTGCGCATCATGGCCCTGACCCCCCCCGATCCAATCGCCGGGCTCGCCTTCTTCGAGCTCAGAGCCTGCCTGAGGAAGCTCGACGAGGTCAGGCCTAGGCGGCGCTGGCGCGGCCTCGGCAAGGCGTTCCACGTTGGCTCCGTGAAGGAAGCGGCGACGGCGAGCGAGACAGAGAGCCCCGGCGCCGGAAGGGACGCAGATGACGCGACGCAATAAGCTCCTCGCCGGCCTGGTCGTAGCCGCGGGCTCGGTCGCCGGCGCCTTCTACATGCGCCAGCAGCTGCAGTCGGGGCCGGCTGAACGAGCAGGTTTCTACTTCGCCGACGGTACTCTGCTGGAGCTCGGCCCGGAGAATGCCGCGGCCGAGGAGCTACTCAAGCAAGGTCGCGAGCTTCTCGCCCGCGTCCATCCGGAGGGATCGTGAACGCGTGAACGAGCAGGATCTGATCAAGAAGTTGGTCGAGTGCGCCTATCTCGAGGGCGATTTCGTTCTGCGCTCGGGCCGGCATTCCAAGTACTACCTCGACAAGTACCGCTTCGAGACGGTGCCCGAGCTGCTCGGTGCCATCGGCGAGAAGATCGCCATCGCCATTGCCGAGCACGAGCCGGACTCGGCCCGCATCGCCGCGCCGGAGCTCGGTGCCGTTGCGCTCGCCGCCGCCGCCTCGCTCGCGTCGCAGCTGCCGTTTTTAATCGTGCGCAAGGAGGCAAAGGGGTACGGAACCTCGAACAAGCTCGAAGGTATAAGCGAATCGGGAGAGCTGGTCTGTTTGGTCGAGGACGTTGTGACATCTGGCGGAGCCGCTCTACAGGCGGTCGAGGCGGTCCGGGAAGCCGGTCTCGTCTGCCGCGCAGCGGTCTGCGTGGTCGACCGCGAAGAGGGCGGATCCGATGAGCTCGCGCGCCACGGAGTGCGTCTGTGGCCGCTTTTCCGCGCAAGTGATCTTCAAAATGTGGCAAAAAGCGCCGCAAACCCGCATGGTTGAGCGAAATGGCTCAGCCTGTTAGGGTCTGACGGTAGAAAAGCTGTCGATGAGGAGGAGAGCACGTGACGAAGCAGGAGTTCGTTGATCTGGTCGCCCAGAAGAGCGGTTTGACGAAGCGGGATGCCGGCGATGCCGTAGACGCCGTCCTCAACGTGATCGCCGACTCTCTCAAGGCCGGCAAGGACGTGACCTTCACCGGGTTCGGGAAGTTCTCGGTCGCCCACCGCGCCGCACGCACGGGAGTCAATCCCCGAACGGGCGAGCGGCTGTCGATCGCCGCGTCCAAGGTGCCCAAGTTCACGCCTGGAAGCTCGCTGAAGCAAGCTGTCCGCTAGCGACCGTAAGCCGTAAGGAACGAAGGTTTGTGTGAGGGCCGCGCCAAGCGGCCCTCACTCTTTCCGAGGCCGAGCGACGCTAGAGCACCCGGCAGTCTGCTCCCGGCGCTAGCCTTGGCCTGGAATGGATGAGATCAGCGCCGGCGCCGTCCCCGATCAATCTCTCGCACAGACCTTTGCCGATCGTTTGGTCGAGGCCGTCGAGCTGAAGCGAAGCCAGCTCGTTGTAGGGCTCGATCCGCAGCTCGATCTGCTGCCGCTCGAGTTGCGCGGCGAGGCGCAGCACAGCCCCGAGGGCGTGGCCGACGCCTTCTCGCGCTTCTGCCGCGGGATCATCGACGCGGTTAGTCCCTACGCCGTCTGCGTCAAGCCCCAGCTGGCCTTCTTCGAGCTGTACGGCTCGGCCGGCATGCGGGCGCTGGAGGACGTTTGCGCCCATGCCCACGATGCCGGCCTGCTCGTGATCGCGGACGGAAAGCGCGGCGACATCGGCTCGACGGCCAGGGCCTACGCCGGTGCCTATCTCGAGCCGCGCGCCGTGCAGCCGCCTCTGGCCGATGCGCTCACGGTCAATCCCTATCTCGGGCGCGATGCCCTCGAGCCGTTCCTGCTCGCCTGCCAGCGCCACGGCGGCGGCGTCTTCGTCTTGCTCAAGACGTCCAACCCGGGCAGCGCCGATCTGCAGGACGTGACACTCTCCGACGGCAGCCCGCTCTGGCACCAGCTCGCGCTGCTTCTTCAGGAGCCGGCGGAAACGCTCGTCGGCGCGAGTGGGCTCTCCAGCCTCGGCGTCGTCGTCGGGGCGACCTACCCGCGCGCGATCAGCGAGGCCAGGCGCCTGCTTCCGCGCTCGATCATCCTGCTCCCGGGCGTCGGGGCGCAGGGTGCGACTCCCGCCGACGTGGCCCGCGCGTTCACCAGCGGACCGGCCAGCGCGCTCGTGAACGTCTCGCGCTCGGTCATCTTCGCCTACCGCGCCGAGGAGGGTCTCGACTGGCGCGATGCGGCCGCCGGCGAGGCCGCTCGCCTGCGCGATGAGATATGGGCGGTCTCAGGCTGGTAAAAAGGAGAGAGTCATGCGCCGGGACAACCGCCAGCTCGCGCACTACGGCATTCCGATCCTCTTTCTGCTTGCCGTAACTGTCTTCGTCCTCATCCTGCGCGGCGGCTTTACGGGCGGGACTCCGTCGGCGGCCAGCTCGACCAGCACGAAGAAGGTCACGACGAGCTCGACCACGACCTCGCAGCGACCGGTAAAGCTGAGTCTCTACACTGTTCGCTCGGGCGACACACTCGGCGCCATCGCCATTCACTTCGGCATCAGCGTGGACGACATCGTCGCCCTGAACCCAGGTATCGAGCCAACCGCACTTACGGTGGGACAGAAGATCAAGGTCAAGACCGGGAAGACGTCGACAACGCCGTGAAGCGCCTGTTGCTCGTGCCGGCGCTCGTCGCGCTGGCCTTCTTGCCGCTCCAGCCCGTGGCCGCTGCCGCGCCCGGCTCGACCCTGCCCGCGGTGGACGCCCGCGCCTATCTCGTCGTGAATGCGGCCACGGGCGACGTGCTTGCCAGCAAGAACGCGGGCGCTCGCTTGCCGATCGCGAGCCTGACCAAGTTGATGACCGTCGACGTCGCTTTGCAGCATTTGAGCCTCGATCGTTATGTCGCCGTCTCGGCTGCGGCGGCGGAGACCGGCGAAGAGAGCGCCGGGCTGCGAACCGGCGAGCGGATCCTCGTCGGCGACCTCGTCCGCGCGGCTCTCATCCAGAGCGCAAACGACGCCGCCGATGCTCTCGCGGATGCCGCCTCGGGCGGTCATCGCGCACTCTTCATTAGCTGGATGAACGCGGAGGCGAAACGGCTTGGTCTCACGCACACCCACTTCGCGCGCCCCGACGGTCTCGATGCTCCGGACCACTACTCGAGCGCTCGTGACATCACCACTCTGGCCAAGTGGGTGATGGGCCTGCCGGAGGTGCGCCAGACGGTTCGCCTGCGCCGGAGCACGATCTCGGGCGGTCGCGTGCTCACAACGTGGAACGACCTGCTCGGCACCTTCCCCGGGGTCGTCGGCGTCAAGACCGGGCACACCGACGATGCGGGCTGGTGCCAGGTCGCCTTGCTCGAGCGCGACGGGATTCGTGTCTACGCCACCATCCTCGGCTCGCCCAGCCGCGAGCGGCGAAACAGCGACCTGGCCGGCCTGCTTCGCTTTGCTCTCACCAGCTACAAGCTCGTCCAGGTCGTCGCGGCCGGAGACCCGCTGGAAGACGCTACTACTGCGTACGGCGGCTCCGTGCCCGTCGCCGCCACGAGCTCGCTCACCGTGCCGCTTCGCCTCGATCGCGTGTTGAGTGAGAGGCTCATCTTGCCGCGCACCATTTCGCTGCCGGTCAAGCGCGGCCAGCATCTCGGCGAGGTTCGCGTGTATTCGAACGGAAAACTCGTCGGCAAGAGCGGGCTGGTCGCGCTGCGCTCGGCCGCAAAACCGGGCCCGCTCGGCAAGACCGGCTGGTATGCGGGGCAGGCCTTGCGCGATCTGGTCGGCTGGATCTAGATCGCTAGCGTTCGCCTACGAAGTTCGCGCCCGGCTGCAAGCGAGTCTTTACACGTGCGCGGCCTGGACCGTCTACTCTTCCGGGCGCACTTCTCCGAGACGGACAATCGCCCACCGCATGAGGAGGGCACCAGATGCTCGTCACCGTAACTCTCAACGCCGCCATCGACCGCACGCTAACGGTCCCCAACTTCCAGCGGGGTCTGCGTCACCGTGCCAGTCAGGCGCTGACACTCGCCGGCGGCAAGGGCATCAACATCGCGCGCTCGCTCAAGGTGTTCGGCATTCCGGTGGTGGCGACCGGGCTGGCGGGGGGCCGCACCGGCACTCGCATCATCGAGGAGCTGACGCACGAGTCGATCCTCAACGACTTCGTTCGCATCGAGGGCGAATCGCGCACGTCGACCGCCGTCGTCGATCCGGTGACGGGCTCGCACACCGAGATCAACGAGTGGGGGCCGCACGTCGAGCCCGACGAGCTCAAGGCCCTGCGCGCCAAGCTGGTGAGCCTCGCGGCCGACGCGGAATGGGTCGTCTTCGCCGGCACGCTGCCGCGCGGAGTCGACGACGCCTTCTATGCCGATGCGATCAAGGACTTGACGCGCCGCAAGGTGCGTTGCGTGCTCGATTCCGAGGGAACCGCGCTGCGCCTGGGCGTCGAGGCCGAGCCCTATCTCGTCAGCCCCAACCAGCACGAGGCAGAGAGCCTGGTCGGGCAGGAGTTCTCCGACGAGGACGACTTCATCATGGCGCTCGAGACGATCGGCGAGATGGGCCCGCGCAACGTCCTGATCAGTCACGAGGGCGGCTGCTACGCGCTGCTCAAGGAAGAGCGCAAGCTTCGGCGCTACCGAGCCTCGATCGCCCGCATCGAGCCCGTGTCGCCGGTCGGTTCCGGCGACGTGCTGCTGGCCGCCTTTCTGGCCGCCTGCAGAGCCGGCCGCCCGCCCGAGGAGGCGCTTTGCCAGGCCGTCGGCGCCGCCACCGCCTCCACGCTCGAGACCGGCGCCGGCTGCTTCAACCTGGAACAGGCCGCCGAGTTCGCGCGCCAGGTCGAGATCAGCGAGCTCAAGCCCGTCGCGGCCAACTAGGCCCTGCAACGCAACGTCAGCTCCCGGATCTGCCAAACAGCGCGAATAAGCCTCGCTTTCTCGGGGCGTCGCTGGTGCTGCGAGTCTGTTTCCACACGGGCTCGTAGAGGATCGTGCCGCCAGCGGCGTCAGGCGGCCTGAGAGGCTGGCCACGCCCGGCCGCACAGTTCGTGTAGGTCGAAACAGTCGTCCAGAGGGAGTCGTCATCTCGCTTTCTCGGGGCGCCGCTGACGGTGCGAGCCCGGAGAGGACAGTGTTCCCACACGGCCTCGGAGAGGATCGTGCGCTCAGCGACGTCAGGCGGCCCGGGAGGCCGGCCGCGCCCGGCCGCATGGGCCGCCGGCCGAGAAAGCGAGATAGCGGGCGGCCTTGCTAAGATTGATCGCCACTTGAAAGAACTTGCTGGCATCCGGATTTCTTGGCCCAGGCGACCCATCGGCGCCTGGGTTTTTTGCATCGAAGGGGCGAGGTGAGTCAAATGGATCTCGAGCATCTGATCGAGGGGACCGACGAGATCGACGCCCTCTCGATGGAAGAGAAGTTCTCCAAGCAGGGATTGACCTTCGACGACGTTCTGCTCGTTCCGGCCGAATCGGCCGTGCAACCGAGCGAAGTCTCGACCGTCACGCGCCTGACGCGCACGATGACGATCAACATCCCCGTCGTCTCGGCGGCGATGGACACCGTGACCGAGGCCAGGCTGGCGATCGCGCTGGCGCGCGAGGGCGGCATCGGCATCATCCACCGCAACCTCTCGATCGCCGACCAGGTGGCCGAGGTCGACAAGGTCAAGCGTTCCGAGTCGGGAATGATCGTCGAGCCCGTGACGCTCGGGCCGAACGACCTCGTCGCCGATGCGCTCGACCTGATGAAGCGCTACCACATCTCCGGCGTGCCGATCACGATCGAGGACGGAACGCTGGTCGGCATCCTCACCAACCGCGACCTGCGCTTCGTGCAGAACACCGACCAGCTCGTCTCGGCGCTGATGACGCCGGCCCCGCTCGTCACCGTCCCGGTCGGCACGGGCCTCGAGGAGGCCAAGGAGATTCTCTCCAAGAACAAGATCGAGAAGCTTCCGGTGGTCGACTCGGAGGGGAAGCTCCAGGGCCTGATCACCGTCAAGGACATTCAGAAGAAGATCCAGTACCCGCTCGCGACCAAGGACGAGCACGGACGGCTGATGGTCGGCGCGGCAGTCGGGGTCGGGCCCGACGCGCTCTCGCGAGCCGCAGCCCTGATCGAGGAAGAGGTCGACGTGCTCGTCGTCGACACCTCTCACGGCCACTCCAAGGCCGTGATCGAGACGGTGCGCAAGATTCGTGAGAAGTGGGCCGACGTGCAGATCATCGCCGGCAACGTCGCCACCGGCGCGGCAACCGAGGCGCTGATCAACGCCGGCGCCGACGCCATCAAGGCGGGTATCGGCCCCGGATCGATCTGCACGACTCGCATCGTCGCCGGCACCGGCGTCCCGCAGGTCACGGCCATCTACGACTGCGCCAAGGCGGCCGAGAAGTACGGCGTGCCGGTGATCGCCGACGGTGGCATCCAGTACTCGGGCGACCTGGCCAAGTCGATCGCCGCGGGCGCCGACTGCGCCATGCTCGGCTCGCTCCTGGCCGGAGTGGACGAGAGCCCGGGAGAGGTCGTCATCTACCAGGGCGAGCGCTTCAAGGAGTATCGCGGCATGGGCTCGCTGGGGGCGATGAAGGCGCGCTCCTACTCCAAGGATCGCTACTTCCAGGCCGACGTCACCGAGGTCTCGAAGCTGGTCCCGGAGGGGATCGAAGGCAGAGTCGCCTACAAGGGGCCGCTCGCCAACCTCGTCTATCAGCTCGTCGGCGGCGTGCGCACGGCCATGGGCTACTGCGGCGCGACCACGATCGAGGAGATGAAGAAGAACACCAAGTTCATCCGCATCACCGTCGCCGGCCTGCGCGAGAGCCACCCGCACGGAATCTCCATCACCAAGGAAGCGCCCAACTACCCGACTTCGGGATCCTGATGAACGGCTTAGCGATAATCCTCGTTCTTCTCGTTTTCGGTCTGATGATTCTCGGCGCGTTGATCGCGCTTGGTGTCGGCATAAGATCTCTGCGTAATCAGAAGTGAGCGAAGATCGACCGCTCCCGGCGCCCGAGACCACGCCCGAGGAGCGTCCCGTCCTCGTCCTTGATCTCGGCGGCCAGTACTCGCAGCTGATCGCCCGGCGAGTGCGCGAGGCGCATGTCTACTCCGTTCTTGTCTCGCACCAGCTCTCGGCCGAGGAGGTGGCGGCGCTGAACCCGCGCGCGCTGATCCTCTCCGGCGGGCCAGCCTCGGTTTACGTCGAGAACGCGCCTCAGATCGACGCCAAGCTGTTCGAGCTAGGCGTGCCCGTGCTCGGCATCTGTTACGGCATGCACCTGATGGCGCAGGATCTGGGCGGCAAGGTCGAGCGCACCGGCATCGGCGAGTTCGGCAAGACCGAGATGCGAATCGACGCGGGCGCTCTCTTCAGCAAAGAGCTGGCCGGCGAGCAGACCGTCTGGATGAGCCACCGCGACTCGGTCACAGCCGCACCGCCCGGCGCCCGCGTCGTCGCCAGCTCCGCCACCACGCCGCTCGCCGCCTTCGAGGACCCCGAGCGCGGCCTCTACGCCGTCCAGTTCCATCCCGAGGTCGTGCACACCACGAACGGGCAGAAGATGCTCGAGCGCTTCCTGCACGACGTCGTCGGGATCGAGCCCAGCTGGACGCCCGCGGCGGTGATCGACGAGCAGGTCGCCCGCATCCGCGCCCAGGTCGGCTCGGAAAAGGTGATCTGCGGTCTCTCCGGCGGCGTCGACTCGGCGGTCGCGGCGCTGCTCGTCTACAAGGCGATCGGCGAGCAGCTCACCTGTGTCTTCGTCGATCACGGCTTCATGCGGAAGGGCGAGGCCGAGCAGGTGGTCGAGGCCTTTCGCGACCACTTCAAGGTTCCGCTCGTGCACGTGCAGGCGCAGGAGCGCTTTCTCGAGCGGTTGACCGGAATCGAGGAGCCCGAAGAAAAGCGGCACCGGATCGGCGAGGAGTTCATCCGCGTCTTCGAGGACGAGGCGGCCAGGTTGGGCGATGTGCGCTTCCTCGTTCAGGGCACGCTCTACTCCGACGTGATCGAGTCGGGCGGCACCGCGGGCGTGGCGGCCAAGATCAAGAGCCATCACAACGTCGGCGGCCTGCCCGAGGAGATGGAGATGGAGCTGGTGGAGCCGCTACGGCTGCTCTTCAAGGACGAGGTGCGCCGCGTGGGCGAGGAGCTTGGGATGCCCGAGCGCCTGGTCTGGCGCCAGCCCTTCCCCGGCCCCGGCCTGGCCATCCGCATCATCGGCGAGGTCACGCGCGAGCGCCTCGACATCCTGCGCGAGGCCGACGCCATCCTCCAGGACGAGGTTCGTAGCGCCGGCTGGTACCGCAAGCTGTGGCAGTCCTTCGCCGTCCTGCCCGCCATTCGCTCGGTCGGCGTGCAGGGCGACGAGCGCACCTACGCCTACCCGATCGTGCTCCGCGCCGTCACCTCCGACGACGCCATGACCGCCGACTGGGCCCGCCTGCCGCACGATCTGCTGGAACGCATCTCCAGCCGCATCATCGCCGAGATCCGCGGCGTCAACCGGGTCGTCTACGACCTGAGCTCGAAGCCGCCGGCCACGATCGAATGGGAGTAACTCCCATTCGATCGTCAACCTAACTTGCGGGGTCAGGCTTCAGCCTGACGCCGCACAACAATTCGGTAGACAGACTGAGCAACTAAACAGAAGCCGACGGCCGCAGGCCGAACGATGACACTTCCAGGGCGCCGATCGTCAACCTAACTTGCGGGGTCAGGCTTCAGCCTGACCCCGCACAGCAATTCCACGTCGGCCACGATCGAGTGGGAATAGCTCCGGCGAAGGTCGGCGGTGCCAGGCACGAGGTCGGAGTGTCCGTGCCCCGGGAACTGCCCGTATGGCTGCGGCGCATCAGCGGCCGTTCGATTGGGTCTAACTTCAGCTTGTAGAGATCCCGAACGAGAAGGCGGCGCCCGTACGCGGCGAAAAGTGAAGCCGCTCGCTACCGTGTTCGCCGTGAAGCAGCCCAGTCTCGACCACGTCGTGATCGCCGTCTCCGACTTCGAGTGCTCGAACCGCTTCTACGCCGAGGTGCTGCGAGCCGAAATCGTCGAGCTCGAACGTGGGCGGGTTGCGTATCGCTTCGGAGGTCAGCAGCTGAACGTCCACGGGCCGGGCTCGGAGCTGGCGCAGCCGAAGGCGAAAAGCCCTGCCGAGCCCGGTGCGAGCGATCTCTGTCTCGTCTGGCCGGGCGCGATCGACGAGGTGCTCGAGCACCTTTGGCGAAACGGCGTCGAGCCCGAGTTGGGGCCCGTCGAGCGCGATGGAGCGCGCGGAACAGGCACCAGCGTCTACTTCCGCGACCCCGACGGGAACCTGCTCGAGCTGATCGTCTACGGCTAGCGGCCGTTCGCGCCTGCGCCGGACTGCTACAATCCGCGCCCGGCGGACGCCTGCGTGTCCGCTCGTTTTTCGTGTCATGAAGACCTACAGCGCAAAACCCCAAGAGATCGAGCACGACTGGTACGTCGTGGATGCCGAGGGCAAGAACCTGGGCCGCCTCGCTGTGCGCATCGCCGACACGCTGCGCGGCAAGAACAAGCCCCAGTTCACGCCCCATGTCGACACCGGCGACTTCGTCATAGTCGTCAACGCCGGCAAGGTCGCCGTCACCGGCAACAAGCTCGACAAGAAGATGTACTACCGGCACTCCGGCTATCCGGGCGGCCTGCGCGAGCGCACGCTACGCGAGCAGCTCGAGCGAAGGCCGACCGAGGTGTTGCGCAAGGCCGTCAAGGGAATGCTCCCGCGCAACCGTCTGGGCCGCGCTCAGATTCGCAAGCTCAAGATCTACGCCGGCGCCGAGCATCCGCACGGCGCGCAGCAGCCGAAACAACTCAAACTCGAGGACTAGGATCCCACCCGTGGCAGATGAGCAGCTTCAGTATCGAGGCACCGGCAAGCGCAAGACGTCCGTAGCCCGGGTGATCCTCCGTCCCGGCGACGGCAAGACGTGGATCAACGGACGCACGATCGAGGACTACTTCCCCCGTCCCACCCATCGCCAGACGGCCCTGTCGCCGCTCGCCTTGGCGGGCGTGGAGGGCCGTTACGACCTGCGCGTACGTGTGCGCGGCGGCGGCTCGAGCGGCCAGGCTGGCGCGCTGCGCCACGGTATCGCACGAGCGCTGATCGAAGCCGATCCCGAACTGCGCATACCGCTCAAGCGCGCCGGTTTTCTGACCCGCGATGCTCGCATCGTCGAGCGCAAGAAGGCCGGCTTGCACAAGGCTCGCAAGGCGCCGCAGTTCTCGAAGCGCTGATCCCTACCCGCCGAAGCTCCTAGAATGGTGCGCCTACTCCAAGGCTGCTCAGCGCTCGAGACGATGATCTCGCCGCGAGCCGCGAAAGGAGATACCGGTTTCGATGGCAACTGAGCCGCAGGTCGAGATAGCCAGCGTCAGACGGTACTTCGGCACCGATGGGGTGCGCGGCATCGTTGGTGAGAATCTCACCATCGAGCTGGTCGAGCAGCTGGCGCGAGCCGCGACCATCTGGTCGTCGAGTGGCCGCGTCTTTGTCGGTCGCGACACGCGGGAGTCGGGCCCGGAGCTGGAGGAGGCCTTCGCGCGCGGCGTTGTCGAGGCGGGCGGAGTGGCCGTGCTCGGCGGCGTGCTGCCGACGCCGGCGGTCGCCCTGCTTGCGCTCGACCTGGGCGTCGTCATCACCGCCTCGCACAACCCGCCGCAGTACAACGGCGTCAAGTTCTTCGACCACCACGGGCGCAAGCTGTCCGATGCCGCCGAGCTCGAGATCGAGGCGCTGATGGACGCCAAGACCTCCGGCGGCGGCGTCATCGATCACGTCGAGGTGGCGACCGACAGCTATCTCGAGCACATCCTCGAGCGCTTCGGCTCCGATCTGAGCGGGCTCAAACTGGCGGTCGACTGTGCCAACGGCGCCTACTCGGAGATCGCGCCCGAGGCCTTCACCCGCCTGGGCGCGGAGGTGGTTGCGATCGCCGATGCGCCGAACGGAACGAACATCAACGACCACTGCGGCGCGACCGACCTGTCGCTCGTCGCGCGCACGGTCGTCGAGAACGGCTGCGACCTCGGCGTCGCCTTCGACGGCGACGGCGATCGCATGCTGGCGGTCACAGCCGCGGGCGAGCCGGTCGACGGCGATCAGATTCTCGCCGTGCTCACGCTACACCTCGGCGTCGATCTGGTCGCGGTCACCAAGATGACCAACCTCGGCTTCCACAATCTCATGCGCGAGCACGGCGTTCGCGTCGTCACCACCGACGTCGGCGATCGTTACGTGCTCGAGGCGCTCTGGCGCGAGGAGGGAGTGCTGGGCGGCGAGCAGTCCGGCCACATCATCTATCTGAAGGATCACGTCACCGGCGACGGGCTGGCCGCTGCGCTCCTGCTCTGCTCGGCGCTCGAAGAGCGCACTCTCGCCGAAGCGGTCGCAGTCATGCCCCGCTTCGCCCAGGTGAAGCGCAATCTCACGATCGAAGGCAAGCTCCCGGAAAGCGCTTTGCTGGAGGCCGACAGGCTGAATTGCGAGCTCGACGGGCGCGCTCGGGTGCTCCTCCGCCCCTCCGGAACGGAGCCCGTAGTGCGCCTTCTGGCAGAGGCCGAAACGCTGGATGAAGCTGAAGATCTCTGTGGTAGGATCGAGGAGCAAGTTCGACGAGAGCTCGGCCAGTCGTCCTGACCGGGGCGGCAAGAGTGCCGGGCTTTGTGCTTTTCCGAGTAAGTCGCAGAACCGCAGTCGATCGGTACGAGACTCCACTCTGGGGATTGAGAGGCTCTACAGGCGGGGAAGGAGCTCCAGGTGTGCGGGATCATCGGATACGTCGGGAAGAGAGCCTGTAAGCCGCTTCTGCTGAACGCCTTGCAGCGGCTCGAGTACCGCGGCTACGACTCGGCCGGGATCGTCCTCCGCGAAGACGAAGGCCTCGACTACATCCGCGCGGTCGGCAACCTGCAGCATCTGATCGAAGCCGCCGGCTCGAACGGTTCCGAGTCGACACACGGGCTGGGGCACACGCGCTGGGCGACTCACGGCAAGGTCGTGGTCGAGAACGCCCATCCCCTCACGGGCTGTGACGAGCGCGAGATAGCCGTCGTCCTGAACGGCATCATCGAGAACTACCGCGAGCTGCGCGCCGCACTGATCGAAGAGGGCCACCGCTTCAGCACCGAGACCGACGCCGAGACCGTCGCCCATCTGATCGAGCGCCACTACGACGGCGACCTGGTCGAGGCGGTGCGGCGAACCTACCGCGAGATCGAGGGACACTTCGCCTTCGTTGTCATCCATCGCGACAACCCCGAGCTGCTGGTCGGGACGCGCCGCCAGTGCCCGCTCGTGGTCGGCGTCGGTAACGACGAGGGCTTCATCGCCTCCAACACCGTCGCCTTCCTGTCGGAGACCCGCAACGTTCAGTTCCCCGACGACGGCGACATCGTCGCGGTGACGCCCGACGGCGCTACCTACACCAGCGCGCTCGACGGTGTGGACGAAGTCGAGCACGAGACGATCGTCGTCGACTGGGACGAGGAGCAGGCCGAGAAGAGCGGCTACGAGACTTTCATGCTTAAGGAGATCTACGAGCAGGCGACGGCCGTGCGCGAGACGCTGGCCGAGCGCGTCCGCTTCGGCGAGCTCACCCTCGATGGACTCCTTCTCTCGGACGACGACCTGCGCGGCCTGCGCCGCATCGTCATCCTCGCCTGCGGTACGGCTTACCACGCCGGCGTCGCCGGTCGCTACGTGATCGAGGAGTGGGCGCGCGTCCCGGTCGAGCACGACATCGCCAGCGAGTGGCGCTACCGCAACCCGGTCCTCGACAAGAACACGCTGGTGATCGGCATCTCGCAATCGGGCGAGACGCGGGACACGATCGACGCCATGGTGCTGGCCCGGAAGCAAGGCGCCCGCACGCTCGCCATCACCAACATGATGGGCGCCCAGATCACGCGCGAGGTCGACTCGGTCTTGTACACGCGCGCCGGCCTGGAGATGGGAGTCGCCGCCTCGAAGACCTTCACGGCCCAGGTCTCGCTTCTCTATCTGATCGCGCTCAAGCTGGCGCAGGTGCGCGAGACCCTGCCCAAGAGCGAGGTCCAGTCGCTGATCGCCGAGGTTCAGCAGCTGCCCGAAAAGGTCGCCCAGTTCCTGCAGGACGCCGACGACGGAGTCCACCCGATCGACGAGATCGCAGCGAAGCACTACGACAAGGCTTTCTTTCTCTACCTCGGCCGCAACATCGGCCTGCCGATCTGCCTGGAGGGCGCGCTCAAGCTGAAGGAGATCTCCTACATCCCGACCGAGGCCTACTCGGCCGGTGAGATGAAGCACGGCCCGATCGCCCTGCTCGATTCCGAGACTCCGGTCGTCGTCATCGCCACCGACTCGCACGTCTACGACAAGGTGGTGTCGAACATCCAGGAGACGCGAGCCCGCGGCGCCCAGGTGATCGCGATCGCCACCGACGGCAACGAGGACATCCAGCACCACGCCGACGACGTCATCTACGTGCCCAAGACGAACGAGTATCTGCAGGCGGTGCTGGCGGTTCTGCCGCTCCAGCTGCTTGCCTATCGCATCGCTCGCCTGCGCGGGCTCAACGTCGATCAGCCGCGGAACCTGGCCAAGACCGTAACCGTCGAGTAGGTGCCTCGGTCAGAAGATGACCACCTGCCACTTCCTGCCGCCGGGAGTGTGAGCGTGTGCGCGCCGTAGCCGGTATTGCCGGGGCGGTCGTGATCGCCCTCACCCTGTCCGAGTTCTTCGTCGCCTTCCTGCTACCGCGCCGCGTCAGGCGCGAGCCGCGCATCGCGCGAGTGATTCTCGTTGCGGGCTGGCGCGTCTGGCGCTTCGTCGCGCGCCGCCTGCCGGCGCGATCCGGCGACACGATGCTGGGTTTCTACGGGCCGCTGCTACTGCTTTTTGCCATTGCTCTCTGGGCGCTGGCCCTGATCTTCGGCTTCGCCCTGCTGCAATGGGCCGCCGGATCGCACGTGGCGCGCGCGGGCGGTGGCTTCGACGACGATCTCTTCTTCAGCGCCGGAGGGTTCCTGAGCGCGTCAATGCAACTCTCGCCCTCGACCGGGCTCGCTCGCGGGCTCTTTCTCGGCGAGGCGGCCTGCGGCTTTGGCGTGCTCTTCGTCGCGATCGGCTACCTGCCGGCGATCTATCAGGCATCCTCGCGGCGCGAGGTGGCTGTCGCTCAGCTGGCGCCGCGCGCCGGCACGCCGCCCACTGCCGGAGCGCTCCTGGTGCGCTCGGGACGGCGCGGAGGCTGGCCCGATCTCGACGCCTACCTGGCCGAATGGGAGGGCTGGACGGCCGAGTTGATGGAGACCCATCTCTCCTATCCAGCGCTGGCCTACTTCCGCTCGCAGCATGTCGGTCAGAACTGGCTCGCCGCGCTGACCACGGTGATCGACACCTGCGCCTTCGCCATCGCAGCCACCCCAGATGAGACAGACGTCGATTCGGCGGAGATCACGCTCGAGCTCGGCCGCCACGCGCTTGCCGACATCTCGCTCGTGCTGCGTGCCAAGCCCGGCCACTTCAACCCAGCGCGTCTCGACGGCGACGGCTTCGTTGCGCTCTGGGATCTCGCCGCCCGAAATGGGCTCGAGCTGAAGTCGAAAAAGGAAGTCGAAACACGGCTGAACGAGCTTCGCTCCGGCTACGAGCCGCTGGTTGCCGGCCTCGCGCGGGCGCTCGAGCTGGCGCCCTCCTCCTGGTTGCCGCCGCCGGCGGGCTGAACGGAGCGCGAGCCGCCGTTGATGTTTTGGCGGGCTCGGCAGCGGAAACGGTGATAGCGACGCGTGGCAAGACGACGCAAGAGATGCGCGGTCCGGGTGACCGTAGCCAACCGCCGGGAGGAGCATTTCATGACGACGATGATCGAGGAACCAGAGGCTCGCGCCGCACTGCCGCGACTGAACGAGCCGGCACCCGCCTTCGAGGCTGTTACGACGCACGGAAAGCTCAGGCTGACCGACTTCGAAGGAAGCTGGTTGATCCTCTTCTCGCATCCGGCCGACTTCACCCCGGTCTGCACCACCGAGTTCATCGCCTTCGCGGAGATCTATCCCGAGTTGCAGAAGCGCGGCTGCGAGCTGATCGGCCTCTCGATCGACAGCCTCTACTCGCACATCGCCTGGGTGCGCAATATCGAGGAGAAGGCCGGAGTGAAGATCCCCTTCCCCGTCATCGCCGACCTCGATCGCAAGGTCGCGATGGCCTACGGCATGGTTATGCCGGGCGAGAGCAAGACCGAGGCCAGCCGCTGCGTCTTCGTCATCGATCCCAAGGGCATCCTGCGGGCGATGATCTACTACCCGCTCTCGGTCGGCCGCAACATGGACGAGTTCGTGCGCCTGGTCGACGCGCTGCAGACGGGCGACGAGAACCACGTCGCGACGCCCGCCAACTGGCGGCCCGGCGACAAGGTGGTCATGCCGGCGCCGAACACGACCGAGCTCGCGGAGGAGCGGGCGGGCGAAGGTCTGGAGTGCATCGACTGGTACCTCTGCAAGAAGTCGCTCTAGGGGAGGCGGACGAGATGCCATGCGTTTGGCCGGATGGGTCGCTCAGCCGCTCGGGCAGGCTGATGCTCTCCGCGGTACGTCCGGACTCGACCGCCGAGGACGTGGCGGCCGCCACCGGGATACCGCTCTTTCGGGTGCGTAGCTCGCTGCGAGAGTTGATTGCGGCCGACTACGTCAGCGAGGTCGCCGGGCACTTCCAGCAGACCGAGCAGGGCGCCGCGAAGGTGAGGTCGAGCGATTGATCCCGTGCACTTGGGAGCCCGCCCTCGCGCGCGCTCCCGTTTTCGCCCCGGGATCAATAGACTCGCGTACGTGGCCGCGATCCTGATCGACATCGACGGCGTGCTGAGCGTCTCGAACGAGCCGATTCCGGGAGCCACCGGCGCCGTTCGGCGCCTGCGCGAGGCCGGTCACCGGCTGCGCTTCCTGACCAACAACACCACCTGCCCGCGCGCCCGCCTCACCGAGCTGCTGCGCTCGAACGGCTTCGACATCGCCGAAGAGGAGCTGCAGACGGCACCACGGGCGGCCGCCCGAGCGCTCGCCGGCCGCCGCGTCCTGGCCCTGACCATGTCGGCGATCGTCGAAGATCTGAAGGGGATCGAACTGGTTGGCGAGAGTGCCGACGCCGTGCTCCTTGGCGGCGCCGACGAGACCGAGGAGACGGGGCGCGTCTTCTCGCACATGAACCTGGCCCGCGCCTTCGCCGAGCTCGAGGCGGGCGCCGAGCTCTTCTGCCTGCACAGGAATCCCTGGTGGCAGACCAAGCACGGGCCGCTCCTCGACACGGGCGCCTACGTCGCCGGACTGGAGTACGCCGCCGGCGTGCACGCGACCGTGCTCGGCAAGCCCAGCTCGTCGTTCTTCGCCGCCGCGCTCGAGGCGCTCGACAGCGATCCCGGGCAGGCCCTGATGGTTGGCGACGACCTCGCCTCGGACATCCGCGGCGCGCAGCTGCACGGTCTGCGCACCGTTCTCGTGCGCACCGGCAAGTTCCGTCCCGACGCGTACGAGCGCTCGGGAGTTCGTCCGACCGTGCTTCTCTCCTCGATCGCGGATCTTCCCGAATGGCTGCAGGCGGCGCACTGAGGGTCGGTCTCGACCTGATCGAGATCGAGCGGATTCGCTCGGCGCTCGAGCGCCCCCGTTTCCGCGAGCGCTGCTTCACCCGGGCCGAGCGCGACTACTGCGATTCGCGCGCCAATCCGGCGCAGAGCTACGCGGCGCGCTTCGCGGGCAAGGAGGCGGTCGGCAAGGCGCTCGGTTGCGGCGTGCACTTCAGCTGGATCGAGATCGAGATTGCCGGGCGCCCGCGCCCCAGCGTCACCCTCGCCGGGAAGACCAAGGCCTGGGCGGACGAGATGGGCGTCGCGCAGGTCGATCTCTCGATGACTCACTCCAAGGGCATGGCCGCGGCGGTTGCGATCCTGTCGATCGAGGAAGAGATCCTGAAATGAACGGAAAACTTCCAGCCTTCGAGCCGCTCTTTTCGTCCGCCGAGATGCGCGCGGTCGAAGAGGCCTACCCCGGCTATCCCGACTCGATGCGCGAGCTGATGCTGCGGGCCGGAACGGCGGTGGCCGAGGCGGCGCTGCGCCGCTTCCCGGACGCAAAAGCCTTTACCGTCGTCTGCGGCGGCGGCTCCAACGGCGGCGACGGGCTGGTGGCCGCAGACGCCCTGCGCTCGGCCGGTCGCGAGGTGCGCGTCGTCGAGGCAAAGAGCGATGAGCGGGAGCTGGGCGATCCGGACGTGCTCGTCGATGCGCTCTTCGGCACCGGCTTCTCCGGCGCGCCTCGCGATGACGCCGCCGCCCTGATCGAGCGGATGAACTCGACGGGCGTGCCGGTCGTCTCGGTCGACATCGCCTCCGGCGTCGATGCCTCGACGGGCGAGATCGCCGGCCCGGCCGTGAGCGCCGCCGTGACGGTCACCTTCTACGCGCGCAAGATCGGGCACGTCGTCGCGCCCGGCCGCTTCCGGCGCGGCGAGCTGGAAGTCGCAGACATCGGGCTCACGGGCGGCGAGACGCTCTGCCGGCTGGCCAGGCCCGGGCTGCTCTCGCTACTCCCCCGGCGCGCCGAGTCGGGCAACAAGTTCAAGTCGGGCTCGCTGCTCGTCGTCGGCGGCTCGCCCGGGCTCTCCGGCGCCGTCTGCATGGTCGGCGAGGCGGCCTTCCGCGCCGATGCGGGCTACGTCACGGTCGTGATTCCCCGCTCAGTACTTCCCCCGGTCGAGCTGAACCTGATCGAGGCCGTCAAGCGCGCCGCGCCCGAGGACGAAGAAGGGCATTTGACGAGCGAGGCGCTACCGCTGGTCGCCGAGCTCGAGTCGCGCGCCCAGGCGCTGGCATTGGGCCCGGGGATCGGGCGCTCGCAAGCGACGCGGACGTTCGTGCGCGAGCTGCTCGAACGGACGAAGCTGCCGGCGGTCGTGGACGCCGACGCTCTCTCCGGGCTGGAGCCCGGGAAGTGGGCTTCGCCGGTCGTGCTGACGCCGCACTCCGGCGAGCTGGCGCGCCTACTCGGCAAGGACTCGGCCTGGGTGGACGAGCACCGGCTGGCCGCCGCGCGCGAGTGCGCCGATCGTTTCGCGGCGGTGACGCTGCTCAAGGGCGCCGACACGATCGTCGCCTCGCCCTCGGGCGAAGTGCTGGTTTGCGAGGAGGGGACTCCGGTTCTGGCAACCGCCGGCTCGGGCGATGTTCTCACCGGCGTTGTTGCGGCCTTCCTCGCCAAGGGTCTCGAG
>JBAWEP010000065.1:0-26519 GCA_049591255.1 Gaiellaceae bacterium
GCTTGGCGTTAGCGTGAAGGTTCATCTTGGCCCTCCTTTTGGGCGTGGTCTTCGTCGACTCACAGCCTCAAAGGAGGGCCGGATGTATCTCTCAGCCGTTCACAACGTGTGTGGGCGCTTCAGCTAGGCGCGACAGGCCTCCCCGATCTGCCGGCCAGAGACGAGAAGTCATCCGGGTCGAATCCTGCACGGCCCATTCTCAATCAATCAATCTCAGAAGCGCCTGCGAGTCGCGACCTTTCTCTCGCATCCACGCCTGGCCCGGCATAACGCCGTCAAACCGGCAGCGGTCGCGCGACGAGATGGTATGGCACCTCGTCGGCGCTCCTGGGTGCTTCGAATCGGTCGCCGGCAAGGGTTTCGAACTGATAACCACAGGCGATCAGCGTCTCTATCGCGGGCCATCCTGCCTCGCGGTGGAACTCCAGGACTATCACCGGTCTCGATTCTGTGAGCAGCCGCTTCATTCCCGGCAGGGCTTTAGCCTCCGCGCCTTCGATGTCCATCTTGATGAGATCGACGGTCTCCTGACGACCAAAGTACTCGTCGAGCGATACCGAGGGAACGATCGCAACAGCCGGGCGCGTACGTGGTTCGGCGTCCTCTCGTGCTGCAAACTCTGCATCGACGGTCCATTCGGTCGAGCCGCCTGAGCTGCCGGCAAATAGCTCGACGGGGCCAGAAGAGCCTAGGACCGCCAGGCACTCCACTGTTACTCGCTGGTTCAGGTTATTCAGCCGAATGTTCCGTCGTACAAGCTCGGCATTGTCGCGCTCAACTTCGAATGCCACCACTCGCCCTTTCGGTCCGACAAGCCTTGCGAGGAGAAGCGTGAAATAACCGAAATGCGCTCCGGCGTCGACGCAGGTCGAGCCGGCATGGACGAGCCGCTCGAGCGCGGATGCCACGTCGGGTTCATAGGAGTGGCTGACGTACACATCATCCCAGCCGGCCGGCAACATGATCCGCATCCCGGCAAGTCGCCCAGTGGCTGCGTGCTCAGTCGAAGACGTCGATCGACCCAACAACCGACGCACGAACGTTCGTATGTGCAATCGTCTCGTAATCTCACCTCGAACAGTAGCTAGCGTAGATAGCAGTATTGCCAATCGAAGAACACGCCGACAAGGCATTGAAACTTACTTGTTTGTCGCTTCGATCGCCATGCAAGGGCAACAGGAGATGCCGTTTAGCTCTCGTCGAGTTGCTCTAGTCGGGGTAACGCGGGGGCAACCAGCTCCACCGAGATTCTCTTTGGACAGCTGTTTCGCCTGTAGAAACTTTGCGGCCAGGCGCGACTGGCCTTCCAGCGCCGCCGCGCACGAGAGATGAAGGTGGCCCGGCGCCCTGATGGCGCTGCGAGAGCTTCGCGGCACGGCCGGCGCGTCGACTCATGTGGATCCGCGTCGCTCACTATTGCGGTTGCGGTGCGGCGGGCGCAGTGAGAGGCTTGGTGCCGTGCTTGAAGTTCGAACCTGCCGGCAGGCGATGAGGAGGTTGCGGTGAAGGTTGCGGTCGCGGTATTCGCTGCGGTCTGCGCGGCGGGGTTGGCAACGGGCGTGGCGGGTTCAGGCGCCGCTTCGGTGTCGCGCAATGTGGTGGTCGTGTCGAGCACGGCTGACTTTGTGAACGGAAAGGTGTCTTCGCTGTCGGCTTTGAAGGCGAAACCGGGACGAGATGGGATCTCGCTGCGCGAGGCGCTGACGGCCGCCAACAAGACCCGCGGGAAGGCGGCCGTGTACATCTTGTTCAGCTCTCGCTTGAACGGCAAGACGATCGATGTCCGCTCAGAGCTGCCGCCGCTCCACCGCGATCACCTGGTCTTGGAGGGGATCGCGCCGAACGGGTCGCCTGCGATGGTCACGCTCGACGGACGGCACGCGAAGAAGGGAAAGCTGGGCGAGCTGTTGTTGGTTCAAGCGTCCAATGTGACTATTCGCTGGCTTCGCTTTGCCGGCGCGGATCCGAGGCGCAATCTCACCACACAGGTTGCGGCGGTGCAGGTGGGGCAAGGACGGATAGCGCATGCGTTCACGCCCAAGCGGATCGCGAATGTGCAGATCGTCGATGACGTGTTCGACAACCGCGGCTTCGACTTTCCCTACATCGGGTCGTCTGGCGGGAATACCGGGATGCTCGCGAATGGGTTGATGTTCGGTGGCGTGCTCACACATATCAGCGGGGTCACGGTCTCGCGGAACACCTTCCGGTACTTCAACAACGACGCCTGCGGCGTGTTGGCGGACAGTGGCGGCGACACGATCAACGGCGTCGTGATCCTGGACAACACGTTCGCGGGGAACGAGATACCGATAGAGCTCGGCATTGGAGGCAGCGCGTCACACTTGACCGGGTCGCAGATCATTGGGAACACGATCACCCCTCTCAGCACCGGCACCACGGCTCCTACCGGCACCGGTGGCAGCGGCATCAGCATCGACTCGAACGCGAGCAACGGAACGATCGATCAGACGCTGATCGAGGGCAATGCGATCTCGGGCCCTGCGGGCCTGCTCCTGATCCAGGCCGCAGTCAGTATCCCGGGCTCGCCTAGCTCTGCCGGCAATGTGATCTCGAACACGCGGATCATCAACAACGTGCTCCACCCCACCGCGGCTGGCGCCGGCGGCATCGCCCTGATTGGCGGTGACAGCACCACCTCGCCACCCAGTCGCATATCCGGGGTCACGATCGAGAACGACACCATCGTCAACGACCAGGGGAACGCCGGCCTCTTCTCCTCGGTCCCGAACGGGCCCGGCGCGAGCGGCAATCAGATCACCGACGTCACCGTCCGCAACTCGATCCTCTACGAGCCATTCGGCATACCGATCTTCGTGAGCCCGGGGATGAACGGCGGTGGGGTCAATTTGGCTCCGGACGTGCTCACGAACTCACTGATCAGCGGCCTCGGTTGGGCTGGCGCCAACGGCAACATCAATAGCGACCCGCTTTTCGTTAACGCATCTGCTGGCGACTACCACCTCATGGCGGGTAGCCCCGCGATTAACGCCGGCACCACGATCGGCGCTCCCGGCTTCGATCTCGGCGGCGCCCGGCGCGACGCCCAGCCCGACATCGGCGCGTTCGAGTTCGGCGCCGTGTCTCGTCCAGTGCTCGCCGTGATCGCCGAGCAGCTCGGCGGCAGCGGGACGGTCACGAGCAGCCCGGCAGGCATCAACTGTGGAACGGCATGCAGCGCCCGCTTCGATCCGAATACGACCGTCACGCTCAGCGCGAAACCCGCCGCGGGCTCGCGATTCCTGGGCTGGCAGCACGGATGCTCCGGCAAAGGCCGCTGCACGATCAAGCTCAACAGCGCCAAATCGGTCACAGCCCGCTTCACACCCCGGTAGCCCGGCAAACCGAGAAGTTCGAGGTCGAAGCGGAGTTCTGAACGGCGCCGAGCCTGGCTGAGCGAGTCGCCCGGCGCGAGGCTGCGCCGCGGCGGCTCACCGTTCCCAGCGAGCTTCGCGTGCCTTGAACTCCTCGAGGATGGTCTCGGTAGCGTTCGTGCCGATCCGGGTGGCGCCGGCCCCAAGCATCTCGAGCAGCGAGTCGAGACTGTCAACGCCGCCGGAGGCCTTGACCCGGGTATCGGGTGAGAGCGTGCGGCGTATCAGGCGCACATCATCTGCCTTTGTGCCCGTCGGTGCGAAACCCGTGGAGTTACTGACGAAGCTCGCGCCGGCGGATTCGGCCAGGCGGCAGCCAAGCACCTTCTGGTCCTCACCGAGGTAGGCGCTCTCCAGGATCACCTTCACCAGTGCGCGGTCGGAGGCGGCGGCGCAGACCGCTTGGATGTCGGAGCTGACCTCACTGCTGACACCGGCACGAAGCCGCGCGATGTTAAGCACCAGATCCAGCTCCTCGGCGCCTTCGGCCAGCGCCCACTCCGCCTCGTAGACCTTGATCTCGGTCTTGGACGAGCCGTGGGGAAAGCCGATCACGGTGCCGACCTTGACCCCGGAGCCACGCAGCACCTCAGCCACGGCTGCCACGTCGGTGGGCTTGACGCAGACAGACGCGACGCCGTAGCAGCAGGCCAGATCGCAACCATCGAGCACCGCCGCGGCATCGAGCTCCGGGCTCAGCAGAGTGTGGTCGATCGTCTTGGCGACGTAGTCGCTCGTCAGCGTTGCGACGCTGACGTTGATATCGCCATCGACCATAGCTTCGAGGATAGCCGCGACGACGCTGCCGGAGCTGCCGCCAGCATCGCGGCAGCTCCATCTTCGACTCCATTTATACGGAGGGCACAGGTGGCGTTACCCAGCGGCGTTCAGCGAAGCTCAGGCAGGATGCGTCTACGCGCTAACCGTCGGGCCGCCTCCAGCTAGGCGGCGCGTGGCAGGCGCCAGTCTTCGCGCGCCTGCCGGTCCTCCGCCTCCGTTCGCTTCACCAGCGCCTCGATCTCACGCTCCGACTTTCCGTCGCGAACCGCATCCTCGACCATGATCCGCAGGTGTAAATCGGCGTACTCCCCAGCCGCAGTGGGTGCCCTGCCTCTCTTCATCCTGATCCCTTCTTCGGCGTTGTATTTACCTGGACGAATGTTTCGCGGTCGCCGGGTGTTCCCAAAGTGGCTCACTATCAAACGCCTTCGACGGAAGTGGTTGGAAGCGCCGGCGGAGATGGCCACGGCGGTTGGCAGCCCATGACCATCTCGCTCTCCAGGGGCGCCGATTGATCACGGCAGGGCGACCCGCGACGTTGAGACGTGGCGATTTACACCTCCGCCACTCCTTGTGTTGGGGCCGTCGCCGTTGGTCGCCGAGAACAAAACGGGCGCCCTCTCGCTGTTGAGAAGGCGCCCGTTTTCCACTGTTTCGAGTGCGAAGTCGCTAGACCGGAGCCTGCACCTCTTCCGTTGGGGCAGAGGTGGCAGATGCCGAGCCGCCGCCGTTTGCGACCGTGACCTCGACGCGCAGCGTGCTGCCGATATCCGCGTCCTGGAGCGTGTATTGCCAATCCGTCGCTCCGGTTATGTCACTGCACGAGGCGCCGCTCGTGTCGCAGCGCTGCCACTGGTACTCCCAGTCGTACGGGTAGTTCAGCCAGTCGCCGTCACCCGCCGAGGCGACATCTCCGCTGACGGGCGGGCTGTCTACGCTGATCGTCGGCAGATCCACGTTGACGGGAGCGGCCGGCAGGACGAGGGATGTCTGGGCCGATGCGGCCTCGGACTGCCCGGCTGCGTTGGTGGCCGTGATCACTACACGCAGGGTGTAGTAATTGAGACTGATGCTGGTGAACGAGTGGACAGAATCTCTCACAACGATCTGAGCGCTCTCGGGGGTGTAGTCCGGCTCGGTCGCGCCAACGATGTCTCCGCATGAGACTGGCCCGGTGGCCGGTATGCCCTTCAGCACCAGGAATGGCGTTCCGATATCGCAGCGCTGCCACTGATAGCTGTAAGCGATCGGCGACGTGCCCGTCCAGGAGCCGCTGCTCGCCGACAGCTTCTGTCCCTCCTGGGCCGTGCCTGTGATCGTCGGCAAAGCTGTGTTCTTTGGCGCTACCCCGGAGATCGACCAGAAATAGGCCTTCGGGCTGCTGGTGATCTGATTGGCCACCGCGACAACCGTGAAGGCGTGCATGCCGGGCGTCAGACCGGTGTAGGCGCTCGGAGACGTACAGGGCGCCCAGCCGCTGTCGCTGGTCGACGCCTGTACGTCGACGCCGCAGACGAACGACGCCTTCGACTTGTTCGAGGAGAAGCGGAAGCTCGCGCTCGTGGAGACGGTGGTCTGACTCGGATGCGAGGTGATCAGCACTGTCGGCGCCACGACCTTCTTCGGGGCTTTCTTGATCGTCCACGAGAAGCGCACGGCGGGACCGGCAACACCGTTGCTGACGGCCTTGGCCGCAAAGTGATGCTTGCCCGTCTTGAGCCCGGAGAAGGTCTTCATCGGGACGCAGGTCTTGTAGGCCTTGCGGTCGAGCGAGCAGCGATACGAATCGACGTCCCAGTGATTCGAGTAGAAGACGAATGTCGCCTTCGTGGCGTGTGTGAGGCGCGCGGGGTGACCGAGAATCACGGTCATCGGCCCGTGGCCGTTCCCCGCCGCCGGTGAAGAAGCCGGCAACAACAGACACAACGCGGGCAGGAGGATAAGGGTGGTGCCGACGATACGTCGGAGATATCTCTGCCTACGCCTAGCGGGTTGAAGATGCATCTTTCCTCCTACTCGTTTCACTGTGAGCACGATCGCTCTCGTTGCAGATCGAGTCCCGTGCCGTAAACGGGACTCGCAAGAGGGCTATCGACCGCTTCGGGAGGGAAGAGATAACCCCTCCGCGTCGATTCTCGTAACGCTAAGGGGTGAGACCCTGAATCGCGCGCGCCAATAGCGCCCGGCGCGCCGCGAGAGGCGGGAGCTAGCCCACCTCTCGCATCATGTGCTCGATCGAGTCGACCTTCTCGCGCAGCGTCGCGAGGTCGACCTTCATTGCCGCTGCGGCGTCTCGAGTCTCCTTGGCGAGGGTCTCGTAGTCGGCCGCGAGCAGGCGATATTGCTCGCCGTTCTTGCCCTTTTCCGCTTCGGTGGCGACGCTCGCGTTGCCGGCCACGATGCTCGAACCTAACGCGACGGCGCCGATGATGACGATTATCACGATCACTGCCAGAGGCCATCCCATGGTCATCGCTTCTCCTTTCTGTCTGTTTGCTCGAGACCGAGGGTCGCCACGGCCTCTGTTATGCGCTTCGGCGTGAGGATCTCGGCAAAGTCCGTCACCTCGTAGTAGCGGAGCGCCTTGCCCTCTGCCGAGACCTCGTGATGCCCGACCACGAGGCCCGCCTTCTCCAGCGCCTGGAGATGCATGTGCAGGAGCGGCCGACTCATGCCCAGCTCGCGCGCCAGCTCGCTCACGTACGCCCGGCGCTCGCGCAGCGCCGCGATCACGCGCAACCGGTGAGGGTTTGCAAGAGCACTGAGCATCTTCAAGAGCTGGTCGCCTGTCCTATCTCGAGTCACGCCATTCCTTCATGTGTCAGATAAAACTTACAGGTGCCGCCGGAATCCGTCAAGGAGAGTCGAACTGGCGGTATGGCAGCTTGGCCGGGGTTTACGCGGTCTCATTTCCGGCGATTGAATGAGCCTGCGCCCGATGGGGTCGTGATGAGGTCGCGATGAGGTCGCGATGACGTCGTAGAGAAGAAACCTTCGGCGACTTCGTGCGGCTCATGCGGCGTGTGGCGAGGCTCGATCGGAGGCAGCGAGCTCGAGAGTCAGTGTCAGACCTGGAGATTTGGGAATCGTTGAGCTCTACAGAAAGGGGAAATCGTGAAGAAGATATTCGCTTACGGAGGCATCGGAGCCAGCGTCATTCTGATTGCCTTCGGGATCGGCTCGATCTGGGTGGGCATCAGCGGGCGCGACCAGGTGCGCAGCAACCTGAGGCTGGAGCAGATCACCGGCACTCCGGATATGACACCGTCCGCGATCAAGGCCGAGGCGGCCAAGGCCGGCCTGAAGAACGTGTCGTTCCCGAGCTGCAGCGTCGCGGGCGAGTCGGTCAATACGGGCGCACGCGCACACTGCTTCGCCAGCTACATGCGCATTCACGCGCTCGAGGCCACCGGCGGCAAGGTGTATGCGCAGCTGGGCCAGTACCTCACCAAGAGCGGAAAGCCGACGAATAACGTGGCGCTGGCCGCCAAGGATCCGAAGACCGGCCAGGCCGTCAGCAATCCCGTTCGCAACGTTTGGGTCACCGAGACGGCGCTCTCGACGGCGCTGAATCAGGCTTTCTTTGCCGAGCAGGTCTCGTACTTCGGGATCGTCACGGGCACCGCCCTGCTACTGACGGGCATCGGATTCCTAGTGCTCACGTTCGGGGTGCTCCTGCCTATCGGCGAAAGGAAGAAACAAGCAGAAGAGCGCTGACGAGAAACGCAGCGCGTGACCGGATCTGCGGTACAGGTCCTCACCCGAACAGGGCTAACTCGACCCCAACTCCCATCCGATAGCTAGCTTGGGAGGGCTTGTGGCGATGCGATTGAGGATCTGTGTGCTTTCGCTGGCGGCGTTGATCGCGCTTCTGTTGTCGTCACAGGTCGCCTCGGCGGCGAGCACGGCGCGCATCCTCGTCCATTTCGGCAAGCACACCGGCGCGGCCCGGCAAACGGCTTTGATTGGGCGCATCGGAGGTCACAGGGTGGCGACCGTGCCCCGGCTCGGGACGGTGGTCGTCCGCGTGCCGGCCGCCGCGAAGAAGCAGGCGCTGTCGGCACTCCAGCGCCAGAGCGGGGTCACCTACGCGGAGGCGAACGGGGCCGTTCACGCCTATGCCGTCTCGATCAACGATCCGGCTTCGCTGAGTCTTCCCTGGCCGCTCGACAACCCACTCTTCCCGGATGCCTGGTCGCTCACGACCGGCAACTCGAACGTCGTTGTGGCGGTCGTCGATACCGGCGTGCAGACCGGGCATCCCGATCTGGGCGCGTTCGTTCCGGGCTACGACTTCGTCAACAACGACAGCGACCCGTCGGATGACGAAGGCCACGGGACGGAGGTGGCGGGAGTCATCGCCGCGCAGGGGAACAACGGCATCGGCATTGCTGGAGCCTGCTGGAACTGCAAGATCATGCCGGTGAAGGTGCTCGACTCGACGGGCTCGGGCAGTGACGCCGACGTCGCGAACGGCATCGTCTGGGCTGTAGACCACGGGGCCGACGTGATCAACATGTCGCTCGGTGGGACGACTGCGTCGCAGACCCTGGCCGATGCGGTCAGCTACGCCGAAAGACTAGGCGTGGTCGTAGTCGCCGCGGCGGGAAACGACGGTGACACGGCCTTGGCCACCACGCCCAACTACCCCGCCGCCTACCCTGGTGTGCTCTCGGTCGGCGGCGTAGACGAGACCAGCGCGCTCTACGACTGGTCGAATCACGGTTTCTGGGTCATGGTCGACGCGCCCGGCTGCACCTACTCGACCACCTTGAACGGCTCCTACGCCGGATTCTGCGGTACATCGACCGCCTCGCCCTTTGTCGCAGGGCTCGCAGGGCTCGCCCGTTCATACAATCTCGCGGCGACCGCCTCGAGCGTCGTGAGCACGATCGAGACGACCGCGCAAGCGCCGTCCGGGGACACGGCTCACGGATTGATCGACGCCAACGCAGCGCTCGCGGGCATCGCCGCCGAGCCTGCGGGCCCGATCGCCTCCTTCAGTGCCAGCGCCCTCTTGGGTGGGTCGCCGCTTACCGTCAGCTTCACGAACAGCTCGACGAACGCGGGCTCCTATACCTGGTCGTTCGGCGACGGCACGAGCTCGACCGACTCTTCGCCCAGTCACACCTTCACGGCTGTCGGCAGCTACAACGTCACTCTGGTGGCCGGCGACGGATCGAGCAGCCGTCTCGCGAACACGACGATCACCGTCATCGAGCCGCCGCCGCGGGCGTCCTTCACGACAAGCAAGAGCTCGGGCGTCGCACCTCTCAGCGTGCGCTTCACGAACGCCTCGAGCGATGCCGTCTCCTACCTCTGGTCGTTCGGCGACGGCAGTGCCGGCTCGAGCGAAGCCTCTCCGACTCACACCTTCGCCAAGGCGGGGACGTACACCATCACGCTGACCGCCACCGGCCCGGGCGGCCAGGCGACGGCAACCGGGGCGATCACCGTCTCCATGCCGCTGCCCGATCTCGCGCTGAGCATCTCCAGAACCGCGAGCAAGACGAAGCACGGCCATCGCCTCAGCTCGTTCACAGCCAGGCTCAAAAACGGTGGCAGCGCCGCCGACCGGGGCGTGAAGATCACGATCACGCTACCCTCGGGCTCGCGCTTCGAGAGCGTTTCGAGCGGCGGTCACAGCTGCACACGGACGAAGCGTCGAATCACCTGCGGCGTCGGGACGCTGCCCAAGGGGAAGATCGCAAAGCTGCGCTTCGTCGTCAGAGTCACCAAGCGAGCGGATGTGCGAGCCAGCGTCACCGGCAAGACGGCGGAGAGCTCGCTCAAGAACAACGCCGCGCACACCAAGACGCGCTAGCGCCGAGTGCGAAAAACGGGGCGTCCGGCCGGCGCATCCTGGCGCAGCGGCTCGAGCGACCTCCTCCTGTCGGTCGTCCCGAATGCCTTTAGCGAATCTTGAGAGAGCCCCAATAGGGTAATGCGAACTCGCACTATCTCTAGGTAAGGAGCAGGGGAAATGAGACGTCGTGGACGCGCGCTACTCGCGCTGGGCATCGCGCTCTTGGTTGCCGGTACGGCGATATCGGCCGTCTCGGCGGCTCCGGGGGCGGCGCCGAAAGGCCGCTTCAAGGTCAATGGGCACAAGCTCTACCTCATCTGTTCGGGCAGCGGCAGGCCGGTGGTGGTGCTCGACGCCGGACTCGGAAGCGATCACGGAATCTGGTCGAATCCAGCTCGCAGCGCGAAGCGCCTGCACACCCGTGTCTGCGCCTACGACCGCTACGGCAACGGTTTGAGCGCCCGAACGAGCAAGGTCAAGACGATCGGAGCGGCGGCGGCTGATCTGCACGGGCTTCTTCTCAAGGCCAAGCTGAAGGCGCCGTATGTGCTCGTCGCCCATTCGATCGCGGGCCTGGTCGATCGCGAGTTCGCCAGACGCTTTCCGAAGGACGTTGCCGGAATGGTCCTGCTCGACACGGCGCCGGACGACTGGGACGTCTACACGGGAACAAAGACGTTTACCTACGGAAACGAGAGCCTCAACGTAGTTGCCGCCTCGGCCGCCCTGCGCGCCCGCGATTCGCTCGGCGCCAAGCCGCTCATCGTGATCGAATCGGGCAACCCCGTGGACGTCTCGGGCTGGGCCGGCGGAAAGAGCGATTTCTATGACTACTGGGATTCCGCCCAGCGCGCGCTGGCGCGAATCTCGAGCAACTCGGTCTTCGCGGTGGCCACGTCGATCGGCCACGAGATCACGGTAAACGCGCCGGCTCTCACCGAGGAGACGATGCGACTGGTCGTGAACGCCGTGCGCACACGGGCGACGCTGCCGGCCTGCGCCGCCAGCACGCTGCCGAAGAAGGGTGGTGCCTGCGACGCCGCGTAGGCGCCGACTTTCGAGACGCAGCCGAAAGACCTCCTCGCCCTCGTCGATGCCGGCTTCGAGCAACTCGAGAAGGGGCTGGACCTCTAGTCCTCGTCGCCGGGCGGGCGGCGCAGGCGCTTGGTGAAGGAGCGCCGCCGCTTTCCCGTCAGGCGCTTCAGGATCGCCGAGCGCGAGGGTCGCGTTGCGGTGCGCTCCGCCCGCGGCTCGAGCGCCAGCCTGATCTTCTCCAGCAACCGCTCGAGCGCTAGCTCGCGGTTGCGCAGCTGGCTGCGCTCGTCCTGTGAGACGGCGTGCACGGTGCGTCCGAAGCGCTCGCGCAGGAGCGCCTTGGCCGTTTCGTCGAGCGAGCTCGAGCCGAGCTCGAGAAAGGCCTCGATCCGCGTCTCGTTCTTCTGGGCGTGCTGGCCGCCGGGCCCGCTCGAGCGCGAGGCGCGGTAGCCCGCCTCGGCCCGCGCCGTCTCGAGCGCTCGCTGGAGCGCCTCCGCGTCCATCCACCGCCGATCCGGCTCTTTCGACTCCATCCGGTGGATGATTGCAGGGCGCTGTGCGTTCCGCTCGCGCGCCTCGGAGCTCTCAGATCGTAATAACTTGACTGAGGGATAAATCGGGGCTTGCTATGGCCGATCAATGGTGCACGCCTTCGGTCGCCGCAGTTCATCATCTTGCCGGGCCGCTGAACTGAAGCCGAGGGAGCCATATCCGTGTGATTCTTCGGGAGGGAGATCGTGTCCCGCATCGAGAACCAAGTCGCCGACGGAAGTCGCAGACGCTCCGCAAGCCTGCAAGCAGCACTCGACCAGCTGCAAGCGCAGAGGACCAACCCGGCACTCGCCATGCCGCCGGGATCCGTCTATGGCAGCGCGCTTCTCAAGGCGCGAGACGCCGTACGTACGACGAAGGATTTTGACGCAACTCCCAGCGGATCGGAGGGCGTGATCCTCGGCTGGTATGCCAACGAGCCCGAGAACGTGATCGTCAGCCTCCGCCGGGGCGGCGTCGAGAAGCTACCGCGCGAAGCGCTCGAGCTGATCGAAGTCGAGTCGGCTGCGTAGGCCCGCACCGCGAGTCACGCCGGCGATTTAGGTACGAGACGGGAGAGCCGGCGGCCCGGCGCTCCCGTCTCGTTTACTTCTAGTTGGTGTCGTTGTCGATCAGGCCCGAGGCGCCGCGTGAGAAGTCGGCGGCGATCGCGAGGTAGACGTTGCTCAGGTCGCCGGAGCTGGGCTCGACATAGAACTGGTCGAGCGAGCTGGCGATCTGCTGCAGCGTTGCGTAGGCGGTGATCGACGGGGTCTCGAGCGGCCCACCGGCGCCGTTGTAGCGGCAGGTGTTGGCGCCGCCGTCCACGGCGTTCAGGTCGTAGCCGATCGAGTAGATGATCGTTCCGTTCGCCTTGACGCCCCCGGCCGAGGTCGCGCCCTGATGACAGGGCTGCCTGCGGTAGGGAGAGGTCGACGGGTAGTACGTCGGGCCGATGTTGGCCGCGCCGTCCGAGAAGAAGATGATGACGTGGTCGACTCCGGCTCTTCCGTGGAGGTTCAGTTCGGCCTGCGCCTTCTCGATCGCCAGCGCGTAGGACGTGTTGCCCGCAGCCCTGAGACAGTTGATCGTCGAAACGAGCTGCGACGAGGTGTTCAGCGCACCCGCCGAGGTCGCGTAGTCGTTCGAGAGCGGAACGACCACGTACGGGCTCGAGGTCGAGTTGTAGTTCGAGTCGCTGGGCGTGCTACAGCGGTTCCCGATGCTGGTTGCCGGTGGGAAGATGGCCAGCCCCACCCGCTGCCTGGCAGGCTCGAGCAGAGCGAGGAACTCCTTCAGCGCGGCCTTCTCCTTGTTCAGATCGGTGCAGGCCGGATCGCTATTCCCGTAGTGGTCCTGGCACATCGAGCCCGTGCGGTCGACGACGACCATGATGTCCAGCGGCTTGACGCCGCAGTACGAGCAGGCGGTCGCCTTGGCCTTGATGGCAAACGAGCTGATCCCGAGCACGTGGGCGAAGAACGTGGGCACCTGAGCCGACTCCTCGGCGACGACGGCGTTTGCCGGATCGCAGCCGGGCAGGCTGCTCAGGCATTTGGTGGTGATCGTCTCGGAGACCGAGCCGATGTTCTTGAGCTGGTTCTTGCCTGCCGAGCTGGTTCCGAACTCCTGCGCCGTGGCCTTGGCCTCGGTGGCATCGGGCAGCTTCTGTGCTCCCGCCAGTGCCGCGGCATCGGCCGAGGCCTGCAGCGAGCGGTGTGCGTAGTAGGCGTAGCCGACGTCGATTGCGAACGCGGCAAGAGCGAGTAGCGCCACCATCGCGATAACCGCGAGCACTATCGTTTGCCCGTCCTCGCCCGATCGGCGCCGGAGGCGAGTCTGCAGCTGCATCTCGTTACCTCCTTTCGGGAACCTGAATCGCGCAGGCGAGTTGGGCCATGCCGGTTCGGGCTCCGGGGTCGGCGGAGCCGATCGGCTCCGTCTGGCTGTCGTATCGAGGGGGCAAATCAAGCTCGCTCTCTCCGCGCGCTACGTCGCGCGGAGAGACGAATTGCAACCTGTCGCCGATCTCGATCCCGCGCAGGCGCGCAAAACCGGCGGAAAGCTCCAGCACCGATGCAGCGCCGCGCTTGGAAGCCGCACGCCACGGGACGAGGTCGTGCGCGACCTGCAGCACGACGCCGTCACGATCGAGGAAGAGAGCGTCGATCGGGAAGTTCATGAAGGCGGTGTGAATCGCCGCGGCCGGGCGCAATAGCAGCGCCTCGCCGGCGTCGAGGTAGCGCCGTCCGAGCAGGCCACGCATGCGAGAGAACGGCCGGTCGGCGACGCGGCAGCGATCGCAGAGCGTGCGGCCGGCCGCATCGCAGACGAGCACGACGCGGCCTCTATCGGGTGTCATGGATCTAGTAGCCAATGTGGATGTGGTCGTAGTGGTCGGCCAGCGGGAAGGACGGGCCGCCGAATCCGAGTAGCGAGATCACCTGGCGCGGCAGCATCTCGGCCGGCAAGAGCAGGATCTGCTTGACCGCCCGCGCGGTCACGCTCGAGGACTGCTGGTGCCCGTAGATGGAGACGTCGTCGAGCGCGCCGATGTCGAGGCCGCGCCCGTAGATGTGCGCCGAGATCACTCCGGGCCGCGCGTACAGGCGGTGGCCGCTGATCAGGCAGGAGACGCGAACGTCGCCGAACGACTCGCTCAGGAAGGCGATCATCGCCACGATGCGCACGTCCACGCGCCCGGCGGAGATGTCCTCACGGCCGCCCGGGTAGATCTCGATGCGCTGATCGGCCAGGATCTTGGCCGCCAGAGCGTCCTTGCTGTCGGCGAGACCGTTGACCAGCGCCTTCAGTCCCAGCGCCTTGTAGTAGTGCTCCAGAACCAGCACGCGCCGGCTGAACAGAGAATCGTGCTTGTAGGCCAGCAGCGTCTCGCGGTCGCCGGCGTGAACGTGAAGCGGCCCCAGCGCAGCGGCTTTCTCCTGCAGTGCAGACAGCGAAACCTCGCCCGAGCTGTTCAACCGCTCAGTGCGGAGCACCGCGAGTAGGAAGGCCCAATCGAGCCCCTGAGCCGAGCTGGCCTCGCGAAGCTGCTGCGCGAACTCGCGCGACAGCCTGAGCGAAGCAGGAGTCGGGTCGGGCAGCGGCTGGTTGATCCACTGCACGTTGCCGGTCGTTCCGCTCGGGTCGCCCTCGGGCTCGATCTCGGTGGGCTCGGGCGCCTTGTGCAGCGAGGCGTAATCGGCCTTCGGCCGCTTGGCGCGCTTCTGCCCCGTGGATTTGAGCGGAGGTTGCGGCTCCAGAAGTTGAACCGGTTTGGCCTCGGGCTGCGTGCTCGTGCTCCCGGACGGATCGCTCTGAGGCCCGCTCGAGATCGTGCCTGGCGCCGGGTCGCTAGCCGGCGAAGCGGCCGGCTCGGCAGGCGCCGCGTTTACCGTCGTCGTGACCGGTTGTGCCTCGGTGCCGCCGCCAGCGGGCTGATCGGAGCTCGGAGAGGTCGCCGCCGGTGTCGTCTCGTCGTCGGCGGACGCCGGCGTGGTGGTGGCCGTCGTCGTCTCGTCGCCGCTGGAGGCCGGTGTAGTCGGATCGGGCTCGCTCGAGCTCGTTGTCGTGGTCGCGCTGGACTCGTCGGTCGTGGTCGCGGTCTCGGTTGCGGCCATAGTGTCGGTCGTCGCCGTATCGGTCGCGGTCGTGTCGGTCGCGGTCGTGTCGGTCGCCTGCGTATCTACCGCCGTCACCTCGGCCGGCGAGGAGACGAGCGTGGCAACCTCGTTTCCGGCCGCTGCGGTCAGGGCGGCTCCGGCGAAAAAGAGAATGGTGAATATGGCGGTGAGCGCCCTGCGCCGGCGCGGCGGTCGCGCCTTTCCGGGCTCGCGCGCTGGGCGCGGCCCGATCTGTACGAGGCGCGGTCCGGCGGGATCGCCCAGGCTGGTGGGCCAGAAGACGAAACCGTCGTCCTCGAGCCTGCCCTCCTGTTGCTCCTCTGTCTCGCTGCGCTCGGTCTCCGCGGCGGGCGCGGACCGGTCTTCGTCCTGCCGCCCAGGCACGGACTCTCGTCTCTTCCTCATCTACGGCTCCCCCTCATTCAAATCGGCGCCGAGATCACGCTCGGCCCGGATAGCTATCTGCTCCCAGCCGCGATGGAACTTTCACACTATGCAATCACGAAAGCCATTAGCGGTTCCCCCAATGAGGTGAATTACTGGTTGCGATCGCTAGAACGAGTGAAGAAACGCTCGAATCACTGCGATGAGGGATTTTGAGTTCGTGTCGCTTTCTCGATTGTGACCTCGACAAACACGGCGGCGCGGCCACGCCACTAACCACTAGGGGGAGGTTTGCGGCGTGATGTATTCAAGCGCACCGCACGTGTTGAGCGAAAAGACGGATCTGGGGGCAAATATCCGTCTGTCGTTCTGCGCTGAAGCCTCTGCCTGCCGTGTAAACAAAAGGGGGGTGCACTTCATATGCGCATGTTCGCGCGTTTGCATTTGTTCTTGATGCGTGAGGAGGGCCAGACGATGGCCGAGTACGGCGTTGTTCTCGCCGTAATTACGGTTCTCACCGTCGCGGTATTTGTCACGCTGTCTTCAGGGATCAGGACGGCAATCGGTGACGTTATCACCGCGATGAAGCCGCCGACGCCGTAGAAGGAACGTCGTTTCTAGAAAGATCCGCCGGGGGGGATGAGGGGGAACACGAATGAAGCCGATCTCGAAGACCTGTTCGTTTGGTCGCTCAAGCCGCAAGCGCGAGGCTGGACGAATGGCATCCGAGAGGGCGGTCGCTTTCCTCGTGAATGCGATCAGCGCCAAGGCGACATTCGTGATCCTCTCCGGCGGTGCATCTCAAGCGATTGAGAGGCGGCGGCCGTTGACGGCCTAGTCGCCAGAAGCGCGGGCGGGCCTTCTGGTGCGGAAGGCTCGCCCCGACTGTTTCAGGGGGATGAAATGAGGGGGAGAGTGAGATTTCGAGACAGGACCGGCCACGAGCACGGTCAGGCGATGGTGGAGTTCGTCATCGTGCTACCGATTCTCTGCGTGCTCCTGTTCGGGATCGTGCAGTTTGGGATCACCTTCAACCACTACCTCACGCTGACCGACTCGGTGCGCGCCGGTGCCCGCAAGGCCGCTGTGTCTCGCGAGGCGAGCGATCCGGTCGGCGCGGCCGTTGCGCAGGTGCGCTCCTCCGCCTCGGATCTCAAGCAAGGCGACCTGACCGTCAGCGTCACGTCGAGCTGGGCGGCCGGCGGCGATGTGACCGTCACCGCGAAGTATCCCTACTCGATAAACATCATGGGAATCGTCGTGAATTCCGGAGAGTTGTCGAGCTCTACGACCGAGCGAGTCGAATGAGAGAACGCGCTGCCCCTTTGAGGGAGCGAGGCGCGCAACTAGCACCATTTACGCACCGTCGATAACGCACGAGAAGATTATGGATCCGAAAACCAAAGCACAAAGCGAGACTCGAGTATTACCGGTTCGTTGAGAGTCGCGCAAACAACGGTCGAAAAAGGACGCACCAACAATGACATACCGACTTCGAAACATATTGATTGCGCTCGGGTTGGCGGTCTTCGCCGCGATTCTCGTGAGCGTTTACGTGACGCAGTACAAGAACCACGTCGATAGTGGCCAAGCGGGCGCCGACGTGTACGTGGCGGCTCGTGACATTGCGAGCGGCACGCCGGGCGACGAGCTGATCGACGGAAAGTATCTGCGCAAGGAGTCGGTCAGGCGCGTGAACGTCGTTCGCGGCGCGATCACGGACCCAAAGCAGATCGCGGCACGTTACGTCTCCGAGCCGATATACGAGGGCGACCAGCTTTCGCTCAGGCGCTTCGGCGAGACCGGCGCGGAGGGTGCACGCGGGCAGCTGACAGGCGCGCAGCGCGCGATGGAGATAGACGCGAAGCCGTCCCAGGTGCTTGCCGGGTCGCTCAAGACGGGCGACCACGTCGACGTTGTCGCGACCTGGTCGGCGCCGGAGGGCGCGCACCACGTGAGCAAGGTCGTGCTCAGGGACATCCTGGTGCTCGCCGCGCCGGATGGCGGCTCGTCCAGCTCGAGCGTGACCGGTGGCGATACGGGCGCGACCGTGCAGCTTCGCGTGACCGACACGCAGGCGACCAAGCTCTTCTACCTGGTCAAGAACGGCGAGTGGACGCTGGCCCTGCGCCCGCCGGTGCGAGCCGGAGACAGCTCCGAAACGCTCCAGGACGGGACGACGATCGCCGCCGAGGGCGTGGGTGGAACGGTCTATCAGCGAGCGATGCAGGGGACGAACTGATGAGCGAGCAAGAGCACGAGACAACGCGTATCTTCGTAACCGGTTCCTGCGACGGGCTGCAGCCGTTGCTGGAAGCGCTGGCAGAGAGCGGCGAGCTCGAGCTATTGGGTGCCAGCGAGCACATCGCCGCCGCCGCGCCGGTGCTGGCCGGCGGCCATCTCCAGGTCGTCCTGCATGCCACCCGCAGCTCGGTGCTTCCGATCAACGAGCTGGCCGCGATCCGCGAGCTGACACGGGCTCCCGTGATCCTGGTCTGCTCGAGCTCGGCCCTGCTCGAGGAGGCGCTGGAAGCGAACGTGGCCGACGTCCTCGTCTTGCCGCAGTACATCGAGAACGTCATCTTCGCGATTCGCAAGGCCTGTCACACGGGGCACCGCAGCGAGGTCGTGCCGGGCAGCGAGGGCAGGATCGTCACGGTCTTCTCGCCCAAGGGCGGGACGGGCAAGACGGTGCTCGCGGCCAATCTCGCAGCGTCGCTGGCCCACGACGAGGGCAAGCGGGCGCTCCTGCTCGATCTCGACCTGCAGTTCGGCGACGCGGCGATCATGCTCGGGCTGGAGCCCGACAAGACGATCTTCGACCTGGTCGTCGCGCCGGGCGAGCTCGATGCCGACAAGCTGGCGGGCTACATCGTCAAGCACTCCTGCGGGCTGGACATCCTGCCCGCGCCGCTTCGTCCCGAAGACGCCGAGCTGGTGACCGAGACGAAGGTCGGGCGCCTGCTCGAGGTGGCTCGCTACGCCTACGAGGTGATCGTCGTCGACACGTCGCCCTTCTTCCACGGGCCGATGCTCTCGACGCTCGACCGCACCGATCAGCTGCTGCTCGTGGCCAGTCTCGACATCCCGACGCTCAAGAACGTGCGCCTCGGGATGCAGACGCTCGAGCTCCTCTCCTTCCCGCGCGAGCGGGTGCGCGTGGTGCTGAATCGCGCCAACGACAAGGTCGGCATCAAGCAGCGTCAGGTCGAGGAGGCGCTGGAGACCGAGGTCTGGAAGTCGGTTCCGGTCGATCGCGCCGTGCCGCTGTCGGTGAACCGCGGCGTGCCGGTCGTGGTCGCCGATTCGAGCTGTGACTTCTCGCGCGCGGTGCGCGAGCTGGCGAAGGCGCTCTTTCCTGCCGAAAAACGCGAGCGGCGCGTGCTGAACCCGCTCAGGGCGTGAGGAAGAGATGGGCCTTTCCGATCGCATCGGTACACGAGGGTCTACCGAGCTCGAGCCGGGCGGCGGCAACGACAGCGCGGAGCCGCGTCGCGTAGATCCCTACGCCGAGCTGAAGACGTCCATACACAACGCCTGCATCCAGCAGCTCGGGGTCGAGCTGCTCAAGCGCGAGGGCGAAGAGGATCTCTCCGAGCGGGTGCTGAGGGCCGTCACCGAGCAGCTCGCACTCGACCGCACGCCGCTGACTCGCGAGGAGCGCCACCAGCTGGTGCGGGAGATTGCCGACGACATCCTCGGCTACGGACCGATCGAGCCGCTGCTGCAGGACGACTCCGTGACCGAGGTGATGGTCAACGCCTCGGACAAGGTGTACGTCGAGCGTGCCGGCAAGATCGAGCGCGTCGACATCGCCTTCGTCGACGACGCCCATCTGCTCAGGATCATCGACAAGATCGTTTCGCAGGTGGGGCGCCGCATCGACGAGTCCTCGCCGATGGTCGACGCCCGCCTCCCGGACGGCAGCCGTGTCAACGCGATCATTCCGCCGCTGGCGCTCAAGGGCCCGTCGCTGACGATCCGCAAGTTCTCGCGCGATCCCTACACGATGGACGACCTGATCGAGTTCGGCACGCTGACGCCGAAGACGGCCCAGTTCCTGGCCGCCTGCGTGCGCGGCAAGCTGAACATCCTCATCTCGGGCGGAACGGGCACCGGCAAGACGACCACCCTGAACGCGATGAGCGCCTACATCCCCGGCGACGAGCGAATCGTGACCATCGAGGATGCCGCCGAGCTTCAGCTACAGCAGGATCACGTCGTCTCGCTGGAGTCGCGCCCGTCGAACATCGAGGGCAAGGGCGAGGTGCGGATTCGCGAGCTGGTGCGAAATGCCCTGCGCATGCGTCCCGACCGGATCATCGTCGGCGAGGTGCGCGGCGCCGAGACGGTCGACATGTTGCAGGCGATGAACACCGGCCACGAGGGCTCGCTGACGACCATCCACGCCAACTCGCCGCGCGACGCGCTGGCTCGCCTCGAGACGCTGGTCCTGACCGCCGGCGTGGAGTTGCCGCTGCGCGCCATCCGCGAGCAGATCTCGAGCGCCTTCGACGTGCTGATTCAGATCGCCCGCCTGGTCGATGGCTCGCGCCGGGTCACCCACATCACCGAGGTCATGCACCTGGAGGGCGACCTGATTACGCTTCAGGACATCTTCCTGGCGCGACCGCCGGACGACGACGCGAACGGCTCGCGGCGCGGCGGCACCCTGCTCGAACCGCTTCGCTGCATCGGGCTGAAGCCGCATTTCCTCGAGAAGCTGGCCACCAACAACGTGCTCGTGGCTCCGAACTTCTTCGAGACCGAGCAGAAGCTGCCGGCCGGCGTTCGCCCCGGCTTCGCCGCGACGGCCTTTGGGGGGAAGTGATGAAAAAGTTCCCAGCGATCCTCGTTACGGCGCTCGTCGCGGGGCTGGCCGTGGTTTCGGCGGCCAGCGCGAGCGTGGAGATCAGGGGCCTGGATACGAGCGGGTATCCATCCGTACGGCTGACCGTCGTCTCCTCGAAGCCGGTGGCGATCAAGCCCGCGCTGGCCGAGAACGGGCGAGTCGTGAGCGGGTTGGAGGCGCAGAATCTGGGCCGGGCGAAGTCCGTCGTGCTGGCGCTCGACCGCTCGCAGTCGATGGCGGGAGCCTCGCTTTCCGACGCCGTGGCGGCGGCACGGGCATTCGTGAAGATCAAGGCCACGGGCGACCGCCTTGGCCTGATCACCTTCGGCCAGACGGCAAGCGAGCAGTCGCCGCCCTCATCCTCCACCGGCGATCTGGTCACCGCTCTGGAGGCGATGCAGGTGGACGCGCGCGGCGGTACCGCGCTCTACGACGCTGTCGCACAGGCCGCACGCGCGCTCCGCTCGGATCCGCTGGCGAGTCGCGTGATCGTGCTTCTCACCGACGGTAAGAATGTCGGCTCGGGAGCCACACTCGATGATGCCGTGATCGCCGCCCACAAGGCCGGCGCGGTCGTGTACGCAGTGGGCATCGAGGGGCCGCAGTTCGACGCGGCACCACTCGAGACACTCGCGCGGGAGACCGGTGGACGCTACGTGCCGGCCAGCTCGAGCGCCCGCTTGAGCGCGATCTACTCGGCGATCGCTTCCGAGCTGAGCCGAAGCTGGCGCGTCTCCTACATCACCGCCGCCGCGCCGGGCGAGCAGGTGTCGCTGCAGGCCTCACTCGTGGGCGCCGGCTCGGCCAGCACGCGGCTGCGAGTCGCGGGCGCCGAGTCCGCGAGCAGCCATACCTTCCTGCCCTCCTTTCTCTTCTCCGCCTTCGGCACGATCTTGATCGGGCTGATCGTCGGCGGGCTCGGCCTGGCCGTGATCGCCAATCTCGTCTCGGCGCGGAGGGGCTCCTGGGTACAGGCTCGGCTGGCACCGCACGTCGGCGCCGGCACCAGCAAGAAGAGTCTGGGCGCGCGCGAGCGCCTGAGCGCGGTCGCGACGCTCTTCAGCGCCACCGAGAGCGTGTTCGGCAGCTTCAACGTCTGGCGACGACTCACGCGCATGCTCGAGCGCGCGGACATGCCGCTGAAGACCGTCGAGCTCGTCTGGGCGATGGTCGGTCTCGGCGTCGGATTCGGTGTGATCTTCTCGCTGGCGGGCGCAGGCGCGCTGACGGTTTTCGTTGCCATGCTCTTTGGCGGTGCGCTCCCCTACGGCTTCGTCTGGCTCAGGGTGCGGCGGCGACTCGCCGCCTTCGAGGCGCAGCTGCCCGATCTACTGGTGACGATCGCCGCTTCGCTCAAGGCCGGTCACAGCTTCAAGCAGGGCTTGAAGGCGGCGATGGAGGAAGGACAGGAGCCGGCATCGAGTGAGTTCCGGCGCGTCCTTACCCAGTCCTCGCTGGGTCGCCCGATGGACGAGGCACTGAAGGAGATGAGCGATCGGCTCGGCTCGGCGAACTTCGAGTTCGTGATCACGGCCGTGACCATTCAGAGGCAGATCGGAGGCTCGTTGGCTCAGCTCTTCGACATGGTCGCCGACACCGTGCGCCAGCGCCAGCAGTTCATCCGTAAGGTGCGTTCGCTGACGGCGATGGGGCGGATGTCGGCCTATGTGCTCGTCGGCCTTCCGTTCTTCCTCGCCGGGGTGCTCACGCTGCTCAACTCGACGTACATGTCTCCGCTCTGGCACACGGGAACCGGCAAGGGCCTGGTCGCCTTCGGCGTGATCTCGATCGGGATCGGCTCGCTCATGCTCAGGAAAATCGTCTCCTTCAAGGGGTAGAAAAGATGCTGCTCGTACTAGCCGCCGCCGCGCTCGGATTCGCCGCCTTCTTCGTCGTCGAGCTGGCCAGCCAGCCGGCGCGGGAGCGGAGGGAAGTGCTGGCCCGCGCCACGCGCTACGGTCGCTCGCGACCCCTGGCGGCGGCGAGTGAGGACGCGAGCTTCAGCAAGCGAGCGCTCAAGCCTCTGATGGCGAGAACGGCGCGAACGATGATGAAGCTGAACCGCCGCACCTCGCTGGAGTCGCTGCAGTGGACGCTGCAAGGGGCGGGGATGCGCAACGTAACGCCCGAGGCGTTCCTGGCCAGTAAGGGACTCTGCGGCGGCGCCGGCCTGCTGCTGGGGCTGCTGCTCGGCGGAGTCGGCGGCGGAGCCGTGCTCGTGCTCTTCCCGGTCGGCTTCGGGGCACTCGGCTACATCGCTCCCAGCTACATCGTCAATGGGCGCGCGCGCCGCCGCCGCGAGGCCGCGGTCTCCCAGCTTCCCGACGCGCTCGACCTGCTGGCCGTGTCGGTCGAGGCCGGGCTCTCCTTCGACGGCGCGATCAACAAGCTGACCGAGCACATGCAGGGGCCGCTGGTCGAGGAGCTGGAGCTGATGCTGGGTGAGATGCGCATCGGCTCGGGACGACCCGAAGCGCTGAAAAAGCTCGCCCAGCGTCTCGATACGCGCGAGATCTCGACCTTCGTGCGCTCGCTCATCCAGGCCGATCAGCTCGGCATCTCGCTCGGCCGCATCCTGCGCGTTCAGGCCGCCGACAGCCGCCTCAAGCGCCAGGCCGCCGCCGAGGAGAAGGCCGCCAAGGCTCCGATCAAGATGCTCTTCCCGACCGTGCTCTTCATCTTCCCGGCCATGTTCGTGGTCATCCTCGGGCCGGCGATGCTACAGCTGTCGAAGATTCTCAGCTTCTGAGCCGGCGAAGGTCCGCCGCCCTCGGCGGCATGACGACTTTCGCCGGAGAGGGAATGGGTGGGGGCGGCGTTTGGTGAGCCGCGTCTGCCCTGGCCGGTCGCGGCGGAATGCCGATTCGCACACCCGTCAGTTCGAAGGCAACTTGGCCGGCTCGGGGCGCGCTCGCCCGCGGGTGACCAGCGGCACCAGCGAAAGACCGATCGCAAACGCCGCCAGGTGGCCGAAATCCGTGAAGTCATAGGCCACGCTTGCGGCGATGATCAGGTAGCCGATCACAACGGCGAGATAGAGAGCTCGCAGGCGACCGGTCAGGCGGAAGGCCAGCAGCGCCGCAACGGCGAAGAAGCCGTAGCTGACGCCGACGTCGATCGCGTGCTCGATGTACGAGCCGACGACCTCGTAGCGAATCGCCAGCCAGAGGCCGGCGGCGGTGAGCAGGGTCGCACCGACGTGGCCGGCAGCGAAGACCAGCGCCGTGCGCGCGCTGCCGATCCAGCGCTCGACCGGCGCCAGCACGAGCGAGAAGAGGACGAGCCAGACGCCTATCTCGACGCTGCTCGAGAGCCAGAACGCGCTCGCGACCAGCACCCGAATCGGATCCTGCCCGAGCTGGTGCAGGTTCGTGCTGCGCTCGAGCAGCAGGCTGCGGGCCACCGACGGGCGCGAGGTCTGGTAGACCCAGGTCGTGATCACCAGGATGAAGAGGAAGACGTAGGTGAACGGCGCGGAACGGATGTAGTCGACGGCTCGCCGCATCCACGGGCGCAGACGCTCCCGCCACGGATCGAGCCGCGGCCAGCGCGACGAGCGCTCGATCTGAACGAGCAGCGCGACGGCGCAGATCACGATCAACAGGCCCAAGAGACCACCGCTCTCGACGGTATCAATTCATGCGCGGGAGGCTCCGCCGCCCGATCGGGCCGAAAGTGGGCGCTTCGTAGACAGGCGATTACGAACTTTCGATCGCCAGGGTCGCCCTGATCGCCTCGCGCATCGGCGTCGGCTCGAGCCCGAACGTCCGCGTCGCCGCCGAGGAGTCGAGCACGAACGGGCGCTCGAGCTGGTAGGCGACCTCGTTCAGCTCGCGCATCATGGGAGAGACGATGCCGAGGGCCCGGATCGTCCAGTTCGGTATCCCGCGTACGTCCGGGGCGGGCAGGCCGGTCACGCTGGCCAGCGCCGCCACCACTTCGTGCTGTGAGAGCGGTGGATTCGTGGGCACGTTCCAGGGTCGTCCCCAGGCGCGCTCGTCGCGGGCGAGAGTCACGAGCGTGCGGGCGACGTCGGGCACGTAGGTCCAGCTGTGCGGAGCATCCGGGTCGCCGATCACGCGTACCGTTCTCCCGGCGAGCACGCGCGGGATCATCCGGCCGAAGTGGTTGGCCGTATCTCCGGGGCCGAAGAAGTCGGAGGCGCGAGCTTCGGTCACTCGCACCTGCCCGGAGTCGTGCGCCGCCTTGGCGTCCAGCCACATCTGCGCTCGTACGCGCCCCTTCTTGCCGGTCGCCGCCAGCTCGTCGTTCTCCGTCATCGGATGGTCGAGCGGCCCGTAGCCGTAGAGATTGCTGAGCGTCACGAGCACCGCGTTGCACTCCTTCGCCGCCTGCAGGAGCGAGGAGGCGATCGGCGGCCAGTCGGTCGGCCAGCGGTGATAGGCGGGGTTCGCGCAGTTGTAGATCGCTTCCGACCCGACCGAGAGGCGCAGCATGGTCGCCCGGTCGGAGGCGTCCGCCGCGACCTTCTCGATGTTCGGATGATCGGGGCCCGAGCCCGATCTCGAGACGAGCACCACGTGCCGGTCCTCCTTGGCGAGAAGCAGCGCCGTGGCCGATCCGACCTGTCCGGCGCCGACGATCACGTGCGTTTCCATGCGAGCTCCTTTCTCCCCACTCTTCGTCAAGTCAGCTACCCGATCGCGTCTGTTTGCAGGCATGCCCTGTCGAGTTCGGGTTACATGTTCTGAGCGCGGCGGGAATCTTTCCGTCGACGGGCGATCATGAGAAGCGATTCCGAACAAGCCGAAGAGCTCGACGCCGAGGAGTCGCCGGCGCGCGAGCCGCTCCGCTTCGTCGTTCACAAGCACCAGGCCTCGCAGCTGCACTACGACCTGCGGCTCGAGCTGGACGGAGTGCTCAAGAGCTGGGCGATTCCGAAGGGGCCTTCGCTCGAGCCCGCCGACAAGCGCCTGGCGATGATGGTCGACGACCACCCGCTCGACTACCGCGAGTTCGAAGGCGCGATCCCCGGCGGCAACTACGGCGCCGGCACGGTGATGATCTGGGACGAGGGCGTCTTCGTCGCCCTGAACGAGACCGACCGGGAGGGAAGCGAGGAGGCTTTTCGCCGCGGCCTCGGGCGGGGTCAGTTCACCTTCATCGTCGCGGGCGAGAAGCTCAAGGGCGAGTTCGCGCTCGTCCGCTTCGCGCGCGCCGGAAAGAAGACCTGGCTGCTGGTGAAGAAGCGCGACCAGTTCGCCTCGACCGACGACGTGACCGAGCTCGATCGCTCCGTCCGCTCGGGCCGGAGCATGGAAGAGATCCGGGACGGCTCCTCCACCGAGGCTTGACGCGGGCGCCGCTACGACCGCTTTATCGGCGCTTTATGCGCCGGTGAAAGGCTTCGAACAGCAGAGCAGACCAATTGACCGGAGGTCGTTTCCATGCGCCTCATCGCCCGCTTCGCTAGCCGCCGGCTCGTACTCGGAGCCTTGCTTGCCGTTGCGGGCTCCCTACTTCTCGGTGCTTGCGGCGCCGGAGACGGTCGCGTCTACCGCGACGAGACCAGCGGAGCCCGGCTCGACTACCCGGTGGGCTTTCGGGCGCTCTCATTTTTCGCGTACAGCGGTCCGGGGCGCGGTGGCCGCGGCGTAATCGTGGTCAATAACCCCGGCCGCGCCGTGCTCAGTTCGGGAAGCTCGAAAGGTCTCTTCGTCTGGGCGGAGTTGAGGCCGGATGCCGTTGCGTTCGTGCTCAGATCGGGAGCTCTCGCTCCGGCGCCGCGCAACTACGGTCCTCCGCTGAAATTCCTCTTCCCGGTCCCAGGGCTGTCTGCGGCCAGCGAGGTCACCGCGCGCCTCCCGTTGAAACTGGCGTTGTTCCGGTCGCTCGAGGGGGAGAGCTTCATGAACAGCGCTTGCTGGCAGGCGCTCGGACTTCAGGTCAAAGGCCGGATATTCGCGGCCGACGTCTACGTCGGACCTCGCGCGAGCAAGGCCGATCGAGTCGCCATCTGGCGCGTCGTCTCGTCGCTTCGCTTCCCGAAGTGATCGCGCCCAAGCGGAGCGCCCGTTCTCGGCGGGCATGGCTCGGAGACGCCTTCCTCCGGTCGCTCCGCGTTCCTCGCTGCGAGAAGTCCGCCTCCCACC
>JBAWEP010000066.1:0-1827 GCA_049591255.1 Gaiellaceae bacterium
CCGGCGCGGCAACCGGAAGCACGATCCCGGCCGCGCTGACGGCGCCCGCGCAGGCAATCAGCGCCACCAGCGGCGGCGCCAGCGCCCGCAGGAAGAGGAACTGCATCGTCTCGACGTCGCCGACGAAGCGGCTGAGCAGGTCTCCCGCGCGAGCGCTGCCGAGCCCGCCGGGAACGAGCGGCTCCAGGCGCTCGAAGAACGCCACGCGCAGGCGGCCGAGAAAACGGAAGGCCGCGTCGTGCGAGACGAGGCGCTCGAGGTAGCGGAAGGCGGCCCGCGAGACGCCGAAGAACTGCACCAGCCCGATCGCAACCCCGAGCGAGAGAATCGGCGGCTCCAGCGCCGACTTCGAGATCAAGTAGCCGGCGGTGGCCATCAGGCCGATGCCGGCCGCGATCGAGCAGGCGCCGAGCAGGATCGAGAGCACCAGGCGGCGCCGTAGCGGGCGAGCCTCGACGAGCAAGCGGCGGACCGCCGCGCCGCGAAGCGCGCGCCTCATCGAAAAGCCTCCCGGAGCCTGATCGTGCGCTCAGCGAGGGAAGCGAGCGAGGCGTCGTGACTGGCGACCACGATCGTCTGCTTCCGCTCCAGCCGAGCCAGCGCCAGCCTTATCTGCGCCGCGGTCGCCGCGTCGAGATGGGCGGTCGGCTCGTCGAGCAGTAGCAGCGGCGCCCGGCGAACGAGCGCTCGAGCCAGGGCGATCCGCCGCCGCTCGCCGCTCGAAAGCTGCCGTCCGCCCTCGCCCACCCTCGTCTCGAGGCCGTCCGGGAGCGCGTTAACCAGCGACGCGCAGCCCGCCGCCTCGAGCGCCGTCCAGAGCTCGTCCTCGCAAGCCCCGGGCTCGGCGAGCCTGAGCACCTCGACGATCGTTCCCGCGGAGAGCCGCGGATCCTGCGGCAGCCAGGCGATGCGCCGGCGCCACTCGTCGGGATCGAGCTCGCGCAGGTCGACGCCTGCGACCGTGATCCGGCCCTGCTGCGGATCGGCGAAGCGAAGCAGTAGCGAAAGCAGGGTCGTCTTTCCCGCGCCGCTTTCGCCGGCTACCAGCAGCCGCTCTCCCGGCTCGATCTCGCAGTCGAAGTCCGCGAGGACGGGCGCGTCCCGGTCTGCGTAGGCAAAGCCGATCTTCTCCAGCCGGATCCGGGCCGAGGCGGGGTCGGGCGCGACGAGGGCGGCCACGGGAGCTTTCACCGCCGGCGCCAGATCGATCAGCTCGAAGGCTCTGCGGGCGGCCGCCAGTCCGTCGGCCGAGGCGTGAAACTGCGCCGCAACCGCGCGCAGCGGCAGGTATAGCTCGGGGGCCAGCACGAGCACCGCGAAGGACGGCGCGAGCTCGATGCTCCCGTTCACCAGGCGAATGCCGATCACGGCGGCGATCAGGGCAATCGACATCGTTGCGGCCAGCTCGAGCACCAGCGCCGAGAGAAAGGCGATGCGGAGAGTGCCCATCGTCTCCTCGCGAAACTGCTCGCTGGTGCGGGCGATCGTCTCCACCTGCGCATGGCCGCGCCGGTAAGCGCGCAGCGTCGCCAGCCCGCGCACCACGTCGAGGAAGTGGGCGCTCATCAGCGACAGCGCAGCGAGCCTGCGCGCCGTCCTCTGCTCCGCCGCCCTCCCGATCAGCACCGCGAAGAGCGGGATCAGCGGGATTGTGACCGCCATGATCAGCGCCGAGACCGGGTCGCGGAAGGCGACCCAGACGAGAATCGCCGGCGCGACCACCCCGGCCAGCACGAGCTGGGGCAGGAAGCGCGAGAAGTAGGGATCGAGCGCGTCGAGCCCGCCGGTGACGCTGGTCGCCAGCTCGCCCGTGCGCAGATCGCCGAG
>JBAWEP010000067.1:0-23322 GCA_049591255.1 Gaiellaceae bacterium
AGCTTGGCGTTAGCGTGCAGATTCATCCGGTGCCTCCTTGGGCGTAGGTCGTGGCAGACCCACAGCCTCAAAGGAGGCCCGGATGTCCTATCAGCCGTTCACAACGTGTGTGGGCACGTCACCTAGAAAGCGAGATTGCTATTTCCTCCGAGCGAGCGTTTCGCCTGCCGGGCTCGTTCTCGAGCCGCCGGTTTGACGCGCCCGATGCGGTCGCTTACGCTTCAGCAGTCCCGTTCCCGGCGAGAGGAGGTTCGACATGAAGCCCGTGTTCGTCACCTCCTTGACCGACCTGGTCTAGCCGGCGCGACGGCGTTCCTCCTGCGGGACGCGGCCGCCGCGCCGCGCATCGCCGTTTACCGAACCCGGAGGAGGGACTGAGTTGCCCAGATTCGACTTGTGTGAGCTCGGCTGGAGCGCCGATCTCGCCGAAGCGTTACCGCCCGACCTCGAGCCGGGCCGCGTCATCTCCGCTCACCGCGGCGGCTACGACGTGCAGACGGCCGCCGGCGCCGTCCGCACGGGACTCCCCGGCCGGCTGCTGCGTGCCCGCACGGACGTCGCAGTCGGCGATTGGGTCGCGCTCGGCGACGCCCTGGTGCGGGCTGTGCTGCCGCGCCACAGCGCGATCGTCCGGCAGGCCGCCGGCACGGCGACGAGGCCTCAGACGCTGGCCGCGAACGTCGATCTGGCGCTCATCGTCAGTTCCCTGGGGCCGGATCTGGAACCGCGACGGATCGAGCGCTACCTCGTCGTCGTCTGGGAGAGCGGCGCCGCGCCGGAGATCGTGCTGACGAAGTCCGACCGGCTCGACGATCCGTCGGGGCACGTGCGCACGATCGAAGCGGTCGCCGGCGGCGTCCCGATCCACGTGGTCAGCGCGCTCAGCGGCTTCGGCTGCGAGCGGCTGCGGAGCAGGCTCGAGCGCGGCCGCACAGCGGTTTTGCTTGGTTCCTCCGGTGTGGGAAAGTCGACGCTCGTGAACCGCTTCGTCGGGCGCGAGCTGATGGCGACCGGCGAGACGCGGGCCGGCGACGACGAGGGCAAGCACGTGACAACCCGGCGCGAGCTCGTTTTGCTTCCCGGCGGCGGCGTCCTGATCGACACACCGGGGCTGCGCGAGCTACAGCTGTGGGACAGCGACTCGGGCATCGACGCCGCCTTCGCCGATATCGAGCGGCTCGCCGGCACCTGCCGCTTCCGCGACTGCAGTCACGGCAGCGAGCCCGGCTGCTCCGTCCTCGCGGCGATCGACTCGGGCGAGCTTCCGCGCGAGCGGCTGGACAGCTGGCGCAAGCTCGAGCGCGAGCTGCATGTGACGGCGATCCGGCAAGACGCGCTGCTGCGCCGAGAAGAGGAGCGACGCTTCAGCCGGATGGTGCGAGAGGTGGGAAAGCGCAGCAGGCGCCGCTAGCGGACGATGATGCCCCGGGAAGCGGCGCTACTACACTGCGCTTCTCCCTTGACCGATACTCGGAATCGCATGCTCGTTGAGAAGCGTTTGACAGCGCAGTTGCTTGCGGGGCCGCCGGCGCGCGATCCGGTGGCGGTCGCCGAGCGGTTGCTTGCCGTCCAGGCTCAGGATGGTCGCGCGGCGCGCCTGGCGATCCGCGCTCGCAGCAGCGGCTTGACTGCCGCCGATGTCGATCGAGCGCTGAGCGAGCAGCGCTCGCTCCTGATCACCTGGCTGAACCGCGGCACGCTGCATCTCGTTTGCCGCGACGACTATCCCTGGCTTCACGCGCTCACGGCGCCGCCCCTGTTCGCGAGCAACTCGCGGCGCCTCGCTCAGGAAGGCGTCACGCCGAGCCTCGCCGAACGAGGCGTGGCGGTGATCGAGCGCTGCCTCGGAGAGGAGGGTCCGCTCACTCGTGCCCAGCTCGGCGAGCGCCTCGCCTCGGCGGGCGTCCCCACCAGGGGCCAGGCGCTGGTGCACGTGCTGATGCTCGCCAGTCTGCGTGGATTGACTGTGCGGGGGCCGATGATCGGCGGCGAGCACGCCTACGTGCTCGTGCGCGACTGGCTCGGCGAGTTTCGGCCGATCGATCGCGATCGCAGTCTGGCCGCCCTCGCTCGCCGCTACCTCGCCGGGCACGGCCCCGCGGGCGAGCGTGATCTCGCCAGATGGGCGGGACTGCCCCTGCGCGATGCAAGACGCGCGCTCATCGCAATCGCTTCCGCTCTCGATATTCGTGCGGACGGCCTCGTCGACCTGGCCGGCCGGCCGGAGGCGGAGCCGCTTCCGCCGCCGCGACTGCTCGGCGCCTACGAGCCCCTTCTGCTGGGCTGGGCGTCGCGCGAGCCGATCCTCGGCCCCCACAAGGGTCTCGTCAGCTCGAACGGTCTCTTCCGGCCCTTCGCGCTCGTGCGCGGGCACGCGGTCGCGACCTGGAGCCTGCGCGCCGGCCAAATCTCGCTTGATCCCTTCGACCGCCTGTCTCGCCGCGACGCCGCCGCACTGCGGCGCGATGCGAAGGACGTCGCCCGCTTCCTGGGCGGTCCCTAGCGAGCGTGCCGCACGCGCTATCCTGCGTCCGTGGCACTAGACGACTGGCGAATCCACGTTCAGCTCGAGCAGCGAAGCGAGCAGGGCGACTTCCTCGAGCGCATCACAGGCACGCTCGACGAGGATGCCGAGGAGCTTGCGAAAGCGCTCAGCGGCGAGCGCCTGGCCGTCTCCCGCGACGACGAGCAGCTGTTCGTATACGCCTCGAGCAAGAGCCAGGCCGAGCACGCGCGTGCGGTGATCGAGGCCGAGCTGGCGCGTCAGGGTCTCGAGGCGACGGTCAGCCGCGTCGAGCACTGGCTGGTGAGCGAGGAGCGCTGGGACGACGAGCCGAAGAGCGAGACCTGGGAAGAAGCTGAGGTCGAGCACGGCGGCGCTCCGTGGGAAGTGCGCGCGGCCTGCGGCTCTCGACGAGAGGCGAAGAAGTTGGCCGAGCGGCTCGAGAGCGAGGGCTACCGTCCGCTTCGGCAATGGCGCTATCTGATCATCGGTACCGAGACGCGCGAGGACGCCGAGTCGCTGGCCGATCGCCTGCACGGCGAGGTCGAGCCCGGCGGCGACGTGGCCTGGGACAACGCAGGCGACGCCGGCGTAGTCAGTCCCTTCCGGCTCTTCTGAGCGCGGAACCGCCGCTCGGCGGGAATCGTCCTCTTGCTCGGGGCGCCGCTACGGTGCGAGCCGTGAGATGACAGTACGCTCGCACGGCAGTGCGCTCGCTCGGCTTCGAACAAGATGTGCCGCCAGTGGTACCAGGCGGCCCGAGGGAGGGACGCGCACGGCCGCGGAGCTCCTAGCCGAAAAAGCCGATCAAAGAGAATCGCCCTCGCTTTCTCGGGGCGCCGCTGGCGGCAGGAGCCGTGAGATGACAGTGCACGCACGGCAGTGCGCTCGCTCGGCTTCGAACAAGATCGTGCCGCCAGCGGCGTCAGGCTCATCGCGTTCACGCGATGAGCCGACCGAGAAAGCGAGAAGCGGGTGACGGGAATCGAACCCGTATAGCCAGCTTGGAAGGCTGGAGCTCTACCGTTGAGCTACACCCGCGGGCACGCGTAGCCTAGCGCCGCCGGCGCGGCCCGGCCGTCGACCAACCTTCGGTGTAACGGACTTCGGACTTCGTCCGATTCGAACGCGATGCTGTCCCCCACAATGCCCGCGCAGCGAGTGATACAGATACGTCCTCGCACGATCGCGCTCGTGGTTGCGATCGTGCTGGCGTTCGCGCTTGCGCTCCAGATCGTGCTCATCGCCGGGCAGGTGATTGTTTGGATCTTCATCGCGCTCTTCCTGGCGCTGGCCATCAACCCTCTGGTCGACTGGCTGCAAGCCCGCGGCGTTCGTCGTAGGGGGCCCGCTGTGGCGATCGCATTCGGCGCCGTGCTGATTGCCGCGGTGGGGGTGGCTGCCGTCTTCGTGCCGATCCTGGTCGATCAGATCGGGAAGTTCATCGACGCCGTCCCCGGATACGTCAAGGATCTCACCGAGGGAAGAGGGCGCCTCGGGTTCCTCGAGAGCGACTACCACGTCGTCGAGAAGGTCGAGAAGGCGATCAAGGACAACAGCGCCAGCAAGGTTCTCGGCGCATCCAACCTCGCGCTGTCGCTGACGAAGGGAGTGATATCGGCGATTGCCGCGGCCGTCACGATCACCTTCATGACCCTCTTCATGCTGCTCGAAGGGCCAAGCTGGGTCGACCGCTTCTTCTCGCTCTTTTCCGAGAAGAACGAGCAACGCTGGCGGGCGGTCGGACGCGACGTCTATCGCACTGTCGGCGGCTACGTGGCCGGGAACGTCCTGATCAGCCTGATCGCCGGCACGCTGGCCACGATCGTGCTCTGGGTGCTCGGTGTTCCCTACCCGGTTCCGCTCGGCCTGCTGGTCGCGCTGCTCGATCTCGTACCGCTCGCGGGCGCCACGGTGGCCGCGGTCATCGTCACCGGCATCGCCTTCACCACCGGTGTCTGGACGGGCGTGATCGTGCTCGTCTACTTCGTCATCTACCAACAGGTCGAGAACCAGCTGCTGCAACCTGTCATCTACGGCAAGACCGTGCAGCTCTCGCCGCTGGCCGTCCTGATCGCGGTCTTGATCGGAGCCAAGCTCGGGGGCATCGTCGGCGCTCTGGCGGCGATTCCCGTCGCCGGAGCGATTCAGATCATCCTGAGAGATCTCCTGCAAAACCGCGCTTCCGCCAAGGCCGCGACGGCTTCGCCCGGCAAGAAGAAGGCGGTCCTCGCCCAGCCCGACGGCTGATACGCGGCGCGACCGGCGCTCGCGAGAATCCCCTATTCGGGCGACCCCTTTTAGCCACTTTGGAGGATAAGCGGGCCGGGCAGCCGGGCCGACACCACTTTCGTGGTGGTCCAAAGAAAGGGACGAGTGGCAACCTGCGCGATCGGCGCGGTCTTGTTCTGCCTGCTCCTCATCCCTGTGGCGAGCTCCGCTCCGTCTCGCGCCCGAGTGACCTCCGTTTCGTCTCTCAACTCCCAGGTGGTGCGCGAAGTGAACCGCGTTCGCGCCCAGCATGGCCTGAAGCCGCTGGTGCGGTCTTCCGCTCTCACCAGGGCGGCCGCGAACCATTCCCGCTCGATGGCGACCGACGGATACTTCGCCCACGAGTCGGCCAACGGCTCGGTCTTCTGGCAGCGGATCAAGAACTACTACCCGTCGAGCGGACACAGTTACTGGGCGGTCGGAGAGAATCTTGTCTGGGCCTCGCCCAACCTGACCGCCAAGCGAGCCGTGAAGATGTGGATGAACAGTCCACCTCACCGCGCCAACGTGCTCAGCGCGAAGTGGCGCGAGATCGGCCTCTCTGCCGTTTATTCGCCCGACGCGCCCGGCTCCTACCAGGATCTGGCCGCGACGATCTTGACGGCCGACTTCGGCGTCCGCCGCTAGCACTGGCCGGATAAGGCGCCGAAAATCCGGCCTTTGCGCCAGGAGTCGGCCTGGTCGTACTACACTGTCCGGCGCGCGGTGGCCGTAGCTCAGTTGGTAGAGCCCCGGGTTGTGGTCCCGGTGGTCGTGGGTTCGAATCCCACCGGTCACCCCTCTCGCTTGCTCGGCTGGCTGATCCGTGCGGCCAGGCGCGACTGGCCTCCCGGATCAGCCTGACACCACTGGCGGCACGATCCTCTGCGAGCCCGTGTGAAAACACTGTGCTCTTCAGGCTCGCACCGCCAGCGGCGCCCCGAGCAAGCGAGAGCGATTCTCTTTGTTCGAATCGACCGTCCGGCGGCGCTTTGGAGGCGAGGCTGGCTTCCCAGCCTCCGGGGTCGCATCTTGCGATCCGATATCTGCTGCAATGCAAGATGCGACCCCGGGAAAGCGAGGTAGCTCCGTCGCGAGCTACTTCGGCCGAGAACGCAGGCGCGCCTGGAGGGATTCGAACCCCCGACCCGCGGCTTAGAAGGCCGCCGCTCTTCCGCTGAGCTACAGGCGCGTGCTTCAAGCGTAACGCCTCGACTGTTTCGGGGCACTGCCCGCTAGCCCTTCGATGTGGGCGCGCTGTCAGAGCGAACTACCCGAGCGGGGGATTGCGGATTGACAAATTCAATCCATGGTTCGACATGCACCGGTTCTGTCGCCCACCCGTTGATATGCCGTCGCCATCCCGCCGTAGCGCCAAGTTCCCTCGAGCCCGTCTCGGTCTATCCGAGCGGCTTCCCCGCGGCAACTACGCCGGTAGGCGGCACGTCGAATCGTGCGATCGCACGATTACTCGGGCGAGCCAGATTCGGTGCTAGCTCGCTTGGGTCGCGGCGGTTGCTCCCCCTTCCGCCGCGGCCGAGCGAGGGAACCGACAAAAGTCTGGCGACTTTTGCCGGTGGAAAGAAGTTTTTTCAGCCGCCGCGACCGACATGGCGGGCGCGGCTCACCAAACGCCGTCCCCCGGTCAGTACGCCTCGAACACTGACCACACCCACGGTTAGCCATCCACGCTTGTAGGAGCAGACGAGGCACTCGCGCCGGAAGGCGCGGTGTTCTCGTACACAGTGGCCATACCGCGAGAAGTCTTCGCCGGTCTTGCCGGCGGACTTCTCGCGGAGAAGATGCGGGCGAGAGGACTCGAACCTCCACAGGCACTTGGCCCAACGGGACCTAAACCCGTCGCGTCTACCAGTTCCGCCACGCCCGCGACCCCGGAAGGATAGACGGATATCGCGGTCGATCGTCTTCGCTCTGCCGGTGGAATTACTCGGGCGCTGGCTCCTTCGCGCCCATGTCGAGGCGGAAGGGCGGGTACTCGTCGCGCATCAGCGCCGCGTAGGCGATCACGCGTATGACCCAGCGGTTCATCCCCATCACGAAGTCGAAGATCCCGCGCGGGTAGCGCTTACCGAAGAGCATCACGATCGCCGCGATCAAGACGAGCAGGCCGATCAGTCCGCCGCAGAAGCGAGGGCCGCCGCCACCCTGGAAGATGGCGATGATCAGGTACTGCGGGATCGCCAGCAACCACCACTTGACCAGCACCAGCCCGCGTGAGAGGCGCTCCGGGTACTCGACCTCGAGCGTCGCGGGATAGTCGGGCACGGGCTTGAGCGTGAAGGGCGGGTATTGATCGGTGCCCAGCGCCGAGTATCCGTAGAAGCCGACGCGCCAAGTCCAGCGCAGCACTCCGACGTTGTAGTCGAACAGCCCGCGCGGATAGCGACCCGTGAACAGGATGGCAAAGAAAGCGATCAGGCTCACGAAGATGAAGCCGATCCAAAGGAACAAGAGCACGATGTAGTGCGGAATCAAGAGCAGCCACTTGACGAGCCACAACCAGCGGCTGAGCTCGGGCTGGAGCTCGCCCTCGAGGCGAGCGGGGTATACGGAACGAACGGGCGCTTCCATGCTTCCTCCCATCTTCGGCGATGTTGCTCGATTATCACGAGTCCGCGCGGCTTCGTCGGTACGGAAAACCGCACACTCGCCCCCGGGCAAGCTCCCCAAGACCGAGCGTGCTGCCACGGGTCGAAAGGCGAGCCCGGACGCGCACTCGGGCATACTCCAGTTCGGGCCCCGTAGCTCAGTGGATAGAGCGACGGACTTCGAATCCGTGCGCGGAGGTTCGATTCCTCCCGGGGCCGTTCTCGCTTGCTCGGCCGGCGGCGCTGTGCGGCCAGGCGCGACTGGCCTCCCAGCACCGCCTGACGCCGCTGAGCGCACGATCCCTTCCGAGGCCGTGTGGGAACACTGTCCTCTGCGGGCTCGCACGCTCAGCGGCGTCCCGAGCAAGCGAGAGCGATTCTCTTTGTTCGACACGTTCGGCCGGCGGGCTCCGTGCGGCCAGGCGCGACTGGCCTCCCGGATCAGCCTGACGCCGCTGGCGGCACGATCCTCTGCGAGCCCGTGTGAAAACACTGTGCTCTCCGGGCTTGCATCGCCAGCGGCGCCCCGAGCAAGCGAGAAGGCAAATTCCTTTGGCCGGCAGCTTCGTGCGACGGGTGCGACTGGCCTCCCGGATCAGCCTGGCGCCGCTAGCGACACCATCCCCTCCAAGCCCGTGTGGGAACACTGTCCTCGCCGGGCTCTGGCGCGGGCAGACAGCACGAGCCTGCCCGTTTATCTGCTCACGAAGTCCGATTGCGCGGCGCTGCTTCTAGATCCGTATCTCGCCCCCACACCTTGAGGGAGATTCGCCTCTAAAGAATTGTCTTCTGGCCGACGACGATGAATCGTATGAACGGGCGCAGCCCGGCGGCACATGAACAGGCGCAGAGCGCGTGGTTGCCGCCACGCGCTGCCGTCTACTTCTTCCTCGTCCTGAGCGGTACGGTGGTCGTGCTGGCGCCGCTCCTTTCCCGTCTCGGCTCCGGGCGCGACGAGCCCTGGGTGACCTTCGCCATCTTGACCGCCCTGGCCGGTCTGGCGCACCTGTTCATAGTGGTCACGCCCAAGAACGAGGGCTACGCGATCGACATCGTTTTCGTGGTCGCGGCGGTGCTGCTGTTGCCGCCCGAGCTGGCAGCGCTGGTCGCCGTCGGGCAGTTCGTCCCGGACTGGCTCAGAGGGCGGCGGCCCTGGTACATCCAGATCTTCAACACCTGCGACTCGATGCTCTCGATCCTGGCTGCCAGCGCCGTCTACCGCTACCTGCCCGAGGCGGCGATCATCTCCAGCCGGCTGCACGGCGTGCTCGCCGCGGCCGCCGCCAGCGCCGTCTTCGTCCTTGTCAACCATCTGCTCCTGGACGAGGTCGTGCACCTCGCTCGCGGCCACACGTTTCGCGAGCTCGGTGTCTTCTCCCCGGTCAACTACGCGCCCGATCTCGTCCTCGTCTCGGTTGGCATCGCCGTCGCCTACTTCTGGCGCTACAACCCCGTGCTTGTTCCTTTCGCGCTCGTCCCGTTGACGCTGATTCAGCGCTCCCTCTCGGTCCCCGCGCTGGAGGCTGAGGTTCGGGTCGACTCGAAGACGGGCCTCTACAACGCGCGCTACTTCGGCATCGTCTTTACCGAGGTGCTGGAGCGGGCGCGGCGCCGGCACCGGCCGCTGGCGCTGATGATGCTCGACCTCGATCTGCTGCGTGAGGTCAACAACAACTACGGTCACCTGGCCGGCGACGGCGTGATTAGGGGCGTGGCCGAGGTCTTTCGGGCCCACCTTCGCATCGAGGACCTGCCGGCGCGCTTTGGCGGCGAGGAGTTCAGCGTGCTCCTGCCGGATACGCCGCTCGAAGAGGCGCTCGAGATCGCCGAGCGCATCCGGCGCGAGGTGGCCGAGCGGCTGTTCCAGGTCGAGACGGTGCCCGAGCCGATCCGCGCGACCGTGTCGATCGGTGTGTCCTCTTTCCCGGCCGATGGAATGACTCAGACCGATCTCGTCCATCATGCCGACCTGGCTGTCTATCGAGCCAAGCTCCAGGGCCGGAACCGCGTAGTCGCCGCCTCTGCCGAGCTTGGGCTCTTGATCGAGCCGGCGAAGGCCACGGCGCTGGTGATCCCCGAGGACGGTGAGTACGTGACTCCGCTGGCGGCGCCGGAGGCGATCAGGCCGCGAAAGGAACGGCGGCGCGTGCGTGCGCGCGAGTGGCTGAACGTGCTCGAGGTTCCGCGCCGCCTGATGTGGTTGATCTCCGCGCTCACTATCGTCGGCGTCGCGGGGGGCGTCGCGGGCGCCGTGTTTGGCTCGAGCCGTGATCTGATCGGGATGTTCGCGCTCGTGGCCCTGATCGCGATCGGCCAGGTGCTGGCTATCGAGACGGACGACTCCTCGATCTCGGTCACCGCCGTGGGCGCGATCGCCGGCGCCTCGCTCTTCGGCGCCCGGATTGCGCTTGCGGCGGCGTTCGTGGCGGCGCTGGTCGATTGGAGCGCTCGCCGCTCGCCGCTGCATCAGCCGCTCTTCAACGTCGGCGCGCTCACGGTCTCGACGCTCGGAGCCGTTGGCGCCTTCGACCTCGTCGTCGGGCTGCCGCTCGGCTCGCACGACATCAGGGCGATTCCATCCGCGCTCGCCGCCGCGGGCGTCTACTTCGTCCTCAACACCGGCCTGCTGGCCCTGGCCCTGGCGCTGGAGTCAGAGCAGAGCTGGTGGGCGCTCTGGCGTGACCGCTTCTCCTGGATGACCGGCCACTACCTCGTCTACGGCGCCGTGGCGGCGGCGATGGTGATCGGTTATGGCTCGATTCACGCTTATGCGCTGCTCGTCTTCGCGCTCCCGCTGGTGCTCATCAGGCGCACCCAGGAGGCCTACTTGAGTCACACCCAGGGCAGCACGCGCAGGCTGCGCACGGCCGCCGAGTTGATCAAGAAGCAGAACGTCTCCCTGGCCGAGGCCAACCAGTTGCTGCGCGAGCGCTCGACCGCCGCGATGGAGAGCCTGTCGGCGACGGTCGACGCACGCGACTCCTATACCGCCGGCCACTCGCGCCGCGTTCAGAAGCTGGCGCTGGCCATCGGCCGCCAGCTCGAGCTATCCGAGCCGGAGCTCGACCTGCTCGGTCACGCCGCTCTCTTCCACGACATCGGCAAGCTCGCCATCCCCGACTCGATCCTGCTCAAGCCCGCCCGTCTGAGCCTCGAGGAGTGGGGAGTGATGCGCAAGCACGCCGACGAGGGAGCGCGCATCATCGAGCGGCTTGGCTTCCTCGCCGATGCCGTGCCCGCGATCCGCCACCATCACGAGCGCTGGGACGGCAGCGGCTACCCGGACAGCCTCGCCGGCGAGGACATTCCGCTCGGCGCCCGCATCATCCACGTTGCAGATGCGCTCGACTCGATGCTCACGACTCGCATCTACCAGGCCCAGCGCCCGGTCGCCGAAGCGCTCGAGCAGCTCCGCCTCGGCGCCGGCAAGCAGTTCTGCCCGCGCTGCGCGCGCTGCGCCGAGAGCATCCTCACCAACGAGGTCGAAGCCGGTGGCCACCTGGAGTTGTCGGACGGCGAGCGCCTCGAATTGTTCGCCTGACACGATCTCGTCCTCGCCGCGCCGAGGGATCCGACGGCGGCCGGGCGCGCTCTGCTTGAATGCGGAACATGGAGACGAACCTCGTAGAGCTCGCCGACGATCGTGTGCGCCTCACGGTCGAGGTGCCGAGCGCGGACATCAAGCACGCGGTCGAGCACGCCGGCGCCGATCTGGCCGAGCGCACCAAGGTGCCCGGATTTCGCGCCGGTAAGGTGCCGATGCCGATACTGGTGCGCCGGCTCGGCAAGGAGCGCATCTACACCGAGGCGGTGGACACGCACATCGGCGGCTGGCTCAGGGCGGCCGTCGCGAGCAAGGGCCTGCGCCCGGTCTCGGAGCCGCAGTTCGACTACGAGCTTCCCGCCTCCACCGATTCGGACTGGAGCTTCAACGCGGAGTTCAATCTTCAGCCGCTGCCCAAGCTCGCCGACTGGCGCAAGCTCGAGGTGGGCAAGGGCGAGGCGGTGATTCCGGACGGCCTGCTCGAGCACGAGCTCGATGCGCTGCGATCGAGCGTCGCCCAGCTCGTGCCGGTCGAGGGTAGGCCCGTTCAGGACGGAGACTCGCTCGTCGTCGACTTCTTCAGTGAACGCGGCGAGGAGAGCCGCGACCAGGTCATCGAGCTGGGAGCGGGCAAGCTGGCTCGCGAGCTCGAGCAGGGGCTGATCGGGATGGAAGCCGGCGAGAACCGGGAGATTCCCTTCTTCCTTGCCGACGGCAGCGCGGCCACCGTGAAGGTGACCGTGAAGGAGATCATGGAGAAAGACCTGCCGCCGCTCGACGACGATCTGGCGCGCGCCGCAAGCGAGTTCGACACCCTGGACGAGCTGCGCGCGGAGATCGAGGGAAGACTTCTGGCCCAGGCCGAGGAAGAGCGCGACATCGCCTTCCGAGAGGCCGCCGTCGACGCACTGGTCGACGCCTCGCATGTCGAGGTGCATCCGGTGCTCGTCGAGGAGCGGGCACGTGTTCTGCTGGCCAACCTGGTTCGCTCGCTCGAGCGCCGGGGCATGAATCTCGACCTCTACCTCCAGCTGACAGGGCAGGAGGCCGGTCAGCTCGTGGAAGAGGTGCGAGTCGAGGCTCGCCGCTCGATCGCGCGCGAACTCGTGCTCGAGGCCGGCGCCGACAAGCTGAAGCTCAAGATCTCGGACAGCGAGATCGAAGAGCTCGTGCGCGACCAATCCGGCGCCGCCGGCGAGGACGCCGACGAGCTGGTCGCGGACATCTGGCGCGCGGGTCGCCAGGAAGAGTTGCGCGAGGACATGCGCATGAGCGCCGCCCTCGATCGCATCTGCGAGGAAGTCAAGCCGATTCCGCTCGCACAGGCCGAGGCGCGCGAGCAAATTTGGACGCCGGAGAAGGAAAAGCCGGCCTCCCCTTCGAAACTGTGGACCCCAGGTAGTAAGGAGACGCCATGAGTCCTTTGATCCCAATGGTCATCGAGCAGACATCGCGCGGCGAGCGCTCGTTCGACATCTACTCGCGGCTCCTCAACGAGCGGATCATCTTCCTAGGCACACCGATCGACGATCAGATCGCCAACCTGGTGATCGCTCAATTGATCCACCTGGAATCCGAAGACCCGGACAAGGACATTTCCATCTACATCAACTCGCCCGGGGGCTCCGTGTACGCCGGACTGGCCATTTACGACACGATGCAGTTCATCAAGCCGGACGTGCAGACGACCTGCGTCGGTATCGCCATGTCGATGGGCGCCGTTCTCCTGGCCGGCGGCACCAAGGGCAAGCGCGCCGCGCTGCCCAACTCGAAGATTCTCATCCATCAGGTCTCGAGCGGCTTCCAGGGCCAGGCTTCCGACATCGAGATTCAGGCGCGCGAAGTGATCAACATCAAGCGCCGGCTCGAGGAGATCCTTTCGGCGCATACCGGCCAGAAGACCGACAAGGTCGCCAAGGACATGGAGCGCGACTACTTCATGACCTCCGAAGAGGCGATGGAGTACGGGCTGATCGACCGCGTTCTGGAGCATCGCTCCAATACGCCCACTCCGCAGAAGGTCGAGGGCTAGTGCACGTCGCCGCCGAAACGAGCACTCGGCGCCGACTGGGCCTAGCCGAAACGACGATTTCGAGTTACAAGGAGTAGAAGTGGCTAGGGCAAGCGACGGAAACGAGCAGCTCCTCTGCAGTTTCTGCGGAAAGTCGCAGAGGCAGGTCAAGAAGCTCATCGCTGGACCGGGCGTCTACATCTGCGACGAGTGCATCGACCTCTGTAACGAGATCATCGACGAAGAGCTCACCGTTCCGGCGCAGCTCGATCTGGAGAACCTGCCCAAGCCGAAGGAGATCTACGGCGTTCTCAACGACTACGTCGTCAGCCAGGAAGAATCGAAGCGGACGCTGGCTGTAGCGGTGTACAACCACTACAAGCGCGTCCAGATGGTCGTCGAGGACTCCGAGGTCGAGCTACAGAAGTCGAACATCCTGCTGCTCGGTCCGACCGGTTGCGGAAAGACGCTGCTGGCCCAGACGCTGGCTCGCATTCTCAACGTCCCCTTCGCGATCGCCGATGCGACCGCGCTGACCGAGGCCGGCTACGTCGGCGAGGACGTCGAGAACATCCTGCTCAAGCTGATCCAGGCGGCCGACTTCGACATCAAGAAGGCCGAGACCGGGATCATCTACATCGACGAGGTCGACAAGATCGCGCGCAAGGCCGACAACCCCTCGATCACGCGCGATGTCTCGGGCGAGGGCGTCCAGCAGGCGCTGCTCAAGATCCTCGAGGGCACGGTCGCCTCGGTGCCGCCCCAGGGCGGGCGCAAGCACCCGCACCAGGAGTTCCTCTCCATCGACACCACCAACATCCTCTTCATCTGCGGCGGCGCCTTCGCCGGCCTGGATGCGATCATCGGCCGCCGCGCCGGCAAGAACGCCGTCGGCTTCGGCGCCGAGATTCGCTCCAAGAGCGACGCCGAGAGCTCCGAGCTGCTCGCCGACGTGATGCCCGAGGATCTGCTCAACTTCGGCCTGATTCCCGAGTTCATCGGCCGCCTGCCGGTCATATCGGCCGTGCACCAGCTCAAGCGCGAGGATCTGGTCAAGATCCTGACCGATCCGAAGAACGCGCTCGTCAAGCAGTACCAGCGCTTCTTCGGCTATGACGAGGTCGAGCTCGTCTTCACCGAGGACGCGCTCTGGGAGATCGCCGACAAGGCGCTCTTGCGAGAGACCGGAGCCCGCGGCCTGCGCTCGATCATCGAGGCCGCTCTGCTCGACGTGATGTTCGAGCTGCCGTCGCGCAAGGACGTCTCCAAGTGCGTCATCACCAAGGAGACGATCTCCAAGGGCCAGCGCCCGACTCTGGTCACGAGCGGCGCCGCCGCGGACGAGCCGGAAGAGGAAGAGCTGACCGAAGAGTCGGCGTAGGTTCCGGCGAAAGTCTGGCGACCTTCGCCGGCGGAGTCGTGGCTGAAGTTGTCGCGCCTGCGGCGCTTCAACTTGCTGCTCCGGTCGGCTCTGCGTCATAGTTCGGGATGTTTTTCGGGGCCCGTTTTCGCAGGGGACGAGCGTGCGTGAGCGGCGTTCCCCGTGTCGGTCGGCACGCTCGATGCCCGCTGGGGATTTGTGGGCTCCTCGTGGCGGTGGGTGAATCGTCACATTCTCGTCACCAAGCCTGGCACCGAGACATGTCCGTTTCGGCGAGCTGGTTCTAAAGCGCTGCAAAACGCTCATAATCTCGGCTCACATTCGTGGCAGAGCCTGGCACCGGGCGGTTGATTCGGGCACCGGACAGATAGGTCGCCCCCGCGACGAGCAGCAGGATGCTGTTCACGTTTTGAGCTGCGGGAACTCCTCCATCGGCAACCGCATCGGTCCGTGCGAGCGATCAAGATACGGTGTTGCATGCAAGACTTGACCCCCTGGATCCGGTTCGGCTTCCTACGCGGCCTCGGGCGCTTGAGCGGAGTGCGCCGTTTGACGAGAACGTGGTTGTTCCTCGGCCCGGCGTTCGTGGCTGCCGTCGCCTATGTCGATCCCGGGAACTTCGCGACGAATATCCAGGCCGGATCGGAGGAGGGTTATCGCCTGGTCTGGGTTGTCGTGGCGGCGAACATCGCCGCGATGGTGATCCAGCTCCAGTCGGCGAAGCTCGGGCTGGTCACCGGTCGCAACCTGCCCGAGCACATCCGGGATCGCGCGCCGCGGCGGCTCGTCGTTTCGGCGTGGCTTGGTGCGGAGGTGATCGCGATGGCCACCGACCTCGCCGAGCTGCTGGGCGCGGGGCTCGGATTGAAGCTGCTGACAGGCATACCGCTCTTCCCGGCGACGATCATCGCTGCCGCCGGGACGGTTGTCGTGCTCGCGCTTCAGCGCTGGGGCATGCCCCTATTCGAGGCCGTCATCGCGGCTCTGATCGGAGTCATAGCCGTCAGCTATCTGGGGGAGACGATCCTTGGAAAGCCCAATCTGGCCGCCACCGGGCGAAGCTTTTTGCCGCCGGCGCTGGGGGGCCGGGAGTCCGTGCTGCTCGCAACCGGCATTCTGGGCGCCACCGTGATGCCGCACGTCATCTACCTGCACTCGGCGCTGATGCAGGAGCGGGGCGTACACGACAACCCGCAGAGACTGCGGCGGATGCTCCGCGCTCAGCGCGTGGACGTTGTGATCGCGCTGGCAATCGCAGGCATCGTCAACGTGTTGATGGTGATGATGGCGGCCGCAACTTTCCACGCCCGCGGCCTGACCGGCATCTCCGGCATCGAGCAGGCGCACAGGACGCTGGTGCCGATCCTCGGCGGCGCCTCGAGCGCGATCTTCGCCATTGCGCTCCTCGCCTCGGGGCTCTCCGCCTCAGCTGTCGGCACCTTCGCCGGTCAGGTGATCATGAAGGGATTCCTGACCCGCACCGTTCCAGTGTGGGTTCGCCGCCTCGTCACGATGATCCCGGCGCTCGTCGTCGCCGGCATCGGTGTGAATGCGACTCGTGCGCTCGTGCTCAGCCAGGTGGTGCTCTCCTTCGGAATTCCCCAGGCGTTGATCCCGCTGGCCTGGCTGACGGGCAAGATGGATGTCATGGGCGCCTTCCGGAATCGCGCCGCCGTCTCGGCTCCGCTCTGGGGCCTGACGATCCTGATCGTCGCTCTGAACGTATTCCTACTCGTGCAGGTGTCCGGACTGTGAACGTGCGGCGCATCCTCATCCCGCTCGACGGCTCGCGTCTCGCCGAGTCGGTGCTGCCTGCGGCCTGCGCGTTCGCGCAGAAGCTCGGGGCGTCGCTCGTGCTGCTTCACGTGCTCGAGCAGGAGCCTCCGGCCAGTGTGCACGGAGAGCCGCATCTTGTCAGCGCCGCCGCGGCCGAAGCCTATCTCGCCGAGCAGGCCAAGCGAATCTGCCGAAGCGAGGTGACAGTGGAGGTGCACGTGCACGAGCCGCCCGTCGAGAATGTCGCCGCCGCAATCGACCAGCACGCGCACGAGCACGCCGCGGACATCATCGCGATGTGCGCACACGGCCGCAGCGGCCCGCTCGACCGGCTGCTCGGATCCATCGCCGAGCGCATCCTGCGCGGCGGAAGCATCCCGATTCTGTTGCGCACGGTGCGGCGTTCCGATGCCTCTCGGTTCGAGCTCGAAAAACTCCTCGTTCCGATCGACTTCGGCCACGATGTCGAAGCCGCGCTCGACGCGGCCAGCACTCTGGCCGGAGCGTTCGGCGCCTCGGTGACGCTGCTCTCGGCACTGGAACCTCCTTCTCCCGCGCAGAGCCAGCTGCTGCCGGGCGCAACGGCTCTGGCCCGCCGGTTCGAGGAGGACGACGTCCGCCGCCGCCTGGATGAGCTCGCTGCCCGGCTCCGCGAGCGGCTGCCCGATGTGCAGACGGCGGTCGACCCGCGGCGGCCCGGGACCGCCATCCTGGCCGCGAGCGAGTCGTTGCCGGCCGATCTGATCATTCTGGTCACCCACGCGCACAGCGGAGTCGCCGGCTGGTTCGACCCTTCGGTCGGGCAGCAGCTCCTGACCCGGCCGGACCTCACGCTCCTCTTGATCAGAGAGCCGTGAACTCGAAAGCGGCCGGTATCGCTCCTCCGCTTCCAGCGCGGACGCCTCTTGACATTCGCCTCCCCTGGATCGATACAGATTCGGCACTTCGAGGCGCGCTTTCCGGCTGCGAGTGACGGTACTCTCGAACGACCCCGCGGGCGGGTGGCTCGGTGGCGGGCAAAGGAAGAAGTGCTAGCGAGAGCAAGGAGCCGGCGCCTCTTGCCGCGACCTCCGTAGAATCCACCTCCATGGATCCGCTCTACAAGCCCGCAGGCGTCGAGGAGCGCTGGCAGAAGACCTGGGAAGAGGAGGGTCTCTACAACGCCGACCCCGACAACTCGCGCCCGACCTTCGTCGATGCGCATCCGCCGCCGAACGTCACCGGCGAGCTGCACATCGGTCACGCCCTCCAGCTGGCCCTCGGCGACTCGGTGGTGCGCATGAAGCGCATGCAGGGCTTCAACGTGCTCTTCCAGCCCGGCTACGACCATGCCGGTATCTCGACTCAGAACGCGGTCGAGAAGTACCTGGCGACGCAGGGCAAGACGCGCCAGGAGCTGGGGCGCGAGGCCTTCGAGGCGCGCGTCTGGGAGTGGCTGCACGAGTACGGCGGCAAGATCATGACCCAGTTCCGGCGCATCGGCGCCTCGCTCGACTACCGGCGCGAGCGCTTCACGATGGACGAGGGCTACACCAGGGCGGTGCTGCGCTTCTTCGTCCACCTCTACCGCAAGGGCTGGATCTATCGCGACAACCGCATCATCAACTGGTGTCCGTTCCACCAGACCTCGCTCTCCGATCTCGAGCTCGTTCACGTCGATGCCACAGACGAGCTGGTGACGATCCGCTACCCGCTCGCCGACGGCTCCGGCCACGTCGACATCGCCACGGTGCGCCCGGCCACCATTCCCGCCGACGTCGCTGTCGCTGTGCACCCCCGCGACGAGCGCTACCGCGACCTGGTCGGCAAGGAGGTGGTCGTGCCGCTGGTCGACCGTCGCGTGCCGGTGATCGCCGACGACCACGTCGATCCCGAGTTCGGCACCGGCGCGCTCAAGATCACGCCCGGTCACGACCCGGTCGACTTCGAGATCGGTCGCGCGCACGGGCTCGCCGAGCCCACGGCGATCGGCCCGGACGGGCTGATGAACGACCTGGTGCCCGCGCTCGCCGGCCTCACTCAGGACGAAGCAACCGAGCGCATCCTCCGCTGGTGCGAAGATCGCGGCCAGCTCGTTTCGCGCGAGCCCTTCAAGCACGCCGTTGCACTCTGCGAGCGCTGCGAGACGCGAATCGAGCCGCGCATCTCGCTGCAGTGGTGGTGTTCGATGAAGGAGCTGAAGAAGCCGGCGCTCGAAGCTCTTCGCGAGCGGCGTGTCCGCTTCCATCCCGAGTCGCAGCACCGCTTTGCGATCGAGTCGCTCGAGGACGCTCCCGACTGGTGCATCTCGCGCCAGCTCTGGTGGGGCCACCAACTGCCGATCTGGGAGTGTCCGAGCGGTCACCTGACGGTCGAGGAGACTGCGCCCGAGGTCTGCTCCGTGTGCGGCACCGAGAAGCTGAAACGCAGCGAGGACGTGCTCGACACCTGGTTCTCCTCGGCGCTTTGGCCGTTCGCCACGCTCGGCTGGCCCGATGACACGGACGATCTGCGCGCCTTCTACCCGGGCGACCTGCAGACCACCGCGCGCGAAATCATCCGCCTCTGGGAGAACCGCATGATCTTCGCCGGGCTGGAGCTGCTCGGCGAGGTGCCCTTCCGCGACGTCGTCATCCACTCGACGGTGCTGGCCACCGACGGGCGGCGCATGTCCAAGAGCCTGGGCACCGGCATCGACCCGCTCGAGGTGATTGGCGAGCACGGCGCCGACGCGGTGCGCTACGGCCTGCTCAAGATGTCCTCCACCCAGGACGTGCGCTTCTCCTACGGCGCCGTCGAGGAGGGCCGCAAGCTCGCCAACAAGCTCTGGAACGTCTCTCGCCTGATCCTCGCCAACGTCGGCGAGGCCGAGCCCGCCGCGCGCCCGAGCGAGGTCACCGAGCGCTGGATCCTGGCCCGGCTCGAGGCGACGCGAGGCGAGATCGAGCAGTGCTTCGCCGTGTTCGACTACGCGGGGGTCGTGACCCGGCTCTACCACCTCACCTTCGATGAGTTCTGCGACTGGTATGCGGAGTCGATCAAGCCGCGCCTCTACGACGGCGACGACGATGCTCGCGCGACGGCGCTGGCGGCGCTCGAGCGCCTGCTCGCGCTGCTGCATCCGGTCATGCCGCATGTGACCGAAGAGATCTGGTCGAACCTGCCGGCGCGCACCGCTCGCCTGATCGTCTCGCCCTGGCCCGAGGCCGACGCCGCCTACGCCGCCGAGGCGAATGCGCTCGAGCGGGTTCAGGATGCGGCCGCGATCTTCCGCCGCAGCGGGCTGCGCGTGAGTCTCTCGAGCGACGAGGAGCGCATCTTCCAGGCGGTCGTCAAGCCCGAGCGGATGAAGGTCGAGGCGGTCAGCATCGAGGCCGAGACCGGGCGCCTGAACTCCGAGATCGCCCGCTGCGAGAAGATGCTCTCCAATCCGAACTTCGTCGAGCGCGCGAGGGCCGAGGTCGTCGAGGCCGAGCGCGAGAAGCTTGCCCGCTACCGGCGTGAGCTCGATGCCCTCGGCGGCTGACGCGCGCAGCGGCCCCAACACGGTCTGGCTGAGCTCCCTCAGCCCCTGGCCCGAAGAGTTCGGCCTGGAGCGGATGAAGGAGCTGCTCGAGTCGCTCGCTCATCCCGAACGTACTTTTCGCTCGATTCATGTCGTCGGCACGAACGGCAAGACGACGACGACGAAACGGATCGAAGCCCTGCTCGCCGGCGAGGGCGTGCCGACCGGCGCCACCATCTCGCCGCACGTGCGCGGCTGGGCCGAGCGAATCAGCGTGAACGGCGCCGCAGCCGATCTCGAGCGGGCGCTCGCTCGCGTGCGAGCGCAGGCGGAGAGTCTGCAGGCCACCCAGTTCGAGGTCATCACGGCGGCCGCCTTCGCCGAGTTCGCCGCCGGCGGAGTCGAAGTGGCCGCGGTCGAGGCCGGTCTCGGCGGTCGTTACGACGCGACCAACGTGATCTCGAGCGAGGTCGTCGTGCTCACGAACGTTGCGCTCGAGCACACGCGCTGGCTCGGCTCGACGCGCGAAGAGATCGCGCGCGAGAAGCTGGCCGTGATCGCGCCCGGCGCCAAGGTCGTGCTCGGCGAGGGGGAGTGGGAGGCGCTGGCGCGCGAGGCGGGCGCCGGCTCGATCTCAATCGTCGCCCAGGAAGAGCTTTCGCGCAGGGCAGTCGAGCTCGTGCTCGGGCGGGCGCTCGCGGCCGAGGCGATCGAGGCGAAGGTACCGGGACGGCTCGAATGGCGCGGAGAGCGCGAGCTGTGGGACGGCGCCCACAATCCCGCCGGTGTCGCCTGGCTCGTGCAGCACCTGCCTCGCCGGCGCTGGACGCTCGTCTGCTCGATCCTCGCCGACAAGGACGTCGACTCCATGCTCGCGACGCTGGCGCCGCTTGCGAGCACCTTCGTGGCGACCTGCTCCTCGAGCCCGCGTGCGCTTCCCGCGGGGGAGTTGGCGGCACGGGCCGAGAGCTTTTTCGAGCGCGTCGAGACGGTCGACGATCCAGTCCGGGCTCTCGCCCGGGGGCGCGAGCTGGCGGCGCCCGACGGGCACCTCCTGGTAACCGGCTCGCTCTACCTTCTTGCCGATCTCGCGTCTATAGAGGAAGCTGTGGGGGAATGAAGAACGCAAGCCATGGTTTAACCGCATTTTTCGTTTTATTGTTGGTCGTCGCCGCAGTCCTCGGTACCGCATTCGGAATCGGATACTTCGTAGGCAAACTTCTCGTATGACAAACACACTCCACTCCCCGATCACAGTCGCTTCGTTGAGCTCGTTCTTCAGCTCCAACCTCTGGGATGTGATCAAGAACCTGTCCTTCTTCTTCATCGCCGTCCTCTGGCTCGCGGTCGCCTACTGGGTCAACAAGGACGCTCGGCGGCGAATCGAGGACCCGTGGCTGATTGGTACCTCGACGGCACTTGCGCTTCTGTTCCCGTTCTTCGGCGCGATCATCTACATGCTCTTCCGCCCGCCCGAGTACCTCGACGAGGTGCACGAGCGCGAGCTGGAGATCAAGGAGATGGAGGCGCGTCTCGGCAAGCGCGTTACCCGCTGCCCGGTCTGCCAGGTCGACATCGACTCCAACTACCTCGTCTGCCCGGTCTGCACGACCCGTCTCAAGCAGCCCTGCGCCCGCTGCAAGGCGCCGCTCGAGCCGCTCTGGCAGATCTGTCCCTACTGCGAGGCTCCGGTCGCGCCGCAGGAGTCGCTCGGCGAGGACACCTGGGAGCGACCGCCGCACCTGCGCCGCTCACGCTGATCGGCCGCTCTTCTTCCCCCTTGGGCGTTATCCCGAGGCGCCCGTTCTCTCACTCGGCCGAGTGAAACTACCGCAATCTAAGCTGCTCTTTAGGTCGCGTAACTAGACTTGCGGCTGATGGCTGTTGAGCGCACACTCGTGCTCGTCAAGCCCGACGCGGTTAGACGCGGCCTGTGCGGCGAGATCATTAAGCGCCTCGAGCGCAGGGGCCTCGCGCTGCGCGGTGCCAGGCTCGTCCAGGTCGACGAGGAGCTGGCCGGCGCCCACTACGCCGAGCACCGCGGGAAAGAGTTCTTTCCGAGGCTTGTCTCCTTCATCACCTCTGGCCCGACGCTCGCTCTGGTTGTGGAAGGCGAGGCGGCGGTGACCGTCGTCCGCGCGACCATGGGAGCGACCGATCCGGCAAAGGCGGCGCCCGGAACGATCCGCGGCGATCTGGGGCTATCGATGCCCGACAACCTCGTGCACGGCTCGGACTCGCCCGAATCAGCCGCGCGAGAGCTGGCGCTTTGGTTCGATGAAACCGTCTGACCTGCCCGACTATGCGGCGCGCAACCTGGCTCTCTGGTCGAGCCATGGCGCGGATCAGGAGGAATGGGGTCGCGCGCAGTGGGCCATGGAAGACATCTGCTGGGGTCTTTTCCGCGTGCCGGAGGACGATGTTCGCGTGTTGCCAGGGCTGTACGAGACCGATGCGATCGAGCTCGGTTGCGGCACTGCTTACTTCTCGGCCTGGCTGGCCAGGCGCGGCGCCCGCGTCGTCGGCGTCGACCTGAATCCCGATCAGCTCGAGCGAGCGCGCGGCTTCCAGCGCGAGTTCGAGCTCGAGTTCCCGCTGATCGAGGCCAACGCCGAGGACGTTCCGCTTCCGGGCGATTCGTTCGATCTGGCGATATCCGAGTACGGCGCCAGCGTCTGGTGCGACCCGTACAAGTGGGTGGCCGAGGCGAAACGGCTGCTTCGCCCGGGCGGTAGGCTCGTCTTCCTGCGCAACTCGACCTTGCTCGTGCTCTGTAGCGATGCGACCGGGCGCGTCCGCGAGAAGCTGGAGCGACCGCAACTCGGCCTGAATCGCATCGACTGGATGGACGACGACGGCGAGGGCAGCGAGTTCCAGCTCTCGCACGGCGACTGGATCGATCTGCTGCGCGAGACCGGCTTCGAGATCGAGCGTCTGGCCGAGCTGTACGCGCCCGAGGGGGCCATCCTGAATCCCCTCTGGGATTTCGTCGGTCCCGAGTGGGCTCATAGCTGGCCGGCCGAGGAGATCTGGGTCGCGCGGAAGCCGTGAGCGGCGGCTCGCCCACCTCACTCCTGCTCGCCTCGACCTCGCCGCAGCGACGCGCGATTCTCGCCCAGCTGGGAATTCCGTTCGACGTAGTCCGCCCGCGCTACGACGAGGAGGGCACGACCGGGGCCGATCCGGTCGAGCTGGTTCGCGCGCACGCTCTCGGGAAGGCGCGTTCGCTGGCCGGCGAGGCGGCGGGCCGTCCCGTATTGGGCGTCGACACCGCCGTGTTGCTGGGCGAGCAGGTCTTCGGAAAGCCGGTCGGCGAGAGCGATGCTCGGGTCATGCTGGCGCGGCTGGCGGGACGGACGCACGAGGTGGTCTCGGGCTTGTGCCTGATCGGGCCGGGCTGGGAGGAGCTCGAGTACGAGATGACGCGCGTGACCTTCCGCGAGCTTGCCGCGAGCGAGATCGATGCCTATCTCGCTCGGAGCGAATGGCGCGGGCGGGCCGGCGCCTATGCCATCCAAGGGCTTGGCGCGCGCCTGGTGGCGCGCATCGAGGGCGACTACCTGAATGTCGTCGGCCTTCCGGCGGCGCTCCTCGTGAGCATCCTCGCTCGCCGTTTCCCGGGCGTCTACGGGCTCGGCTAGCTGAAGCGCCCACACACGTTGTGAACGGCTGAGAGATACATCCGGCCCTCCTTTGAGGCTGTGAGTCGACGAAGACCACGCCCAAAAGGAGGGCCAAGATGAACCTTCACGCTAACGCCAAGC
>JBAWEP010000068.1:0-16968 GCA_049591255.1 Gaiellaceae bacterium
CCGAACTCGGGCGCTCGTGCTCGCTCGCTTCTAAGCTTCGTCCGCTACTACAACCGCTATCGACCGCACAGCTCGATCGGAGGCCGGCCTCCGATCAGCCGCGTTCACAACGTCCGTGGGCAGGACAACTAGGCGCGGCGTGTCTCGTGAGCGAGGATTGGGCCCGCCAGGCGCCGCGCCGTCGAGATCTGCCACGGAATCGGCACGTCGACGGGCGTTTCTCACTGCTCCGGGACGGTATGTTCAAACGACCCCGCGGGCGGGTGGCTCGGTGGAGGGCGAAGTGAGAAGTCCCAGGATCAATCCAGCTCGACGCGCTGCACCGATTCGACCCGATCGAGCGAGCGATAAAAAGAAGCGACCGCTCCGACGCCGCTTCGCTCGGCGCCGGCGGCGAGATAGGCGGTGACGAAGTCGAGGCGCTCCCGTTCGTACAGCTCGAGCGCGCGCAGCAGCAGCACCTCGTCGGCGACGACGATGGCCGGGAAGGCGATCGTCGCCCGCACCAGCTCCGCGACCTGCCCACGCTCGACGCGGTAGACGCTCTCGAGCGCGTAGACGAGCTCCGCGACGACGATGTCGGAGAGGATCAGCTCCTCGGCAGCGGCGAGAAACGCGCTCGCCCGCTCCGCTTGCTCGGGCGGATCGGCCGTCAGGTGGCGCACGAGCACATTGGTGTCGAGAACGGCCTTCACTTCTTCTGTCTTGCGCGCGTGCGGCGTAGCTGCCGGCGCACCTCGTCCCAGCCGGCCGAGCTCTCCGCCGGCTGCGCGGTGACCGATACCGCGCCGGCCAGCTCGAGCAGGTCGGCCGTGCGCGCCAGCTCGGCGCGCTCACCTGCCACTCGAAACACGACCCGGTCGCCCTCCCTCAGCTTCAGCGCGTCGCGCACGGCCTTGGGCACCGTTACCTGGCCCTTGCTCGTTATGTGCGACACGACATCCATGCGAGTCCTTACTTTTCTCTCAATGTAAGGATTCCTTGCGACTGTTCAACCCCCGGAATCGGGCGGTATGCCTTTTCTCCTGCTCATCGCGCTTTTCGAGGAAGCGGGCGAGCCACCGTCAGGACCGATCCCTAACCTTTGCGCCTGTGTCCGGGCCCGTTCTCTTCCTCGGCGAGACGCTCGTCGATCTGATCTGCGAGCGCCCGCTCGAGAGCTGGTCGGAAGCGGATTCCTTCGTCCCCCACTGCGGCGGTGCGCCGACCAACGCGGCGATCGTTTCGGCTCGCTGCGGCGCGCGGGTCGCCCTCGCGGGCGGTGTCGGCGACGATCATTGGGGTCGCTGGCTCGAAGACCGTCTGCGGGCCGAGAAGATCGACCTGCGCTGGTGGAAGCGCCTGCCCGGCGTGCAGACGGGAGTCGCATTCGACGTGATCGATCCGCTGGGCGTGCCCGAGTTCCTCATCTACGGTCAGGGAATCGAAGCGGCGCTCGAGGCGCTTGAGCCCGAGTTGGAGGCTGCGGTGTCGGCCTCGGCCGCGCTCGAGCTCGGTTCCAACACCCTCCTGGGCGAGCGCGAGCGCGCGATCTCCTTGCGGGCTCGTGAGCTGATACTGGAGGCGGGCAAACCACTCGTCGTCGACGTCAATCTTCGCCTGAGTCGTTGGATAAGCCCTACTCAGGCCGTTGATACGGTGCTGTCTGCGTGCGCCGGCGCCTTCCTCGTGAAGGTCAATCGCGAGGAGGCGCGACTGCTGAGCGGCGAGAGCGACCCTGCGCGCGGGGCCGAGGCGCTATGCGCTCGATTCGGTGCTCGCGCCGTCGTCGTCACGCTCGGCGCCGATGGAGCGCTGCTGCGCGGCGAAGCGCGGGCAGATGCGAAGGGAGTATCCGCCGAGGCCGTGGACACCACCGGCGCGGGCGACGTCTTTCTCGGCGTCGTCCTGGCAGCGCTGGCTCGTTCCGGCTTCGATTCCGGCGCAGTTGCGGCGGTCTTGCCGCTGGCGATGACCAGCGCGGCGCACTCGACCGAGCGTTACGGAGCGCTCGAAGCTCTTCCGAGCTCGATCAGGCTCCCAGGCGCCGGCTAGACGTCAGCGCACCCGAGCGCCGACATCTGCGGCGGCGGGAGCACCTCGTAGCCGGCGACGTCTTCTGCCGCGACCGACGAAACGACGAGGCGAAGCTTTCCGCTTGCCGTGCGCTCGATATCGTCGACGTAGTCGATCGTCACTCGCGTTCCATCGTGAATCGTTTTGGCTATTTCCGCACGCAGGCGCTCTTCGTCTTCTTTCCCGTACTGCGTTCCTCTTCGCACGAGCACCTGCATCTCTCCGATTCTTTCCTGTCTGATTTGTGCTTCTCTGATATTCGGTAAGCCGAAGAATATCCTGTCCACCCTCCCGAGACGTACGCCGTTTTGTAGAACGACATAATCTTCCTGCCGCCCATCGACACGCGTGATGACCCGTCCGGGGCGGCCGCAGGAGCAAGACTCCCCCGGATCGATAGTGACGTGGTCATTGCACTCGAAGCGAATAAGCGGCATCGCCCGATTGGTCACGTTCGTCCCGACTACACGATAGAGGCTTTCTGTTATCGGTATGAATTCGATCGATCCCAGCTCCTCGTCTACGTGCAACTTACCTTTATCGCACTCCGAAAGGTTTCCGATTGCCTCTACCATTCCATAATGCTGTACAGGTCTCACGCCGAATGCTCTTTCCATCAGGTCGGCGTGCATTGGAAGCAGATTCTCGCTCGAGGTCGTTATCCAGCGGACCTCGTATCCGAGATCGGTCTTCGTCTCGACCAGATATGACGCGATCAGGGCCATGCGATGCAAGGCCGGAAAGCCAGGGCGGCTTCTGCCGGCGAAGCGCGGCGACGTAATGGGGAATATTCTTCGCCGAGGTGTGAAGACTGCTGAATACGAGCTCGTGCCCGGCCCTGTTGTATCTCCAAAATGGAGGCGCCTGCTGAAGGGGAGAGACGGCGCTCGGGCTGCCGAGAATCGCATTCCACGTTCCGCGTTCGATGCCGTGCCAGTGCCAGAAGCGCCACCAGGTAGCCCACTGCTCCTGAACCGCCTCCAAGGTGGTCGCCACGACCAGGCCGGATCCGGTGGTTCCGCTCGTCGACAGAAGCTTTCGGCCGCGCCGTGAAACAGCAGATGAAAGGAGCTCGCTTCGGCGCTCCTGCGCGTCGGTCTTGCTCGTGATCGGAAGCGGCGCCAGATCGCCGAGCGTCGCGATCTCCTGCGGATGCAGCCCCGCCCGGTCGAACAACTCGCGGTAATAGGGCGCCGTCTCGTACGCGTGCCTGATGAACGCCTTCAGCCGGACGTCACGAAGTTCCTGGATATCTCCCGTATTGGCGAACGTCCTCGCCTCGTACTCTTCGAGTAGTCGAGCGAACCCTCGGCCGCGAACCGTGATGTTGTTGTGCCAGCCGACGGTGCTCAACGCCGCGTTTTGAAGCGCGATCGGAACGTGCGGGTACACGCGCCTGTAGATCGTCTTCAGTCGGGTAAGCGCGTCTGCCATTGGTCGTTCAGCGACGGCCGCAAGCGCGGCGGTCTCGGGGTCTTTCTTACTCGCGCCACTCTACTTCAGGACCCCGGCGCGCTCCAGCGCGGGAGCGCTACTTTGCGTCGGCCCAGCGATGGTAGTAGTAGTTGAGCAGCGGTACGAACTCGGCGGTTGCCTTGCGATTCCCGGCCTGCGAAGGGTGACTGTCTCCGGTTGGATAGGCGAGGTAGTTGCTCGAGCCGGTGGTGCTGTGCTGAACGCGTCCGTTCCACCAGCGATGGTGATTGCCGCCCGCCTTGCCGAGGTCGCTCGTATTTGCACTACCGCCGTTACTCGTCAACACGTTATAGAAGTCGAATACAGCGACGTTATTATGCGGGTAATTCGCCAACCACTTGTTTACCAGCCAGTTCGCCACGGCACGAGCGTTAGTCGCCTGCGCGGCGCTCGTGGTGCCCTCCACAAGCGGCGGTGGAACGATGAGCACGAACAGCTTATCTTGATGCGCAGCAAAATAGGTCAAGATGTCGTTGTATATGCCTTTGACGTTGGCGACCGTCATCGGCCCGCCGCCGCGGAGCGGATTGTCTCCGGCTTTGGCGGCGTCGCTCGGATTGCCGTCGATCGCGGAGTTCGGAAAGCACGACTTGAACATGACAATCTCGTTTTCGCGATTCGGATCAGGGTCCGAAGACAGTCTCGTATAACCCGAATGCTGGCCGTATTCACTATACAAGGCGCGCATATAAACGCTGCTCTTACTTCCGCGGAACCAATCCCACCAGTTTCCGGTGTCGGTTCGATCGCCAATTGCATCCGGCCCCCAACCGTAATTGGTATCGCTGACGAAGTAGTTGTTGTTCTTGAGCGCGGTGCCCAACCCGCCGTTGTCGTCGGCGAGCCAGTTCTGGCCGGTGGAATGATGTATGAAGACGAGCTTCACGGTCGTTGCGGGCTTGCTCGGAAGCGGAGCGCTCGCTACGATCTTGAAGCCGAGCCGCACCCTATTTCCATCGGCGCTCAGATCGATGCGGTAGCTGGCGGCGGCCAGGGGCTTCGAGCCGAAGATCGATTTCAGGGTCTTGCTGTGAGAGCCACCGAAGCGGCCCTTGCGGGCGACGACTCGCAGCTTCAGCCAGGCGCTTCCCGTCTGCTTCGAGAGCTGATAGGAGAACCGCTTGCTCGCGGGAGCGAAGCGGTAGGCGAGCTTGACCGTGCGCGCCTCGGCAGCCGTGAAGCTCTTCTTGCTCAGACTGGCGTGAACCTTGCCGGAGGCCGTGATGGAAGCCGGCAGTCGGCCCGGCCAAGCCGAGCTCGTGTCCTGCGCGGCGCTCGCAGAGACGCTCCCGGCGGATAGGAGAGTCAAGGATCCTGCGGCCGCGAGCACTATCGCGGCCAGCTTCGCGCGTACGAGCATCTCGCTCATAGTGATGCTTGCTCTCGGATAGCGCAATAGGCTCGGATCGGAGCCAACCGCTAGAGACGAAAAGACCGCCGAACGACCGAGGGGCGCCCGAAACGGACGCCCCTCAGTCTGCGCTTACGGAAGTGCTAGATCCTGAAGCTCTTCTTGGCCGGAGTCAGATCGACCTTGGCTCCCGCCTTGGCCCGCACCTGGAATACGTGCTTGCCACTCTTCAGGCTCTTGTAGGTCTTGCTGGAGCGGCAGGACTTGTACTTCCCGTTGTCCAGCTTGCACTGGAAGCTGAGCTTCCCCTTACCACCGGAGCCCGAGAACCAGAACTTCGCCGTGCGCTTAATGGCGGAGATCGTCGCCTTAGCGATCTTCGTCTGCGGGCGTGTCTGAATCTTGACGGCAGGACTGGCGGTTCCGTTGGTTCCGTTCTTGCCAGCGGGGCCGGTAGCACCAGCGGGGCCGGTAGCACCAGCGGGACCGGTAGCACCAGCGGAGCCTGTCGCCCTGACCACGGTAACGACGGTGTTGTCGGCGCCGGAGTCACGGCTGTAGTAGCCGCCGATGACGGTGCCGACGGTGAAGCTGAAGTCGTCCGCCGTACCGACGTCCACTCCGATCGTGCACGTCGCGGTGGCCTTGCTCGAGTTATCACCGCTCGTCGGGCCGAAGGACGCCGTACAGAGCGGTTCGTTCTTGTCCCGGTTGACGAACGTCACCGTCGCGTTCCGGATGTCACCGGAGGTCGTGTCGCCGGCCGCATCGGACGTCACGGAGACGTCCTGCACGTTCGTCGCCAGAGTGACCGTCGCCACCGAGATCTTCGGCGAGAAGGTCGGCACAACCGTCGCACCGACGTAGGTCGCTCGCGCGTCCTCCTGAGCGACGTTGACGGTGAATGACGTCTCGCTGTTCGAGCCGCCGGGATCGCTGACTGTGACGGTGACCGGGTAAGAGCCCGGCGCCGCCGTTGTCGTGCCGGACACCTTCCACGTCTGCGTGCCCGGGAACGTTCCCTCGTCGGACGTCGAAGCGGTCGCGAGCGAGAGACCCGCCGGCAGCCCGACGGCGTTCGCCGTCAAGCTCGCCCCGGCCTCGTCCCCGACCGTGCCCGTCACGGTCAAGTCGGGAACACCGTCGCTGTACTGGGTGTTCGCGGACGATGCGCTGCTCGTCGCCGTGACGTCGGCCGGGATAACCGACGAATCGGTCGAGCCCGTGTCCGTGTTCCAGTTGACCTCACCGACGCGGATGCCGAGGCCGTTGCTGCCGATATAGATGCGGCCGAAGACCTTCGAGTCGCCGGAGAGCGCACTGAGGAGGCCGAACTGGTGCTGGTTGTCGTTGATCCGCTTCCAGGTGGCGCCGCCGTCGAGCGAGCGGTACGCACCGTAGTACGGATCCTTCACGGACGAGGGGTCGGAGTTGTCGGAGATCACGCCCATCGCATATAGGGCTGGTACAGAGTTGTCTTCAACGCCCAGACCCTCGCCCACCTGCTGGAAAGTGCTGGTGGTGCCGGGGTTGACCTTCGCCGAAGTCCATGTGCCGGTGGAGGTGTCGTAGGTGACGTGGACCAGACCGGCCGTGGCGTTGGTGCTTGCCAGCCAGATGCTGCGCGAGTTGTAGACGTCGATCTGGACCTTGGCGCCGCTCGGGATGCCGACGCCGCCGACCGTCTGCGCGTGGAACGTCTTGCCGCCGTCCTCGCTGACGTACATCGTCGTGCCGGTGAACGCGTAGAACACGTCCGGGTTGAACTTGTCAGAGTAGATATTGACACGGCCGCTGGTCACCAGCGCGCCGGTCGCACTGTAGAACGTGCTGGGCGTCCAGGCCGTGCGGTCGCCGTTCTTGACGACCTGACGGATCTCGCTCACGGCCACCGGGCGGGTGGAGTCGGAGCCCACCACCGCGCTGTTGGGGCCCTGGGAGACATCCGCGTAGTAGGTCGAGGTGATGTTCGTGTTGCCGACCTCCCACACCACCGTCTTGGCGTCCGCGCTGATCGAGATCCAACCCGAACTGCTCTGCGCGGTCGGCTCAGTGGCGTTCGACGGCGCCGCGAGCGGCGTCGCCGTCTTGCCCTCGTCGAACGAGATGACGCCGGCGCTCATGTTCGTGTTCTGATAGTTGCCGGACGGCGTAGAGACCATCACGTTCTGCTTCAGGCCGGCGTAGTCCATGTTCGAGCCGTTGATCCAGCGCTCGTAGTAGCCCGGCTTCACCTGCTTCTGGACATTGTTGTAGAAATCGAGGTCGTAGCGTGGATTGCCGTTCGCGTCGAAGGCCGGATCCAGGTACTTGACCTGTTGGACCGGCGACTCGGTGTTGACCTGGGTGTTCTTCGGAGAGACGGTGTAGTCCTTCCCCCACGACATGACGCCCCAGTCGCCGAGGGTACTGATGAGGTAGTCGTCCGTATGGGTCGGGCTCATCAGGCTCAAGACGGCCGTCTGCTCGATACCGTCGTCCCAGAAGCCCCAGACGACCTGGTTGTCCTTGGTGATGGGCTGGTCGGCGACCTCCAGGTTCTTAGTCATCCAGACACCGCAGCCCGTGTTGAACAGCGCCATGTTGCTGTCGTACGGGTTGATCTGGATGTCGAACGCCCAGTGCACGGCGGAGCCCCAGCCGTTGTTCTTGTCGACGTAGCCGACGCCGCGGTAGTCCATCTTGCCGACCACCTCGCTGTGGATCACCTTCCAGCTAGCGCCGTAGTCGTTCGTGTACCAGACCACTTCCTCGGAGAAGTCCTGGTGCCGGTGGAAGCTCGAGGCGACCATGACACCCGGGCGTTCGGGATCGACGGAGATGCCGCCGATGCCGCCGCGCTGCATGACCTGCCCGTTCGCGATCTGAGCCGGCGTGAGGTCCGGGTACTGCTTGGTGTAGACGTTCTGCGGGGTGATGTTCTCGGACGTTCCCGCGTTGACGTCGAAACGGTAGACACGGCCGTCCTGCGCGAAGTTCGAGTTCGAGCCAACCTGTCCAAAGTTGTTCAGGTTGAACTCGGCGTAGGCGACGACGAGGTTGCCGTTCGAGTCCCACGCCGGGTGCTCGGCGACGAAGCCTCCGTACTGCCGGGTCGGGTTGGCCACAGGCTGGCCGGGCAGCTCGGTGAACGTGCTGCCGCCGTCGTTCGTAATGTAGAGCGACTTGTACGGACGCTGCTGCAGCGGGTCGACCGCCACGGTGGGCGGAGTCGTGCTGGTGGCGCCGATGGTGCCGACGACGATCCGGGTGGAATTGCCACTCGCATCGACCGGACTATTCGGGTCGATCGTCACGAACGTCGGGTGGAAGTCAACGGGGGTACCTGTGGCGCCCGTGACACGGGCGAAGGTCTGACCCGCGTCGGAGCTCTTCCACAGGCCGGCCGACTGACTTGCGTAGTAGACGATGTTGTTGTTCTTCGGGTCGATCGCCAGACGCTGACCCGTGCTGCGGTTGCTCCCGTCGTTGCCGTTCATGGAGATGCTCGGCGTCGGGAACCGCGACCAGTGGTTGCCGTAGTCGTCCGACCGGTAGATGGCGGCGTTGGTAGCGCTACTGCCGGCCGCCATGTACACGCGACCGGGCTGAACCGGGTCGGGCATGATGCCCGTGACGAAGGTCTCGCCGTCGCCCGGGCCGTTGGGACTGGTCGCGCTGTAGGCCGAGCTGCTGGAGGTGGCCTCATCGGTGAGCGCGACCCAGTAGTCGCGGCTGAAGTCGTAGCGGTAGGCGCCACCCATGTCGGTCATCGCGTACAGGACGTTGGGCTCGATCTTCGAGAACACCTCGCCCGTCACGTAGCCGCTACCGCCGACCTTGGCGGAGCTCCAGTTGTAGCCGTTCTCTGTCTTGGATACGACGTGCACGGCAAAGGTCTGCGTGGCTTCGGCATAGCCGGCCTCCGCAGCGGTCACCTCGACGTACATCGTGCCGGCTTTTTCCGGGGTGATGACCAGGCTGTCACCGTCGGCGACGACCTTGGCCTTATCGGTGCTGCTCGTCCTGATCGCGATAGTCGCGTCCCCAGGATCGACCGTCAGTGGAACGGTGGTCGGCGTGGTCGTAACAGTCCCGGGGTAAATCGCCAGGGTCTGATCGGGGACGGCTGTAAGGCCGATCGACGGAGCGCCAGCCCCAAGCGCCGAGGGCAGCAACACCGACGCCGCCACGACGACCGCCAAGCCTAGGAGTAAGTAAAAACGCTTCATCTCGTAAATCCTCCTCGAAAAACGCTTCATCTCGTAAATCCTCCTCGGGAAAACCGCATATGTATCGAGCCAGGGCTACAATCAGTCAGTCCCCCCGGACCGCCTTGCCGGCAGGGGGCGCTTTCCACGGCGCCACTATATAGCAATTCCGATGCGGGTCCGTCTCGTAACGAAAGTTACACTCACGCCAATGCCTCCGCCTGTCAAGAAATGTTCCGGAAGACCGCGAAACGCGGAGATCGACAGCGCCGTACTCGAAGCGACGAGCAAGCTACTTGCCGAGCAGTGTTACGCGACTATGAGCATCGAGATGATTGCCCGCCGCGCAGGAGTTGGGAAGGCGGCCATCTACCGGCGCTGGAGCTCGAAGGAGGAGTTAGTCGTCGAGCTGCTCTCGCACACCGCGCCCGCTATCGAGCCGGTGCCCGATCTCGGCGATACGCACGCCGAGCTGCTGCGGACGGTCGGCAAGACGATCGAGAACTTCGCGCGGAGGTCGACCGGCGGCATCATCCAAGGGCTTGCGTCCGAGGCGTCGCGCAACCCGAGGCTCAGTCGCCTCGTGCGCGAGTACGTGATTGATCCTCGCCGCGACGAGCTCAGGACGGTGCTCGAGCGCGGCATCGCCCGTGGCGACCTACGTGAGGATACGGACGTGGAGATCGCACACAATCTCCTCACTGGGCCGGCCTACCACCGCCTTCTTCTCGGAGGCAAGCGGCTCGACAAGCAGTTCGCCGAACGGGTAGTCGATGCGTTTCTGCACGGCGTAGGCGCCAAGTAAAGCTCGCCGCGTAGCCGATGAATTAGTAACGTTACGCCACCGTCTCGTTATTACGATTTGACTCGAAGCGAGCAGAGAGAGGGCGGCCGTGCCGAAACAGCTGATCGGTAATCCATCGTCTGGATCGCCGGCGCGCTTGCCGCCGTCCTGGCGATCATCTTCACCTATGCCTATCTCGGCGCCTTCCTCGACCCGAGCGAGAATGCCCGCGACGTGCCCGTTGCGGTGGTCAGCGAGGACGCCGGCGCGTCCATCCACGGCATCAAGCTGAATCTCGGCGGCGAGCTCGCGGCCTCTATCTCATCGGGCTCGGTCGGCGACAAGTCGGTTCGCTTTACCGTCCTCCCCGATCGCCGCGCGCTGCTCGCGCGAATGCGCGACGACAAGGTGTTCGCGGCGATCGTGGTGCCACGCGACTTCTCACAGAAAGTGGCGAACGTGGTGGGCGGCAAGGCAAGCTCGAGCGAGCAGCTGCGGATCGAGATCCTCACCAACCCCGCCGCGGGCACGATCGCGAGCTCGTCCGCAGAGCGGATCGCGACCGAGACGGTGCAGCGATTCGAGAAAGAGGCCGTGACGAGAATCGATGCCGGCCTGCGCCTGCTCGGCGTCACGCCCCCCGGCGGTCTCACCACCGCTTTCGCCGATACGAGCGTCGTGACTGTCAGCCCGGCCGTCGCCCTACCGGCGAAGAGCGCGCTCGGCACCGGCCCCTTCTTCTTCCAGCTGACCGTCGCGCTCGGCGGCTTCTTCCTGGCGGCGATCGTTAGCGCCGCGATCGAGATAGCAGCCGGGCGCAGCAAGCTGCATCTGCCCGGCTGGACGTTGCAGCGATCGGCGGTGAGCGTGTCCCGGTCGCAGCTTGCGATGTCGAAGGTCGTCCTCACGCTGCTCTTCGCACTACCCGCGGCTCTGCTGCAGACACTGTTCGCGGTCAAGGGCCTCGGGATGCAGGCGACCAACCCGGTGGCGCTCGCGTTCTTCTCGGTGCTCGGGTCGGCCGCCGTCGCGATGATCACGCTCTTCTTCCTGCTGACTCTCGACGTCGCCGGAAGGATTGTCGCCGTCCTCGTGACGATCCTGTTCGCCGTGCCTTCGTCGGGCGGCGTCTATCCCGAACAGACGCTGCCGGGCTTCTTCCGCTTCCTCGGCGATTGGCTGCCGCTGCGGCGGATGACCGACGGCGCACGCTCGCTCACCTTCTTCGACGGAAACAGCGCAGCGGGGCTCGGTACGGCACTCTGGGTGCTCGCTCTCTACCTGGTCGTCTTCACGACGCTGACACTGTTCGTCGTCTGGAACAGGCGCGAGTCCAGCCCGGCGGCACCGGCGAGCCGAGGCGGTGCGGTTGCGACCGCGCGCTAGAACGACTCGACCGTCAGACAGAACGGGTTGCCGGCCGGATCGCGAACGAGCTCACCGCTTTCGGTCGCTTCCGACTCGTGCCCGGCTTCGTGGAGGCGGCCGAGCACCTCGCCGAGCGCTTCCTCGGTGGCTAGGACGATGGTGAAGTAGCGCAGGCCCGCGCTGTCGCCGGGGGGCTGCGAAGCGCCGGCGCCGGCCCAGATGTTCAGCGCGAGCCGGTGCGGGAACGCGCCGCCCGCACTGAGATCGGCGAAGCCGAGCTGGGGCGAATAGATGTGCTCGCGGAAGCCGATCAGATCGCGGTAGAAGCCGAGCGCCGGCTCGAGCTCGGAGACGTGCAGGTGGAGATGACCGATCTTGGTGCCCGGCGGCAAGAGTGGCTGAGCGAAGCTCCGGTCGGGCAGGTGTGCCAGCACCGCGTTGACGTCGAGCGGCTCGGCGATGCTGTGAGTGTTCCCCTCGGTATCGATCAACTCCACACGGCCCGCCTCGTTCCGCCACGAGCCCAGCCGTTCGGGAGTCTCCAGCGCCAGCTCCAGGCCAAGCCCGTCGGGATCGCTCAGATAGGTGGACTTCGACATGGTGTGATCGGTCGGCGCCTGCGGATAGCCGTCGACGATGAGCCGCCAGAGTGCACGCGCCAGCGCGGTCTCGTCGGGCAGGTGGATGGCCAGGTGATACAGACCGCTGCGACCGGAAATCAAGCCGCTCTCCGCCCCTGCGTGTAGGACAACCAGCTCGCGCCCGTCAACGCCCAGGCGCACTTCCGCGCCGCTGCTCTCGAGCACGGTCAGCCCCACCACGTCGTGCCAGAAGCCGAGCGCCCGCTTGGCGTCGGTGACGTTGAGATGCACGGCCCCGAAAGCCAGGGTGTCCGCCACAACCGCCGACTTCGAGGCACCATGAGTACGAGAGCTCATCTCTCACTCAATGTGCTCGGAGTTGCGGGCCGCGAAACGCGCCCGAGCCGATGGGCCACTAAAGCTCGACTGCGCCCCGAGCCGGGGATGGCCCGGCTCAATAAGCAGGCTCGCGCGCCAGGAGCGACGAGCCGGCGCGCCATGCGATGGCGAAGAGAAAGACCGCGGCTCCGGAGAAGACCCCGAGCGCCGCGACCGAGATGGCGACGGCGACGGCTTGAGAGGCTCCGATGCCGGTACCGATGAGCGCCGCGGCGCCCGCGCCCGTCTGCGTGGCTGCGCCGGCGAGCCCGACCGGAAGCGCGGCCGCCGCGGCACCGGCACAGAGAAAGAGAAGCGAGAGCGGAATCGAGAAGCCGATTCCAAGCGTTCCCAGCAGCAGGAAGAGCGCAACTCCACGCACGAACCAGCATGCCGATACGAATAGCCAGGCCTCGATGGCTCGTCTCGGCGACGTGGTGCGCGGGCCAAGCCAGCGCCCCAGCCGAAAACTCTTGGCGCGCCTGCTTCTCGCCAGGTGTGGCAGGCCGAGAATCAAGGCAGCGGCCGCGATGCCCGCGAGAGCCACCAGCGCCAGCCCGGCGCGCACCCCGACCGCGGCACCCGTCGCCGCGGCACCGACGGAGGCGAGCGGCACCAGAGCGACGCTGTCGATCAGCCCGAGCATGACGAGTGAAAGACAGAGCGTGCTCACGCTGGCCGGACAGCTTGGGTAGCGGCGAACGACCGCGACACGCATCGCGTCGTCGAAACGACCGGGAAGAACGACTCCGACCAGCGCGGCGCCGCCGTTGCCGGCGGCAAGCGCGACCACATTGGGCCGCTCCTTCGGCGTAAAGAGCCGGCCCCAGCCGTATGCCTTGAGCGCCTGGGCGAGGATGAGCAGCAGTCCGACCGCGACGAGCAGGATCGGCCGACCGTTCGACAGCGGCCAGGAGCTGGTTGCGTAGTGGCGTACGGCCAGCAAGCTCAGCGCGAGCATGACCGTGCCGGAGCCGGCGGCGATCGTCCAGCGGCCTTTTTGCGAGCGCCGCAGGCGCGCAAGCGCCCCCAGGAGGAGGCGATATCTGCCCTCGAGCACGATCGGCGTGGTGGAGGCCGCGATCGACGCCAGCGGATCGTGGTGCGGCTCGGCAGGCGGAGACGGTAAGTCGGGGTCTTTGCTCATGGGGTCCGTACCAAGCACTGTAGTTGTCTCCGATCGCCCCGGAATCCCACCGCCCGGAGCGCGGCGCTATCGCGAGGGCTTGACCGCTGCCCGGACGATCGAGCCTGCGGCCCGCTGCAAGCGCTCAGTTCTCGACCGTGACGAGAGTGCCGATCGGCGTGTAGGGCCAGACCCTGGCTGCCGCCGCGAGCGGCAGCTCGACACAGCCGAGGCTTTGAGGCGTGCCGAAAGAGGATCGATTGAAGGCATGGAGCGCTTCGCCGTGGTTGAAGTAGCTGATGTAGCGGACTCCCGGATCGTTGTAGTGAGAGCCGTCCGGGTTGGTGCCGCTCATCGTCCCGACTCGAATGTGCTCGAACACCGGGAAGGTGCCGAGCTGCGTCGGCGCGGCGGGCACTCCGGTGTTCCCCGGCGAGCGGAGGATCACCTCTCCGTTGTGCCAGAGGTTGAGCGACTGGGGCACGCTGCGATGCACGAAGACGTAGCTGTACCCCGCGCTGCGCCGCTTCCCGGCTACCGCATCAGCGATCAGCGCTCGCCAGACCCTCGGCCCCACCAGCGCGTCGACATCGAGGTGGTGCGTGTCCTGGAACATCATCACGGCGCCGCGTGTGATCTGGTTCGCCTGGCCGGCGCGCCAGATCGCGCGTAGCTCAGGGGGTGTATTGGGATAGCGCCAGACGAACTCTCCCGGCGGCGGCGAGAGGGCCGCCGCAAGCTGCGCCTTCGCAGTGGCCGGCACGACGGTGACGGTCGGATTCCAGACCAGCGGCAGATAGCCGAGCTGCGCGAGCAGTTGCTGCAGGCGCAGGGTCGAGCCGCCCGCAACCCGCCAGTCGAACCCGCGGCTCAGCTTCGCACCGGCCCGGCCTGCGAGATGGACGGCGCGCGGCAGGGTTATGCGCACCTTCTCGCCCAGCCCGAAGCCGAGCCCGCTCGGTTGGAAGGCGATGGTGTGCGCATCGAGCAGGCGCCAGTGACCCGGCGTCGCCGGTGAGAGACGCGGCCGGCGAGCGCCGAGCACGTCGGCGACCGTGCTCGAAAAGGAGAGAGTCAGCAGGCCGCTCGGCGCGAGTGTCGCGCTCGGTTTGGGCTCGGCCAGCAATTGCAGATAGGGCCGCTCGGGGAACCAGCTCACCCACACGGGTGCGGGCAGCCGCTCCCAGGAGCGGGCGGCGGCGGAGACATTCATTCCACCGGCGCTGTGCGAGCCGCGCGCGACGAGGCCAAGCGGCACGACCGTCCGGGGGCTGCTCAGCCGCCGCGGCGGCGCTCCCTCGAGCGAGATACGGCTGACGGGCTTGTCGAAGGCGACGGTGACCGAAGCGCCCGCCTTCACCTGAAGCCAGCGGCCGAGCAGATGCGCGCTCGGCGTCTTGATCGTGAAAGTGCGCTTGCTGCTGCTTCCGACCAGCCAGCCGGCCCAGCCCGGCCGGCGAACTGTGACGCTGACGGTCAAGCGCTCGCCCGTGTCCAGCTTCCCCAACGGCCAGAGCTTCCCCTGCGACAGCCGCACCGGTACGCGCGCCCCGCTTGTCGAGCGAACATCGACGGCCGCGACGGTCCCCGCGAAGCCGGGCAGGTCGACGCGGGTAAGCGCATCATCGGCGGTGCGGAGTTGCGGAGCGGGCCAGGCAAGAAGCGCTGCAGCGAGCGCCGCGAGCAACACAGCGAGCACGACCGCGGCAACGATCCAAACGCGCGCGTGCTCTCTCAGCCGGTACTCGCCCCCTCGATCGCTCAACTTCCCGTGAATTGTGTAGCAAATGAGTCACGGGCAGCGCGGTTAGGCATGGCGCTCCGAGCCCGACGCCCTCGCAGGCAATCCGCGACTACTCCGCCGAGGCGCCCTCGTCGCTCTCGATCGTCTGGCCCTTCCCGTTCGGCTCCAGCACAAAGACCTCGGCGGCGATATCGGGATCGAAGTGAACCTGCGACAGGAAGGCACGCACCTTGCGTCCGGTTGCGTTTTCGATCGTCTCTATGAACCTGACGCGCATCGCTCGCTGGAATGCGAGCCGGGCCTCGCGAACCGGCTCGACTTCACCGGCGTCGACGAGCGTCCGCTCCATCGGCGTGAGTATGTCCTCGAGGAAGCTGACGACGTGGTCATGGCTGATCACAGTTCGTACGCTGGTCGCGCCGCGCCCGTAATGCTCGCGATGCATCTGCGTCATCGCTTTCGAGATCGCGCTCGCGGTGCGCGCGTGCTCGTTCGGTTCTATTGCCATGGTGTCGGCCCTTCCTTTGCTCCTCGGAGTAAATGCGCCCGGAAGGAGTGAGAAGCAAAAAGGGAGAAACCCGACGGACGATATGCACATGCACCATAGCGCGAGGCGAGGCATTGCCGAGCGGGTAAAAAACGGTGGTACTCTTAACGCTCCGGCTCCGGCATGAAGCCGCTCGTGCCAGAGCTGTTGATGAGACGCCGGGCGCGAAGTCAGTCCTCAGGGCTGGGCATCGAGTCCTCGTTTGTTTTGTTGCGACGAGGAGGTCGATAGTGTCCGCCGGGCCTCTCCGGAAAAAGAACTCCCGTGATCGTGCTGATGTCGTGTCGAAGCGAGAAGTCATGCTGCGACGAGCGTTCTTCAGATCGGTCAACGAGCAGGTCGCCGGGGTGAACAAGCGGCACGACGCGCTCGGGCCGGCGGCGCTCTCGCTCTTCTGTGAATGCGGAAGACCTGGCTGCGAAGAGCGCCTCGAGTTGGCGCGAGCCGAATACGAGCGCGTTCGAACGCAGCGAGACCGCTTCATCCTGAGAAGAGGGCACGCCAGCCCGGAGATCGAACGGGTGGTCGAGGAGGTCGACGGATACGTCGTCGTGGAAAGAAACGATCCGCGCCTCGAGGACATGCTGGAATCGTTCGACTCGGGCGCGCCGTAGCGGCCATCACCGGACAGCTTTGCGACCTCTCCGACCCGCTCGGGGTTCGCGCCGGCGGAGCGCTGAATGCCGCGGCGAGCGCTGGGCTGGGTTATCACTCAAGGCCGCATTGTCGGCCGGAGCCTGCAGCGGAACTGCTCACAGGAGGCGGAGACCGTGAACGTGACAGACGAGGAGTAATCCGGATTCAAACCGGGCGCCTTTCTCGCTTCCTCGGGGCGCCGCTGGCGGTGCGAGCCGTGAGATGACAGTGCTCCCGCACGGCGTCGAACAGGATCGTGCCGCCAGCGGCGTCAGGCTCATCGCGTTCACGCGATGAGCCGCCCGAGAAAGCGAGAATGGAGCCAGGCGGGTTCGAACCGCCGACCTTCTGGCTGCCAGCCAGACGCTCTCCCAACTGAGCTATGGCCCCAGGGTAGGCGTTAATTGTAGCGTCGAAACGCGGGTGCTCGTATAGCCTTGATTCGTGGAGGAAGAGCGGAAGTCGTTGCGGGAGCGGTTGCAGGTGCAACGCGAGCGCCATCGCGAGCGGCGAGTCGTTGTTCGGATCGTTTTCGCCGCGACCGGTCTCGTCGTGCTGCTCGGTGGTCTGGCAATGCTCGTTCTCCCCGGCCCGGGGCTGCTCACGGTGGCGATCGGGCTGAGCATGCTCGCGCTCGAGTTCGCCTGGGCCGAGCGCTTGCTCGGGAAGACGCTCGACCGGTTGGAGCGGATTCGCCCCAAGGAGCGCTCCCTGGCGCTGCGCATCCTCGTG
>JBAWEP010000069.1:0-20651 GCA_049591255.1 Gaiellaceae bacterium
GGCGGGCTCGGCGGCGGGCTCGGCGGCGGGCTCGGCGGGAGGCGCGAAGCGATCAACCCGCACGAGCACGCTCGCAGCGCCGCATTCGATCCGCGCGGGCTCCTCGCCGGCTCGTTCCAGCACGCCGGGGCCGAGACGCTCGAGGATCCAACCGATCGGCGTCTGACCATCCGGGCTGTCCGAATCGACCGCGCCGGAGACGATCAGGCGCTCGATCGCACGCGTCATCGCCACGTAGTAGAGGCGCTTTCGCTCGGCCGCCTCCTGCTCGACGTCGAGCTTGCACACCTCGTCGTAGCCGAGCGCGGCGTGGCGCCTGCCGCCATCGGGATCGGCGACCCGGAAGCCGAGACGCCCGTCGGGCAGGCAGAGGATCTCGTCGGAAGAGGGACGAGGCTTGCCCCGCCCGGCGTCGGCGACGACGACCACCTTGAACTCCAGGCCCTTTGCCGCATGAATGGTGAGCAGCCGCACCGAGTCGGAGCCCTCCTCCTCGGCCGGCGCCTCCTGCGCCGAGGCTCCCGCGGCGCCGAGGTCGGTGACGAAACGGACGAAGCCCTCGATGTCGGGCCCGCGCAGCTCCTGGAAGGAGCGCGCCATCCGCGCCAGCTTGCGCACGTTGGCGTAGCGCTGGCGCCCGTCCCACTGCGCCAGTAGCGCCAGGTCGTAGTCGTGCTCGCAGACGATCTGCTCGCAGAGTTGCTCCAGCGAGAGCACCTCCGAGGCGGCGGCCAGGCGCTCGTAGCGCTGGCGGAAGGCGCGGAAGAGGCGCTCGTCGGCGGGATCGAGACCGGGCGGCAGGCCGCGCTCGAGCCCGCAGAAGAGCGGACGCCGGGGCGCGGCGCGCCTGAGCAGGAAGAGGGCGTCGTTCGAGACGCCGACGAAGGGCGAGGCCAGCACGCCGCAGAGCGCCTCGTCGTCGTAGCGGTTGTGCAGCAGGCGCAGGTAGGCGAGCAGGTCGAGCACCTGCTGCTGGCCGTAGTAGCCGCGGCCGGTGGCGCGATAGGTGGGAAGGCCGAGCGCGCGCAGCTCCTGCTCGTACAGCTCGGCGTCGGTTCCGGCGGCGAACAGGTAGACGATCTCGCCCGGTGTGGCCTCGCCGCTCTCGACCAGCTCGTTCACGCGCGCGGCGATGTGACGGGCCTCGGCGCGGCGCCAGTCGCTCGCGACGCCATAGCTCGTCTTGTCGGTCACGAGCAGCTCGACGGCCGCATCTTCCACTGGAGAGAACTCCGCGCCGGCGGCGAGCGGCCGGTAGCCGGCACCGAAATCCTGCTCGAAGAGATGGTTGACGGCGCCCAGCACCTCGGGGCGCGAGCGGTAGTTGAGCGTCAGGTCGAGCACCTCGGGCGACTGCGAGCGGCGCTCCCGGAAGACGTCGACGTCGGCGTGGCGGAAGCGATAGATCGACTGAAACTCGTCGCCGACGAAGAACAGCTCCTCGACCCCCGCCGCACCGGCGGATGAGGCCGCCCCGACCTCGCCCGCGAGCAGGTCGATGATCTCGCACTGCAAGCGGTTCGTGTCCTGGAACTCGTCGACCATCAGCGAGCGGAAATGCAGCCGCTCGCGCTCCAGCACCCGGGCGTCGTTCTTGAGCAGATCGCGCGCATAGAGCTGAAGGTCCTCGAAATCGAGTGCCGAGGCGGCGTCCTTGGCCGCGCGGTAGGAGCGATCGAAGGCCGCGAGCAGCTCCTGCAGGAGGTCGCGGTCGCGCAGCGCCAGCTCGTCCCAGGCGGTCTGTTCGAGCGCCTTTCTGGCCTGCTCGTAGGCCTCCGTTCGATCGCAGCGCCTGACCTTGAACGCCGCCAGATGGAGAAAGACCTCCGCGCCCGGATGAGCGTCGAGCAGCTCGATCAGCTCGCGGGCGGAGTTGCGCGTTTGCTCGGGCGCCTCGGAGTCGGCGGCGAGCGCCTCGGCCTCCGTCCTCAAAGCGGCCTCCGGCGAGACGCCGGGCGTTACGGCCTCGAGCTCCAGCTCCAGCGCGCGCCCGGCCGAGCGCAGCGTCTCGTGCGCGGAGATGATCATCCGCTCCAGCCCGCGGCGTCCGTAGGAGACGACGAGCGTCGTTCGCTCGGGATCGGCGCTCGCGCCGAACTCCTCCATTGCCGCGCCGAAGGCCTCGCGCCCGAGCACCAGCGCCTGCTCGGCGTCGAGCACGCGAAAATGCGGATCGACGCCCGCTGCCACGGCGTTCTGGCGCAGCAGGCGGTTGCAGAAGCCGTGGATGGTCGAGATCCAGGCGCCGTCCAGCTCGCGCGCGAGATCGGAGCGTCCCCGCTCGTGCAGGGCGGCGCGGATGCGGCTGCGCAGCTCGCCGGCCGCCCGGTCGGTGTAGGTGATGACGAGCAGGGAGTCGACGGGCAGCCCGCGCTCCACCACCGAGCGGCAGAAGCGCTCCACCAGCACCATCGTCTTGCCGGTTCCGGCGCCGGCCGAGACGAAGACCAGACCGGAGGCCTCGATCGCGCGCTGCTGCTCGGGATTTGGCTTGCGCGCGCTCATCGTCTCGGCACCCGGCAGAGCGGCGCGATCCGGCACCAGCTCGGACAGCGTCCCCACTCGCTCGGACTTCCCTCCGCGCCGTTCGGACGCACGTCCAGCCCGAGCGGGTCGTGGCGCACGTCACCCGCGCGAATGCGGGCCGCGAAGGAGCGCGCGGTCGCGGTCGCCCAGTCGACCTTGGCCCAGAACTCGTCCTCTTCGAGGTAGTCGTTCTCGGAGAAACCGGGAACGCCGTCCTCGCGCGCCTCGGCGCGCAGGATCCCGCGCGCGGGCCGCTCTCCCGCCAGCGCCCGGTAGACGCCGCCCAGCGGCTCGACACCGATCAGGTCTCTCAGCACCAGCAGGTAGAGCGGGAGCTGGAGCTTGAACTGATCTTCGATCTGGGCCGCTGACTGGGCCGTTCGGCCCGACTTGTAGTCCTGAACCAGGCCGCGCGCGGCAAAGGGATCGAGATCGATGCGGTCGATCTTCCCCGAAACGGTCAGCTCGCCGAGGTCGAGCCCACGCTTCAGCTCCGCCGCCGAGCGCTCGCTGCCGAAGCCGACCTCGAAGCGCTTGGGCACCAGCGGCAGCGGTGAGGCGGCCTCGCTGCGGATGAACTGCTCGAGGTCGCGCCACAGCCCGGCCTCCAGCTCCCTCAGCTCCAGCTCGTCGAGCTCCAGGCGCACCTGGCCTTCGATCGCGCCGCTCAGGCACTCGCGCAGGAACTCGAGCTGCTCGTCCAGCCTGCCCGCCTCGACCCGGTCGGCGCCGAAGCGCTTGGGCAGGCCCGAGAAGAAGCGGTAGAGAGTCTGGTGGGCGACCGAGCCGCGCAGCTTCGCGTCGACCTCACCGTCGATCTCGCGCGGCGAGACGATGCGCTCGACGAACCACATCTCCGAGCAGGTGCCGAAGGCCTCGAGCTCGGTGACCGAGAATGTTCCGCGCGCCTCGAGCTCGGAGAGCACCACGGGGTTGACGAGCCTGGTCGGCCGGTCGAGAGCGTGCAGCGCACGCTCGAGCTGCCGCTCCCAGCCGTTCGCCCGGGCGAGTGCCCGCGCCTGCGCGGGCTGCGAGGAGGCCAGTGCCGCGAGCGAGCGCAGGCGCTCGCGCTCGTTCGGCGCCTGGCCCGCATCGTCCCAGACGAGCTTGGAGAGCGAGCGGCGCTTCGTCCAGCGCTCCAGCTCGGCGCTGGGAAAGAGCTCGCGCAGCTCCTCCCAGAACGGGCTTGCCTGGCGCGGCGAGCCGTCCTCGCTGGCCGATTCGCGCACCAGGAAGAGCCGCTCGTAGGCGCGCGTACAGGCGTTGTAGAAGAGAAAGCGGTCGCGCTCCAGCTCCTCGGCCGGCGGCGGCGTCGCCATCTCCTGCTCGAGCCGCTCGCGCGCCTCGTCGTCGAGCAGGCGATGCTTCGACGAGCGGCGGGGGAAACTGCCCTCCTCCAGCCCGATCAAAAAGACGGCCTTGAACCTGCGCGCCCGCGTCTGCAGGAGATCGCTGACCACGACGCGCCCGGGCTCCTCCGCCGAGCCGATGCGCACCGGCGCACGCTCCAGCGCGGCCAGCAGATCGTCTCGCTCGAGCGGCTGCCCGCTCAGCCCCTGCCAGCGCTCGAGCTCGTCCAGCAGCAGGCGAATGCTTTCGAAGGCGCGCAGATCGAGGCGCGAGCGCTCCGATGCGGGCGGGCCCTCGAAACCGTAGGCGCGCTGCAGCATCAGCATGCTCAGCTCGCGCAGCGCATCGATCGCGGAACCGCCGCGCGCCAGCAGTTCCAGATCGCTCAATTGCCGGCCTTTCCTGAGCACCGCCAGCTCCGACTCGATGCGGGCCGGACTGTGCACGGCGCGCCCGCGCAGGCGCCCCTCGAGGAAGTCGGCGGAAGAGCGCGTCACCTCCGAGTAGGGAGAGCGCACGAAGGAGAAGAGGTCGGAGCGCTCGCCCGCGAGCCAGGCGAAGCGGAGCAATCCACAGAGCGCGTGCCCGAACGGAATCTGCGCCAGCTTTACCCGCCCTTCGAGCACGTAGGGAAGACCGAAGGCGGAGAAGGCGGTCTCCAGCGAGGCCCGGCGCCTCTCCAGCGAGGGACAGATGACGGCGATCTCCTCGGCCTCGACTCCGCCCCTGAGCAGAGCCAGCGCCTCTTCGGCCACCAGCTCGAAGGCCGCGCGCGAGCCGGAGGCCTCGAGAAAGCGGACGGCGCCCTGGATAGGTGGCGCAGCCTCGGCGCCGGCCGGCTCGAACAGCCTGCGCTCGATGAAGGCCAGCGCGGGATGGGCGTACTCGCCCGAGCGAGGCGGCAGTTCGGTTATACGGCCGGCGGCCCGGCGTGCAAGCTCCTGCTGAGTGCGGGCGAGCGCGCTGAAGGTCGCCCGCCCGGGCTCGTAGGGCAGCGCCACGGTGACCTCGGCACGGGCGGCGAGCGCATCGAGCAGGCGCCACTGAGCGCCGGTCAGATCCTCGAAGCCATGGACGAAGAGCGGTCGCTCGTGCGGCCAGGTGTCGGGCTCTGCGCTCACGCGCTCGGCGGTGAGCCAGCGCGCCAGCTCTCGATCGGCCAGGCCAAGCTGCTCGAGCCGCTCCAGGTAGAGCGCGTAGAGCGAGCCCAGCTCGCCGGTCACCTGCTCGGGCTTGACCGTTGCCGACTCGAGCTCGGCGAATCCCTCGACCAGCGCATCGACGAAGCCGCCGAAACGGGCCGAGCGCGAGAAGTCGTCAAGCTCGCTTCGGTCGAGCAGCGACCGAACGAGCAGGCGGCGCTCGGCATCGCTCAGGGCGCCTCGCGCGGGCTCGGCGCCGTCGAGCTCCCGGACCAGGTCGTCGAAGGTACCGACCCGGCCGGCGAACAGCGCATCCGATCGGTCGAGGAGATCTCGCTGCAATCGCGCGATATCGCCGACGTTCGGAACGACCAGGAAGGGGTGCCGATCGAGCACCGCCGCGAACTGCTCGAGCAGTCTTTCTACCTTGCCGGCATTGGCCGGGCCGACGAGAAGATTCAGCGGCATCGGTTCATCGTAGTCGGCGCCTGTCGAGCGACGGGCTTGATCTCGTCGCGGCGGCTAATTCAGGTCGAAACAAAACGAGGGACGGTTGCCCGTCCCTCGTCGATACCTGTGAAAAGCTCCGCTCAGGCAGTAGCGCTCTTGGGGCGGCGACCACGACGGGCGACCGCATGCCCAGGCATGTTTCCGGCACAAACCTCGCAGAGGTCGGCCTGCTTCGCACCGCGCCGTGCATCGGCGAAAGTCAGGCGAAGCGTAGCTCCCTTACCCTCGTCTATCTCTTTGCTGCAGCTGTCACATACGAGCACTGTTTTTCGAGCCACGAAATCCTCCTACTTAATTGGAACAACCCGTTTATCGTAGCGAAAACTCCGAGTTAGTAAAGCCCGTTCTTTCTTCTGACGGAAAGCCGCGATTCCTATGCCGTGTGTATTACGTGTTCGCCCTGTGGCAAATAGGTATTTGAACTAATTCGATTGATGCATTTCTCGAGCTCTACGCGCAGTAAGCATCGCGAAAGCAAAGAAGCCGGAGATTCGGCCCGCCCGTATCGCTACGATGGCGCCGTGGAGAAACGATCCCTGGCAATACTCGAAGGCGACGAGACCGGGCAGGAGCTGCTGGAGCAGACGCTGCGCGTGCTCGCGCCGGAGGCAATCGGCCTGGAGCTCGATTTTCAGCGATTCGACCTTTCGCTTGCCAACCGGCGCGCGACCGGCAATGCGGTCGTCTCGGAAGCGGCCGCCGCAATACGAACGCTCGGCCTGGGCTTGAAGGCGCCGACGATCACGCCCGAGATACCCGGAGACGTCGGCTCGCCGAATCGCATCCTGCGCGAAGAGATCGGTGCCCAGGTGATCGTGCGCACCGGTCGCTGCATCCCCGGCGTAACTCCGCTCACGAAGGTGCAAGCGCCGATTTCGGTGGTGAGAATGGCCGTCGGCGACGCATACGGCGCGGAGGAATGGCGCGAGGGAGATGGCGACGCCGAGGTCGCTTACCGAAAAGAGCGCATCGAACGCAGCGTCTGCCATGCGGTCGCCGAATTCGCCTTCCGCGAAGCCGAGAGCATGAGCGCAACGGTTTTCGGCGGTCCCAAGTTCACGGTCAGCCCCGTTTACGAGGGAATGTTCAAGGAAGAGCTTGATGCGGCGGCGAAAAGGCACCCGGAAGTCACCTATGAGCCGCAACTGATCGACGCGACCTTCGCGCTGCTGCTCGCCGTCGAGGGAAAGTCGCTCGTGATTCCCGCGCTCAACCGCGACGGCGACATCCTCTCCGACCTCGTATTGCCGATGTTCGGATCGATCGCGGGAGCCGAGTCGCTGGTCGCCGCGCTCGACGAGAACTACGTTCCGGTGCGCCTGATGGCCGAGGCGCCTCACGGCACCGCGCCCACTCTGCTCGGCAAGGACGCGGCCAATCCACTGGCGATGATGCTCGCGGCGGCCGCGCTTCTCGTCCACGGCGACGAGGCGATGAAGAAGGCCGGCGGCGCGATCCGCCGGGCTTGCCTCGACGCCGTCCAGGCCGGATGTCGAACCGGCGATCTCGGCGGCACGGCCAGAACGAGCGAGTTTGCGAGCGAGGTCTCAGGCAGAGTGCGCGCGCTCCTCTCGCTCTAAGCCTCCGGGTCGATCTCTTCTCTCGTCTCGGCTCGCTCGGGCCCGATGATTCGCGCCGCGGATTCGCGCCGCGGATTCGCGCCGCGAGCCCTGATCTAAATCGTCGCCGTCGAAATCGACCAGAACGATTCTGATCTGTCGGAAACCCGCACTGTCATTGATGTCGCTTGTTCCTGGAGAACGCCTGCTTCTTTCCGCTAGAGTCAGCGCCGTGAAGATTGGAGTGCCCAAGGAAACGGCTGCCGGCGAGGCGCGCGTCGCGCTCGTCCCGGAGGTCGTAGCCAAGCTGACCGAGCAGGGTCTCGAGGTCGTCGTGGAGAAGGGCGCGGGAATCAGCGCCGCCTTCACAGACGAGGCGTACAAGGAGGCGGGTGCCAAGCTCGCCGCTGCCAAGGACGCCCTGGGCGCCGACATCGTCGCCAAGGTCGCCAAGCCGAGCGCCGCCGAGCTCAAGTCGCTCAAGAAGGATGCAGTGCTGATCGGCTTCCTGCAGCCGCTGACCGACCAGAAGGGAATCGACGCGCTGGCAAAGCAGGGCGTCGTCGGTCTGGCGATGGAGTCGGTTCCGCGCATCACGCGCGCTCAGGCGATGGACGCGCTCTCCTCTCAGGCCACGGTCGGTGGCTACAAGGCCGTGATAATCGCCGCCGATCGCGTCCCGAAGCTCTTCCCGATGCTGATGACGGCGGCCGGCACGATCGCGCCGGTCAAGCTGCTCGTGATCGGCGCCGGCGTGGCCGGGCTGCAGGCGATCGCGACCGCGCGCCGCCTCGGCGCCGTCGTCTCGGCCTTCGACATCCGCCCGGCCGTCAGGGAAGAGATCGAGAGCCTCGGCGCGATGTTCCTCGACCTCGGTGTCGTCGGCGAGGAGACGGAGGGCGGCTATGCGAAGGAGCTCACTCCCGAGCAGCAGAAGCAGCAGCAGGCCGAACTCGAGAAGCGCATCCCGGAGTTCGACGTGATCATCACCACCGCGATGGTTCCCGGCCGCCCGGCGCCCAAGCTGATCCCGGCCGACGCGGCCGAGGCGATGCGGCCCGGCTCGGTTATCGTCGACCTCGCCGCCGAGAGCGGCGGCAACTGCGCTCTGACCGTCCCCGGCGAGATCGTCGAGAAAAACGGCATCACCGTCGTCGGCTCGACCAACCTGCCGAGCGAGATGGCCTTCCACTCCAGCCAACTTTATGCGCGCAATGTCGCCTCGCTGCTCGGGCTGATCGTCAAGGAAGGCGAGCTCAACCTCGACTTCGAGGACGAGATCATCGCGGGCGCCTGCGTGACAAGGAAGGAGAAGGAATCGTGATCCTGCACTCGGCCCTCATACCACTGGCCTCGGGCACCAACGTAACCGTCTTCCTGGCAGAGCTGACCGTGCTCATCCTGGCGATCTTCCTCGGCATCGAGGTCATCTCCAAGGTGCCGACGCTCCTGCACACCCCGCTGATGAGCGGCACGAACGCCATCCACGGCATCGTTATCGTCGGCGCGATCCTGATCGTCGGCCTGAACAACAACCTGCTCGGCCACATCATCGGATTCTTCGCCATGGTTCTGGCCGGCGCCAACGTGGTCGGCGGCTTCGCCGTCACCGATCGCATGCTCGAGATGTTCAAGGGGAAGTAGCGAGTGACCGCCAACCAGACCACACTCGCCTACCTGCCGACGATCATCGCGTTCATCCTCGCGCTCAAGTTCCTGTCCTCCCCCAAGCACGCGCGACTCGGCAACCAGCTCGGCGCAGTCGGCATGGCCCTAGCCATCGCCGTGACGATCGCCCAGAAGGGCATCCTCAACGCTCACAACACCACCGGCTACATCCTCATGGGCATCGGCGGGCTGATCGGCGCGCTGATCGGTTGGTTCGGAGCGCGCCTGGTGAAGATGACGGCGATGCCGCAGATGGTGGCGCTGTTCAACGGCGTCGGCGGCGGCGCGGTCGCCCTGATCGCCATCGTCGAGTTCCACGAGCGGACGGCGGGCATCTCAGGCCGGCTCGCGTTGGACGTCTCGATCGCGCTCATCATCTCGGCGCTGATCGGGAGCATCTCCTTCGCCGGGTCGATGATCGCCTTCGGCAAGCTCCAGGGCCTGGTCGGCGACCGCCCGATCGTCTGGCCCGGGCAGCGGATCATCAACATCCTCATTCTCGCGGGTGGCCTCGGCGCCGGCATCGTCATCCTCGCCGGTCACGACTTTCAGCTCATCTGGATCCTCCTGATCGAGATCGGGCTCGCGCTCATGTTCGGCGTCATGTTCGTGCTGCCGATCGGCGGAGCGGACATGCCCGTGGTGATCGCGCTCCTGAACGCCTTCACCGGCCTGTCCGCGTCGGCCGCAGGCTTCGAGCTGCACCTCGACGTCCTGATCGTGAGCGGCATGCTCGTCGGCTCCTCGGGAACGCTGCTGACCCTGCTCATGTGCCGGGCGATGAACCGCTCGCTCACCAACGTCATTTTCGGCGCTTTCGGCCAGATCCAGGCCGGGCCCGCCGGCGCCAGCTCCGAGGGACTGACCGTCCGGGCCACGACCGCCGAGGACGTGGCGATCATGCTCGCCTATGCCCACCAGGTGGTCATCGTCCCCGGCTACGGAATGGCCGTCGCCCAGGCGCAGCAGGACGTGCGCCAGCTGGCCGAGCTGCTCGAGAAGCGCGGCGTCAGGGTCGAGTACGCCATCCACCCGGTCGCCGGGCGCATGCCGGGGCACATGAACGTGCTCCTGGCCGAGGCCAACGTGCCCTACACCCAGCTCAAGGAGATGGACGAGATCAACACGGAGTTCCCGAACACCGACGTCTCGCTGGTGATCGGCGCCAACGACGTGGTCAACCCGGCCGCTCGCTCCGACACCTCGAGCCCGATCTACGGAATGCCCATCCTCGACGTCGACAAGTCGAAGGCGGTCGTGGTGCTCAAGCGCTCGATGAACCCGGGCTTCGCCGGGATCGAGAACCACCTCTTCTACGAGCCCGAGACCTCGATGCTGTTCGGCGACGCCAAGGACTCGATCACGAAGCTGATCGCCGCGGTCAAGTCCCTCTAGCCAGCGCGGACATACACCGCAGGCCGTTGCCGCGAAGGACCTCGCACCGGCAGCCGCTTAGGGAATCCGGACGTCCCTGTGCTCGCCGGCGATCCGCTTTTCGTCCTCGCTCAGATCGGATTCCTTGACCGGCGTGATGATCGACCAGTGCTTGCCGACCGGGCAGCGCTGAATCCTCCACCAGCCCAGGCGAATCGACTTCAGAGACGCTCCCGGAAGCCAGATCGTCGTGAAGAGATGACCTCTCCGGCAGCGAACAACGAGATTGCCGCCCATCCGGTAGCCGCGTAGCTTCATCGCAACCGGCTCCAGGAGGAGGCCCGCAACGATGATCAGGGAACGGCGGCGGCGAGAGGTCGGGCGCTTCTTCACGCTCCTACAGTACCCAGGCGCGCTCCGGCGTAACGCGCTAGACCCAGCGGAACCGGCCGAGTAACGGCGCGCGCGCGGTGCCGATTCGGCGCGAAGTCGGCACATTTGGCGCGCTTTCGTTGGCTACCGTTTCAGGACCCCGCGGGCGGGTGGCTCGGTGGCGGGCGAAGAGAGAAGTGCCCTCACCTGTCCTCTCGCCCGCCCCAGTTCGGCTGAAGACGGACGGCGCTCATCGCCTCAGCTTCGGGTCGCTCACGTCTGTGTTGTCGATCACGACGTCGGCGATCTCCTGCGGGGCGCAGCGGCTGAAGTACAACTCCTGGCCCGGGATGTAGCGGCGCCGGTAGCGCTCCCGTACAGCTTCCACGCCGCCCATCAACTCCCGATCGCGCGCCTCGGCGCGGCGAAGGATCTCGCCGAAGTCCGCATGCACGAAGATCGAGAAATCCCAGAACGAGCGCAGCTCGGGACGAAGCAGGAAGACGCCGTCGAAGAGAAGGATCGATTCGGGCGAGGCCTCCTCCTCGGGCGCCGCGACCCACCCGGCCCGAGCGGCTCGAGCAGGAGCCTCTTCACGGCTTCGAGGTCGAAGGAGTCGAAGAAGTACCCCCCTACCGAGTCCGGGCCGCGGCGGTAGCGGATCTCCCTCGGATTGTGGAAGCCGTCGATGCCGGCGCGGATGGCGGGTCGCTTCTCCGCCAGAAGCTCGCCCAGCTCGTCGGCGAGCGTCGTCTTGCCGGCGCAGTCGGGCCCGTCTACCGCGAGTCTGAGCAGATGTGGCAGACGCTGTTCGAGAAGGAGGGCCGCGAGACGAGCGAGTAGCCGGCTCCGTTTCGGCGAGCTGTCACGCGACACAGAAAGACCTCAGTGCACGCCCCAGCCGATGAGATGCCATCCCGCGAGCAGCGGAACGAGCGCGATCGCCGCTACAGCGAGGGCAGCGTACTGGAACCTCACCGCCCTCGACCACCAGCTTCCAATCCAGCCCCAAGCGACAAGCACGACTACTGAGGCGCCCATCACGACAACCGCCAGCGGCAGGTGCGTGGCCAGCCGCTCGGCCAGAGACAGATCGAGATCGCCAAGGAACCCGGAGTCGACCAGCCCGGGAAGCCACACCAGCAGGGCCACGTTCCCGAGCGTGAGCAGCGCAGTCACCCCGGCCACCAGCGCCGTGATCTGGCGCCGGCGGCACGCCTCGGTTTGCCGGCTCGCCGATGAGGAGCGCGAGCCGCCGGAGCGCCTGACCCTCCGCGCCAGCGCAGCGACGAGCCAGGTGAGGGCAATCAGCGCGGCCGCCCACAGAATCGCCCACTGCCATCCAGACGGGCCACCCGAGACGCGAACGAGCCGGAGGTTTCGCCAGGTCGCGACCTTCCCCCGGAAGTCGAGCGTCTCGCCGTTGTCGGCGAGGAACAGGCTGGGTTCGACCTCGACCAGGCGGTGGCGAACGAGCGAGCCCTCGTCGTCCTCGGCCGAGAAGTAGGGGACGCCTGCGTCGACCTCGAAACGGCCCGGCGCACCGGTGGGGTCGAGGTAATCCCATGCCCGCATTCGGTAGGCCCCGGAGTAGGCCGCCCAGCGAGTCGCCTCGTCACCCGTCGGGGCCATGGCGGCGCTTGCGACGAGGCTCGCCATCCCGACCGGAGGATTGAACGACGTGTTTGCGTCCTCGGCCGGCGGCCGCCAGGGCAGTGCCGTCAGCCGATCGTTGTACACGCCCGACACCGAGACGAGGTCGGTCAGGATCGACAGCGAGATCTCGTTCTGGAGCTGATGGTCCTGAGAGTTGGTCAGCACAGCGACCCCGAGCCCGAGCTGGGGCGCCCACCACATGTCGGTCAGGAACCCGAACCCTCCGCCGCCGTGCTCGAAGAGATCGGGTCGCCCTTCCCACTGGTTCCAGCGATGCCGGACGACACCGAGCGCGTAACCGGCGGGCGCGCCGGCTTGGGGCGACTGGACAATCTGCATATCGTGCAGCCACTTCGGGCCGAGCACTACCCGGCCACCGATCGAGCCTCCGTCGAGCTCGAAACGAAGGAAGCGGGCCAGATCCGTCGCGCTCGTGTAGAGGCCGCCGGCCGCCGTCATCGGCTCGTCCAGCGGTGGCTTCGGATACGGGCTCACGTGCCCCACGGCGCGGTCGGTGGTCGCACGGATCGCCGCCCGGTCGAAGGTGCTGCGGCTCATGCCCAGCGGCCGGAGCAGGGAGTCACGCATGATCTGCGCGAACGACTTACTCTCGATGCGCTCCAGGATGTAGCCGGCGAGGTCGATGCCGAGGTTGGAGTAGGCGTAGCCGCTGCCCACCGGAAAGCGCAACCAGGTGTCGGAGATGCTGCGCACGTGCGCGTCGAAGCTGCCCGGATCGAGCTCGTTGTTGTTACCCACCGGCGCCTCGTGCGTGAAGCCCGCCGTGTGACTGAGGAGCATGCGAAGCGTGATCTTTCTTTCCGGATGCTTCTCGAAGGCGCTGTGGACGGTGAACTCGGGCAGATAGGTCGTGATCGGCGCGTCCAGGTCGACGAGGCCGGCAGCGGCGGCTTGCATGACCGCAGTCGCCGTGAACAGCTTCGACATCGACTCGGCGCTGAAGATCGTGTCGGCGCTCACCGGAGCGGAGCCGCCTCCGTCGACATGCCCGAAGCCCTCGGTCCACAGAGTCCCGTCCCTGTCGACGAGCGCGACTGCAAGGCCGGGCACATCCTGCTGCGCCATCAATTTCGGGATTTCTGCTCGGTACTTCGCGATGACCTTGACGGCTGGGCCGGTGGTGGTGTTGACCGCTTCCGTGTCCCGCGCGTCGTGGCCGGACGTGCTTCCGTATGCGGCGAGGACCAGGGCGAGCGCGCCGGCGATGATCGCCGCCGAACAGGAGCTGAGAATGAGCTTTCGCCGCGTTCCCACGGCGCCGTACGCTATCCGGTTCGCCGCCTGAGCGTCGAGGCGCCGAGCGCCAGTGCGAGCACCGTCACGCCGATCGTGACCGTGAGATCGAGCGCGAAGCGCCCGTCGAAAGTCCCGAGCGCGGTGGCGCGGTGGAGCGCGTCGTAGGCGTAAGTGAAGGGAAGCGCATCGGAGACGCCGCGCATCCAGCCGGCCATCTGCGCGCGCGGCGTGAACAGGCCGCAAAGCAAGATCTGCGGGAAGATCAGGGCGGGCATGAACTGGATCGCCTGAAACTCGGTGCGGGCAAAGGCGCTGACGAACAGCCCGAGCGACATGCCCAGGATCGCATTCGAGATGGCGAGCAGCACGACCGCCCAGGACGGCCCCTGGGTGTGCAGTCCGAGGAATCCGAAAGCGACGGTAGAGACGATGACCGCCTGAAGCGCCGCCACGAGCGCGAAGGCGAGCGCGTAGCCGGCCAGGATGTCGAGCTTGGCCAGCGGCAGCGCCATCAGCCGCTCGAGCGTCCCCGAGACCCGTTCGCGGAGCATGGTGATCGAGGTGACCAGGAACATCGCGATCAGCGGAAACATCCCGAGGAGCGGGCCACCGATTTGCTGGAAGACCTCACGCCGGTCGGCGAAGAGTTGCTCGAGCAGGAAGACGAGCGCGACCGGGACCAGGAGAAGCAGCGCCAGCGTGCGCGGGTCGCGGCGAAGCTGGTTGAGCACGCGCAGCGCGGTGGCGAAGGTGGCGCGGAAGCTCACGCGACCTCCTCGTTGATCAGGACGAGGAAGGCCTCGTCGAGATCCTGCTTGCCACTTTGCGCGCGCACGTCCGCGGGAGTTCCGATCGTCACCAGCTTGCCGTCGCGCAGCAGCAACAGATCGTGGCAGTGGTCGGCCTCGTCCATCACGTGGCTCGAGACGAGCAGCGTCTTTCCCTGCGCCGCCAGCTCGTTGAAGGCCTTCCAGAGGTCGCGCCGGAGCACCGGATCGAGCCCGACCGTCGGCTCGTCGAGGACGAGCAGCTGCGGATCGCCGATCAGCGCCGTCGCCAGCGACACCCGCGCCCGCTGGCCGCCCGAGAGCCGGTTGACGACGCGGTCGCCGAACGCGGTCATGTCCACCGTCTCGAGAACGTCCTCCACGTCGGTCGGTCCGCCGCCCAAGATACGAGAGAAGTAGCGCAGGTTCTCGCGCACGGTCAGATCGCCGTAGACGGCCGGGTTCTGGGTCATGTAGCCAACCTTCCAGCGCAGCGGCGGCGTCCCGGCCGGCTCGCCCAGCACCGTGATCGCTCCCGCCTCCACGATCTGGACGCCGACGACCGCGCGCATCAGCGTCGTCTTGCCGCTGCCGCTCGGCCCGAGCAGGCCGGTGACCTTTCCCGAAGCGACCGAGAGCGAGATCTCGTCGAGCACAATCACGCCGCCGCGACGAATGCGCAACTTCTCGACGACGATGCTCGGCGCGGCGGGCATTGGGCGATAGTCAATCATCTCGGACGGCCGGACGGCGCTCGAAGACCCGAACTCGACGACGCCATCCTTTCTGTGAGCGATTCCGCAAACCGCCGCGCGGCGCCTTGCTCGGCGGAGCTCTACGAAAGACCGACCACGTCAACCGGGGTTGGGTTCACGTCCCCGCCGCCGTCACCAAGTTGGCCGTATCCGTTGTCGCCCCAGCACTTGACCCTACCGTCGGAGAGCAGAGCGCAGGCGTGCCTCTTGCCGACACTTACCTGGGTGGCGGTCGTGATATCGCTGACTCGTACCGGAGTCAGGCTTCTTTCCGCCAGGCCGTATAGCCCGTAATGCGCGGCCAGGTTGCCAAGCTGGCCACCAAAGTTTTCGCCCCAGCACTTGACTCTGCCGCTACGAAGTACAGCGCAGGTGAAGCCTTCGGCTCCGTTTTCGCTGTCGTTGAAGAAGTCGTCGCTGGCGCTGACCGCGGTGGCATCCTTGATGCCGCTGACCGTGACGGGCAGTCCATTGCTCTTTCGCTTGCCATTCCCCAGCTGGCCGGAAACGTTGTCGCCCCAGCACTTGACCTTGCCGCTCGAAAGGACAACGCAGGTATGGAATGCGCCGGAGCTGATCATCCTGGCGTTTGTGATGCCGGGACTCCTTGGTCGAGTCGCCTTGCACTTGATCTCGCTGCCGCGGAGGAGGGCGCAGAAGGAGCCCCAAAGGGGCCCAACGCCCACCGAGACAGCGCGTCTGATGCTGTGAACCACAGTGGGAACCTTGTGGCCGTATCCCCAGCACTTGATCTTGCCGCCGCGTAGAACCACGCATCTCTGTATCCGGTCGTAACCATAGTTGCCACTTATCGCGGTGGCTTTCTTTATTCCGCTGACAGCGACCGGAACGGAGCTGCTCACCCTCGCGGGCTTCCCATTTCCAAGTGGCCCGTGACCCCAACAACTCAGCGCGCCGCCGGCGAGAATGGCGCAGGTCTGATACTCCAACTGTTCCCCCGCATCGTCACCGCCGACGGCGCTAACCGCGACGGCCTTCCTGATGCCGCTCACCTCGACCGGAGTCGAGCTCGGCGCGGTCGTTCCATTCCCGAGCTGGCCGGAATAGTTGTCGCCCCAACACTCGACCTTGCCGCCGCGAAGGACGGCGCAGGTGTAATCAGCGCCGGCGCTTACCTGTTTGGCATTCGTGATGCCGTCCACCTCGACAGGAGGCACCGCGCCGCCTTGCTTGCCGTTTCCGAGCTCACCGTTCCCGTTGTCGCCCCAGCATTTACCTGTGCTGCCGACGATCGCGCAGGCGTGGAGGAGGCCCACGCCGATGCCGGTGGCGCCCGAAATCCCATTCACGTCAACCGGGGTTGAGCGGCCGACGGTCGTACCGTCGCCGAGCTGGCCGTCGAAGTTGAACCCCCAGCACTTGACTTCGCCGCCAGAGAGTAGAGCGCAGGTATGACCATAACCGGCGCCGATCTGGATGGCGGTCGTTATCCCAATAACCGCGACCGGAATGGCGCTCGCCTCCGTCCCGCCGGTCCCGAGCTGACCGCTCGCTCCATTACCCCAGCACTTGACGTCGCCGCCAGAGAGGAGGGCGCAGGTGTGGTCGTAACCGGCGCTTACCTGAGTCGCATTAGTGATGCCGCCTACCTCGACCGGAGCCAAGCTGTCGATGGTCGTGCCGTTGCCGAGCTGACCGTTTCGGCCATTACCCCAGCACTTGATCTTGCCGTCTATGAGAGCTGCGCAGGTGTGCTCGTAGCCGACGCTTACCTGCTTGGCGTTAATGACACCGCTCACCTCGACCGGAAGGCTCCAGCCGTCGCCGACGTCAGTCGTGTATTCGTGACCATCGCCGAGCTGACCGTTACCGCCATTACCCCAGCACTTGACCTTGCCGTCCGACAGGACAGCGCAGCTGTGCTCGGCGCCTGCGCTTACCTGGACGGCGTTCTTTATTCCAAGAACCGCCGTCGGGATAGCGGTCGCTTCCGTCCCGCCGGTTCCGAGCTGACCCCATTCGTTCGAGCCCCAGCACTTGACCGTACCGCCAGAGAGAACAGCGCAGGTGTGCGCGCCACCGGCGCTGATCTGAAGGGCATCGGTTATCTCGGTTACCGGAACCGGCGTCGGGCTTCCGGTTCGATTACGAAGAGCGTTGTTTCCGAGCCGACCGCCGTTGGAACCCCAGCACTCGATCGTGCCAGCGGCGAAAAGAACGCAGGTGTGGTCGCCGCCGGCGCTGATCGAGGTGACGCTGGTGGGCTCTAGACCGACGGCTCGCGCCTTGGTGCCAGAGGAGGCGCCGGAAGCGAGTCCGAGAGTCATCGAACCGCCAAGCAGAATGAGGCCGACGGCGACGCGATGTCCGAAGAGCGCGCTGCGAGCAAACATCGACTCTGACCTCCCGAGATCGCAGGACGGTTCCACCGCTTCTATCAGCCTGGTCGGCTGCGGTCAACGAGCGCGGCGAGCGGGGCGAGACCCGCTTCACCACTCCCGGCTCAACCGACAATCTTCTCGAGCCACCCCGGCCGTACCAGCGCCAGCGCGATCAGCGCGACGTCGATCCCGATCCCCGCGACGAGCTGCGAGTTCCAGAAGGCGGTCAGCAAGCCGAGCGACAGCACCGCCGCGACGACGGCGATCAACGGCCACACGCCGGACAGCCCGGGCACACCCCAAACCGCCAGCGCGAGGAGAACGAATCCCACAACGGTCGCGCCCAACAAGACGATCCCAACGGGACGGCGCACCGCGTCCGGCACGAGCCACGATTTATCCAGCGCGAAGGGCCAGCTCGGGTCGTCTTCCTTGGTCACGAAATACAGGAGGTGGACGAGACCGTGGGCTACGAGTAAGAACCCAACGGCAATTCGGAGCAGCGCTGTCATGCGAAACCCTCCCGTGGGATTGCGATCTTCGAATCGCCAGCCTAACCGACCCCGAAATGGTTTTCTTCGCGCTACCGGGCGAGTACGCTTCGAGCGTGGTTCCGTATCTGAGCGCCGACAACGTCCTCGCCGCCGTCTCGCCCGAGCGCGCCGTCGAGGCCGTGCGCGACGGCTTCATCGCCTACGCGCGCGGCGAGTGGCAGATGCCGCCCAAGGTCTACGTCGCCGCCTATCCAAACGGCGACTTTCGCGCCATGCCGGCGATCGGCGCGGGCCGCGCGATACTCAAGTGGGTCACCTCTTTCCCGGTCAACCTCGAGAAGGGGCTGCCGACCGTGAAGGCGATCGTGCTCGTCTCGGACGCGGAGACGGGAATGCCCGTCGCGGTGCTCGAGGGCTCGGCGCTGACCGCTCTGCGCACCGGCGCCGCGGCTGTGCTGGCCGCCGAGACTCTGGGAAGAGCCGACGCGGGCACGGTCGCGGTGATCGGCGCCGGCGTGAACGGAAAGGCGACGGCACGTACTTTCATCCAGCGAGGGCGCACGCCGATCCTCTGGGACAAGGATCCCGAACGGGCGCGCCGCGCCGCCGAGGAGCTCGGTGCCGAGGTCGCCGGCGACATCGCCCAGGCACTCGCTTCCGACATCGTCGCCAGCGTCACTCCCGGGCACGAGATCATCTTCGCGGAAGGCTCGTTGCAGCCCGGCCAGCACGTCAGCCTGATGGGCGCCGACGGGCCCGGCAAGTGCGAGATCGACCCGCGCGAGCTGGCGCGCACGCACGTCTTCTGCGACGACTGGACGCAGGCTTCACACGCCGGCGAGCTGCAGCACCCGGTGCGCGAAGGGCTGCTCGAACAAGCTCAGGTCACTCAGCTCGGCGACGTGCTCGCCGGCCTGGCGCCCGGCCGCGCTCGCTCCGAGGAGATCACGACCTTCGACTCGACCGGGCTGGCGATCCAGGATCTGGCGCTGGCGCTGGCGGTGCTGGAGCGCCTCGGCGAGCTGCAGGACGTGCTGGAGCTACCGCTCTAGCGCCCGCCCGATCCACAGGCTGGTGACGCGACGGGTCTTCGTATCCATCGTGAAGCGTGCATAGACGCCTCTGCGTATCTGATCGGGCGGCCGGCGGTTCTCGGCGATGGCCGCGCCGATCACATCCCGGCCCCTCGCAGCGCGCCGAGCCGGCGCCAGCGAACGATCTTGTCGATCAGCCCGAAACGGGCTTTCACTCTGGGGCGAGCTCTTCTTCGCTCGCCGTCTCGTCGTCTTCGGGGTCCTCGAGCGTGATACCGGCAGCTTCGGCGGCCAGCGCGGCGGCGGCTGCCAGCTTCTTCTCTTCCTTCTTCTCCTGCTTGCGTGCGCGCTTTTCCCTCAGTGCCCGCTCGCGTGACATCTTTGCCATCGTGGTCTGTCGCTTCGTGTTTGAGCCCATTCAAACCCCCGTTTTTAGTCGTTTCAGCGCGAATCGGTGACGTTCGTCTGCTTACACCGTACAGATAGAAACCTCTGAGCCCCGGTGGCGCCCTCCGCGAACACGGCTTTCGCGAACGGCTACCGTAGCGAGCCCTTCGCCGCCAGCCAGCGAACCGGTTGCCCTGTGACCTTCGCCACGAGCTCGAAATCGCCGTCGTAGTGGAGCAGCTCGATGCCGGCCGCTTCGGCCGCCGCGGCGATCAGGAGATCGGCGGGCTTTGCGGCCTTCTGGTGATCGGCCCCGAGGCCCGCAAGCTTGCCCTGCACCTCGATCGCCCGCCGCCACTCACGTGGAGCTATCGGGCAGTTGTATAGCGCATCGAGCTCGCGGCGGCGCTGCTCGTGCTCGGCGGCGCTGCTCGTGCCGTACAGCAGCTCGAGCCGAACCTGATCGCAGGTCGCGATCTCTCCCGCCTCGAGTAGCTCATCGAACCACTGACGCAGCCGCGGATGAGCCCGCTTGCGCGACCAGATCCAGGCCGATGAGTCGGCGAGCATCATCTACTCGACCGGACGGCGCAGCCTTGCCAGATCTTCCGGCGACAGACCGACTTCCCAGGTCGCGAGACTCTTCAGGCGCGCCCGGCGGACGACATCCTCCAGCGCCGCTTTCACGGTGCCGGTCGGGCCGGAGGTTCCGAGAACATCCTCCGCTTCGAGCAGAAGTTCCTCCTCGAGATAGAGCGACGTGTGCTTCGTCATAGCCGAAATATAGCTCATAATTCCTTTAGCGAATAGCGCACTCCACCTTAGGTCGCTAGCACACCCGCTAGCTCGTGCCCTGGGCCCGATAAACACCCTCCGCGCAGACGGCTTCTCCGCCCAGTTCAAGCTCCACCAGCGCCGCGGCTACGGCGTCCGCCGCGAGCCCCGACCTGTCGATCAACTCGTCCACCGAAGCCGAGCGATCGGCGAGCAGCTCGCGCAGCCGGCTTGCCTGCTCGGAGAGCCGGCGACCGGGCCGGGCCGGCGCCTCCTCCAGCCCGAGCGCCGCGAGCACGTCGTTCGCCTCGAGGAGCGGCGCGGCGCCCAGGCGCAGCAGGTCGTTGGTGCCGCGGGAGAGCGCGGAGGTGATCTCGCCCGGGACGGCGAACACCTCGCGCCCGTCTTCAAGCGCGAAGTCGGCGGTGATCAAGGCGCCGCTCCTGGCCCGCGCCTCGACGATGACCGTCACCCCGGCGAGTCCCGCGATGATGCGGTTGCGGGCCGGAAAGCGCCAGGGCGCCGGCTCGACGCCGGGCTCGTACTCCGAGACGAGCAGCCCCACTTCGCTGATCCGGCGCGCCAGGGCGGCGTGGGCGCGCGGATAGTCGCGATCGATGCCGCAGCCGAGCACGGCCACCGTCGGGCCGCCTGCCTCGAGCGCGCCCCGGTGCGCCTCGGCGT
>JBAWEP010000070.1:0-1760 GCA_049591255.1 Gaiellaceae bacterium
TGTTGGCGCGGTCCTTGAATCCCATGTAGGAAGGCACCGCGATCGCCATCAGGATACCCAGGATGACGATGACGACCAGGAGCTCGATGAGGGTGAATCCCTCTTCCTTCCCGGTCAAGCGCTTACGGATGATTGACGCCATGTTGTGTTTCTCCCTCGCGAATTTCTGCAATGACTTTGACTCGGAAGCCGTCGGCATGGGCTCCAGTGAGCGTTAGCCCCAAACGGGTGGGTCCGCCCGCCCGCGATGGGGTAGAGGCGCATCGCGCCGAGCTCGCGTAAAGCATTCAAGAAACGCCTGGAGCTTGCCGATACGTCCGCCGTGGCAGTGAACCCGCATCCCTCGGGCCCGTCTATCGATCGCCTGCTTCAGCACGTCGTGGCGAACGGCGCGTCCGACCTGCACCTGACGGTGGGCTCCAAGCCGACCATCCGTGTTCACGGCACGCTGCGCCGGATCGACGAGGAGCCGGTGATGACTCCCGAGATGACGCGCGAGATGTTCTACCGCATCCTCTCGACCGAGCAGCAGAAGCACTTGGAGATCAAGCGCCAGCTCGACCTCGCCTACTCGGTGCCCGGGATGGCCCGCTTCCGCGTCAACATCTACTCGCAGCGCGAGAGCCTGGCCGGCGCCTTCCGCCTCATCCCAACCGAGCTGAAGACGCTCGAGGAGTTGGGGCTGCCGCCGCATCTGCACGAGCTGACGAAACGACCTCGCGGGATCATTCTCGTCACCGGGCCTACCGGCTCGGGCAAGTCGACGACGCTCGCGGCGTTCATCGACGAGATCAATCGCACGCGCTACGACCACATCATCACGATCGAGGACCCGATCGAGTTCCTGCACCGGCACAAGAACTGCATCGTCAACCAGCGCGAGATCGGGGCAGATGCACTCAGCTTCGGCGACGCCTTGCGCGCCGCCTTGCGCCAGGACCCCGATGTGATCCTCGTCGGCGAGATGCGCGACCAGGAGACGATCGGCATCGCGCTGACCGCGGCCGAGACCGGCCACCTGGTCTTCGCCACGCTGCATACGCAGAGCGCGCCGAGCACGATCGACCGCATCATCGACGTCTTCCCCGGCGAGCAGCAGGACCAGGTGCGCATGCAGCTTGCGCTCTCGCTCGAGGGCGTGATCACGCAGACTCTGCTCAAGACGGTGGACGAGCAGGGGCGTGTTCCGGCGCTCGAGGTTCTGATTCCCGACGACGCCGTACGCAACCTGATTCGGCAGGGGAAAGTCGAGCAGGTCTACTCCTTCATGCAGACAGGCACGAAGCGCGGCATGCAGACGCTGGAGCAGTCGCTCGGCGATCTCGTCTCGAAGCACCTGATCTCGGTCGAGCAAGCCGTCTCGCGCTCGACTCGCCCCGAGCAGCTGCTCGCGCAACTGGAGCGCGCCGGGATTCAGACCACGCAGACATCGGCGGGTTTCGACGGCGCATCTGGTCTGCGAGTTGCAGGAACTTAGGCCGCGTTGGAGGAACGTGAGGAGATGACGGGGAGCGAAGGAAAACAAGAGGGCGAGCGCCCAGCTGAGCAGACTGCCCCTCCGAGCGGTCCGCCACCGGCCGGAGCACAGCCTCCTCGTCCGCCCGCAGCTCCGCCAGGAGCGCCTGGCACGCGGCCGGTTGCTCCGCCTCCCGGTCCGCCCGCAGCTCCGCCAGGAGCACCCGGCACTCGCCCGGTAGCCCCGCCACCGGCCGGAGCACAGCCTCCTCGTCCGCCCGCAGCTCCGCCAGGAGCGCCTGGCA
>JBAWEP010000071.1:0-81789 GCA_049591255.1 Gaiellaceae bacterium
GCCAAGCTCACACCGCCCGCGAATCGAGCGGCGCTGGCGCGAAGGCGCCTCGCCACCGCCGAGCAGCTCTTCGTCACCGGCGAAGCCGAGCGCTGCCGATCGCTCGTCGAGGCGCTCATCGTCGAGCTCGGCCCCTGCCCCGAGCGCGCCGATGCGCTGGTGCTTCTCTCCGAGACGGTTCCCGACCTCGACGAGGCGGTGGCGCTCTGCCGGCAAGCGCTCGAGGAGGCGGACGGCGACAACGCCCGTGCGGCGAAGGCCGCAATCGTGCTCGGAGCCTCCTTTGGGCGCGAGAACCGGAATGTCGAACAGCTCGATGCCGCGCGAACAGCCCTCGAGCGAGCGGAGCTCTCCGGGGACAAGGAGCTCTTGATCGAGGCCCTGCAGGGCGTCGCGAACGCCGGCGTTCTCCTCGGCGGCCCGATCGACGAGGGCTCGATGCGGCGGGCGCTCGAGCTGGAGCGCGAGATCGGCGGCCTGCCGGGAAGACGCAGTCCGCGCCTGTGGCAGGGATGGCAGCTCTTCTGGTTGGACGATCTCGAGGCCGCCCGGCCGATCGTGCTGAGCGAGGCCGAGCGGGCGCTGGCCGAGGGCCAGCTGACCGAATGGCTGCACCTGGCCCCGATGCTGATCAACCTGGAGATTCGCGCCGGCAACTGGGATCTCGCCGCGAGCTACTGCGAGCAGGCGCTTCCGGAGGCCAGGGACGTCGACATCTCCTACCTGACTCAGAATCTCGAAGTCGCCTATCTCGGCCTGAGGTCGATGCGCGGCGAAAAAGAGGCGCAAGCGGGCTTGATAGAGGCATACGAGCTGGGGCTGCGCAGCGCCCACATCCAGGCCGCGGCCACGTCGATCGCCTACCTGGCCATGTTCGACCAGGCGAAGGGTGACCATGCTCAGGCCTGGCATTGGATCTCGTCTTTGCTCGAACTGCAGAAGAAGAGCGCGCCCGCGAAAAAGGGCCCGAGCCTCGATCACCCGCGCGTCATCTTGTATCGCTCGCTCGCCGCCGAGCTACTGGTCGCTCTGGGCGAGGGCGAGCAGGCCGAGCGCTTCGTCGACGAGCTGACGAAGATCTCCGAGCGCACCGGCCAGCCGCTGGCGCTGGCCATGGCGGCCCGCTCGCGCGCACTACTTGCCGCCCTACGCGGCGACCTGGACGCCGCGCGCAGCGACTTCAAGCAGGCGCTCGCCGCGCACGCCCGCGCGTCCCATGAGTTCGAGCTGGCTCGAACCGAGCTGTACTACGGATCGACGCTTCGGCGCGCGAAGCGCCGTGGCGAGGCCCGGCGTGTGATCACCCGGGCGCTCGCGCGCTTCGAGAAGCTGGGCGCCGTCGAGTGGGCAAAGAGGGCGCGGGACGAGCTCGCCCGCACGGGCGCCGGTCGACGCGCGGGCGGCGGCGAGCTGACGCCGACCGAGCGCCGCGTGGCCGAGCTGGTTGCAAGCGGGCAATCGAACAAGGATGTCGCCGCGGCGCTGTTCGTGAGCGTGCGCACGGTCGAAGCGAACCTGTCCAAGATCTTCCGCAAGCTCGGGATCGATTCACGCGCCGAGCTCGCCGGTCGACTGCGTGGCGACTTGCCAAAAGAGCGGGAAAACCGCTGAGAATTCGCTAGAAAACGTTCCCGCAATCGTTTTCCACGGGTTCCCGGGCGTTCGACCACGTATTCGCGACTGCGAAAGTCTGCGGGAATCGCTTATTTCAGTTTTGCAGGGAATTTCCTAAGGTGTCAGTGTCGGATAGTTCCCCTGCGCGCCGACACCACCTCATGCCTACCTACGTCGTTGAAAGATACGTCCCCCGATCGACCGCGAATGATTTGCGCTCGGAAGGAGAGCGCGTGACGCTGGCGGCGAAGGATCTGAGCGGAGCCGGAGGCGCTGTCGCCTACCTGAGCTCCATCTACATGCCGGATGACGAGGTCAGCTTCTGCCTCTTCAGCGGCGACTCGGCGGGCTCGATCGCAGCCTGCTTCGAAAAGGCGCAGATCGCTTTCGACCGCATCCTCGAAGCGGAGGTGCTCAAGCCGTGAGCGTCCTGCTGCGCGACGACTTCGAGCAGCGCGAGCTGAGGGCCAGCGCGAGCCCCGCGCGTCCCAGTCCGCCCGTACCGGTCAACGAACTCGTGGAGCAGCTCGTCGTCGCGCTCGACTTCCTCGACGAGGCCGGCGTCGCCGTGCATATCTGTCTTGGTTGCGACCGCTGGGCGAGCGTGAGTGCCGAGCGCGCGCTGATCGAGGGCCTGCTGCTCGGCCTGAGCGTGCGCGCCTGCGATCACATGCACCAGGGCGGTCTGCTCTCGCTCGAGACGGCACGGGTCAGGCTCGAGGAGAACGCATCCGAAGAAACCGATTTACCACCGGGTGAGTATGTCCGCGTCAGCGTCTCCGACACAGGGGGCTGGTCGGAGGGCGCAGAAAACGCGTGGGCCACCCGGATGGGATCGCCGCAACGACTCGAGCGGCCGAGTCTTGCGGCGCTCCGCCATGCGGCGGAGATAGCGGGAGGCGCGCTCGTCTGCGCTCGACACGCAGGTTGTGGCGAGCGCGCCAACCTCTACCTGCCCGCCGCGCGCCGGCACGTCCGGCCGGTGGTCACCTCCACCTAGAGAGAGTTCCAGCGACAGGCGCCCGCGCTTTCCCGGAGTGCGGGCGTCACTTGTCGTGCGACCGCGGGATTCAGTGCTAGGCGCCGGCTCGGCGCAATCCCAGCGCGGCGGGCAGCTCGTCGAGCCCGCTCAACCTCTCGGGAAAGTCCGCGTAGTCGCCGCCCCGGTCGAGCAGGAAGGCGCGCAGGCCGAGCGCCCGTGCCCCGGCGACGTCGTCCTCCGGCGAGTCGCCGACCATCGCCGCGTCCCGCGGCTCGACTCCCAGAGCGGCGAGCGCCGCCGCGAAGATCGAGGGATCCGGCTTCGTCTTTCCGTGTCCGCGCGAATCGATCGCCACGTCGACGTCGAGACCGTGGTGGACGACGAAGGCCGGCAGATCGCGGGCCGTGTTGGAGACCAGCCCCAACTTCAACTCGTGGCTGCGCAGCTCGGCGAAGATCGGCAGCACGTCGTCGTAGAGCTCGAAGTGCTCGGCCCGCTCCCAGGCCAGCACCATCGCCAGGGCGAGCGCGCGAACTCCCTCCCCTTCGCCGCCCATGCCGCGGATGATCTCCTCGCTGAAGGAGATCCAGAGCTCGTCCTCGTGCACCAGCTCGGGATGGCGCTGGAGCTCGGACAGCGCCGCGCGCCTGCTCGGCTCGAACAGGTCGGGGTCGAGGCGCAGGTCGAAGGCGCGACCGCGCTCGGCATAGGCCTCCGGGCGCAACTCCGGCCCCGGCCGGCAGATCGTGAAGTCGACATCGAAGAGAACGGCTTCGATACTCACTGCGGCTCGAAGCGACGGTAGACGTCGGAACGGCGCTGAGCCAGAACCGGCAGGCGCGAGCGAATCGCCGCCACGCTCGAGCGCTCGAGCTCGGCCACGACGACGGTCTCGCGGTCGGGCGCCTCGACGAGCACGGTTCCCCAGGGATCGACGACGAGCGAGTGTCCGTAGCTGGGCCGGCCGGGCATAGGCTCGCCGATCTGGCCGGGCGCCGCGACGTAGAGCGCATTCTCGATCGCGCGCGCCCGTAAAAGTGTGTGCCAGTGAGCCATTCCGGTGCGCAGAGTGAAGTTGGCGGGCAGTGTGACCAGCTCCGCGCCCGCCAGCGCAAGCAGTCGGTAGAGCTCGGGAAAGCGCAGGTCGTAGCAGATGCTGAGGCCGATCTTCCAGCCGCCCGCTTCGCACAGGACAACCTCGTCGCCCGGCTCCTCCGACTCCGACTCGCGGTAGATCGTGCCGCCGACCTCGACGTCGAACAGATGAAGCTTGCGATAGCGGGCGATCGGCTCGCCCTTCGCATCGAAGACAAGACTCGTGTTGGAGAGCTTCTCGCGCCCCTCGCGCCGCTCCGCGATCGAGCCGCCGACCAGCACCACGCCGTGCTCTTTTGCCCAGCCGGCCATGGCCCGCACCGACTCGCCCCGCTCGAGCGTCTCCGCGCCCTCGTGCAACACCTCGGAGCCACCGACCAGGTTCCACTTCTCGGGTAGCACGATCAGCTCGGCGCCCAGCGAGACCGCGCGGGAGACGAGCCGCTCGGCCTTCTCCAGGTTGGCCGCCTTGTCGGCGCCCGCGCCGAGCTGAACGCAGGCAATACGCAGCGTGTCGGGCATCTCAGCAGGATAGCCCCGCAGGGATCGAGCGCGGAGCGCGCCTGAACCGACAAAAGTCTGGCGACTTTCGTCGGTGGAAAAGCGTTCTCAACCCAACCTATCGCGGGGCTCGAGCGCCACTCCGCGCCGAGTTCCGCGCTGCCGCCGCGACCGGCATGACGGGCGCGGCTCACATACGCCCGTCCCCAACACAACCCGAACTCCGCAAGGCAACCCTCCCGAACTCGGCCCGCCCGTAGGAGCAGAGGTTGAGCAAGCGCCGAAGGCGCGCTCAACTCCACGAAACCCGAACGGCCGGAAATCTCAGATTTCCGGCCGCCTTATCGGGGTGCCCAGATTTGAACTGGGGACCTCTCCGACCCGAACGGAGCGCGCTACCAGGCTGCGCCACACCCCGAGCGCCCCATACGTTAGCTACTCCGCCACGGATTCGACACGAAGCGGGCGTGAAGCGTGCGCCTCTCGTGTGAATTCGCCCGCTACGTTGCCCATGTTGGCAACGAGAGGAGGAGGAAGTGAACTGCGTGACCCTGGTAGGAAACCTGGCGAGCGACGTGGAGCTGAAGGAGCTGGCTGAGGAGCGTAAGCTGGCCAGCTTCCTGCTCGCGGTCGATCGCGAGAGCGCCGACGGAGGCGCCGACTTCGTTCGCGTCACCTGCTGGAACCGGCAGGCGGAGATCTGCTCCGAGTACCTCGCCCGCGGCGATCAGGTGGCCATCGACGGCCGCCTGCGCAGCCGCTCCTGGCAAGACCCCGACGGCAAGCGCCGCAACGCGATCGAGGTTGTCGCAAGCCGCGTGCAGTTCCTTTCCAAGCCGCGGCACAAGGAAGCGGGCGCCGAGCGGACGAAGGGCAAGGAGGCCGTACCGGCCTGAGTACCCGAGAGCCCGTAGAACGGAGCTCTATGATCTGGACGTGGCCGAACGTGACGCGATAGTCGCTTTTGCGAGCGAGCTGCTCCAGATAGACCGCTTCCACGACTACGGACCGGTCGGGCTTCAGGTCGAAGGAGCGAGCGAGGTCGAGAAGATCGTCTGCGGCGTCTCGGCCTCGCGCGAGCTCTTCGAGGCCGCGAGCGAGCGCGGCGCCCAGATGGTGCTCGTCCACCACGGCCTCTTCTGGACGAGCGAAGCGCTCGTGATCGACCGGCGCCAGAAGGGACGGCTGAAGGCACTGTTCGACGCCGATCTCTCGCTCGCCGCCTACCACCTGGCGCTCGATGCCCACCCCGAGATCGGAAACGCCGTGCTGCTGGCGCGCGAGCTGGGCGTCGAGCCCGAGCGCGTCTTCGACGAGTTCGGCACAGGCGGGCGCCTGACTGAACCAGTATCCGGCGAGGAGTTCGCCCTGCGCGTGGAAGAGAAGCTGGGACGTAAGCCGCTCGCCTTCCTGCACGGGCCCGATCCGGTGCGAACGGTCGCGATAGTCACCGGCGGCGGCGGCCCGAGCCTGCTTGCGGCAGCCCGCGAGGGCTACGACCTCTTCCTCACCGGCGAGCCCAAGGAGCCGAGCCTGCACGCCGCGCGCGAGCTCGGCATCCACTTCCTGGCCGCCGGCCATTACGCCACCGAGAGGCTCGGAATCCAGGCTTTGGCGGGCAAGATCGGCGAGCGATTCGGCATCGATTGGGAGTTCGTCGAGCTCCCGAATCCCGTCTAGAGCCGCCTGCTGGCTGGTCCGTTGCTTCCGTCATCCGAACGTTCTATGCTGCAGTCAATGAGTCTCTCGGTTCGGCGGTGCGCCTGATGGCCGCCACACATAATTTGCGGAGGAATGGATAGACCCGCTTGGTGCGTTTGCACAAGCGGGTTTTCTTTTTTCGAAAGGAGCGAGATGGCAAACCACCTGACGCCCGAGGAGATCGCCAAGGAAATGGGGATCGACCGTGACGAAGTGATCCGCGTCTGCATGAAGGAAGGCGTGCCGATCTATCACGGCAAGATCGACAAGTACCTGTTCCAGGCACAACTCTCGGCGCTGGGCGCAGCGGCGCCTCGAAGGTAAAAGCCAGATCGCCCCGGGTCCGGGCGGGCAGCCCTACTCGACCGTGCCCGAACGCAAGCACGAAATCAAGTTGCGGAGCACCGGCCGCTTCGTCTGCCCCTACTTCCCGCCGCCCGAGTAGCGGCTATCAGTAGCGACGAGCGGCGGTGACGGACGAGTAGGAGCCCAGGCTCGCCACCTGGACGACCGTGCCGGTGTGCGGCGCGTGCACGAACTGCCCGCCGCCGATGTAGATGCCGACGTGGCTACCGCCGTAGAAGAAGACGAGATCGCCCGGCTGCAGGTCGCTCATGGCCACCGGGGATCCGCCGGCCATCAGGCTGTAGGTGTAGTGCGGCATGCCCGGCCGGCCTGCCTCCATGAACGACCAGACCACCAGGCCGGAGCAGTCGAACGTGGTCGGGCCCGAGGCGCCCCAGACGTACGGTGCGCCCAGCCTGGACATTGCCGCGTTCACCACGGCCTGCCCGATCGATGACGCGGGCGGGGCCGTGTAATCAGCGGATGGGCCCGTGGGAACGGCCACAGAGCTGTAGCTGTTGACGGTCTGACGTGCTCGAGCGGCCGCCAGTTCGGCCTGGCGTTGCGCCTCGGCCTCCAGCGAAGCAATCTCCTTCTTCACCTTCTTGTAGTAGGCCTCACGCTCGGCCTGCTTCGCCCTGAGGGCGCTCAACTGCGACGAGATCTGGTTCGCATAGCTCTGCTGCTTCACCTGTAGCTTCTCGAGCGCGGCCGCGTCGGAGGCGGTCTTGTCGCGCAGCGTCTTGACCTGCTTGACGACGCGAGAGTCGTGCTCGGAGATGCGCTGAGCGGCATCGACCCGATCGATCATGTCCTGGATGCTCGTCGCCTGGAAGAGAATGGCGACCGTGGAATCGCTTGCGTCGCCCTGCTCCATGTAGACGGAGATGAGGCGCTTGGCGAGAGCGTGGCGCGCGGTGCCGAGGCTCTTGCGCGCGAGCTCGAGCGAGACTTTCGTTGCGCTCAGCTTGGCCTTGGTCTGGCCCAGGTGGTACTGGGCGCCCTGCCACTTGTTCCCGACCGCTTCGATCTGCTGGTCCATCTGATTGATCTGCTCCATCGCCTGCTGAGCTTCGGCGCGCTTGGAGCTGACCGTTGGATCGGCGGAGGCGCTTCCGGCCAGCACGAAGATGCCAACCAGCACCGGTACGGCGATGAGAAACGCGGTGAGCTGTCTTTTAGGAAAGCCGTTCACGGGCTGCTCATGGGACAGCGGGGCCGGGACAACGGGCCCGTTCAAGTTCAGCACCCTAGCAAGCGGTCCGGATGCCTGCAAGCGACAAGCGAAGCAGTGAAAGCTTACCTGCAGAGCCGAAAACCCGCTCGGAGCGGGAGCGACTGTGCTACGGTCCGCGCCTCGTGCGAGCACGCAGACAGACGCTGCGATTGGTGGCGCTCGCCTTCTGTGCGGCGGCACTGATCGGGATTGCACTGCCGGCAGCCGTAACCGGCGCGCCCGGCAATCAACGCGCAGGATCGCTCAGCGCGCAGCGCGATCAGCTCGGGCGCAGCTCTCACAACGCCCTGCTCCAGCTCTACTCGATCGAGACCCAGCTCGAGCGGGCAAAGACGCGAATCGCGTCTCTGGACGCGCAGAAGACTCAGCTCGAGCGAGAGAGCGCCTCGACCCGCACGAGCCTACGTCTGGCAAAGCGCACGATCGCCGCCACGCAACGCAGCCTCGGCGCCCGGGCGCGGGCGCTTTACGAGTCGGGCGATCTCAACGACCCGATCGCGATCATGCTTGGCTCCGAATCGATCGACGATGCCGTTACCCGGCTCGAGAGCATCCGGCAGATCGCCAACCAGCAGAATCTGATCCTGCGCCGGACACGACAAACGCAAGTCAAGCTCCTGCGGCTGAAGTCCGAGCTGGCGCAGCGCCAAGCGGCGCTCGATCAGCTTCGCGGCGCCGCGCTGGCAAGCGCTCGCAACCTCGAGGCCGCTCGCTCGAGCAAGGCCGATACCATCCACCGGCTGACGAGAGAGCGAGCCCTCACCGCCCGCCAGCTGGCGAGCCTCTCCACGCAGGCAACGAAGGCGGCGACGAAGTCGATCGCCACGGAAAGCCCGTCCACGCCCGCTCCGCCGACCACGACGACGACCGGCACCACCTCCCCTCCGTCAGGCGGCTCGCTCGAGAAGGGGCAGCAGCTCACCGTGTCAGCTACCTGCTACTGCCTGAAGGGATCCACGGCCAGCGGTCTTCCGGTCGGGCCCGGCATCATCGCCAGCGATCCCTCCGTGATCCCGCTGGGAACGAGAGTCTCCGTTCCCGGCTACGGAAACGCCGTTGCGGCCGACACCGGCTCTGCAGTCAAGGGCCTGACGATCGATCTCTGGGTCGCGAGTTGCGCGAAAGCTTCCGCCTACGGCCGGCAGACGCTGACCATAACGATCCTCTAGCGCGCTTCGGGCCGCAGGTCGGGGTATCCTCTGGCGGCGAATGGGGATGAGGCCGATCTTTTCTCGTCTGGCCGCTCTGGCGCTCACCGCCACGCTTGGCCTGGCGCTATGCGGCGGCTCGGCTGCCCGCGAGCTGGCGCCGCAGGCCGCACGGTCAGCCGGAAAGAACGCTGCGGCGCGAGCAGAGCTGGTCCGCCAGCTCAACGCCGCCCTGGCAAGCGCCAGGATCCCCTCTTCGCAGAGAGCGGCCGAGGTGGTCGACCTGGCAAGCGGCGAGGTCGTCTTCTCGCGCCATGCGACCGGATCACTGGCACCGGCCTCGAACGAGAAGCTGCCGATCACGCTGGCGGCGCTGACGCGGCTGGGCCCGGGGTACCGCATCTCAACCGAGGTGCTGGGCGAAGGCGAGCAACAGGGCAGCGAGTGGGTCGGCGACCTGGTTCTGAAGGGATACGGCGATCCCGATCTGTCGACAGGCGACCTGAAGCAGCTTGCGCGGCAGGTGCGCGCCGCGGGGATTCGCTCGGTCTCGGGCGACCTGATCGCCGACGAGAGCTTCTTCGACCGAAGCAGGACGGCGCCGGGCTGGAAGAGCTCCTACCTGATCAACGAGTGTGCGCCGCTCTCCGCTCTCTCGCTCGATCGCGGACATGTCACGAGCGCGTCGCCGCCGCTGGTTGCCGCGCGCGCGTTCGCGCAGTTGCTCGCCTCACGCGGAGTGACGGTGAACGGCGAAGCGCGCCCTGGCGTGGCCTCCGCCGATGCGCTTCAGATCGCCTTGGTGGAGTCGCCGCCGCTCTGGAAGCTGCTGCGCTTCATGGATCGCGAGAGCGACAACTACAGCGCCGAGATGCTGCTCAAACAGGTCGGCGCGAACGAGAACGATCAGGGAACGACGGCGAACGGCGCCGCCGCGGTGGCAAGCGTGCTGACGGACGCGGGCATCCCCATGGCCGGAGTGCGGATCGTCGACGGCTCCGGGCTGTCGCTGCGCGACCGGCTCACGGCCGCGGCGCTCTCCCAGCTCCTCGTCGCGGCCTGGGACGACACGACCGTGCGAAGCCCGTTCATCGGCTCCCTCTCGATCGCCGGCCGCGTGGGCACGCTCAGTCACCGCCTGCGCGTGGGACCCGCACACGGCAACGTGTACGCGAAGACCGGAACGACCAACTCGGCCTCCGCCCTTTCGGGCTACGTGCGCGACCGTTACGCCTTCGTCATCCTGCAGAACGGAAGCCCGGTCGCGGCCGCCCGGGCGCGCGCGGCTCAGGACCGGTTCGTGACCGTTCTAGCCACGCAGTAGCTGCTCGAAGCCCTCTTCGTCGAGGATCGTCAGGCCGAGGCGCCTCGCCTTCTCGAGCTTCGAGCCGGGATTCTCGCCGGCTATCACGGCCGTCGTCTTGGCCGAGACGGAATCGCCGACCTTGGCGCCCTGCTCCTCCAGCGCGGCTTGCGCCTGGGCGCGGCTGAAGCGCTCGAGCATGCCGGTGATCACGTAGGTCGAGCCGGAGAGACGTCCTTCCACCGGCCGTTCCTCCTCGCCCAGCTCGAGCCGCAGCCCCAGCTCGTCGAGCTCGCGCACCAGTTGCCTGTTCTCCTCGTCGGCGAACCATTCGGCGACCGCCTCCGCGACGACCGGCCCGACTCCCTCGACCGCCTGGATCTCTTCCTGGGTAGCCGCAGCCAGCCGCTCGGCCGAGCCGAAGTGGAAGGCGAGCGCCTGCGCGGTGACGTAGCCGACGTAGGGGATGTTGAGCCCGAAGAGGATGCGGAAGAAGGGCTGCTGTTTGGAGCGCTCGATCGCCTCGACCGCGCTGCGCGCCGAGATCTCTCCGTAGCCTTCGAGCTCGACCAGCTGCTCGGGTCGCAGGCGGTAGAGATCGGGCATCGAGTGGAGCAGTCCCTCGCCCCAGAGCTTGCGCACGAACTTCTCGCCGATGCCCTCGATGTCCATCGCCGCCTGTACCCAGTGGATCAGCGTCTCCAGGCCGCGCGAGGGGCAGGCGCGGTTGGGACAGCGGTGCATCGCCTCGCCCTCGGGCTTGACGATCTCGGCGCCACAGAGCGGGCAATGCGCGGGCATGCGGAAGGGCTCGCTGCCGGGTGGATGGGGCAGCACCGGGCCGACGACCTGCGGAATGACGTCGCCGGCGCGCTGCACGATCACCGTGTCGCCCTCGCGCAGGTCCTTGCGGTTGATGTCCTCTTCGTTGTGCAGCGTGGCCTTCGAGACGGTGACGCCGCCCACCTCCACCGGCTCCAGCTCGGCCCAGGGATTGAGAGCGCCCGTCCGCCCGACGCGAACGTGAATGCCGCGCAGCTCGGTCTGCGCGGTCGTGGGCGCCCACTTGAAGGCGCGCGCCCAGCGCGGGCGCTGGTGCAGAGAGCCGAGAAGTGCCTGCTGAGAGAAGGAATCGAGCTTGATCACGAGCCCGTCGATCTCGTAGTCGAGCTGGGCGCGGCGATGCTCCCACTCCTCGCAGGCGCGCATCACCGACTCGATCGATTCGTGCCGTTCGGCGGCGGGATTGGCGCGGAAGCCGTGCTCGCGCAGCCAGGCCAGCGCCTGCCAGTGCGTCTCGAGAGCGAGCCCTTCGCTGGCGCCGATGCCGTAGACCCAGATCGCCAGCGGCCGGACGGCGGTGATGCGCGGATCGAGCTGGCGCAGCGAGCCCGCGGCGGCGTTGCGCGGGTTGGGCGCGGGCTTCTTGCCCTTGGCGACGAGCTGCTCGTTCAGGCGGCTGAATCCCTCCAGCGGAAGGTAGATCTCGCCGCGCACCTCGACGAGCGGCGGCGCCTGCTCGCCGGGCGCCACGCGCATCGTCAGCGGGATGGAGCGAATCGTGCGCAGGTTGCGCGTCACGTCCTCGCCCACCTCGCCGTCGCCGCGCGTGGCTCCGCGCACGAAGCGCCCGCCCTCGTAGACGAGCGAGATGGCGGACCCGTCGATCTTGGGCTCGGTGACGAAGGCGACCGGCTCGCTGGAGTCGAGGCGGCGACGCACGTCGTCGGCCCACTTGAGGATGTCTTCCGGCTTGGTCACCTTCTCCAGCGAGCCCATCGTCTGCAGGTGCCGTAGCTTCTGGAAGCGCTCGGAGGGCGCCGCGCCGATGCGCTGCGTGGGCGAGTCGGGGCTTGCGAGCTCGGGATAGGCCTGCTCCAGCGCCTTCAACTCGTCGAACAGGCGGTCGTAGGCGGCGTCCGAGACCTCCGGGTCGTCGAGCACGTAGTAGCGATAGTTATGGTGCTCGATCTGCGTGCGCAGCTCGCGAGCGCGTTCTCGAGCAGTCGCATCGGCCATGCTGGGAAATCTAGCCGCGAGCTAGGCCGGAGAGACTTCCAGCACCGCTAGGAGCTCGGCCGGCGTCGTCACGACGGCGTCCGGGCCGGCGGTTTGCAGGCGCTCGTCGGAATGGATTCCGCCCCAGGTGACCGCGATCGCACGCAGGCCGGCCGCCTTCGCCGCCGCGACGTCGAAGGGCGAGTCGCCGATATAGGCCGCCCTGGCGGGCGTCGTCTCGAGCTTGCGCACAGCGAGCAGCAGCGGCTCGGGGTTGGGCTTGTGCAGCTCGGTGTCCTCGGAGGTCACGATCGTGTCGAAGAGACCCTCCAGCCCCGGCAAACGACCGAATGCAATCTCGACTGTCGGGCGACTCTTCGCCGTGACGAGGCCGAGCCGCGCACCACGCGCCCGCAGCTCGAGCAGCAGCTCGTGCATGCCCGCGCAGAACTCGAGCCCGTCGTGACGCGGCTCGTTGTATGCGCGATAGGCCACGATGAGCTCCTCGCTGCGGCCGGGCGAAAGCCTGTCCATCTGCTCGCGCAGGCTCCAGCCACCGACGTAGGCGAGCATCTCCTCGTCGTCGATCGGCTCGCCGAGCACCGTGCGAACCGCGTGACGGAACGATTCCGCGATCAGCGGCCCCGTATCGATGACGGTGCCGTCCAGATCGAAGAGAATCGCCGCCGGGAGCATGGGTGGCCATCGTAGCCGCCGCGCCTGCTGCCGGACGCGGCCTCGGGAAAGCGCGCTCGGCACGCGCCGACCTACTCTCCGCCGATCCTCACTGCCAGGCGTTGATAGAAGAAGCCGCCGACGAGCAGCATCGCTCCCACGGCCATGAAGGAAGCAGCGCGCTGAACCGAGCTTAGGAACGGCAGGTCGTAAACGAAGAGCTTGGCGAGACTTGCTCCCAGCAGTGTCAGTCCGGCCAGACGGATCGCCCTCGACACCCGCCGCAAGCCCAGATAGAGGAGCGCCAGACCGAGCACGCCCCAGCAGGCGCTCATTGCAGCGTGACCGCGCTGCAGCCCGCTGGCGAGCGTCCCGGGGCTGACCACCTGCGCGATCTCGAGCACGGTCAGCGAGAGCAGGTAGAGAATGCCGACGCCGAGCGCCCACGGTACGTAGCGAGAAAGCGACTCGCCGTAGTCGCTCAGATCGTCCGGGAAACGAACCCTACGAGTGGCCCAGATGGCGAAGGCGGCGGCGGCGATCAAGGTCGCGAGCGCGGGAACACCGCGCCCCGGATGATGACTCGCGACGAAAAGGTACCGAGGTGCGCCGCTGCCACTCAACGACATCCAAAGCCCAACCGTGAGCGGAACCAACGCACTGGATAGCACCCGCCAGTCGGCGACTTGGAGGCTCGCGAGAACCGCGAGCGCGGCAACGAGAGCGAGAGCGGCCACGACGATCGTCCCGATCAGCTCTATGCCGATCACGGACAGCACGACTGCGGTGCCGGCGAAAAGAGCGGCGAAATCGCGCTGATCGGGTTTGTAGCGATAAAGAGTCGCAGCCAGAAGGGCCGCCAGCCCACCCAGAACGACCAAGCCCAGGCCCTGCCCGCGCGACGAAGAGAAGAGCTCGTGATCGGCGGTCGCCGCGAGGCCGAAGCTCGCCAGCTCGAGCCCGAGCGGCACGATCCCGAGCCCTTCGAGCTCGCCGCTGAGTTGATCGCGCAGCGAGATGACAAGCGCGTAGAGCGCGAGCAACGCGCAGGCGAGTGCTCGTTCATACGGGCCGAGATGCGACCACTGATAAAAGAGATCCAGGAGCGCGAGCGCGCCGAGAAAACCGGCGAGGGCAACGGTCGCGTTGCCCCGATAGACCTTTCTCGAGAGCTCGCGCACAGCGACCGCGAGCAGACCCCAGAGCGCGATCAGCACGACCTCGCCGCGAACGAACGACTCCTCGACCGACCCGCCCAGTCGTTGCGATAGATCGAGGGCCAGGAGCGAGACAGCGTAGAAGCCCGCTGCCGCGGCCGCCAGCGTCAAGGTCCGACGCAGGTCGACCCCGGCAACCGAAGCCCGTGCCAACAGCGCCGCAGCCGCAAGCGCGAATATCAGCACGAGCAGCGCGACGAGCCCCGAAGCCGGATGCGACGTGACCCTGAACAGGTGGCTCGGCGGCGTCCAGCGCGAAAGCGTGAGCGCGATCGCCGCACCGGTAACCCCCACCAATGGAACGAGAATTCTCTCCTCGTCCCTCACGCGCAGGCAAGCGACGAGGGGCACAGTGGAGACGGCGAGTGCCGGAGCGATGTCACGCCAGCTCAGAACCGAGCTCGCCGTGACCAACTCGATCAGGCCAAACAGGTAGCCGCCGAAGGCGGAAGCCCCGAGCAGGGTGGCCGCGTCGCGTCGCACACCTTGCAGGAGCAAGGCCAGCACGAACAGAGCCGAGCCGACCGCGATCACGATCGAAGCGGAGAGGTCGATCCCTCCCACCTCCGCGCGGGAGGCGATCTCCTCGATCCCGGCAACGGCGAGCGCCACGCCGGCCGGCATGGCCACGAGATTGAGTGGCGCAAGGCTCCTCCAGGGACGTGCAAAATCGAGATCGTGGCCGAGCAGTTCTTCGGCCAGCGCGACCGCGAGCAACGCGAGTGCGAGAACGAGCATGACCGCGCCACGGCTCGGAGCGCGCAGCTCAGCGATGTCGACCGCGAGCAACTTGACGAGTGCCAGCGAGAGAGCGCCGGCTCCGAACAGCCACAGCCGCATGCGAGTCGTTGCCCGCCCGTGGGCAAGCGCGAGCGCGCCCACGGAACCGATGAGCATCGTGGCCGAGCCCTGCGCCCAGTCGAAGGAGAACGCCCCGCCGCCGAGCGCATCGGCGATCCCGAGCAAGATCAGCCAACTGGAGAGAAGCGCAAGCGTTGCGGCGGCGATGAGCGACCAATCGAACAGATGACGCTGCTCTGTCTCGCGACGCAGGCGCCAGGCAAAGCCGAGCGCCACGACAACGAGCGCGAGAAGTGCGGCGAGGCCGTGCAGAGGCGAGGAAACCTGCTGGACGAAGTATCTTGGCGGCGTCTCGAGCCAGATGACGTGACCCAGTGTCCAGGCAGCGAGAACGAGAGCGGCCAGATCGAGCCGCCTTTCGCCCGTCCACGCCGAAAGTACGAGCAGCGCCAGCGCCGCCGCGGCCAACACGAGCGCGAGCACCTGGCCCGAAAAGAGGAGCTGGACGTCGTAGGCGCCGAGAGCGAGCGCCAACAGCCAGAAGAGAGTCGAAGAATCTCGCAGCTGGCGCTGCCTTACGAGCGGAATGGCGGGTAGAGCGATCAGCGCCGCGAAAGCCAGGCCCAGTGTTCCTTCGTACGTCTTGCCCGCTAGCTCGTGCAGGCCGAGGGCAAGCGAGAGCGCTGCGGCCGGCACCGCCGCAAGACTGACCGGCGAGACCTCGTCCGATCCGAACAGCTCCTCGCTGAGTGCGGTTGCGTAGAGCGCCGCGGCAAACGGGAAGAGCCCGTACCAGCGAATGTCGGAGCCGCGCGTGGCGAGGAAGAGCACCTCGCCGAGCGTGACGAGGAGAAGCGAGAGCCCGCCGACCCGAACTGGCGCCCGATCGCGGACGTGTCCGAGAACGACGAAGGCGAGCGAGGTCGCAGCGAGCAGCGCCACGACCATGACGTGGCCGAGGGCGAAGGCTCGCTCGCCGCTCGAGATGCCGTCGGCGAGGCGAATGAGAGCCAGCGAGGTCGCGTATAGAAAGACGGGCGAGGAGAGCAAGAGGTCGAGCGAGCCGAGCGCCGGGCGCGACGAGCCGTCGGCGAACGCGGCGATCGCAAGCGCGGCGAGACCGACCGCGATGACACTGGCGAGCCCGGCGATCGGGTCGTGGACGATCGTGAAGAGTTGAGACGGAGGCGCATCGAAAACGATCATGTGCCCGAAGGCGAGGGCCAGGTACGCCGCCGCGCCCAGGCGGAAGCGCGCTTCCTTGGTCAGCCAGGCCAACCAGCCGAGCAGCGCGGCCTCGGCCGACCAGGTGACGGCAAGCGTCGCGCCGGAGAGGAGATCGACGCCGGCGATCGCCGCTGCCGTCAATCCGAGCGCTATGACCAGCGAAGCGAGATCGCGATTGACGCGGCGCAGGAAGAGCAGGGCGCCGACCGCGCCGTAGCCCACGGCAACCACGAGCAGCGCCAGTCCTCGCATCGTCGTCACGTCGGCGTAGGAGTGGAACTGCCGCGCCACCGAGACAGCGACGACGCCACCGCTGGCGAACAGAAGCGATACCGGCAACTGACGCAGAGTCCTCTTCTCCTCCGCGAGCTGGCGAAAGATTCCGAGCGCGAGATAGGTGAGCCAGAAGACCGCCGCGACGGGCAACACAGCACCTGGGCGAGTGTCGTGGCGCAGCGCGAGCAACGCGATCTGCGGCGCGCCGACGATTGCGGCGGCAGTGAGAAGCCCATCCCAACGGCGCCGAAGAGCGACGAATCCGGCCGCGATCAGCGCCGCAGCGACAAAGGCCGTACCGATCGTCGTCACGCCGCCTTGCAGGATCATGGTGGCCGGCACCAGCATCGCACCGATCAACCCAAAAACGGCGACCGTCTCCGAGTCCCACTCCAGCGCCGTCCATACGCCGAGCGCCGCGATCGAGGCTGCGACGGCCAGCGCGAGCGGTGCCGGAGCGAGGTCATAGAGGGCAGCGGCCGCGAGCAGTGTCGCATAGCCGCCCGCGAGACCCGCACCGGCCGCCGTCAGGGCAGCCACCGTGACCTCATAGCGCCTGCGCGCCCAGACCCCCGCGCCGAACACGAGCAGCGAGGCGATCGCGCCCATCGAAACGCGCTCGACCGGGCCGATCCAGCCACGATTCGTGGCCAGGACGAAGAAGAAGACGATGCCGAGCAGAGTCACGATCCCGCCGCTCCAGGCCAGTAGCTGGGAGCCGCTCAGCTGAGGGAGCGTGATCGAAATCGGCGAAACGTACGGCTTCGCTTCGGCCGTGGCAATTGCTGCCGGGTCCGGCGCATTCTGTGCTTCCAGGGCCACTACTCTCTCGGCTGCCTGCCGCTCGAGCTCCTGAGCTTCGCACAGACGCTCGAATGCGATATCCGAGGCAAGCTGTTCGGCCTCTCCCTCGAGCAAGCGAAGCGCCCGAGCGGCTTCGCCGAGCTCGATTTCGATATCGGTCGTGCCACTCAGATACTCCGGCAGCGAGCCGAGCCTGGCTCGAAACGCGGCGATTCGTTCGCGAAGATCTGTGCTGAGCATCGTGTCAACGCCCTTTCACGAACAGTCGTGGTCGACGATCAACTGGACGTATCGCCCGTGGCTAGAGCTTCTCTCGATCTGCTCGCAGACCTGCCAGTTGCGCTCGACAACGATGTCGTCGTGGTCGTCGTCATAGTCACCGTCGCCACCGTAGTACTCGTCGGCGGTGTAGACCTCGAGATCGATCCGCTGCGCCTCGAGCATTTCGCGAGCATCGTGCAGGCTCAGACCCACGAGGCTGAGCGTCTTCTCCGCCTGTGCACAAGACCTGGCGACCGCGAGCTCTACCTCCGCCGCCATTTTTCCTGCAGATGGGTTCTGATCGCAGACAAGCCAGTCGCTGTCGTCGATCACGCCGAGCTTGCCGCCGCCGTGAACCTCGTAGGAAAGACCGCGAGCCTCGATCGTGGCCTCCGCCAGATCGAGGCGATCACCGCGAACATCGGGGACGCGCTGGGGTTTTGCCTCAGCGCAACCGGCGGCGAAAGCAAGTATCGAAACGAGAAAGAGCGAGGTGATCAACCGAGATCCGTTCACCGTTCCTCCTTGGGGGAAGTGAAGCGATGATCGGAACATAGCAAAGTTGCTATCAAATAGCTAGACCCGACAACCGAGGCACTGAAACTCGCGCCAAGTCACGCGTTGCCTCGTCCCGTAGGCCCTCAGTACTCGACCGACTCGAGATACAGGCCCCAGGGCGGCGCAGTCGAGCCGGCCTCGCTGCGCGGGCGCCCGTCGAGCAGGGCCCGGATCTCCTCGGGATCCTTCTCGATCATCGTGCCCACGAGCGAGCGCACCATGTGCCTGAGAAAGCTGTCCGCGCTGATCTCCAGCTCGAGCGCGTCGCCGCGCCGGAACCACGCCGCGCGGATGATGTTGCGCAGGAAGACCTCGTGCTGCGTGTCGGTTGGCGTGAAGGCGCGAAAGTCGTGCTCGCCAAGCAGCAACTCCGCCGAGTGCGCGAGCCGCTCTTCGTCGAGCGGGCTTGGGAACCACCAGCTGCGCCCGGACTCGAACGGTGAGGGCAAGGAGCGGCGGTAGATGCGGTAGCGATAGCTGCGCGAGCGAGCCGAGTGGCGTGCGTGGAAGTCGGACGGCGCCTGCTCGGCGAAGATCACCGCCACCTCCTGCGGAAGCTCCGCGTTGAGCGCGGCGGCGGCTCGCTCGGGCGGCGGCCCGGTCGCGACCTCGACGCTCGCCACCTGACCGAGCGCATGCACGCCGGCGTCGGTCCTGCCGGCGACCGCGAGGCCCTGGTAGTCCGGAAAGACCCGCTCCAGCGCCTTGCGCAGCACGCCCTCCACCGTCTCCAGCCCGGGTTGCGCGGCCCAGCCGTGAAAGGCGGTGCCGTCGTACTCGATCGTCAGTCTCAGGCGCACGAGCGGAGACTAGCGCGCGGCTCGCGCTCACTCGTCCGTGGCCACGCCCAACCACTCCAGGGCCGTCTTCAGGTCGCGGAACGACGCGTGACTTATGAGCCGGTCGTCGGCTTCCTTGGAGAGGTCGTACATCCGCCCCATGCCGAAAGCGGATGCCGACGAGAAGACGAGCGCCGTTTTTCCACCGCGGCGCCGCGCAGCATAGGAGTTGGTCAGCTCGACCAGATAGCGCACGTCCGAGGCGGTCACGTCCTCGATCTTCGCACTGGTGAAATCCCACAGGAGCAGGCGGGTGACCTCGCCTTCGTAGTACGAGCGTATGCGGTAGCGGATCTCGTCGGCCGAGACCTCTCCGGAGACGGTGTGAATGGTGAGATCCCTATCGAGATCGATGCTCGTGTCTATCGTTGCCATTCGCGTTCCCACCTCGCCGCCGCGCCGATCGGCACGAGACCGGCGCGCCGTTCGCTGCGCCTTCTCTACCGCGGAAACCCGAGAGCTTTCTTTTTCCCAGCCTGGAAAGCTTAACGCCAAAAGACATGCCCCCCAAGGGGCTCAAAAACCGCCGCCCGAGCTGGCGGAAGGTCAATCCTTGCGAGCCTTTGGCTGGCGCCTAGCGGTCGATGTCGTAGCGAAGCTGGACGACGTTCTCGCCCAGCGTCGCCGTGCCGACGAGACGCAAGCTGATTGCACGGTCGGCGCCCGATTCGAGCGCGAGACCCTTGCTCATGAGAACCGGCTCGATGTTGAGGCAGATCTCGTCGACCAGACCGAGTGCGAGGAACGAGGCGTCCAGTGCGGCGCCGCCACCGACGAGTGCCGTCTCGCATCCCCTGCGCTCGAGCAGCTCCAGCGCCTCCTGCGGCGACGCGGCGACCTCGATGCCGTCGACCTTCAGGCCGGAGCCGGTAACCACAACCGTCGCGATTCCCGCCATCGCGCCAGACGCCCCCTGGGCGGCCATCAGCTCGAAGGTGCGCCGGCCGACGACTACGTTGCCCGCCCGCTGAACGTGCTGCGCGAAATCTCGCAGGATCTCGGGCGGAATGGGATGCGTCCCGTCCGCCTGAGTGACCAGGCCGTTGGCGCTCAGGGTCACGTACAGAACCGTCTTCACTGCCCGGATTCCTCTTTGGCGGCGCCGTGATAGACCGCCTCGATGTTGTAGCCGTCGGGGTCGTGGACGAAGGCCGCGTAGTAGCCCGCGTGATAGTGCGGGCGCTCCCCCGGCTGCCCGTTGTCCTGGCCGCCGGCATCGAGCGCGGCGCTGTAGAACTCTCTCACCTGCTGCTCGCTCGCGGCGCGGAAGGCGAGGTGGGTACGCGGCGTCTGCGGCTCGCCGGCCGAGATCCAGAAGTCGCCGCCCGGGTCGTCTCGTGCGCCCGGCTGCGCGCCGAAGCCGGCGGCGCTCTCGAGCTCCAGGCAGATGGCGTAGCCAAGCGGCGCGAGCGCCCTCAGATAGAAGGCCTTGCTCAGCTCGAAGTCGCTGACGTTGATGCCGGTGTGGTCGATCACGAGCCCTCGCCGCTCTCGAGCTCAATCGAAGGCGTTCGCCAGACGTCCCCCTCGTTCGTCAGGCCGCGCTCGTAGTTCAAGACCTCCAAGCGCTCGGGAACGACCTTGATCAGGAGCAGGTACTTCCAGTCGGGGAACGACTCGCTCCAGTAATCGCGCTTGCGCCTCTGCTTCTCGCTCGCCTCGTCCACCAGGACGGCCTTACCGGCAATCGCGACCGACCCGGTCGCCGCGCCGTGATCGGCGTAGTAGAGACAAACCTGCGGGTTGGCCCGGATCTCCTGCACCTTGCGGCTGCGGCTGTTGGTGGCCATCCAGACCGTAAGGTCGCTTTCGGGCGGAAACGGGTTCATGGTTCGCACCCGGGGCCGTCCGCTTGAGTCGATGGTGACGATCGCACAGTACGTCTGCGCGATCATGATCTCGAGCGCCGCGGCGATCGTGGCCTCCCGCTCGATCGCGGGCGCCTCTTGCTCCGGCTCGATTGACTTCGGCATGGCGAGCTCCATTTCGATGGCACGCGGGGATTATCGTGGTCAGGCGAACAGCCTACCCGGAGCTCAGACCGCCCCTCGCTTACCCCACTTCCCCCAGCTCACGAGCTCGTCAAGGCACTTCCTCGTCCGCGCCCCCAGCTTGTCCGCGGCAGCCTCGTCGTAACTGGGCTCGGCCGGATAGGCCAGCGGCGTCGTGATCACAACCCGGTACTCGTCGGGGATCGCGAGGATCCTCTTCACCTCGCTCTCGTCGAAGGAGAGAATCGGGTGAGTGCAGAGACCGAGGTCGGTGGCGGCCAGCAGCATGTTCTCGACCGCCAGGCCACAGTCGAAGAGATAGAAGGGCCTGCCCTCGCGCGTCACGTCGTCCTGCTCGCGGGCGCAGACCGCGATGATCACCGGCGCGTCCTTGACCTCCTGATTCGTCTCGTTGAAGGCCGTCGCCAGCTCGTCTACCTGCTCGTCGCCCTGTACAACGACGAAGCGCCAGGGCTGGAGGTTGCGCGCCGAGGGCCCGAGCCGCGCCGCCTCCAGCACCTGCTCGAGCTTCTCGGGCTCGATCGGGCGCTTGGACATGTGCAGCTTCAGGCTGCAGCGCTTGCTTATCGCTTCGAGCGTTTGCACTTTCGCGGTTTCCTTTCGTCTCGCTCGCCGGCCGGGAGGCCGCCACTCCTCCCTCCCCGCTGCTGAGCCTAACGGGAAAACGCGCGCGCGTCAGTAACGGCTCGAGTCGCACACGTAACGAAAGCACGCCAAAACCGTCGAGCTTCCCCGACGCTGCAGCAACCCGAATTGGAGCTACTTACCGAGCGCCTGCTCGAGATCCATCGCGTGCTCCTGCTCGATCGCGAGGATGCCTCGCAGCTGCTGAGCCAGGTGATACAGATCCAGCTCTTCCGCCTGTCTGACGCGGGCACTGTACCTCGCAATTGCGTCGTTCTCGCCCGCCAGATCCTGCTCGAGCATCGTCACGTTCTCCGGCGATATCGCCGGAACCGGCATCTCCACCGTCGGGACCCCGCCCAGGTAATCGATCTGGTCGGCCAGAATCACCGCGTGGGCCAGCTCCTCCTGAGCGTGAATGATCAGTTCCTTCTGAATCGACTGGTACATCGCGCCGCTCAGCACCGCCTGGTGCTGCGTGTACTGCACGCAGGCCGTGTACTCCAGCCCGAGATCCTTGTTCAGTAACTCTACGAGCTGCTCTTTGGTCACTTCCGTCATCGATCTCTCCTCCTGTGGCTCCGCTTCCCCGCGACTTCGCGCCGGCTGCGTCGGTCGGCGAAGAAGGGTCTCCGCGACTGCTATCTGATTGTCCGCTCGGGGCAGGTGCTCAAACTCAGCCTACGACAGTGACCGGAAATCGCCTAGTCGTCGATCGCCGAGTAGCGAGCGTTCAGAAGTCGCGGCAGGTGGGCGGCTGATTCGGTGACGATCAGCGGAATGGAATCAGCGGAATCTCGTGGCCGATCGGAACTATGGTCTCCTCCACACCGCCACTCGGCGAGACGTCGCTGATCGTCACCTCCGGTTGGCCCGCCTTCCAACTGATCGTTCGCTCGGTGCCGCCCGGAAGCCTCGCCGTCCAACTTCCACCATCGGCTCTGACGGGGAGCTCACCTTTGTACTTACCAATGGGCTTGAGCCCATATCTCGCTGCGTCGCCGGGTGCGAGCGAGGCATAGTCTCGCGGTAGCGAAACGCCGTCGAAGTAGGTTTCGTTGAAGGTCGGGAAGATGATCACGCGGTTCCCCGGAGGAAGATCGACCGTGACTGCCTTCTCGAGAGAACGTACTTGCGAACCGACAGAGTCGGGAATCAGCGGGACGACTTCACCGGCGTGTAACGGCTTGCTCGTTGTTCTACCGCCGTACGTGTCGTTCACGACAACGCTCGCATCGACGTTCTTCCAGACGATCTTTCGCTTCCCTCCACCGGATAGATCAACCGTCCACGTACACCCCACGATCCGATGATTCGAACGGATTCTTGGGTCGATCGGTTTCGTCAGGTCGAGAGGAAGCTCGTCGCCGTTCTCGATGAGTAGGTTGAGCGACCCGTACTTTACGAAGGCGAGGACGCTCCCGTCGGCAGGCACGATGTTGACGTCGGAGCCATCGGGAAGCACAAAGCTGACACCCATCGACGGCAGGATCGTCACCTGTTTATGAGTCCCGGTCTTCGTCACGCAGTGGTTACGAGGACCACTGCACTCCAGCCAGCGATCGTTGACGACCGTCGTCCCCTGGCGGTCGATGTCGGCTCTGGTCATGTCCGCTCCCGGCCAGACTGCCTTGGCGGCCGCGAAGGCGCCGCCGGCAAGTAGCGCCGCCCCGAGGATGATCCCGGCCACGATCATCCGCCTTCTCTGCCGGGCTCGATGCTTACGAGCCGCCTCATAGAGGTCGTAACGCAACTGGCGCAGGAATGCTTTGGTCGCGGTGTCGATCGTCATGAGACCCCTTCCTCCTCCCGAAACTGGTTTCGAAGACTTCGGAGCGCGCGAGAGACTCGCGTTCGTGCGGCTCCGGAGGTGCATTCGAGCTTGGCGGCAATCTCCTCGTAGGAGAGGCCGTCGATCACGCGCAGATCGACGGCCTGGCGTTGTTCAGGCGGAAGGGAGTCGATCCCGTCGCGCAGCTGCCCTTGAAGCGGCTCGATGCTGACTCGGTTGTCGATCGACTCGAATGGATCCTCGTCGCGAATCGGCATTCCGAGCCGCTGCCTTGCTCTCGCCTCGCGGCGTCCTTTCTCCCGCTGCCGCGCGAGCAAGCGGTGCGCGATCCGGTACAACCATGCTCGAGCCGAGCCTTCTTTCTCGCCGCGGAACCGACGCAACGAACGAAGCGCCTGCGCGAACGTCTCGGCCGTCAGATCCGCGGCGATCGCCGGATTCAGCGTTTCCTGCCGTAACCATCCAAGCAAGCGGAGTGCTTGGCGATCGTAGAAAACGCAGAACGCCTCGGGATCTCGCCGAGCCCGCCGGAGCAGCTCCTCGTCGGTCAGTGTCTCGAACGCCTTCACCTACACCTCAAGTGTCGTCAGGCGGGAAAGTGTGTCAGGCAGCGTCCCGGCCCGGCCACTACTGCGACTGCCGGATCAGCGCCATGAACTCCGCCCTGGTCGCCTCGGAGGCGCGGAACGAGCCGAGCACCGAGGAGGTGACCATCATCGAGTCGGTCTTCTCAACGCCGCGCATGGCCATGCAGAGGTGGCGGGCGTGGATGGTGACGCCGACGCCGCGGGGCGCGATCGCCTCGTCGATGGCGTGGGCGATCTGCTCGGTCAAGCGCTCCTGAATCTGCAGGCGGCGAGCGTACATGTCCACCAGGCGGGCGATCTTGGAGACGCCGATCACCTTGCCGCTCGGGATGTAGCCCACGTGACAGCGCCCGAAGAAGGGCAGCATGTGGTGCTCGCAGATGCTGTAGAAGTCGAGGTCTCGGGCGATGATCATCTGGTCGGCCTCGTGCGCGAAGACGGCCTCGTTGATTAGCTCCTTCGTATCGGCGTGGTAGCCGGAGGTGAGGAACTCGTAGGCGGCGGCGACGCGCGCCGGCGTCCGCTCCAGGCCCTCTCGGTCGGGATCTTCGCCGAGCTCGATCAGAAGCTCGCGGATCAGCTCTTGCACTCTCTCCTTGTTCATCCGCTTTCCTTCCCCGAGCCCTCTACCCGCCGCAGGCGGGCGTTGAACGATTCCGCCGGCACCATCTCGCTGGACGATAGCCCGGCGGCAAGCTCGCTGAGCGGACGATCCGTTCCCGGCAGCACCAGCTTGGGCTCGAGCTCGAGCAGAGGCAGGGCGACGAAGGCGCGCTCGAGGATCTCGGCGGCCGGCAGCTCCAGCCCGTCCTCGCTGCAAACGAGCTCGCCGTGAAGGACGAGGTCGAGGTCGATCGTGCGCGGGGCGTTTCTCTCGGCGCCGCGCTCGCGGCCGAGCTCGTCTTCCACCTCGAGCAGAACGAGCCGCTTCAGCTCGCGCGGCTCCAGCTCGCTCTCGATCTCGACGACGCCGTTCAGGAAGTCCGGGCTGCCCGGCGCGCCCAGCGCAGGTGTCCGGTAAAAACGGGAGACGGCGACGATTCGCACGCGCCGGCCGAGCAGCTCCAGCGCGCTCGACACATTGCGTTCGGCGTCGATATTGGAGCCGGCAGCGATAAAGGATCGCACGCTCACTTGTGCCGGCTGATCTCGACCGCCACGGTGCGCGCAAAGCGAAGCGCGCCCGGCTTCTCGACCCGCACCTGCACCTCTTCCACCCGCTCGTCCTCCAGGCAGATCTCGGCCACTCGCTCGGCCAGCGCCTCGATCAGGTGGAAGTGCGAGGCCTCGGCCTCGATCAGCACTCTCTTCTTCAGCGCGCGGTAGTCGAGCGCATCCTCGATCTGGTCGCTCTTTCCGGCCGGCGTCAGGTCGGCCGAGAGGGTGAGCGAGACGAGCACATCCTGCGGCTCGCGCCGCTCCCACTCCTCGACGCCGATCACGCAGCGGCAGACGAGGTCGCTAACGACGATCCGGTCCATCACCTGAATACTCCCTTGGAAAAGGAGCTAGCGCAACCAAGAACTCCGCCGCCCGGCCGCGCTCGGCGGCGCGAGGACGTTGTCCTCGGTCGCGCCCGTAGCCGCCGGCTACGAACGCGACGCTGCGTCCTAGCCTCGCATCCACCGATCACACTCAGTCGACGGGTCTTCATTCCGCTAGCTCCTTTAGATTGCGCCCGCCGTCCACATAGATCGTCTGGCCGGTGATGAACTCGCTCGTGGCGAGGAAGACGGCGGCGGCGGCGATGTCCTCGGGGGAGCCGCGGCGCTTGAGCGGGACGGTCTGCGCCAGGCGGTCGACGTATCCCTCGTCTTTACCGGCCGGCGGCAGGATCAGCCCGGGCGCGATGCCGTTGACCGCGATCCCGGGCGCCAGCTCGAGCGCGGCCATTCGCGTGATGGCACTCAGGACGTGCTTGCTGAAGATGTAGGCGGTATGCGTGTGATCGAAGCCCGAGACGCGCGAGTCGATCAGGTTGATCACATGGCCGCGCTCGCTCTGGGCGGCGAATGCGCGCGTGAGCACGAGCGGCGCCCAGGCGTTGATCTCGAGATTTCGCTCCAGGCTCGCCAGATCGACCGTCGCGAGCGTGTCGGAGGGGAAGATGGAGGCGTTGTTGACCAGGATCTCGATCGTCCCGAGTGCCTCACCGGCGCGGCCGACCAGCCCTGCCAGCTCATCCGGGTCGGAGAGATCGGCGCGGAGCGAGACGGCCCGCACGCCAAGGCCTTCGATCTCCGCCACCAGCGCCTCGATTTCGCCGCGGGAGCTCTGATAGTGGACGGCGACGTTCGCGCCCTCCCGCGCGAGCGCCAGCGATATCGCGCGACCGATGCGTCTGGCCGCGCCCGTGACGAGCGCGCCTTTGCCTTGCAGCCTCTTCGCAGCGACTTCCATGCTGCAGGAATCAGATCAGACGATCTATGGCCTGCGCAAGCTGAAAGTCTTTTTGCGTCAATCCACCGACCTTGTGCGTGGAGAGAACGAGGGTCACGTAGTTGATCGAGATGTAGATGTCGGGGTGATGAGCCTGCTCCTCTGCGAGGTCGACGACCTTCTCCGCGAATGCCATCGACTCGCGGATGTTCTCGAACCTGAACTCGCGCGATATGACGTCATCGCCGCGCGTCCAGTCGGGAACGGAGGGCATCAGCTCGTCGATCTCCCGATCCGAGAGCAACTCGACCTGTGCCTGTTTGTTCATATCTCCCGCCTCTCTTTGCGTCCTAGGCGTGGACGGCGCCGTGCAGGTCGCGCTCGCTCACGTGCGCGCCGGCCCGGATCAGCGCCCGCGCCTCGTCCAGCTTTCCCCAGACGTTGCAGAGCATCACGCCGCGAACCCGCTCGTCTTCCAGGTAGTAGACAACGCCGGTCTCGTTCTCGGTCTGCCAGTCGGAGTAGGTCTCGAGCGAGGAGGAGACTTCTCCGACCGCCTCGTAGCCGAAATCGAACAGATCGGAGAAGAAGTAGGGCATGTACTCGAACGGCTCCGCCGCTCCGGCCATGTTGCGTCCCGCCGCCTTGCCCTGCGAAATAGCGTTGTCCCAGTGCTCGACACGCATCCTCTTGCCGAGCGCCGCGTAGGGGAAGTTGGCGTTGTCGCCCGCGGCGAAGATGCCGGGAACCGAGCTCTCGAGCAGCTCGCTCACCGTGATGCCGTTGTCCACGTCGAGCCCGGCCGAGGTGGCGAGCGCGACCTCGGGAGCGATCCCGGCTCCAACCACGATCGCGTCGCAGGCCAGATGCTCGCCCTCGCGCGTCTCGATCGCCAGCCAGCCGCCCCGCGGCGCGAACGAGATCGGGATGTCCTCGTTCAAGATGCGAATCCCGCGCTGCTCGTACTGTTCCTGAATCGAGCGGGCGAGCGCCTCCGGGAAGACGCGCTCCAGCATCAGCTTGCCGGGGAAGATCATCGTCACGTGCGCCTCGTGCATGCTCAGCGCCGCCGCGATCTCCGAGCCGATGAAGCCGCCGCCGACGACGAGAAACGATTTGCCCTCCGGGGCGCGACTCAGCTCGACGTAATCGTCGAGCGTGCGGTAGTAGATGACGCCTTCGCTCTCGGCGCCCGGGATGCGCAGGCGGCGCGGTGTACCGCCGGTGGCGAGGAGCAGCTTCCCATAGCGCTCGCTCCGACCCTCGTGGGTGAGGATCATCTTCTCGTCCGGGCTGATCTCGATCACGCGCTCGCCGCTCACCAGATCGACGCCCGCGCGCTCGAAGTAGGCGCGATCGTGGACGAAGATGTCGGAGATCTCGTTCTTGCCCGTCCAGAGCTGCTTGCTCAGAGGCGGGCGGTCATATGGGAGGTGAGACTCGGCGGAGATCATCAGGATCGAGCCCGACTCGTCGAGCTCGCGGATGCCTTCCACCGCCGCGGCGCCCGCGCGGCCGCCACCAACTATCACGTAGTCGTGCACGGTGGGAGTTGTTCCCGACCACACGGGACTTACACACGTCCTCGGCGATCGCCGGGCCGGGAGGCCGCCACTCCTCCCTCCCCGGTGTCGATCCTATTCGGGAAAGACGCGCGTGTCAGTGACGGACCTGAGAACGAAGCTCACCCAACAGGAACCATCCCGCCCAGATTCGAATGGAGTTTCACTCGCACCTTCGAGCCGTCGTTCAGCGTCGCGATGACCGCGGTGACGCTCTGGCCGCCGGCGAACTCCGCGTAGAACGCGTTGTTCTTAACTTCTACCGGAGCAGGTTCGCCGTTTACGACCATGTCGACGCGCCTCACCCGGTCCTGGGCAAACCCACCAATCTCGCTTTTCCCACGGCTGTCGTAGCCTTCCTCAAACAGGAAGATCGGCTTCGACCATTGCTCTTTCTCTGCGCAGCCAGTCGCGTCGCAGAAGTCGCCTGATTCGGTCTCCCATGCATAAAGGGGTCCACCCGGCTCGCCCTTCTTCAACACGATTCTCCTCGAGCCCGGGACGACCGGTCCGCTTCGATATTTGACCCGTGGAACCTCTTCCTTCTCGAAAAGAGGAGGAAACACAGCCTCCCGAGCACCCGTTGCAAAGAGGCTGTATTCGTCGGCAGGCATGTAGCCCGGCGCTTTGCCAACGATCGTGATTGGGGCCACCGCCATCGGCGGGTGTGCTTCGGGGAAAGCCGCGTCCAGTTGCCATCCGAGCCCGCCCTTCGCGTCAACAGCCCTCATCGACGCGGGAAGCTCCATGGCGAAGGTCACCGTCTCTCCGGGATCCACCTGATCGACGGAGTGGCAGTTGAGGACGTAGTGGCCGTAGACGAACCCGCCACCAAGCGGAAGGGCCGGATCGAAGGGCGCCATGCTCGCTTCCTCGAGATATGCAGGGCAGTTGTCGCCGAAGCGGTAGGGGCTCGAGCTCGTGTTGGTGAGCGCGATCCGGTAGTGGAACGCCTTGCCCTGCTCGTAGACGAGAGGCTCTCCATCGTTTTCGGGGAGGATCTTCGGGCGCAGGGGGAAGTTTGGCCCCACCGGAGGCGGCGCTCCGTGCGCCGTTCCGAACACAAGCCGCGACGGTTGCGCCGGATCGACACACGCGGGCAGCTTGGTGACCGGAAGAGTGAACTTACTACCGTTCGGTATCTCGAAATCGAGGGCGAGCCCGGCGGAATCCGGGCCGCACCAGTTCTGCCAACCGAACGATACAGCCGAGTTGTTTGGCGGCTCAGAGTCGCGCCCAAGCAAAGTCTGGTCAGCGCCGCCTGAGCCGAACAGAGTCTTGTCGGCTTCTGTCAGCTTGGCGACCGGGCTGAACATCTCGATCCGTAATTGCGCGCTATCGGCGCCGGTGAGCGAGACCTTTGGTTGTCCCTCGAGGGCACAGAGCTTGTCGCCGGTGTTGATCAGCGCGATCGATCCCGACAGCTCACGAGATCCGCTGCCCTGGTGGAGAATGAGCTTCGCCTGGACGTCACTCGCCTTGCAGATCGGGTAAATCGTCGGAGGAATCGGCTTCGCCGCCTCACCGAGCCAGGGGATGATCCCAGTGCTTGCACCGGCCGCCCCAACAGCCAGAACAAGCACGCCCGCGACGAGAAGCACTCGGCGCTGCGACCAGTGCCACAGCGTCCGGCTCATTCCCGCTCGCTCGCGCACCTCGAGCCAGTCGGCGCACCCGTCGTCGTCGAGCGCCTTCTTGAGCCGATAGGAGAGCTGCCGGTCCAGGTTGTCTGACTTCTGCCTCTTCATCACTCCGTCGCCTCCCGCGCCTCGCACGGTTCCGGTTCCGAGCAGCTGAGCGACGCGGCCAGTGCGGCCTTCGCCTGCGCCAGCGTCGCGGCCACCGTTCCCTCGCTTATCTCGCAGACACGAGCGATCTCGCGGTAATCGAGATCGGCGATGTAGCGGAGAAAGACCACCAGCCGCCGGCGCGGAGACAACTCCTTGAGCACCGCCGCCAGCTCTTCGTCTCGCTCGGGCTGGGGGAGCTCGGGCTCGAACGCATCGGCCAGCTCGACCTCGTTCGCGCTCCTGCGCATCTCGAATGCAACCCGCAGGGCGATCTTCCAGATCCAGGCCTCGAGCGGCCCGTCTCCCCGAAAATCGGCCCGGCTCTTCAGCGCCCGGGCGAAGCTCTCCTGCACCACGTCGTGAGCGAGCTCGTAACTGCCCACGATGCCAGCCAGCGCGCCGCGAAAGCTCTGGTAGCGACGGCTGTAGACATCCTCGATCGCCCGCGTCTGCCTATCCATGTGCCAGAGAGAGGGCAGGCGCGGTTCCTTTCTTTAGCGGGGAAGGTCTTTCGCCATCTCGTAGTACTCGAGGTGCTGGCCGGGGGCGACCTCGTAGTCCTCCTCCGTGACGATCTCGTAGCCGAGGCGCAGGTAGAAGTCCTTCGCCGGCAGCGAGGCGCTCAGGTCGAGCCGTTCGACTCCCGCCGCGAGCGCGCCGGCTTGGAGCTCCGCCATGATCGTCTGCCCGATCCCGCGGCGCTGCCAGGTTGGATGGACGAAGACTCGCCTGACGTTCGTGCCGATTCGAGTTCCGGTGGCGATCAGCTTCCCATCCGAGTGCACGACGACCGTGTGCCCGGAGGCCGCGTCGGCGATTACTACGGCACGCTCGTGGTACTGGTGGAAGAACTCGATCACGCGCGACGAGTAGACCGAGGCATAGCTGGTCTCGATCGTCTCGCGCACCAGCTCGCAAACCTCGTCGAGATCGTCCTCGCGGTAGCGTCTGACCTGCGGCTTCTCGGGCTGCGCGCTCATGAGGCGGCGTCTCGCTCGACGATCAGGGTCGACCCGTCGATCGCCGTTATCCGCACGCGCTCGCCGATGTCCGCACCGTCGGCGCAGACGGCATCCCAACGCTCGCCCTTGAAGCTGACGCGGCCGCGTGGACGGCAGGGCTCGATCACCCTGACCGTGCTGCCGATCATCTGCCCGGCGCTCGTCGCGGACCTACGCCGGCGCGAATACCAGATTCCGAAGACCACCTCACCGGCCTCACCGACAAGCCCGAAGACCAGCACGAGCCCATTCCAGGGCGCCGGCAGAACGAACAGTGCGAGGGCGATCGCGGTCAGCAGCAACATGCGAACAGCCTAGTCCGCCGCGAGGCGACGTTCGTGGCTGAGACGTCTTTGCTGCGTACCGGGGCATTCTCTACTCGACCCGCCACCAGAGCGCGGAGCGGAATGAAGACCCGCCGACTGGGTGCGATCGGTGAATGCAAGGCTGGGACGTAGCGCCCGAGTTAGTAGCCGGCGGCTACGGGCGCGACCGGGGACGCGGCTCGAAAGCCGACGCCTCGCGCCGCCGAGCGCGGCTGTGGAGTGCTTCGTTTCGCGGCACTTCTCACTTCGCCCGCCACCGAGCCACCCGCCCGCGGGGTGGCTGAAAAGTAGCGATTTGAGCGGGCAAGAAACGCACCCGAGTGTGCTGACTTCGTGTCGATCCACACCGCGATCGCGCTCGATAGCGCTCCCTGCTCGCGAAATGTGGCGCTCGCTAGAGGTTCGAGCCGGGAACGTAGTCGACGAGCTCGAGATAGACCATGTTGGCAGCGTCGCCCTGCCTGGGCCCGATCTTGACTATGCGCGAGTAGCCACCCGGACGATCGGCGAAACGCGGCGCAACCTCGCTGAAGAGGATGTGCACGACGTCGACCGAGCGCAGCTTGGAGATGGCCAGCCTGCGAGCGGCCAGATCGCCCTGCCGACCGAGCGTGATCATCTGCTCGGCAAACGGCTTGACGGCCTTGGCCTTGGCCTCGGTCGTCTTGATCCGCCCGTGCTCGATCAGCGCGCAGGCCAGGTTCGCGTAGAGCGCGTGCCTATGCGCAGAGTCGCGTCCGAGCTTCTTGCCTTTGTTCTGATGTCGCATCGTCCCGGAACCTCTAGTCCTCGCCGCGCAGGTTCAGGCCATGAGCCGCGAGCGTCTCCTTGACCTCTTCGATCGACTTCTTGCCGAAGTTCGGGATCGCGCCCAGCTCGACCTCGGTCTTGGAGACGAGATCGCCGATGGTCTCGATGCCGACGCGCTTGAGGCAGTTGTACGAACGAACGCCCAGCTCGAGCTCCTCGATTGGGAAGTTCTCCATCCCGTGAGTAACCGTTGCCTCCGGCGTCGCCTCCGCGGCCGCGACCTGCGTCAGTCCCTCGATCTTCTCCACGTCGGTGAAGATGGCGAGCTGGCGAATCAGGATCTCCGCCCCCTGCGCAACCGCTTCACGCGGGTCGATCGAGCCGTCGGTGGTGATGTCCAGACGAAGCTTGTCGTAGTCGGTGCGCTGACCGACGCGAGCGGCTTCGACGTCATAGGCGACGCGACGAACCGGCGAGAAGATCGAGTCGACCGGAATGACTCCGATCGTGTGCTCGGGCCCGCGATTGAGCTCGGCCGGTACGTAGCCGCGGCCGCGCCCGATCGTCAGCGTCAGCTCGAGCTTGCCGCGATCGGATAGATGAGCAAGCTCCAGCTCGGGATTGAGCAGCTCGAGATCGGCCGGGGCCTCGAGATCGCCGGCCGTAACCGGGCCAGGCCCCTTCTTCGAGAGCCGAACCTCGATCTCGGGCGAGTCGCCGTAGAGGCGACAGATCAGGTTCTTCAGGTTGAGGACGATGTCTGTCACGTCCTCGCGTACTCCCGGGATGGTTGTGAACTCGTGTGCGACTCCCTCGATCTTCACCGAGGTGACGGCGGCGCCCTCTAACGAGGAGAGCAGCACGCGCCGAAGTGAGTTCCCGAATGTGTAGCCGAAGCCGCGATCGAGTGGCTCGATCACGAAGATGCCGCGGCGCTCGTCCACTTCCTCGTGGACGATCTTGGGAACCTGGAATTCCATGAGGCTCGTGCGAGTAGCCAAGTTGCCGTTCCTTTCCCTCTCCCTAAAACGTGTCCCGGTCGGTTACTTCGAATAGAGCTCGACGATTAATGATTCCTGCACCTGGGTGTCGATCTCCTCGCGCTCAGGCAAGCGCAAAATCGTTCCCGTCAGACCTTCGTGGTCGGCCTGCATCCAGCCCGGCACCGAGGCGGTGAGATCGGTGGCGTCTCGGATCAGCGGCTCCGCGTCGGAGCCCGGCTTCACCATGATCACGTCCTCGGGCTTGAGCTGGTAGCTGGGGATGTTGACGCGTCGCCCGTTCACCTGGAAGTGACCGTGGCGGACGAGTTGGCGGGCCTGCGAGCGCGACGAGGCGAAGCCGAGGCGCGTGACCACGTTGTCCAGCCTGGTCTCGAGCAGGCGCAGCAGGGTCTCGCCGGTGATGCCCGAACCGCGCGCCGCCTTCTGGTAGTAGCCGCGGAACTGCTTCTCGAGCAGTCCGTAGTAGCGGCGTGCCTTCTGCTTCTCGCGCAGCTGGAGCAGATACTCGCTCTGCTTGATGCGACCGCGCCCGTGCTCGCCCGGTGGGTAGCTGCGTCGCTCGACCGCACACTTCTCGGTCAGGCAGCGCTCGCCCTTGAGGAAGAGCTTGAGGCCCTCGCGGCGGCACTGCTTGCACTTTGGTCCCAGATTCCGTGCCATCGCGTTACACCCTGCGCCGTTTCTTCTGGCGGACGCCGTTGTGAGCCTGCGGCGTTACGTCTTTCACCGAGAGAATCTCCAGCCCGGCGGCCTGAAGCGAGCGAATGGCCGTCTCACGACCCGATCCGGGGCCCTTGACGAAGACCTCGACCTTCTGCAAGCCGTGCTCCATGCCCTTACGCGCGGCAGAGTCGGCCGTCACCTGCGCCGCGAACGGCGTCGACTTGCGCGAGCCCTTGAAGCCCGCCGAGCCGGCCGATTCCCAGACGATGACAGCGCCTTCGCGATCGGTCAGCGCGACGATCGTGTTGTTGAACGACGTCTTGATGTGCGCCTGGCCGATTGCGATGTTCTTCTTGACGCGGCGGCGAGTCCGGCCGCGCGTCGGTTTTCTCGGAGGTGCCAACTATTTCCCCTTCTTGCCTTTGCCGATCAGCTTTTTCGGTCCCTTGCGAGTGCGTGCGTTCGTCTTCGTCCTCTGACCGTTCACCGGCAAGCCGCGGCGGTGGCGGATCCCGCGATAGCAGGCGATCTCGATCAGTCGCTTGATCGATTGCTGACGTTCGCGACGAAGATCGCCCTCGACCTCGAGATTCTGGTCGATGTAGTTGCGAAGCTTGGTTACTTCCTCGTCGGTGAGGTCGCGCACCTTGGTGTCGGGCGAGAGCCCGAGATCGGTGCAGATCTTGAGCGACGTCGAACGCCCCACACCGAAGATGTAGGTCAGCCCGACTTCGAGTCGCTTCTGATTCGGCAGATTGACGCCGGCGATACGTGCCATCGACTGATTCCCCTTACCCTTGCCGCTGCTTGTGACGCGGATTCGAGCAAATCACCATTACGACACCGTGACGCTTGATGACGCGGCAACGCTCGCAGATCGGTTTTACGGAGGGACGTACTTTCATTTTTTTTTACCTGTGCCTGTAGGTGATCCGGCCGCGTGTCAGGTCGTAAGGCGAGAGCTCGACCTTTACCTTGTCGCCGGGGAGGATTCGAATGTAGTGCTTGCGCATCTTTCCTGAGATGGTCGCAAGCACGCTGTGTCCGCCATCTACCTGCACCCGAAACATCGTGCTCGGAAGCGCTTCGACGACCTCGCCCTCGACCTCGATTTTCTCTTCGCTCTTCGCCATCCTTCTCACGGAAACCGCGCTCAGCTGAGCGCGGTGATGCCTGCGGTACGCGCGCGCACTTGGACGCTCTGCGCCGCGGCAGCGAATCGTAGCAGCTACGGCCGCATCGTCGCACTCCTCGACGTCGTCAGGCCGCCGAAAGTCCGGCTATCCGGGCCAGATCGACGTCGGGAGCCGCCGTGAGGATGAAGGGTCCGCTTTCGGTGATCGCAATCGAGTGCTCGAAGTGCGCAGCCAGTGAACCGTCGGCACTAGAGATCGACCACTCGTCTTCGTGCACGAATACGTCCGGCGAGCCCGCCGTGATCATCGGCTCGATCGCCAGCGTCATGCCGACCTTCAGCTCCGGGCCCCGCCCCGGCTCGCCGTAGTTGGGAATCTGCGGATCTTCGTGCATGGCGCGGCCAACACCGTGCCCGACGAGCGTGCGTATGACCGAAAAGCCCGCATTTTCGGTGGTTTGCTGCACCGCGTGGGAGATGTCGCTGAGCCTGTTACCGGCTCGCGCGCGCTCCACTCCCGCCGCGAGCGCCGCCCGGCAGGTCTCGAGAAGCTCGAGCGCCGCCGGATCGGCCTCGCCGACCGGAAATGTGAAGGCGCCGTCGCCGACGAAGCCGTTCAGCGTCACGCCGACATCGACCGAAAGAATGTCCCCCTCGGCGAGCGAGTATGCGCCGGGAATGCCATGCACGACCATCGAGTTCGGCGAGGCGCAGATCGAGGCCGGGTAGCCGCGGTAGCCCTTGAAGGTCGGCTCGGCACCGTGCGAGCGAATGAACTCCTCGGCCAGGGCGTCGAGCTCGGCGGTGGTTACGCCCGGCGCGATCGCCTTCCCGACGACGGCCAACGTGCGGGCGACCAGTTCGCCGGACTTCGCCATCCGCTCGACCTCAGACGGCGACTTCCTGATGATCATTTCAGGACGCCGGCGAGCACGCGCTCGATCTCGGCAAACACCTCGTCCATACCGGGCGAGGAATCGATCGCGACGAGGATTCCCGTGCTGCGGTAGTAGTTGGAGAGCGGTTCGGTCTGGCGGCGATAGACCTCGAACCGATTCTTGATCACTTCTGGGGTGTCGTCGGCCCGGCCCTGGTCCGCGGCGCGCCCGAGCATGCGCTCCACGGCGGTCTCCTCGCCCAGCTCCAGCTCGAGCACTATCTCCAGCGGGCGGGCGAGCTCGCTCAGAAGCGAGTCCAGCGCCTCGGCCTGGCCGATCGTGCGCGGAAAGCCGTCGAGGACGAAACCGTTTTGCGCGTCGGGCTGAGCCAGCCGCTCGCGGATGACCTCCACGACTAGCTCGTCGGGGACGAGTGCTCCGCTCTCGACGATCTCCTTCACCTTCTGACCCAGCTCGGAGCCGGCGGCGATCGCGCCGCGCAGCATCTCGCCGGTCGAGATGTGTGGAATCCCGTGCGTCTCGGCAATACGAACCGCCTGCGTTCCCTTGCCGGCGCCCGGAGCGCCCAGCATCACGATATTCAGATCGCTCATTTCAAGAACCCTTCGTAGGAGCGTGCCATCATCTGCGATTCCATCTGCCGCATGGTGTCCAGGGCGACGCCGACGACGATCAGGATGGAGGTTCCACCGAGCGCCCGGTGGGCGGCCTGGGAGAAGCCAAAGTACTTGATCACGAGCACCGGGAAGACCGCCACGAGCGCCAGGAAGAGCGAGCCAGGGAAGGTCAGGCGCGTCAGCACGCGGTCGAAATACTGCGCCGTGGGCGGGCCGGGCCGGATGCCGGGAACGTAGCCGCCGTTCTTGCGCAGGTTGTCGGCCTGGTCGAGCGGGTTGAACTGCACGGCCGTGTAGAAGAACGTGAAGCCGATGATCAACGCCGCCTCGAGGCTCAGGTAGAGCGTGCCGGTCGCCTGGAAGTGCGTGTTGATGAAGTGCTGCGTGCCCGGGAAGAAGAGGGCGATCGTCGGCGGGAAGGACATGATCGCGGCCGCGAAGATGACCGGGATGACGCCCGCCATGTTCACGCGCAGCGGCATATACGTCGAGCCACCGCTCGTCGTGCGCCGGCCGACCACACGCTTCGCATACTGAATCGGGATCTTGCGCTGCCCCTCCTGAACGAAGACGACGGCCACGATGACGGCGAGTACAAGGATCGGGAAGAACAGCCGCTCGCTGGAGTTGCCGTTGATCCAGACCTGAAGGCCTCCGTAAAGGCCGTCGATGATCGAGGCGAACACGAGCAGCGAGATGCCGTTGCCGACGCCGCGCTTTGTGATCAGCTCGCCCATCCACATCAGCAGCACCGAGCCGGCCGTGAGCGTGAGGATGATCAGCATGAAACGACCGGCGTTGCCGGGCAGGTTGCCCTGGCGATGGAACAGGTACGTCCAGCCGATCGCCTGGATCAGAGACAGGGCGACGGTGAAGTAGCGCGTGTACTGGGTGATCTTTGCCTGGCCCGACTCGCCCTCTTTCTGGATTCGCTCCAGCTGAGGGACTGCCGCGGTCATCAGCTGCATGATGATCGAGGCCGTGATGTACGGCATGATCCCGAGCGCGAAGAGCGAGAACTTGGAGAGCGCGCCGCCCGAGAAGAGGTTGAGCAGGCTCAGGACGGTGCCGCCCTGACCCTGGAAGGCCTCCTTGATCCGGTTGGAGTCGACGCCGGGGGCCGGCATCCAGGAGCCGAGCCGGTAGAGCGCAAGGATGACCGCGGTAAAGAGGACGCGCTTGCGAAGCTCACGAACCTTCCAGGCATTGGAGAGCCAGGAGAGCATTCGTCCTCGCTACTCCGCCGCCGGCTCGGCGGCCGGCTTGGCGGCCGGCTCGGCGGCCGGGGCCTCGCCCGGAGCTTCCTCTTCGCTCGGCGCAGGCTTTGCCTTGGCGCGCTTCTTCGGCGCGGCCTTGACGACCGACTCGCGCAGGCATACGACCTTGCCGCCCGCCTTCTCGATCTTCTCCCTGGCGCCGGCCGAGAAGCGATGCGCCGTGACGGTCAACTTCTTCGTCAGCTCGCCGTCGCCGAGCACCTTGATGTCGACGCGGGTGTTCGAGACGAGCCCGTGCGCGAGCAAGAGCTCGGGGGTCACTTCGCTTCCGGCGTCAAAACGCTCGAGATCGCGAACGTTGACCGGCTGAGTCTCGGTGCGGAAGGGGCCGACGGGCATGGCGTCCTTGGACGTCGAGCCGCGCAGCTTGGGCAGGCGCATGGCCAGCGGCATCTGACCGCCTTCGAAGCCCGCCCGCATCTTGTGCGAGCCGGCACGCGACTTCTGCCCCTTTAGCCCGCGGCCCGAGTAGCGCCCCTTGCCGGAGCCCTGGCCACGGCCGACCCTCTTACGCGACTTGCGCGCCTGGGCCGGTGACAGGTTCGAAAGGTTGAGCTCGTCGGTCATCGTGCTTCCTCGACCTTGACGAGATGTTCGACCTGCCGGAGCATGCCGGTCAGCTCGGGGCTCTCTTCGTGCTCGACCGAGCGACCGATGCGTGTGAGCCCGAGCGCGCGCATCGTCCCGCGGTGGCGGGGGCTCTGAGTGATGATGCTCCTGATCTGAGTGATGCGCAGACGAGCCATCAGGCGGGCGCCTCCGTCTTTGCGGGCGCTCGCGGCGGCAGTACGTCGGCAATCGACTTGCCACGAATGCGCGCCACGTCTTCAGGCCGGCGCAAGCTCTTGAGAGCGTTCACCGTCGCCTTGGCCATGTTGATCGGATTGGTCGTGCCCAGGCTCTTGGCAAGGATGTCGTGGATGCCGGCGAGCTCGAGCACCGCTCGCACACCGCCGCCGGCAATGACGCCGGTACCTTCGCTGGCGGGCCTGAGCATCACGCGAGCCGCATCGAACACGCCGATCGTCCCGTGGGTGATCGTGGTGTTGTGCTTGGGCACGGTGAAGATGTTCTTCTTGGCGTCCTCGACCGCCTTGGTGATCGCCAGCGGAACCTCGCGCGCCTTTCCGTAGCCCACTCCGACGCGATCGATCTCGTCGCCGATCGCAACCAGCGCGGTGAAGGAGAACCGTCGGCCGCCCTTTACCACCTTGGCGACGCGGTTGATCTCAATCACGCGCTCTTTCAGCTCACGTGGATCGGATGATTCTACGTTTCTCAAAACTCGAGCCCTCCTTCGCGCGCCGCGTCTGCGAGCGCCTTGACACGGCCGTGGTAGAGGTAACCGGCGCGATCGAAGACACAGGTGCCGATCCCGGCCTTGCTCGCGCTCGCCGCCAGGCGCTTGCCGACCTCGGCTGCCTGTGCGGTCTTGTTGCCCTTGAAGCTCTTGGGCAGGCTCGTCCAGACCGCCGCAGCGAGCGTGAGCCCGCGCTCGTCGTCCACCAGCTGAGCCGAGATACCCCGATTGGAACGGAAGACGACCAGCCGCGGGCGCTCGGCTGTGCCGGCGACCTTGCTGCGCACGCGCCGATGGCGGCGCATCCGGGCCTCGCGTGTCGTGAGAGTGCTCATGCCCTCTTACCAACCTTCCGGCGCACATGCTCGCCGACGTAGCGAATGCCCTTGCCCTTGTAGGGCTCGGGCGGGCGCACGGCGCGAATCTCGGCGGCCGTCTGGCCCACCTTCTGCTTGTCGGTGCCCTTGACGATGACCTGCGTCGGGACGGGCACCTCGAAGTCGATTCCGTCGCGCGGCTTGATGACCACCATGTGCGAGAAGCCGACCGCGAGCTCGAGGTCTTTCCCGTTGAGCGTCGCACGGTAGCCGACTCCCTGGATCTCGAGCTGCTTGGAGAAGCCCTTCTCGACGCCTTCCACCATGTTCGCGACGAGCGTGCGGGTGAGGCCGTGCAGAGCTCGATCGTCGCCGCGGTCGGTCGGCCTGGTCACGACGACCTGACCGTTCTCTTGCTCGATCTTCATCCGCAGCGGAACGACCTGCGAGAGGGTGCCCAGCGGTCCCGCCACCTCAACGCGCCCAGGCGCGATCGTGACGGTGACTCCGCTTGGTACTTCAATCGGTTTTCTGCCAATACGACTCACGTCAGTAAACGTCCTTCACTCGCCGGCAAGGCGCGCCGGGCTGTCGGTACTCACCAAACAAAGCAGATGACCTCGCCCCCGATGCCTTCCTCTTGAGCGCGGCGGCTCGTGATGAGGCCCTTGGAGGTGGAAAGGATAGCTGTGCCCATGCCACCGAGCACGCGCGGCAGGCGATCGCCCTTGGCGTACACGCGGCGGCCGGGACGCGAGACCCGGCGCAGGCCACTGATGACCCGCTCCCGGTTGCGCCCGAACTTGAGCTGGATGACCAGCGAGTCGAAGCTTTCGCCCTTCTCGACTCGAAGATCGCGAACGTAGCCCTCCTCGACGAGGATGCGCGCAATCGACTCCTTTATGCGCGAGGTCGGCATGCGCACCTCTTCCTGCAGCGCCTTGTTGGCGTTGCGGATACGGGTCAGCATGTCGGCTATTGGATCGGTCTGCACGGTCGCACCCTCCTACCAGGAGCTCTTGGTCATCCCAGGAATGACACCCTCGTGAGCAAGCTCGCGCAAACAGATGCGGCAGAGCTTGAACTTGCGGAAAACCGCGCGCGGGCGGCCACAGCGCTGGCAGCGCGAATACCGACGCGTGCTGAAGCGGTGAGACCTCGATTGCTTGACTACTAGTGACGTCTTAGCCACGTTCCCTTCTTTCTGTGGCGAATGGCAGGCCGAGCCCTCGCAGGAGCGCAAGCGACGCTTCATCGCTTTCGGCCGTGGTGGTGATCGTGACGTCGAGCCCCCGAACCTGGGTGACATCGTCGTAGTTGATCTCGGGAAAGATGATCTGCTCGCGCACGCCGAGCGAGTAGTTGCCGCGCCCGTCGAACGAGCCCGGGTCGAGCCCGCGGAAATCGCGAATGCGCGGTAGCGCAACCGAGACGAGCCGATCGAGAAATTCGTACATGCGTGCTCCGCGCAGGGTCACCCTGGCGCCGACGGGCATGCCTTCGCGCAGCTTGAAGGCCGCGATCGACTTGCGCGCGCGCCTCATCTGCGGGCGCTGGCCGGCGATGATGGTCAGCTCGTCCATCGCCGAATCGAGCACCTTGGGCTCGGTCTTGGCTTCGCCCACGCCCATGTTCAGCGTGATCTTCGCCAGTCGGGGCACCTGCATGATCGAGCTCAGACCCAGCTCTTCCTTGAGCTGCGGGCGGAGCTCGCTCTCGTAGCGCTCCTTGAGCCGGGGCACGACGGACTCGCTGCTCTTGCTCTTGGTCGTCTTCTTGGGGCTCACTTTGGGGCTCACTTGTCGATCTCCTGACCGCACTCTTCACGCCGGCAGATGCGCACCTTGTGCATCTCGCCGTGGCGCTCGACGACCTTGACGCCGACTCGCGTCGTCTTGTTGCAGACGGGGCAGACAATCATCACGTTCGAGACGTCGATCGGAGCCGGCTTCTCGATGATGCCGCCGGGAACGACTTGCGGGGCGCCCATGCGGCTGGCGTTCTTCATCGCCCGCGGTCGCGTGTGGCGCTTGATCTGGTTCAGGTTCTCGACGACGACGCGACCTTCGCGCGGGCGCGCCTCGATGACGCGGCCCTGCTTGCCCTTGTCCTTGCCGCTCAAGATCTCGACCAGATCGCCCTTCTTGATTTTCTGCTTGACAGCCATCACAACACCTCTGGTGCCAGGGAGACGATCTTCATGAAGTTCCTCTCGCGCAGCTCGCGGGCGACCGGCCCGAAGATGCGCGTTCCGCGCGGATTGCGCTGGTTGTCGATGATCACGGCCGCGTTCTCGTCAAAGGCGATCTGAGTGCCGTCCTCGCGGGCGTAAGGCTTCTTCGTGCGCACGACGACGGCCCTGACGACATCGCCTTTCTTGACCTGACCCTGCGGCGTTGCCGACTTGACGGTAGCGACGATGATGTCGCCCACGCGGGCATAGCGACGGTGATGGCCGCCCATCACGCGAATGCAGAGAATCTCGCGCGCACCGGTATTGTCGGCCACGCGAAGGCGCGACTCCTGCTGAATCATCTGGTCGCCTCCGTCCTCACTTGGCAACCTCCACGATCTCCACGACACGCCAGGACTTGGTGGCCGAAAGAGGACGCGTCTCGACGATGCGAACGATGTCGCCGACCTTGGCCGCGTTCTGCTCGTCGTGAGCGTGGTACTTCTTCGAGCGGCGCACGACCTTGCGGTACTTCGTGTGCGCCTTGATCGTGTCGACCTTGACGACGATCGTCTTGTCCATCGCCGAGGAGACGACCACGCCGCGGCGCTCCTGACGCCTTCCCTGCTCGGCCTCCGGCTTGGGCAGTCGAACCAGTGGCTTGCGAGCACCCTTCTTGGCGGGCTTCGCAGCACGTTCCTTCGCCGGGCGCTTGCGACGCTCGCTACGAGGGACGTGGCGCTGGGAACGCGTTCGCTTGGCCGGTGGCTCGGGCGCGACTTCCGGTTCGGGCGCCGCCTCGGCCTCCGGCTCTTCCGCTGCTGCCTCGGGCTCGGGCGCGGCTTCAGGCGCGGCTTCAGGCTCGCCCTCAGGCGCTGCCTCGGCCTCCGGCTCTTCCGGTGCTGCTTCGGGCTCGGGCTCGGGGGTAGCTTCGGCCACCGGCTCTTCCGGCGTGGCGTCGGCTTCGGGCTGCTCGGGAGCAGCCTCCGGCTCGGGCGCGGCTTCGGCGGCCTGCTCGGTCACCTCGGCGGGCGTCTCCGCAGCCTCGGCTGCGGCCTCGGCCGCGGCCTCGACTTTGTCTTCGCTCGGATTTTCCTTGTTCTCTGCCATCTACTTATTGCCTCTCCGGCGCCGCCTGGCGCTCAGCGCGAATCGTGATGATGCGAGCGATGTCACGCTTCACGAGCGTGATCCGCGCCGGGTTTTCCAGCGCGCCCGTCACGGACTGGAAGCGAAGGTTGAAGAGCTCCTGGCGCGTATCCGTCAACTTCCGCTCCAGCTCCTCGTCGCTCAGCTCGCGTATCTCCTTAGCTTTCATATGGACCACTCTCCCGCGCGACGACTTTCGTCTTGACGGCAAGCTTTTGACCCGCCAACCGCAGCGCTTCTTTCGCAAGCGGCTCGGCAACCCCGGCCAGCTCGAACATGACCCGCCCGGGCTTGATCACAGCGACCCAGCCCTCGGGCGACCCCTTGCCCTTGCCCATGCGCGTCTCGGCCGGCTTCTTGGTGTAGGTCTTGTCGGGGAAAACGTTGATCCAGACCTTGCCGCCGCGCTTGATCTTACGCGTCATGGCGATACGAGCGGCTTCGATCTGCCGGTTCGTGATCCAGCCGGCATCGAGCGCCTTGAGCCCGAAGTCACCGAACTGCACGGTCGTCTGGCCCTTGGAGTAGCCACGCCGCCGGCCCCGGTGCATCTTGCGAAACTTGGTTCTGCGCGGAAGTAGCACTAGCTCTCACCCTTGGTCTCGGTCTCGGTCTTCTTGCGCGGTGCGCGCTTGGCGGCCGGTTTGCTCGGCGCCTCGGCCTCGGCGGCTTTCGCCTTGCTCTTCGCGGGCGCCTTCTTCACGGCCGGCTTGGCTTTCTCGGCGGCCGGCTTGGCCTTGGCGGTCGCAGCCTTCTCGTCAGTTGCCGGCTTGGCCTTCGCAGCGGCCGGCTTGGCCTTCGGGGTCGTTGCCTTTTCCTCGGCAGCCGGCTTGGTCTTGGCGGTCGTGGCCTTCTTCTCCTCGACAGCCGGCTTGGCCTTGGCGGCCGTTGCCTTCTTCTCCTCGGCGGCGACCTTGGGCTTTTCCGTCTTCGTCTCGGGCTTCGCGACTACGACCTCGGGAGTCTCGACCACGGCCACGGGCTCGTTGACGGTCGTTGCCGGAGCCTCCGCTGTTGCCTCGGTTGGCTTGGTCGCGGCGTCGGGACGCGGCCTGCCTCCCGGGCGGCCTTGACCACGCGAGCCGGAGCGACGGCGCTGGCGCACGGGACCGAGCCCTTCTCGGTCGACACTGCGCCCGCGGCCACCGTCACGACCGCCGGCAAGCCCTTCGCCTCCGCCGGAGCCCCTGCGGCGAGCCTGATCCTGCTCGCCCAGCCGTGACTCGCGACCGCCCTGAAGGCCTTCATAGCCCTCGGGCATGATCTCGCCCTTGTTGATCCAAACCTTGACGCCGATGCGCCCGAAGGTCGTGCGAGCCTCGGTGAAGCCGTAGTCGATGTCGGCGCGAATCGTGTGCAGTGGAACGCGGCCCTCGGAGTAGCTCTCCGACCGGCTCATCTCGGTGCCACCGAGTCGTCCGGAGCAGGCGATCTTGATTCCCTGCGCCCCCGAGCGAATGCCCGAAGCCAGCGCGCGCTTCATCGCGCGGCGGAAGCTGACCCGGTTTTGCAGCTGCTCTGCGACCGACTGGGCGACCAGCTTCGCGTCGAGCTCGGGACGCTTGATCTCGTTGATGTTGATGTGAACGTTCTTGTGCGTGATGGCGTGCAGCTCGCGGCGCAGAGCGTCGACCTCGACGCCCGACTTGCCGATCACGATGCCGGGACGAGCGGTATAGATATCCACGGTCACGCGCTGCTTGTCCTTGCGGATGAGGATGTCCGAGAGACCGGCGTGCGCAAGCTTGCCGTAGATGTGCTCGCGAATCCGCACGTCCTCGATCAACCAGCTCGAGAACTCCTTCGGACCGGCGAACCAGTTCGATTTCCAGTTCTGGATGACGCCGACGCGCAACCCGCCCGGGTGAATCTTCTGACCCATCCCTACTCCTCTGCTTTCTTGCTCTTGGGCTTACGCTTCGTCGCTTTCGGCTTGGCCTCACCCTTGTCGGTTTTCTTGGCGGCCGGTTTGGCGGCTGCCTTCCGCCGCGCCTTCGGCTTTGCCTCGGCTGCGCCTGTCTCGGGCGCTTCCGCGACGGCCGGCTCGGGCGCCGTGCTCGTCTCGGCGCCGCTCGGCGCAGCGGGCTTCGCCGGCTTGGCGATCTCGCGCGGCGGCGTGAGCGACGCCAGCCTGATCGTGATGTGGCACGTGCCCTTGACCATCCGGTCGGCTCGACCGCGAGCGCGCGGCTTCCAGCGCTTCAGCCCGGGGCCTTCGTCGGCAAAGCAGGCCGAGACGATCATCTCGTCGCCGAAGAAGCCGTGATTAGCCTCGGCGTTGGCGACGGCGGAGTGCAGCACCTTGTCGATGTCGCGTGCGGCGTCGCGGGTCGAAAAGGCGAGAACGGTTCGCGCCTCGGGCACGCTGCGGCCACGGATCTGGTCGAGTACCAGCCGTGCCTTGCGCGCCGAGCAGTGAACCCACTTCGCCTGGGCCCGTACCTCGCGGATTGTCTGTGTCTGTGCCTGTGCCATCTCGCCTATCTCAGTGTCTCTTGACCTTTGCCTGCCGATCGCCGGCGTGGCCACGGAAGGTGCGCGTGAGGGCGAACTCGCCCAGCTTGTGCCCAACCATGGCTTCGTCGATGAACACCGGCACGTGCTTGCGTCCGTCGTAGACGGCGATCGTGTGCCCAACCATCTCCGGGAAGATGGTCGAGGCGCGCGACCAGGTCTTGATGACCTGCTTGCTGCCGGAGTCGTTCATGCGCTCGACCCGCGCCAGCAGGCGCTCTTCCACGAACGGTCCCTTTTTCGACGATCTACTCACGCTCTAAATCCCTCTCTGACTCGTTCTCGACAGCACGCGCGCCCGGCGGGCTAGCGGCTTCTTTCCTTGCCGCGCCTGCGCGGACGGACGATCAACTTGTTCGATTCCTTGTGCTTGTGACGGGTGCGCTTACCGAGCGTGGGCACGCCCCACGGGGTCACCGGATGGCGACCACCCTTCGACTTGCCCTCGCCGCCGCCGTGCGGATGGTCGACCGGGTTCATGGCCGATCCACGCACCGTGGGGCGCTTGCCTCGCCAGCGACTGCGTCCCGCCTTGCCGCCGGTTTCGTTCGAGTGGTCCACGTTACCGACCTGACCGATCGTGGCCCTGCAGGTGAGCGGTACGCGGCGCATCTCGCCCGAGGGGAGACGCAGCACGCCGTAGGGCTCGTCCTTGGCGACGAGTTGCACGCTCGCGCCGGCGCTGCGAGCGATCTGGCCGCCCTTGCCCGGCTTCAGCTCTACGTTGTGCAGCATCGTGCCGGTGGGGATGTTGGCGATCGGCAGCGCATTTCCGGGCTTGATGTCGGCGCTCGGGCCCGACTCGACCGTCGCGCCCACGATCAGGCCGGCGGGGGCCAGGATGTAGGCCTTGGCGCCGTCGACGTAGTGCAGAAGAGCGATTCGCGCCGAGCGGTTGGGGTCGTACTCGATCGCGGCCACCTTGGCCGGAATACCGTCCTTGAGCCGCTTGAAATCGATCAGGCGGTAGCGGCGCTTGTGGCCTCCACCCTGATGGCGAGTGGTGATGCGGCCGTAGACGTTGCGTCCACCCTGCTTCTTGATCGGCTCGAGCAGGCTCTTTTCGGGCGTCGTCTTGGTGACCTCGTCGAAGGTCGCGACCGACATGAAGCGGCGTCCGGGGCTGGTTGGCTTGTATCTGCGTACGGCCATCTCTCGATCCTCTCCTAATGCTCCGACCGGTGATGCTCTCGAGCTTCTGGGTCGCTAACACCAAGCGATGCAAGGACGCAGGGAGCGTTCGTACTGGTTAGTACGGACGCGACTGAGGACGCGGCAGCGCGCCGCGTGATCGCGGGCCAGAAGCCGAGGTGTATCGCCGGACGGAGCATCAGACCTGCGCGCCCTGGAAGATCTCGATCGAGTAGCCGTCGCGCAGCTTCACGATGGCCTTCTTCCAACCGGGCCGGCGGCCGCGACTCACACCGCGCCGCTTCGGCTTGGACGGCACCGAGACGATATTGACCGACTCGACCTGGACTCCGAACTGCGCCTCCACGGCCTGGCGCACCTGCAACTTATGGGCATCCTGATGAACGCGAAAGCTGTACTGGCGCGCGTTGATCATGTGGTAGCTCTTCTCTGAGACCACGGGCGCGATCAGGATCTGGGTGGGATCGAGCTTCATTTCGACTCTCCCTTGCGCGAAGCGCCCTCGGCCTTGGTCTGAACCAGCGGTAGCGCGGCTTCGGTCACCAGCAGCGAGCGCGCCCAGACCACAGCGGCGACCTCCAGTTCGCTGGCCGGAACAACCAGCGTGCGGCGAAGGTTGCGGACGCTCTTCACGAGCGTCTCTTCTTCGGGCTGAACGACGATAAGGAGCGGTAGCTCGTGCTGCCAGCCTGCGAGGAGCTCGAGCGCCTTCTTCGTCGAGGGCTCGCTCAGCGCGGCGCCGTCGACGACGGCGATTGAGCCGCGACGAGCGTGCTCCGAAAGCGCTCCTGCGAGTGCTGCTCGTCGCTCTTTGCGATTGACCTTGAAGCCGAAATCACGTGCAACCGGTGCGAAAGTCACGCCGCCGCCCGTCCAGTGAGGCGCTCGCGTGGTTCCGGCGCGCGCGCGCCCGGTGCCCTTCTGACGCCAGGGCTTGGAGCGGCCGCCGGCGACCATGCCGCGACTCTTGGCTCCGCGCGTGCCCTGGCGCGCCGCCGCCAGCTCGGCTCGCACGGCCTGGTGCAGCAGGTGTGGCTTGGCCTCGGCGGAGAAGGCGGCCTCGCTCAATGCGACCTCGCCCGCGGCCTTGCCGATCTTCAGCAGAGGAGCCTTGAGATTCTGCTCGGGGCTCATCTCGCCTCCTCGCGAATCTCGACGATGCCGTTCTTGGGGCCGGGCACTGCGCCCTTGATCATGATCACGTTCTGCTCGGCGTCGACCTCGTGCACCGTCAGGCCGACCTGCGTGGCGCGCTTGCCGCCCATGCGTCCGGCCATCTTCATTCCCTTCATGACGCGCGAGGGCCAGGCCGAGGCGCCGATCGAGCCGGGCTTGCGAATGTTGTGCGAGCCGTGCGACTTGGGGCCGCTGGCGAAGTTGTGGCGCTTGATCGTGCCCTGGTAGCCCTTGCCGATCGAGATGCCCGCGATCTTGACCTTGTCGCCGGGCTGGAAGATCTCCACGGTGACCGTGTCTCCACTCGCCAGCTCGCTCGGGCCGCGGAACTCGACCAGGTGCCGATGCGCGCCGGCGCCGGTCTTGCGCAGATGACCGAGCTCGCCCTTCGTGATCTTGCGCTCGGCGACCGGCTCGAAGGCCAGCTGAACCGCGTCGTAGCCGTCCGTCTCGGGCTTTCTCACCTGCACGACCGGACAGGGACCGGCCTCGATCACCGTCACGGGCGTGACGACTCCGCTCTCCGGATCGAAGAGCTGGGTCATTCCGAGCTTTCTGCCGACTATGCCTTTCACGTTCTCTTCCAGTCCACCTAGAGCTTGATCTCGATGTCGACGCCCGCCGGTAGATCGAGTCGCATCAGCGAATCGACCGTCTTCGGCGTGGGCGAATGGATGTCGATCAGCCGCTTGTGCGTCCGTATCTCGAAATGCTCGCGTGAATCCTTGTCCTTGAACGGGCTGCGAATCACGCAATAGACATTGCGCTCGGTGGGCAGGGGCACAGGCCCGGTAATCGTTGCACCGGTGCGCTGAGCCGTCTCGACGATCTGCGAAGCAGATTTGTCGAGCTGCTGGTAGTCATAGCCCTTGAGGCGAATTCGGATCTTGTGCTGTGGCAAGCCTACGGCTCCTGGTTAACGGGAGAGATCTCCGAGCGCCGATCCGGCACCGCTTCGACCTCTCCCTTGTTCGAATGCTTCCTGTCTCTCCTACTCGATGATCTCGGTGACTGCGCCGGCGCCCACGGTGCGGCCGCCCTCGCGAATCGCGAAGCGGAGGCCCTGATCCATGGCGATCGGCTGGATCAGCTGGATCTCCATGTCCGTGTTGTCGCCCGGCATGACCATCTCCTGGCCCTCCGGCAGCTTGATCGACCCCGTCACGTCCGTCGTGCGGAAGTAGAACTGCGGCCGGTAACCGTCGAAGAACGGCGTGTGGCGTCCGCCCTCGTCCTTCGAGAGGACGTAGACGCGAGCCTTGAAGTGGGTGTGCGGAGTGATCGAGCCCGGCTTGGCAAGTACCTGCCCCCGCTCGACGTCCTCGCGCTTGACGCCGCGCAGCAGTGCGCCCGCATTGTCGCCGGCCTGCGCGTAGTCGAGGGTCTTGTTGAACATCTCGAGGCCCGTGACGACCGTCTTCGTGACCTCGGGATGAATGCCGATGATCTCGACCTCGTTGCCGGTCTCGATCTTGCCCCGGTCGATGCGACCCGTTACGACGGTGCCGCGGCCGGTGATCGTGAAGACGTCCTCGATCGGCATCAGGAAGGGCTTGTCGACGTCACGCTTGGGCTCGGGAATGTAGGCGTCTACCGCCTCCATCAGCTCGTTGATCTTGGGCGTCCACTCCGGGTCACCTTCCAGCGCCTTGAGCGCCGAGAGCGTGATGACCGGAATGTCGTCGCCGGGATACTCGTTCTTGGTCAGGAGATCGCGTACTTCGATCTCGACCAGCTCGAGCAGCTCGGGGTCGTCGACCATGTCGGCCTTGTTCAAGGCCACCACGATGTAGGGCACCTCAACCTGGCGGGCGAGCAGGATGTGCTCACGCGTCTGGGGCATCGGGCCGTCGGCGGCCGAGACGACGAGGATCGCGCCGTCCATCTGGGCGGCGCCCGTGATCATGTTCTTGATGTAGTCGGCGTGCCCCGGGCAGTCGACGTGTGCGTAGTGCCTGTTGGGCGTCTCGTACTCGACATGCGCCGTATTGATGGTGATGCCGCGCTGGCGCTCTTCAGGGGCGTTGTCGATCGAATCGAAGGAGCGGAAAGTGGTGTTCAGTCCCTGCTCCTGCAAGACCTTTGTGATGGCCGCCGTCAGCGTCGTTTTCCCGTGGTCGATGTGACCGATGGTGCCGATGTTGAGATGCGGCTTGGAACGCTCGAATTTCTGCTTTGCCATGTTTTATTCCTCCGGAAAAACGTCCTAGTCTGACTGGTGGAGAATCCTTAGCTGGTTCGGTCTCGCAACATACTATGCAGAAGGTCTTGTGGAACTTCCGCGTAGTGGTCGAACTGCATGGTGAAGGTCGCTCGACCCTGTGACATCGAGCGAAGATCGGTAGCGTAGCCGAACATCTCGCCCAGCGGCACGCTCGCCTTTATCAGCTGGGCCGTTTTCGTCGGCTGAAGCTCTTCGACGCGACCGCGACGGGCATTGAGGTTGCCCATGACGTCACCGAGATAGTCCTCGGGAGTCTCGACTTCGACGGCCATCGTCGGCTCGAGCAGCTTCGGGTTGGCGCGCTTCATCGCCTCCTTGAAGGCGATCGAGCCGGCGATCTTGAACGCGCGCTCGCTGGAGTCGACCTCGTGGTAAGAGCCGTCGACGAGCTCGACCTTGGCGTCGACGACCGGGAAGCCTGCCAGCACGCCGGCCGCCATCGCTTCCCGTATCCCCGCATCGACCGATGAGATGTACTCCTTGGGAATCTTCCCGCCGACGATCTTGTCGGTGAACGAGTAACCCTCTCCGGGAGCGGCCGGCTCGAGATTGATGACGACGTCGCCGTACTGGCCCGAGCCGCCGGTCTGGCGAACGAACTTGCCCCGAATCTTCTCCACTCGCTTCGAGATCGTCTCGCGATAGGCGACCTGGGGACGGCCGATGTTGGCCGCGACGTTGAACTCCCGCAGCAGCCGGTCGACAATGATCTCCAGGTGCAGCTCGCCCATGCCGGCGATGATCGTCTGACCGGTCTCCTCGTCCTGGCGGACGCGGAAGGTCGGATCCTCTTCAGCTAGACGCGCGAGGGCGTTTGTGAGCTTGTCCTGGTCGGCCTTGGTCTTGGGCTCGATGGCGATGAAGATGACCGGATCGGGGAACGTCATCGTCTCGAGCAGGATCGGCTGCTTCTCGCCCGTGAGCGTGTCGCCCGTGGTCGTGAACTTGAGCCCGACCGCCGCTGCGATCTCGCCGGGGCCGATCTCGGCCCGCTCCTCGCGGTGGTTGGCGTGCATCTGGAGGATGCGACCGATGCGCTCGGTCTTGCCGTTCGAGGCGTTGAGCACGCGCTGGCCGGTCTTGGCCTTGCCGGCGTAGACGCGGAAGTAGGTGAGCTTGCCGACGAAGGGATCGGACATGACCTTGAAGGCGAGCGCCGTAAAGGGCTCGTCCTCCGAGGCGGATCGCTCCATCTCCTCGCCGCTCTTGGGGTCGACGCCGCGCACCGGCGGAACGTCAAGCGGGCTCGGCAGGTACTCCACGACCGCATCGAGCAGCGGCTGCACGCCCTTGTTCTTGAAGGCGGAGCCGAGCAGGACGGGTGTCACGCCGTTTGCGAGCGTGCCGCGCCTGAGCGCGTGGCGAAGCATGTCGGGGGTCACCGACTCCTCGTCCTCGACGTAGGTCTCCATCAGCTCGTCGTCGTACTCGGCGACCCTGTCGATCAGCAGGTGGTGGTAGGTGTGCGCCTGCTCGGCGAGCTCCTCCGGAATCTCGATGACCTCGGGCGTCTCGCCCAGCAGGTCGTTCCAGACGATGCCCTTCATCTCGACCAGGTCGACGACGCCCATGTGCTTGTCCTCTTGCCCGATCGGGATCTGCACCGGGACGGGAATCGCTCCCAGGCGATCGACCATCGACTTGACCGAGGCGAAGAAGTCGGCGCCGGTGCGATCCATCTTGTTGATGAAGGCGATGCGCGGAACTTCGTAGTGATCGGCCTGGCGCCAGACGGTCTCGGATTGAGGCTGAACGCCCGCAACAGCGTCGAAGACCGCAACGGCGCCGTCGAGAACGCGGAGGCTTCGCTCCACTTCCATCGTAAAGTCCACGTGCCCGGGCGTATCGATGATATTGACACGAAAACCGCGCCACTCCGCCGTAGTCGCCGCCGACGTGATCGTGATGCCGCGCTCCTGCTCCTGCGCCATCCAGTCCATCGTCGCGGCGCCCTCGTGCACCTCGCCCATCTTGTGTGTGCGGCCGGTGTAGTAGAGGATGCGCTCGGTCGTCGTCGTCTTGCCCGCGTCGATGTGGGCCATGATGCCGATGTTGCGCACATTCTCGAGGCCGGCGGCCACGCTGGTCTTCGTCATCGTGGCCATCACCAGCGGTAGTGCGCGAAGGCCCTGTTGGCCTGCGCCATTCTGTAGATGTCGTCCTTGCGCTTGAAGGCGCCGCCCTGCTGCTCGAGCGCGTCGAGAATCTCGCCGGCGAGCTTCTCCGGCATCCGCTTCTCGCGGCGCTGGCGGGCGAACGTGACAAGCCAGCGAACAGCAAGCGTGCGTGCGCGCCGAGGCGGAACCTCGACGGGAACCTGGTAGTTGGCGCCGCCGACGCGGCGTCCGCGAACCTCGAGCACCGGCGTCAGCGTCTTGATCGCCTGCTCGAGCCCTTCCAGCGGAGGCTTACCGGTGCGCTCGGAGACGATCGAGAGCGCGTCGTAGACGACCTTCTCGGCCATCGAGCGCTTGCCCTCGCGCATCACCCGGTTGATCACCTGGGCAACGAGGCGGGAGTTGAAGACCGGATCGGGCTCGATCGTACGGGGCTTTATCTCAGCACGGCGCGGCATCGAACCTATGGCCTCTTGGCGCCGTACTTCGAACGAGCCTGGCGGCGGTCGCCGACGCCGGACGTGTCGAGGGCGGCGCGGACGACCTTGTAGCGAATGCCCGGCAGGTCCTTGACGCGGCCACCGCGGATGAGCACAACCGAGTGCTCCTGCAGGTTGTGACCCTCGCCGGGAATGTAAGTCGTGACCTCCATGCCGTTCGTCAGGCGAACGCGCGCGACCTTGCGCAGAGCCGAGTTCGGCTTCTTGGGCGTCGTCGTGTAGACACGCGTGCAGACGCCGCGCTTCTGCGGAGCATTCCGGAGCGCGGGCGTCTTGGTCTTCGTCTTTTTCGAGACGCGACCTTTACGGATGAGCTGATTTACGGTGGGCATGGATTTGCGTGATTGCCTTCTTACACAGCAAAGGCCAGCGGGCGACGACCCGCCAACCGGACTGCGGATGCTAGCGGAGGCCAGCTCCAGCGTCAAACGGCCACCGCCCTCCTACCCGCTTTCGACCGATTGGTCGCGCCGGCAGGAAGACAGGGTAGCGCAGAGTCCGCGTCTCACATGGGCACCATCGCGGTCCGAACTGCCGGCGCAGCCTTCCCGCAAGGATAAATGCCTGCATATGAGTATCGAAGGAGTAGTCGAAAGACCTGCGCGGCCCCGCGACTACTCCATCGACAACTACTCCTATTCCTTCTCGGGCGAGCTTTCGATTTCGCCGTCGACGTCGGACGACGCTCCGGCCTCGGGCTCGTCCCCCAGCCCGAGCGTAGCGAGCCCGCCACCGGCATCCGATCCGATCTCCTCGAGCTCGGCGAGCAGCTGCTCTCCTGTCTCGGGACGGACGAACGCGGCCACCGGGACCTTCTCGGCCGGCTTGATCTCGATCGTGCGATAGCGCTTGAGGCCCGTCGCCGCCGGTATCAGCTTGCCGATGATCACGTTCTCCTTGAGCCCGACCAGGCGGTCGGTCTTGCCTTCGATCGCGGCGTCGGTCAGCACCTTCGTCGTTTCCTGGAAGGATGCGGCCGACAGCCAGGACTCGGTGGCAAGCGAGGCCTTGGTGATACCGAGGATGAGCGGCTCGTAGGTCGCCTCCTCCTTGCCCTCGGCACTCGCCCGGGCGTTCTCGCGCTCGACGGCGGAGCGGTCGGCGAGCTGACCCGGGAGAAGGTTGGTCTCGCCCGAGTTGTCGACGCGCACCTTCTTCAGCATCTGGCGCACGATCAGCTCGACGTGCTTGTCGTGGATGTCCACGCCCTGCGACTTGTAGACCTTCTGCACCTCGCCGACGAGGTACAGCTCGGTCGCGGTCGGCCCCTTCAGCTCGAGCAGTTCGCTCGGTGACTGCGAGCCGTCGTTGAGCGCGTCTCCGGGCTCGACCATCTGACCGTTCGTGACCAGCAGGCGAGTGCGCCGCGGGAACGTGTACTCCTTCGGCTGCAGCGGCTCACCCTTGTCGTCGAGGCCCTCCTGGTGCAGGAGCACGCGATAACCGCGGTCGTTCGATTCGATCTCGACTCTGCCGGCGACTTCGGCCAGCCGCGCCGCCCCCTTGGGGTTGCGGGCTTCGAAGATCTCGACCACGCGCGGAAGACCGTGCGTGATGTCGGCGCCGGCGACGCCGCCGGTATGGAAGGTGCGCATGGTGAGCTGCGTGCCCGGCTCGCCGATCGACTGGGCGGCAATGATTCCCACCGAGTCGCCGATCTCGCACAAGCCGCCGGTGGCCAGGAAGATGCCGTAGCAGGCCTGGCACACGCCAGACTCGCTGCGGCACTTGAGCACCGAGCGGACGGGCAGGGCCGCGGTCTGCGCGAACTCACCGAGCTCCTCGATGATCATGCGCAGGGTCGGGTTGGTGAGCATCGTGCCCTTCTCTGCGATCACCGTCTTGCCCGGCTTGCCGTCCTTGAGCGGGCGGCAGACGTTCGCGGCCAGCACACGACCGCCGAGGCTCTTGTTCTGCCCGTCGGGCAGGAAGATCGGAAGCTCGACGAAATCGCTCGTTCCGCAGTCGTCGTCGCGCACGATCACGTCCTGCGAGACGTCGACCAGGCGCCTCGTCAGATAGCCGGAGTCCGCCGTACGAAGAGCCGTGTCGGCGAGACCCTTGCGGGCACCGTGGGTTGAGATGAAGTACTCGAGCACCGACAGGCCCTCCATGAAGTTGGCCTTGATCGGGCGCTCGATGATCTCACCCTTCGGGTTGGCCATCAGGCCGCGCATACCGGCCAGCTGGCGGATCTGCTTGAAGGAGCCGCGGGCACCGGAGTTGGCCATCATGAAGACGGGGTTCAGCTCCCAGAGGGTGTCCTCCATCGCGCTGGCCACGGCGTCGGTCGCCTCTGTCCAGATGTTCACGATCGACTCGTGCCGCTCTTCTTCGGTGATCAGGCCGCGCTGGTACTGCGCCGCGACCTGAGCGACTCGCTCTTCGTAACCGACCAGGATCTGCTCCTTGGAGGTCGGGATGACGATGTCGTTCTTGGAGATCGTGATCCCGGCCAGCGTCGCGTAGTGGAAGCCGAGCTGCTTGATCTTGTCCAGCGTCGCCGCCACCGCGTGCGCGCCGTAGCGATCGACCAGATCGCCGATGAAATCGCCCAGCTCCTTCTTCGAGAGCGCGATGTTGAGGAACTCGTGCAGAGGCCCTTCGACCTCGACGTGCACCGCCTCTTCCAGCGCCCGATCGACCTCGGCGTTGAAGACGACGCGGCCGGCCGTGGTGAGGATGACGTTGTCCTTCCAGCGATACTCGATCGGCTGTTGCAGCGTCACCTGCTTGGCGTCGAGCGCGAACTCGACCTCCTCCTCGTTCTGGAAGCGCTTCGGCCGCGGATCGAGATCCTCGGCCTTGCTGCCCGGAAGGTCGGTCTCACAGTAGGTCAGGTAGTAGGTGCCGAGCACCATGTCCTGGGTCGGCGTCGCCAGCACGCGTCCGCTCGCGGGCGAGAGGATGTTGTTGGCCGAGAGCATGAGGATGCGCGCCTCGGCCTGCGCCTCTGCCGAGAGGGGAACGTGCACGGCCATCTGGTCGCCGTCGAAGTCGGCGTTGAAGGCGTGGCAGACGAGCGGATGAACCTGAATCGCCTTGCCCTCCACCAGCACCGGCTCGAAGGCCTGAATGCCCAGGCGGTGCAGCGTCGGCGCGCGGTTCAGCAGAACCGGATGCTCGGCGATGACCTCCTCGAGCACATCCCAGACCTCGGGCACCATCGACTCGACGTGCTTCTTGGCAGCCTTGATGTTCTGCACGCTCTTGCGCTCGACCAGCCGGCTCATGATGAATGGCTTGAACAGCTCGAGCGCCATCAGCTTCGGCAGTCCGCACTGGTACAGCTTGAGTGCCGGCCCGGCCACGATCACCGAGCGGCCCGAGTAGTCCACGCGCTTGCCGAGCAGGTTCTGGCGGAAGCGACCCTGCTTGCCCTTGAGCATGTCGGAGAGCGACTTGAGCGGGCGGTTGCCCGGGCCTGTGACGGCGCGACCGCGGCGCCCGTTGTCGAACAGGGCGTCTACAGCCTCCTGCAGCATTCGCTTCTCGTTGTTGACGATGATCTCGGGGGCGCCCAGATCGAGCAGCCTCTTCAGGCGGTTGTTGCGGTTGATCACGCGCCGGTAGAGGTCGTTCAGATCGCTGGTGGCGAAACGGCCGCCGTCGAGCTGGACCATCGGCCGCAGCTCGGGCGGGATCACCGGAACCGCTTCGAGCACCATCCACTCCGGGCGGTTGCCCGAGGTGATGAAGGCGTTCACGACTTTCAGCCGCTTGATCGCCCGCTGCTGCTTCTGGCCCTTGGAGGTACGAATCGTGTCTCTGAGCGAAGCCGCCTCGGTGGTGAGGTCGAGGTCCTTGAGCAGGTCGCGCACCGCCTCGGCGCCCATGCCGCCGCGGAAGTAGATCCCGAAGCCGTAGGGCGAGCCGAAACGATCTTTGAGCTCGCGGAAGAGCTGCTCGTCGTTGACGACCATCTTCACATCCAGCTCGCGGAAGAGAACCCAGGTCTGCTCCAGGCGATTGACCGCGTCGACCGCCGCCTCGCGCGTGTCCTGCCGGCGGGCCTCGATGTCGAGATACATCTCGCGCACCTTCAGCGCCCACTGCACGACCGCGTCCAGGTCTTCTTTCTGGATACGCCCGTCGGTCTTGAGGCAGAGATCGTTGGCCAGCTCGCGCAGGGCGACCTGGTCGGCTTCGGGCTCGGCCTGTGCAAGCACGTCGGCGAGCAGGCCGTTGCCCAGCTCGCGGGCCCGGTCGAGCGTCTTGGTCTCGATGCTCGCGACCAGCTCAACGTCGTCTCCGCTCAGCTCGGTGCCCGAGAGGAGAGCGTCCCTGACCTTGTTCAGGTGCTTGGTCAGCGCGCCCTTCTTCGAGCCGGTGGCCTTGGCGAGCGCACTCAGGAGTGGCTCCAAGGCCAGCCGAATCTGCGCCGCCGCCGTCGCGACGGCGTCGAGCTCGCGCGGGCTCAGGCGCCGGTCGTCGCGGATCGCGGCGTTGCGGACGAGCTCGCGGATGCGCTTCGAGTCCTCGGTGGTGATCACGTCGACGAGCTCGACGAAGATGCCCGAAACGAGCTCGCGCACGTCGGCGAGAGCGGGCAGCCCCGCTTCCTCGGCCCAGTTGCCCAGGCCACGAGTCCAGAAGTCGTCGTCCTCGTCGAAGTCGCGCTCCTTGCTCGTCCTGAAGTACTCGCGCCTGCGGGCCAGACGCCCTTCGAGCGCGGCCAGAGCCTCGTCACGATCGACGTTGACGCGCTCCGACTCGGCGCGAACCTTGTCCTCGAGGTCGGCCAGATCGGTCGCCCTCTTCTCGGCATCGACCGAGGTGACGATCGAAGCTGCGAAGTAGAGAACCTTCTCCAGCTCGCGCGGTGCGATGTCGAGCAGGTAGCCGATACGGCTCGGCACGCCCTTGAAGAACCAGATGTGCGAGACGGGCGCGGCCAGGTCGATGTGACCCATGCGCTCGCGGCGCACCTTCTGGCGCGTCACCTCTACACCGCAGCGCTCGCAGATGATGCCCTTGTAACGAACGCGCTTGTACTTGCCGCAGTAGCACTCCCAGTCCTTGGTCGGACCGAAGATGCGCTCGCAGAAGAGACCGTCGCGCTCGGGCTTGAGCGTGCGGTAGTTGATCGTCTCGGGCTTGGTCACCTCTCCGTGCGACCAGTCGCGAATCTGCTTCGGCGACGCGAGCCCTATGCGGATGGCATCGAATTCGTTGATATCGATCATTTCCGCCTACCTCCGACCGCGCAGGCGGTCTCTCTAAGGGTGCGCAACTTCTTCTCCCCGCTCTCTCTGTCTAGTTCTTGCAATATCGTCAGGCCGACCATCAGGCACCCTCTTCTTCGACGGTCACTTCGGGGGCTCCGGACTCGATTTCGACCTCGACCTCTTCGAGATCGCCGAGCGACTCGTCGCTGGGAAGCGACATCTCCCCCGCCTCGTCGACGCGTTCCTGGCCCTCTTCGACCTCTTCGGCCGTGGGCGGCCTCGCCGCTGCCCTGAGCGAGCCGGGCGAAAGGTCGATGCCGAGCTCTTCCGCCGCGCGCAGGAGCTCGTCGTCCTCTTCCCTGACCTCGACGGCCTGCCCTTCCTCGGACAGCACGTTCACATCCAGCGAGAGCGACTGCATCTCCTTGAGCAGGACCTTGAACGACTCGGGGATCGAGGGCTCGGCGATGTTCTCGCCCTTGACGATGGCCTCGTAGGCCTTGACGCGCCCGACGGTGTCGTCGGACTTGATCGTGAGCATCTCCTGCAGCGTGTAGGCGGCTCCATAAGCCTCGAGCGCCCAGACCTCCATCTCGCCGAAGCGCTGGCCGCCGAACTGCGCCTTGCCGCCCAGCGGCTGCTGGGTGACGAGCGAGTAGGGGCCGGTCGAACGAGCGTGGATCTTGTCGTCGACCAGATGCAGCAGCTTGAGGATGTACATGAAGCCGACCGTGACCTTCTGCTCGAAGGGCTCGCCGGTCTTTCCGTCGAACAGGCGTACCTTGCCCGAGCAGTGGCGGCCGGTCGGGCGCTTCGGATCGACGACCATCTTGATCGCCGAGTCGCCGCGCTTCGTCCACGCCACCAGCGCCTTGTCGACATCCTCCTCGGTGGCGCCGTCGAAGACGGCCGTGGCCACCGGGCTCGGTTCGGGAGCGGCGATTACCTGCATGCGCCCCACAACGTTCTGACGACCGCCGATCGTCGGCGATCCCTCGGCGCCCGTCACATCGGAGAAGACACCGTGTGCGGCCGCCCAGCCGAGATGCGTCTCGAGCACCTGCCCGATGTTCATACGGCTCGGAACGCCGAGCGGGTTCAGCACGACGTCCACCGGCCTTCCGTCCTCGAGGAAGGGCATGTCCTCCTCGGGAACAATCTTGGCGATGACGCCCTTGTTACCGTGGCGCCCGGCCAGCTTGTCGCCCTCCGAGATCTTGCGCTTCGTGGCCACGTATGCGCGCACGAGCTCGTTGACGCCCGGCGACAGATCGTCGCCGGCGTCGCGCGAGAAGGTCTTGACGTCGATGACGACGCCGCCCTCGCCGTGCGGCACCTTGAGCGAGGTGTCCCTGACCTCGCGCGCCTTCTCCTTGAAGATGGCGCGAATCAGCTTCTCCTCCGCTGTCAGCTCGGTCTCGCCCTTGGGCGTCACCTTGCCCACGAGCAGGTCGCCCGAGCCGACCTCGGCGCCGACGCGGACGATGCCGCGCTCGTCGAGGTTGCGCAGGGAATCCTCCGAGCGGTTCGGGATGTCGCGCGTGATCTCCTCGTCGCCGAGCTTGGTCGAGCGCGCGTCCACCTCGTACTCGTGGATGTGGATCGAGGAGAGGATGTCCTCCTTGACCAGCCGCTCCGAAAGGACGATCGCGTCTTCGAAGTTGAATCCCTCCCAGCACATGAAGGCCACGAGGAGGTTGGCGCCGAGCGCCAGCTCGCCATGATCGGTTGAGGAGCCGTCGGCGAGCACCTCGCCCGACTTCACCTTCTGGCCGAGCTTGACGACCGGCTTCTGGTGAATGAGCGTGCCCTGGTTCGAGCGCATGAACTTGGTCATCACATGCTCGTCCCGCTCGCCGCCCCGCGCCTCGATGACGACCTTCTCGGCGTCGACGTCCACGACGGTGCCGCCGCGAGCCGCCAGGACAACGTCGCCGGTGTCGACCGCGGCGCGGTGCTCCAGCCCGGTGCCGACGAGCGGCGCCTGGGTGATCATCAGCGGCACTGCCTGCCGTTGCATGTTCGCGCCCATCAGCGCCCGGTTGGCGTCGTTGTGCTCGAGGAAGGGGATCAGGGCGGTTGCCACGCTTACCAGCTGAGCCGGCGAGACGTCCATGAACTGAATGTCCTTGGGCGCCGCGGTGACAGCCTCGCCCTCGCGCGAGCGGCAGAGCACCATGTCGTTGGCGAACTTCCCGGTCTTGGGATCGACCGGCTCGTTGGCCTGGGCGATCGTGTAGTTCATCTCCTCGGCTGCGTCGAGGTAGACGATCTCGTCGGAGACCTTGCCCTTGGTGACCCTTCGGTAGGGAGTCTGGATGAAGCCGAACTCCGAGATGGTCGCGAAGGAGGCGAGCGACCCGATCAGGCCGATGTTCGGGCCTTCAGGCGTCTCGATCGGACACATGCGCCCGTAGTGGGTCGTGTGCACGTCGCGCACCTCGATCGGCGCGCGCTCGCGGGTGAGGCCGCCGGCACCGAGCGCCGACAGGCGCCGCCGGTGCGTGAGCCCGGCCAGCGAGTTGGTCTGGTCCATGAACTGCGAGAGCTGCGAGGAGCCGAAGAACTCCTTCAGCGCCGCGACGACCGGACGGATGTTGATGATCGTCTGCGGCGTGATCGTGTCCACGTCCTCGGTCGTCATGCGCTCGCGCACGACGCGCTCCATGCGGTAGAGGCCGACCCGGAAGGCTTCCTGGATCAGCTCGCCGACGGTGCGGAGACGGCGGTTGCCGAAGTGCTCGTACTCGTCGAGCTCGCCGCGAATCGGATCGCGGTTCATCGAGGCCGCTTCGGCGGCCAGGTCCTTGGCCTCGTAATCGAGACCGAGCTTGACCGGCAGATCGAGCAGCCTGCGCACCAGCGCAACGATGTCCTCGGTGGTGAGAACGCGCGTGTCGTCGGGCACCCCGACGCCGAGCCGCTGATTGAGCTTGTAGCGGCCGACCTTGGTGAGGTCGTAGCGCTTCGGATCGAAGAACAGCGAGCGAAGCAGGTTGCGAGAGTTCTCGAGCGTGGGAGGCTCGCCCGGCCGCTGCTTCTTGAAGACCTCGATCAGCGCCTCTTCCTCGCGCGTCGAGGGGTCCTTCTCGAGCGTGTACTGGATATACGGCGAGTCGTTGAAGAGGGCGAGAATCGCCTCGTTCGAGCTTGTGTCGAGCTTGTAGCCGGTGGTCGGATCCTCGGCCGGAAGCGCCCGCAGAAGGGTCGTGATCGGTAGCTTGCGCTTACGATCGATGCGGGCGTAGCAGATGCCCTTCTTGTCGATCTCGAGCTCCAGCCAGGAACCGCGGCTGGGCATCAGGTTGGCGATGAAGACCTGCTTCGCCGCGTCCTTGGGCTCCATCAGGTAGGCACCCGGGCTGCGCACGAGCTGCGTGACGATCACGCGCTCGGTGCCGTTGATGATGAAGGTGCCCCACTCGGTCATCATCGGGAAGTCGCCCATGAAGACGGTCTGCTCGCGAATCTCGCCCGTCTCCTTGTTGACGAAGCGGACGGTCATCGAGAGCGCGGCCTGATAGGTCAGGTCCTTCTCGCGGCACTCCTTGATCGAGAACTGCGGCTCGGCGAAGTGGTAGTCGGCAAACTCGACGGCGAGCGTTCCCGTGTAATCCTCGATCGGCGAGATGTCGTCGATCGTCTCCCTCAGGCCGTCGCTCAGGAACCAGTCGAACGAGGCCTTCTGAATATCGATGAGATTGGGGAGGTCGAGAACGTGCTTGAGGCGTGAGAAACTCTTACGCACGCGAGGCGCGGCAACAGTGCTAATCAAATGAGACAGCCTCCCTTAACGGCGTCTAAACAGAAATGCGGACAGGCGGAACTTGGCGCAACTCTCAACGGTAGCGAAAGAACCCGCCCTTCCGCAAGAAAGATCCGACGGTGACGTGCACCGCCTGCCGGCCCACTATAACTCGGCGCTCGTTGGAGTCAAGCCGGTAGGCGCGAGAAAACGACGGGGAGTGGGGTATTTCGCGCTCAACTCGCGCCGAGTCACTGCCGATTCAGTCACGAGCACGACGATTCGCCAATCGCAGCTGTACCTTCGAACCGCACCACCCCGTTGAGCATCACTCCTCAGAGCCCAATCGCCCCGCGCGAACGAACGATGCCGACCGAGGGCGTCGTCGGTCGAGTAAAACGCCGACCTCGACCCGAGCGTCGCGCCGGCTATGCGCTGCTTGCGCTCGTCAGCCTCAGCGCTCTGGGGCACGTGATCGTCTCCCTTTCGCGCGCGAGCATCGTCTTTCTTCCCGACGAGTATCTCTACATCGAGCTCTCTCGTTCGATCTCGTCGACCGGACTACCACTCGTGCGCGGCAGCCAGATCTTCTTCCCTTCGCTCCTGCAGCCGATTCTCACCGCTCCCGCCTGGCTATTCGGAAGCGTTGCCACCGGATTCCATGCCTCGATGGCCATCAACTCGATCGCTATGTCGCTCGCGGCCCTGCCCGTTTACTGGCTCGGGCGCCGGCTGGGTCTATCTCCCTGGCTTGCTTTCGGAGCCTCGGCGCTGGCGCTGGCCACACCCTCGATGCTCTACTCCTCCTGGCTGATTGCGGAAGCGGTCGCCTATCCGCTCTTCCTCGCCGCGTTCTCCGCCGGCGTTCTCGCCCTCTCGGGCGAGCGGCGTTGGCTGATTCCGGCGCTCGTCCTCTTCGCGCTCGCTTCCGCGGCGAGAGTTCAGCTGCTCGTCCTTCCTGTCGCTTTCGCCATTGCGGCGGTGCTCATGGCCATGCGCGAACGCAGATTCCGACGCTTCCTCGCCGAGCGACGCTTCTTGATCGGCGCCGGCTCGATTCTCGCGGTCACAGCGCTGGTGATACCCGCGAGTGCCCTGGGCTTCTACGGCGGCATCCGCCATGTCGATCTCTCGCCGGGCAGATTCGCCCTTCATTTCGGTACTCAAGCGATCGGGCTTCTCTTCGCCAGCGCGTGGATCATCGTGCCCGGTGCGCTGATCGGGCTCGGGCTGGCGATCGCTCGACCCCGCACCCGCGTCGAGCTCAGCTTCGCCTGCAGCGCAGCGATCGTGACTCTCGGGCTTCTCTTACAGGCGTCGTTCTTCGGCGTGGTCACGATTCCGCAGGAGCGTTACCTCTTCTACTGCGCCCCGATTCTCGCTCTCTCCATAGCGCTGCTGGCAGACCGCGGCTGGCCGCTTCGCAGGTTGCATGCGCTACTCGTGTTGCCGATCATCGTCCTCGTCGCCGAGCTTCCGCTCTCGACCTACGCGGTCGGTACGCGCCTAGACCAATCCAGCTTCCTCTATGCGGTCTTCCGGCTCGAGCGCGGCGTCGGTGTCGGCAATGCTTCGCTGATAGTCGCGCTCGTCGTTTCGACACTCGCAGTGGCGACGCTCGCGCTGCCCTTCTCGAGACGCCTGGGCGCGCCCGGGATCTTCACGTTGGCGATCGCTCTCTCGGCGAGCGCAATGGCGATCTCGGTAAAGGCCGACCTCAGCAACGGGGCCAGGATCGTGCGTGAGGAAGCGCCCGTCGCCACGTGGGTCGACGCAAAGATCGAGCAGGGCAAGTACGGCGGTCGAGCGGTACTTCTCCAGGGTTACGGAAATCGCAACCCGGCACTCGATCTGCTGTTCTGGAACCGCTCGGTCGACCGAGTGGCATTGCTTCCGGACTCGTCCCGCCCGGACGTCCTACCCTGGCCTCGCGCGACGATAGGCTCGGACGGTTCGCTCTCGGTAGAAGGAAAGCCGCTCACCGGTCCGCTCGTGATCGACGGCGCGATGCACTCAATTCGCCTGCGAGGGGTCGTCAAGGCGGGCCACTCGACGACCTTCACGCTCTGGCTACCGCAAGGCCGCCCACGCCTGTCGTCGTATGCCGCCGGCTTCGGCTCGGGCTGGATAGGACCGCGCGCCGCACTGGCCCTCTGGCCGGCGCGGGCGAACGGTCATCTGGCGGGCTTCCTGTCCTTCCGCGCCAGGGCCGTGCAAAGCACCGGTCGGGCCAGTCTCTCGCTCCAGCTCCCGGGCGAGGCGAAGCGAAAGGTCGGCCTGGAGCTCGGGAAGCCGCGCCTGGTGCGCATTGCCGTTTGCAGCGACGGCCCCTGGCGAGCAACGATCGCCACGACCGCTACTCGCGTCAGGGTGAGCGATTCGACCCTGCTCGAGTCGGCGCGGGCCAGCACTCCGGTCTGGCGAGAAGACGCGAGCGCCTGCGCCCGATCTCACTGAGGGCCGGTCGCTGCAGACCGGGAAGTCCAACCTCTCGATCCCCTGACACCTGGTGTTATTTGATCTCGATGGTGGCCCCGGTCATGAATAGCGAGGGCCGGCGGTGCCGGCCCTCGCGACGCTTGGTTTCGGCAGATGCTGCGTACCGAATTGCACTCCGGTGCCAGACTGAAGTCCGGCACCGGAAGTCTTGTTCCGAATTGTTGGCAGGTGCCAGACTGAAGTCTGGCACCGCCGCTGTGTAAATGAAAAGCGCCCGGTTCTCACGGGCGCCTTTCCTGTTCCGAATTGTTGGCAGGTGCCAGACTGAAGTCTGGCACCTGGTGTTATTTGATCTCGATGGTGGCCCCGGTCTAGGTAGAAGGAGGGCCGGCTTTGCCGGCCCTCGCGATGCTCGGTCGCGACAGACGCTCTCTTCCGAATTGCACTCCGGAGCCAGACTGAAGTCTGGCACCGGAAGTGAAGTTGAGCTGGAAGAAACGGGGTCGAGGCGACCGCTACTTGACCTCGATCGTTGCCCCCGTTTCTTCCAGCTTGGCCTTGATCTGTTCGGCCTCGTCCTTGGTGACGCCTTCCTTGATTGCGGTGGGCGCGCTCTCGACCAGGTCCTTGGCCTCTTTGAGACCGAGACCGGGAACGACCTCGCGCACCACGCGAATGACCTGGATCTTCTTGTCGCCGATCACGGTGAGCATGACGTCGAATGCCGTCTGCTCCTCGGCAGCCTCCTCGGCTCCGGCGGCGGCACCCGGCATGGCAGCCATGGCGACCGGCGCGGCGGCGGTGACGCCCCACGTTTCCTCGAGCGCGTTCTTCAGCTCTACCAGCTCTAGCACGGTCATCTTGCCGAGCTGATCAACAAGCTTTGCAGTATCGGTTGGCACTTGTACTACCCCTTCCTGTTACAGATCTTCAGATTCCAATTGCTTGACACGCGCGTCCAGCACTCCGACTAGATCGCGCAAGGGAGCCGTGAACAGGCCGACGATTGCCGTCGGCGCAGCTGCGATGGCACCAACGAGCTGAGCTCGCAGGACGGCTGCCGAAGGCAACTTGGCCAGGTCTGCGATCTGCTCGGCGTGAATCTCCGAGCCCTGCAGAACTCCACCGCGAATGCTCAGGACCTTGGTTGCCTTGGCGGTATCTCCGAGCACCTTGGCCAGGCCCACCGGATCGCCGTCCGACTCCAGGAACGCGATTGCCGTCGGTCCTTCGAGAAGCTCCAGCAGGTTCGACGCACCGGCCTCTTCGGCGGCTCGTTTCGCCAGCGTGTTCTTCACGACACTGAACCGAGCGCCGCATTTGCGAAGCTGGCTGCGGAGCTCTGCGAGATCGCTCGTCGTGAGTCCGCGGTAGTCGGTGACAATCAGCGTCTCGGTCTGCTTGAGACGCTCCGCCAGCTCGGCGATGACGCGCTCCTTGTCGGTTTTAAGCATCTGATCACCTCCTCGAAACAATTCGAGCCCGCACTGAGGCGAGCTCGGAGAGAGGCGGCGCCTCCGCTGAAGGAGGCGAGAAGCCGTTCCGGGCCGCCTGGGCTGGGCTTCTGCTGCGAGAGCTGCCAGCTGTCTTTGGCGACGGGCTTGGGTTGACTAAGCGCTGACCGCTTGCTCCTCCTCGAGCTCCTCGGTCAGATCTCTTACCTTGGTCGGATCGACGTGGATGCCGGGGCCCATGGTCGTCGTCAACGTGATCGCCTGGATGTAGCGGCCCTTGGCCGCCGCAGGCTTGGCGCGCATGATCTCCTCGACCAGCGTCGCGTAGTTCTCGAGCAAGGCGCGCTCGCTGAAGGAGCGCTTGCCGATCGAGACGTGCACGTTGGCACCGCGATCGGTGCGGTACTCGACCTTGCCGGCCTTGGCGTCGCCCACGGCCTTGGCGATGTCGAAGGTGACGGTGCCGGTCTTGGGGTTCGGCATCAGGCCGCGCGGGCCGAGCACGCGCCCGAGCTTGCCGACGTTGCCCATCTGGTCGGGCGTGGCGATGGCGACGTCGAAATCGGTGAAGCCCTCCGTGACGCGCTTGGCCAGATCGGCGGAGCCGACCACGTCGGCGCCGGCGTCCTCGGCTTCCTTGGCCTTCTCGCCCTCGGCGAAGACGGCAACCCGGACGTTCTTACCGGTTCCGTTGGGAAGCATGAGCGTGCCGCGCAACTGCTGGTCGGCGTGGCGAACGTTGAGCCCGAGCCGGAAGTGAACCTCGACGGTCTCGTCGAACTTGGCCGCAGCGAACTCCTTGAGCATGTGAATCGCCTCGAGCGGCGCGTAAACGCTTTCGCGGTCGATCTGGGAGCGTGCGCTCGTGTAACGCTTGCCGCGACCGCTCATGACTCGACCTCGACTCCCATCGAACGTGCGGTGCCGGCGATGACCAGCATCGCGGCCTCGACGTCGTTGGCGTTCAGGTCGCTCATCTTCGTCTCGGCGATCTGGCGCAACTGAGCCTGCGTCAGCTTTCCCACCTTGGTGCGATTCGGCTCGCCCGAGCCCTTCTCCAGCCGCAGCGCCTCCTTGATCAGGACGGCAGCCGGCGGCGTCTTGGTGATGAAGCTGAAGGAGCGATCCTCGTAGACCGTGATCTCGACCGGGATGATGCGCCCGTTGTCGGCCTGCGTCTTGGCATTGAAGGCCTTGCAGAAATCCATGATGTTGAGTCCGTGCTGACCCAGCGCGGGACCGACCGGAGGCGCCGGGTTGGCCTGCCCGCCGGGGATTTGGAGCTTGATCAATGTCAGGACTTTCTTGGCCACTTCTCTTGTCTCTCTCTCGAAGACCTCCAGCCGGCTGGAGATCGATCTTGCTGCGGCAGCGGATGCTAGCGGATCTGACTTCTACGCTGGCGATTCTTTGTGACGCTTCCTTTTTCGGATTGAACGCCCGGGGCGGATTGCTTTCTTGTGACGCTTCCTTATTCCGAATTGAACGCCCGAGCCAGACTGAAGTCTGGCACGGGATTATGTGCTCCTTCGAGATGGTGACGCATCGCTAATCGAGCTTCTTGACCATCTCGAAGGAAAGCTCGACGGGCACTTGGCGCTCGAAGATGTTGACCAGCACCTTCAGCTTCTGCTGATCGGGGTTGACGTCGACGATCTCGCCGTCGAAGTCTGCCAGGTGACCGGAGGTGATCTTGACCGACTCGCCGAGCGAGAACTCGACCTGGGCTCGCGGACGGGCGCCTTCGCCCTGGCTCTTGCCGGTGTGCAGGATGCGCTCGATCTCGCCCTCGGAGAGCGGCACCGGCTTGGAGCCGGATCCTACGAAGCCGGTCACACCGGGGGTGTTCTTGACCAGGATCCAGGCCTCGTCGTCGAGATTCATGTTCACCAGCACGTAGCCGGGCAGCACGCGCTTCTCGGCCTGAACCTTCTGGCCGTCCTTGGTCTCGATCACGCTCTCGGTGGGCACCACGACACGCCGGAAGCGCGACTGCTGGCCCATCGAGATGATCCGGTGCTCGAGATTGGCCTTGACCTTGTTCTCGTGCCCGGAATAGGTGTTGATCACATACCAGAGGAACATGCGCGCGACTCTCCTATTACCCCAGAAGAACGTTTTGGACTAGATGCCTGAATGCCAGATCGGCAAGGGCCAGATACCCGCCGACGATCGCGCAGGCAATGATCACGACGACCGTGCCCTGCACCAGCTGCTGGCGCCCCGGCCACTCGACCTTCTTCAGCTCGGCAGCGGACTCCCCGATGAAGCCGATGAAGCCGAAGCGTCGACGCGTGGTCGCCGGCCTGACCTCGGGCTTCGGCGCGCGGAGCGTAGACGACTGCCTGGAGGCACGAGTCTCCGCGGCGAGCGTCGAGTCGGCGCTCCCGGCACGGCGAGCGCGGCGCTGTTGACGAGTTGGGCGGGCCATTGCCTCGTCCCCGCTAGCGGGTCTCCCGGTGCAGGGTGTGCTTCCCGCACCAACGGCAGTACTTGTTGAACTCCACCCTGTCGGGCGTGTTCCGCTTCGATTTCTCGCTTTGGTAGTTACGACGCTTGCACTCGGTGCAGGCGAGCGTAACAGCGACTCTGACTCCGGTTTTTGCCATGTTCCCTTACGGTTTCTGAGCGCGAAAGAATAGCGGCCTAACCCGCCGCCGATCACCAGTCTAGCTGGTCTTGGCGAAACGGCGCGCAGCCTCGAACGACTCGCATGATTCGCCGGCCGCGGCACCGGCTTCGCCGAGGTCGGGCGCAATCGCGGAAGTGGTCTCGACCATGCGGAGCGGCGCCTCCTCGCCGAGGGTGACGCCGAGCTCAGGATCTCTTCGCGTGACGGCGCTCGCGGGGAAGCTCGACCGTGAAGATCGATCCACTACCTTCGGCGGAGTCGACCGCGATCGCGCCGCCCATGCGCTCGACCAGCTCGCGGCAGATGAAGAGGCCCAGCCCACTTCCGCCAACGCCCTTCGTCTGGTCCGGATCGAGGCGGTAGAAGCGATCGAAGATCCTCTCCCGCTCGGCGGCGGGGATGCCGGGGCCCTGGTCGGAGACGGTAAAGACCACGCTCTGATCGGAAGACGAGATCCCGAGCCTCACGCAGCTGTCTTCGGGCGAGAACTTGATCGCGTTGTCGACCAGGTTGCCGAGCACCTGGTGCAGGCGATCGGGATCGGCATGGAGAAGCGGCAGCGGCTCGGGCGCGTCCAGAGCGAGCTCGAACCCGGTCGAGAGCCTCGAGCGAGCGGCCGCCATCACGTCGGAGGCGACCTCGAGTGGATCGACGATGACGTCGCGCATGCGCAGTTGCGTCGAGCCGGCCTCGTTGGCGACGAGAATCTCGTCGATCAGGCGCCGCAGGCGCTCGCTCTGACCGACCGCCGCCTTGAGCAGGAGCTCCCTGTCGCTCGACTCCAGACCAGGCCGCTCGAGTGTGCGCAATGCGCCGTAAACGCTGGCGAGGGGGGTACGCAGCTCATGCGAGACGGTGGCGATGAAGTTGTGCTGTCGCCGCTCGAGCTCGTGCTCGGCGGTAACGTCGTGAAAGGCATAGACAGCGCCTGCCGGAAGCCGGACGCCCGAGATCGAGAGCCACAGCTCCATGCCGCCGAAGACGAAGGGAAGCGAGCGCCTCGGCACCGGCTCGCCCGGCTCGGCCGGCTCGAGATCCTTCGAGGCTTCGTTCCAACCCTCGAAGATCTCTTCGGCGCGCTTTCCGAGCGCGTCCGTCGCCAGGACGCCCGTTATCTGCTCGGCGGCCGGGTTCCAGGTGCTGATCCGCCCATCGCCGTCCAGACGGAAGATGCTGTCGCCGACCCGATCGAGCACGAGCGCCGCCTCCGCCTGCTTGGCGCGCTCCTGGTGAAGACGGGCTCGCTCGAGCGCCTGGGCACACTGGTCGGCAACGGTGCGAGCGTAGACGCGCTCCACTTCGTCGAAGCTCCGCTCCGTCTCGAAAGCTCCGGCCAGGAACCCGAATGGTCGCTCCGTTCCCAGCGGGAGGTAGAACGCCGCCGCGACCCCGCGCGCTTCCAGGGCCTCCGAGGCGCGCGGGAAGCCATCCCTTATCTCGGCAAAGCTTTCGAACCAGTACTCGTCGCCGCTGCGAACGCAGGCCGCGCCAGGAGCGGCCGCGTCCAGCGAGAGCGGCTCGGACGGCTCCAGAACGCTGCCGGGCTCGAAGTCGTGGGTCAGGCACTCGAGCTCGCGCCCGCCGTCGTCGAGCACGCCGAGCCGCCCGGCCACCGTCCCCAGCGCCGCGAGCGCGTGCTCGAAGACGACCTCCGCCACCTCCGAGGGCGTCGAGGCGGCCGCCAGGTTGGCGCTGACGCGTTGAAGCGCCTGCGTCCGCGCCAGCGCTCGCTCCCGCTCCTCGAACAGGCGCGCTCGGACGAGCGCGTGAGCGCACCGCCCGGCCACGCTGCGAGCAAAGGCGCGCTCGTTCTCGTCGAAGCGGTGCGGCTGATCGATGCGTCCGGCGAAGAAGCCGATCGACTCGCCGCCTCCCGCGACGAGCGGAACGTAGAAGATCGCTTTGCCGCCTGCGTTCCTCTTCAACTCTTTCGCGAAGGAATCGTCGGCGGATATCTCTTCGGGCGATTCGATCCAGATCTCCTCGCCGCTGCGAATGCAGAACGAGCCCGGAGACAACGGATCGTCGATCGCGATCTCGGCGACGTTTTCCTCGGGCCGGGTGAGCTCGATCGCGATTCGCGTCCTGTCGCGACTCACCAGGCCCAGCGCTCCAGTGTCGACGGCAAGCGCCGAGAACCCCTCGTCGAAGACCGCCCGGAGGACATCCTCCGTCCTCACGGCGCTCGAGAGCGCATTGCTCACGCGCTGAAGCGCCTCGGTTCGAGCGAGCGACTCGTTCAGATCGTCGTGGAGGGCGGCGCGGGCAAGTGCCTGCGCACACTGCTCGGCGACCGTCTCGAAGAAACTCCGATCGCTTTTGTCGAATTCGCGCTGCTCGCCAAAGAAGCCCGAGAGAAAGCCAAATGCTCTACCCGTCGTCTCGAGCGGCAGGAAGAACGCGGCCTCGAGGCCGGCCTCTCCGACTGCCTCCGCCGGGAAATCTGTGAAAGCGCCCACCAGCTCGGCACTGGTCCGGTGCCAGCTCGGCCTGCTCTCGCGCACGCAGGCCGGCCCCGGCAGATCCGCTTCGAGCGGGATCAGCTGAAATCGTCCGACGAGCCCTGACTCCCAGCCACCCATCGTCAAGCGCAGATTCTCGCCTTCCTCGTCCAGGATCCCCACCGAGCCGGCCTTGACGCCCAGCACCGGGAAGACCTCGCTCTCGATCACCTCGCCGACCTGCTCGAGGGTGGTCGCCCGGGTCAGGCCGGCGCTCACGCGTTGCAGGATCTGCGTTCGCGCCAGCGCACCTTCGCGTTGCTCGTAGAGCCGGGCTCGCGCTACAGCCTGCGAGCACTGCTCGGCGATGGTGCGGGCAAAGGCTCGGTCGCGCTCCGAGAAAGCATGTTGCTCGCGGAAGCGACCAGCGATGTAGCCGATCGGTGCGCCCTCCTGTCTGAGCGGAAGACAGAAGAAGCTCTCGTAGCCCGACTCGCGCAGAACCTGCGCCGGCCAGGGATATCGAGCCTCGAGATCCCCGAGAGAGGAGTACCAGAGCTCCTCGCCGTCGCGCACGCAGGCGGTCTGGGGGATGTCATCATCGATCGACGCGCTGGAATAACGCTCGACTACCTCCTCGGGAAGTCCAAATCTCATCGACTCGATCGTCTTGCCGTCGTCGCCGAGCAACCCGAGTGCGCCCGAGTCGGCGCCGAACGCCGACAGGGCCTCGTCGAAGACGACCTGCACGACCTGCTCGGACGTGACCGCGGCGGTGAGGCCCGCGCTCACGCTTTGCAGGGCCTGCGTGCGATGGAGCGCCTGCTCGCGTTGCTCGTAGAGGCGCGCGCGGGCGATCGCCTGCGAGCACTGCTCGGCGACGGTGCGGGCGAAGGCACGATCGCCCTCGGAAAACTCTCTCTGCTCATTGAAGCGCGCAGCCAGGTAACCGATCGTCTCGCTCTCGGCCGTGAGCGGGAGAAAGACGATGGATTCGAACCCGAACTCACTCAGAATCTCGGCAGCCGCCGCGTGCTCGACCCGAACCTCGTCTACGGTCGAGAACCAGAATTCTGACCCGTCGCGGACGCAGGCGGCTTGCGGCATCTCCTGGTCGTGGATCGACTCGGTGGCGTAGCGCTCCTGGAGCGTCATGGGCACGCCGGTGCGATGCGATTCGATCGTCTCGCCGTCCTCGCGCAGCAGTCCCAGTGCGCCCGAGTCGGCGTCCAGCGCCGAGAGAGCCTCTTCGAAGACGACCTGGAGCACCTGCTCGGGCGTGGCCGCGCCGGTCAACGCGGCGCTGACTCGCTGCAGTGCCCCGGTGCGCAACAGCGCCTGTTCGCGCTGCTCGGCGAGGCGAACCCGTTTCAGCGCCTGGGCGCATTGGCCGGCGACCGAGCGAGCGAAGGCTCGCACGGACTCGTCGAAGCGCCTCGGCTCACAGAAACGGCCGCCGACGATACCGATGACTTCTTCTTCTTCGGAGCGGAGCGGAAGCGCGAAGACGGCTTCGTGGCCCGTTTCGCCGATGACCGTGGCGGCATCGGGATAATCGGCGAACAGGGCCTCGGAAGATTCGTACCAGAGTTCGCTGCCGTCGCGTGCGCAGCTGGGGCTTGGCAAATCGGCATCGAGAGGGATTCGAGCTAGGCGGTTGGCGACATCCTCCGGGTAACCGGCGAATCGCATCTCGAGCGCTGTCCGATCATCGTTCACGAGCCCGAGCGACGAGGCGTCGGCGCCGATCGCCGAGAGCCCCTGCTCGAAGAAGATGTCCAGCACGTCTTCCGGTGTGGCCGCCTGCGCGAGGCTGGCGCTCACCTCCTGTAGCGCTCGCGTGCGCTCAAGCGCTCGCTCGCGCTGCTCGGCAAGGCGCACACGGGTGAGAGCCTGCGCACATTGCTCGGCGAGTGTCAGGGCGAAGGTGCGCTCCTCCTCGGAGAAATGGTGCGGCTCGCGGTAGCGGGCGCCGAGGTATCCGAACGCCCCGCCTTCCAGCTCGAACGGCAGGCAGACCAGAGCCTGGGCTCGCGTCTCGACGAGAACGTCGACAACCTCCGGAAAATCGATCCCGCCTTGCTCGATCGACTCGATCCAGATTGCCCGCCTCTCCCTTATGCAGGTGGCGGCCGGCAGCGGAGAGTCGATCGGATACGTTGCGAGGCGGCTGGCCAGATCATGCGCGAGACCGACGTACTCGGTCTCGACGCGAAGGCCGTCGTCACTCAGCAAGCCGATCGAGCCGCCGTCGGCGCCGAGAGCCGAGAGCGCCTGGTCGAAGATGATCCGGAGCGCCTCGCTCGGCTCGGAGGCCATTGCCAGCCCGGCGCTCACGTCCTGTAGCGCCCGCGTACGGATGAGCGCTCTCTCCCGCTGCTCGAACAGGCGCGTCCGCGAGAGCACCTGGGCGCACTGCCCCGCGACGGTCGTCGCGAAGGCCCGATCTTCCTCGCCGGTGGCGTCTTCTTCGCCGAAGTGAGCACCGATGTAGCCGAGCTTCTCCTGGTTCACGACCAGCGGCAAATAGAGGATGGACTTGACCCCGGCGCCCTCCATCGCGTCGGTCACAAGCGGGAACTCGGCGCGCAGTCGATCGAGCGTCTCGTACCAGAGCGATACGCCTTCCCGAGCACAGCGCGAGACCGGCAGATCGTCCTCGATCCCGACCCGGGAATACCCGCTCGAGAACCCCGCTGCGACACCGGTGTACGAGATCTCGAGCCCGTCTCCTTCGGGCGTGATCAGGCCGAGCGAGCCACCGCCCGCGCCGAGAGCGGCGAAAGCCTTGTCGAAGATGACCTCCAGGGCGTCCTCGCTCGTAACCGACGCCGCCAGGCCGGCGCTCACCTCCTGCAGCGCCTTGGTGCGGGAAAGCGCACGCTCGCGCTCCTCCTGGAGTCGCTTTTCCTCGGTTATGTCGCGGGCGATGGTGTAGACGAGGCCGGACTCGGTCTGCGGAGTCGTCCTCCAGCGCAACCATCGGTAGGAGCCGTCCTTGCTCAGGTAGCGATTCTCGAAATCGATTGCCCCCACTCCGTGCAGATGCTGCTGGAACATCTCCTTCGTCGGCTCGACGTCGTCGGGATGGATGAAGGTCTCGAACGGACGCGAGTAGATCTCCTCCGCCGTCCAGCCGAGCGCCCGCTCGAAGGCGGGGTTAACCCGCACGAAGTACCCGTCGCTACTCGTGATGCCCGCCATGTCGAGTGCCAGATCGAAGAAGCGAGCGATCTCCCTCTCCTCCTCGAAGCGCTTACGCTCGCTGATGTCTCGGGCGGAAGCGAAGATGCCGGCCACCTCGCCCGCCTGGTTGCGGTAGAGGCTGGCGTAAACCGAGGTGATGGTCGCGCGACCGTCGGGAGCGTCGAATGACAGCTCGTAGTCTCTCAGCGTGTCGCCACGCAGAACCAGCTCGATCGCGTTTTTCACGGGCTCTGGATCGGGCGCGTATTCCCAGCAGAAAGATCCGATCAGCTCGCTGCGCGGGCGCCCGACCAGACGCTCCATCTGCTCGTTCACGTCCGTGATCACGCCGGCGAGGTCGATGGTCAACAGGGCGTCGAGATTGACCTCGACCAGTCCGCGGTTGTAGGCCTCCGAACGCGAGAGCTCGTCTCGCAGCCGAGCCTGCTCGGTGACATCCTGCACGGTGCCGAGCATCCGGCGCGGCTCACCGCCAGCGCCGAAGGTGACCTCGCCGCACTCCTGCACGACACGCTCCTCGCCGTCCGGCCGCACGACCCGGTGCTCGACGTCGTAGTGCTTCCCGTCTTGCAGTGCCTCGGTGACGGCCTGCTCCACCGTCTCCCGATCCTCTGGGTGAACGAAGGCGAGAAACGCTTCGTAGGTCGCGCCGAACTCCTGCGGGGCGACTCCGAAGATGCGGTAGATCTCATCCGACCAGGTGAGCGTGCCGGCGGCGATATTCCAGTCCCAGCTGCCGAGATGAGCGATCCGCTGCGCCTCCGCCAGGCCCTCGCGGCTCTCCAGAAGCTCATCGAGCAGGCGTCGCTCGTCTTCCGGCAGAGCGTCGAGCGGAGCTCCGTCCGGCTGAGGGGGTCGCTTGCTCATGAAGACGGGGCGAGTATTCCCCGCCGGAGAACGGATGACACTAGAACAGCGATTACCAGCATCTTCGCCTTCCCGTCAGGCGAGTATATGCAGCGGCGACGGTCTGGCGCTCAGCGTTTCCCGGCGAGGAAATCGCGCACGAGCTGCTGGTATTCCGGCACGGGCAGCAGGAAGGAGTCGTGCCCCCAGGGCGAGGCGATCTCCTCGCTCACGAAATCGCAGCCGGCTTTCTCCAGGACGCGCGCGATCTCGAGCGAGTGGGCCGTCGAGAAGCGCCAATCGGTGTCGAAGCTGACGACGAGGAAGCGGGTCGGGTTGCTGCGCAGCCGCTCCACTGCCGCCTCTTCGTCGGCGAAGGGATCGAAGTAGTCCATGACGCGCGAGAGATAGAGATACGTGTTCGCGTCGAAGCGCTTGAGGAACTTGTCTCCCTGGTGGTCGAGATAGGACTCGATCTGGAAATCGATGCCGAACGTCGGCCCCTCGGTCTCGCGCCGCTCGCGACCGAACTTCCGCTCCAGCGCCTGCCCGGAGACGTAGGTGATGTGAGCGAGCATCCTGGCCACCGACAGCCCCGAATCGGGCTGGCGGCCGGTGCCGTAGTAGTCGCCGTTCTGGAAGTTGACGTCGCGCATGATCGCGTTGCGCGCAACCGAGGAGAAGGCGATGTTCTCGGGTGTCAGGCGCGAGGAGGCGCAGATGAGCAGCGCATTTTTCATCTCCTGCGGATGGTCGAGCGCCCACTGGAGAATCTGCATTCCTCCCAGCGAGCCGCCCAGGCCGGCGTACAGGCGCTCGATTCCGAGCCGCGCGAGCAGCGAGCGCTGCACCTCGACCAGGTCGCGAACGCTGAAGTGCGGGAAGCGCAGCCCGTAGGGCTTGCCGGTCGCCGGATCGATCGAGGACGGCCCGGTCGTGCCCGCGCAGCCGCCGAGCAGGTTGGAGCTGACGACGAAGTACCTGTCGGTGTCTACCGGCTTGCCGGGCCCGATCATCGAGTCCCACCAGCCCTCCGTCTTGGGACCTGCGTGGTGCCCTGCGACGTGCGCGTCGCCGGTCAGGGCGTGACAGACGATGATCGCGTTCGAGCGCTCGGCATTCAACTCGCCGTAGGTCTCGTAGGCGACATCGACCGGAGCGAGCTTCTCGCCCGACTCCAGCACGAACGGGTCGTCCTCGTCGTGCAGCCGAACGTGCTGCGTCTCGACGAGGCCGACGCTATCTCCCATCCCGGCGCCCGAGCCGAGAGTCTCGTGAGTCACTTGCTACCTGCCATGGCTTGTCGTTTGTCTGGTTATCTTCGACTTCACTCTCGGCTTTCCGGGTTTGTCGCTACGCCGAGTGCCTGATCGAGATCGGCCAGGATGTCGTCGATGTGCTCGAGTCCGATCGAGAGCCGCACGGTGTCCTGGGTCACGCCGGCCGCCGCGAGCTCCTCTTCGTTCAGCTGCGCATGTGTGGTGGTAGGGGGATGGATGGCGAGCGACTTGGCGTCGCCGATGTTGGCCAGGTGGCTGAACAGCTTCAGGCTTTCGATGAAACGCGCTCCGGCCGCGCGGCCGCCCTTGATGCCGAAGGTGACGAGCCCGCCGTAGCCGCCGCGAAGAACCCGATCGGCGACCTGCTTGTAAGGGCTCGACTCCAGCCCCGGGTAACTGACCCAGGCGGTGCCGGCGTGGGCCTCGAGATGCTGCGCGACCTCGAGAGCATTCGAAGAGTGCCGCTCGATCCTTAGCGGCAGCGTCTCCAGCCCCTGCAGGAAGAGGAACGAATTGAAGGGCGAGAGCGCTGCGCCGGTGTTCCTGAGCAGCACCGTGCGCACCCGGCCGATGTAGGCGGCCTGTTCCAGCGCCTCGGTCCAGACGATCCCGTGATAGGAGGGATCGGGCTTGGTCAGGCCCGGGAAGCGTTCGGCCTGCGCTTGCCAGTCGAAGCGCCCGGAGTCGACGACAAGGCCGCCGATGGAGGTTCCGTGCCCGCCGATCCACTTGGTCGCCGAGTGCACGACGACGTCGGCGCCGTGATCGAACGCGCGGCAGAGGATCGGCGTCGGAACGGTGTTGTCGACTACCAGCGGCAGCCCCTGCTCGTGCGCGGCCTTGGCCCAGGCGTCGAGGTCGATGACGTTCAGCTTCGGGTTGCCGACCGTCTCGACGAAGACGAGGCGCGTCTTGTCGTCGACCAGCTCGGCCAGCCTCTCCGGCTCGTCGGGGCCGAGCCAGCGCACATCGATTCCGTACTGGGGCAGCGTGTGGGCGAACAGGTTGTAGGTGCCGCCGTAGAGCGTCGAGACCGAGACGATGTTCTCGCTCGCGCGCGTGATGTTCAACACCGCGTAGGTATTCGCGGCCTGCCCCGAGGCCGTCGCGACCGCGCCGATGCCGCCTTCGAGCGCGGCGACCCGCTGCTCGAGCACGGCATTGGTCGGGTTACCCATGCGGCTGTAGATGTTCCCCGGCACCCTGAGCGCGAACAGATCTGCCGCGTGCTCGGTGTCGTCGAAGACATACGACGTCGTCTGGTAGATGGGCACCGCTCGGGCGCCCGTGGTCGGGTCCGGCTCCTGGCCCGCATGCAGGGCCAGCGTCTCGGGTCGATATTCACTCATCTCCTGCTCCTTCCCTCCATACCTGGAATCGTCCCGGGAACGAAAAAGGCCTCCTATCCCGGAGGCCCTTCTTGCTCCCGCCGGTATGGCGGGCGCTCCGTGTTTCCATCTTCCCGCTACTCGGCCCGGGACGGTCCGGCTTGCGGCTGGAATTCGCACCTGCCGAGCCGAAGCTCCGGTTGCGGCGACGTCATCGGGCCAGATCCCTCGATCGCTCGTGATGGTTAACGGCTCTCGAAGCGTAGCAGCAGGTTTTCACCGGTCAAGAGGCTGCTATTGCTGCGGCCGGGCCTGCTGTCCGCTGCTGCTGCGCTACTTGATCGTCTGAAGCATCTTGAACATCGGCAGGTACATCGAGATGACGATCACGCCGACCATCAGGCCGACGCCGAGCATCATCACGGGCTCGATGATCGAGGTCAGCGAGGAGATGGACGCGTCCACCTCGTCTTCGTAGAAGTCGGCGACCTTCGAGAGCATCAGCTCCAGCTCTCCTGTCTCCTCGCCGATCTTGACCATCTGGCTGATCATGATCGGGAAGACCGAGCTTTCGAGCAGCGGCTGGGCGATCGGGATGCCCTCCTGCACTCTCTCTTCCACGTCGAGCAGCGCCTTCTCGACGACCGCGTTGCCGGACGTGTGGGCCGTGATGTCGATCGCCTTGATGATGTCCACGCCGGAGGCGATCAGCGTCGCGAGCGTGCGCGAGACTCTCGCCATCGCAACCTTGAGAACAGTCGGGCCGATTCTCATCGGCAGCTTGAGCACCAGCGCGTCCCAGAGGTCTCGCCCCGTCGGCGATTTCTTGAAGCGCAGGACGCTCCAGATCGAGCCGCCGATGACCGGGAAGATCACGAACCAGTAGCTGCGCACGACGTTTGAGGCGCTGACGATGTACTGCGTCAGGGTCGGCAGCTGGCCGCCGTTCTCCTTGAACATCTTCACGAAGATGGGAACGAGGAACATCAACATCCCCGTCAACACGAGAGTGGCGAAGCAGAGGACGAGGGTCGGATAGATCATCGCGCTCTTCACACGGCGCTTGATCTGCTCCGATTTCTCGATCTGGATCGCGACGCGGTCGAGCACCGTGTCGAGAACTCCGGCGGCCTCGCCCGCTTCGACCATCGCCACATAGAGCGTGTCGAAGACCTTCGGATGGGAGCCCATGGCTTCGGAGAGAAGAAGACCGCGCTCGACCTTGGCGCGAACATCGGCGATGACCACCGCGAGGTTGTCGTCCTCTGTCTGCTCCTCGAGAATCACGAGCGCCGCGACGACGCTGACACCGGCGGAGATAAGCGTCGCGAACTGGCGCGAAAACACCTGCAGCGCCTTCGCTGCAACGTTCTTGCCGCTCGCTGTCGCAGCGGCGTGTCCTGCCTCGGCGACCCGATCCAGGCGCTCGGCGAGCAGACCTCTCTGGCGAAGCTGCTCGCGCGCCTGCTCGAGGTCGGCCGCCTGCAGCTCACCTATGCTCACGACTCCTTGCGCGTTGATTGCGCTGTATGCGAAGGCAGCCATCGTTTAGCTCTATCGGCAGCTTGCGAAGACCACTAAAGGTCGCCTGCAGACGGCGTCATGGCGTCGTAGACGTCGTCGCGGCAGTCGTCGTTGCGCTCGTTGTCGTGGCGGTCGTCGTGCTGATGGAAGTCGTCGGACTCGTCATCGACGACGCTTCATCCGCGGTGAGAGGGGCGACGTACTTGATCACGTATCTCACCGAGTCGACGGTGTTCACGAGAACCACGCTTCGACCCTTGTTGATCGTCACCTTCGCCTGACCGCCCGAGAACGATCCGCCGTTGACTCCGACCTTGATCTGAGTCGGCGTGAACGAGGCGAGAACGAACGCGGGCGACGAGGACGGGAATGTCCCGCCCACGAGCACAGCCTGGGAGACGCCGTTGACCGAGATGTTCGCCGCCGAATAGGATTTCGAAGTGGTTTTGGTGGCGTTGGTGGTCATCTCGCTCGAGCCAGCGGATGCGCTCTCCACCTTGTTGGCGCTACCGAACGGGTCTTGGCCCTTGAAGAGGCTGAACTGACTCAGTTGGCCGTTGCCGGCCTGATAGGAGCTCTGATTGGGCAGCGTCTCGACCGCGATCGGACCGGAAGCGGCTGTCCCGCTGGGGATCGCGCCGGGGGAGGTAGACGTCGTCTGCGTCGCGGCGACCGCGGGGGGACTGCTCTTCTTGAGCATCTTCGGCAGTTCAAGGGCACCCACGATGACCAGCAGCCCAACGAGCACGGCGAGGATGATCTTCTCCTTCTTTTCCTTTTCTTTCTGTATGTCTGCGCGCTGTTTAGCTGCCATCAGGATCAGCCCCCGCTTGTTGCCGATGTCGTGGTGCCCTCGCTCGAGGGCGTGGTTGTTCCGGTTGTCGAGGTCGTTGAGGTTGAAGTCGTATCCGTGGAGGTCGAGGACGAGGCGGCGTTCGCCGCCGTCACGACCGGATGGCCGAAGGCATAGGCATCTATTTGAAGCGTCGCTTGAATTCGAGGAAAGCCGCCTTCACCCTCGGCGAACGAAACCTGATCGACCGTGAACAGTCGCCCCGTCGCGCTCAACTTGTGATTGTCGACGAGCACCAGCGATTGCAGGCGATAGAGAAAATCGGAGAGCTCGTCGAAGCTGCCCTGGAAGGTCACTGTGACCGGCAGCACCTGATAGGCGCTGGCATCGATAACCGTCCCCGGCTGGTAGTTGTCGAAACTGATGCCCGTGTTACCGGCAAGCATGACCAGCTGCTGGTAGAGCTCGTCCATCTTGGCCTGATCGGGCATCGCCGATTGAAGCTTGTTGAAGTCGGCAACGAGGATCTTCGAAAGCCCGGCGGCCTGCGTGGCCTCGGCGCGCTGCGCGCTGATCTGCTGATCGAGCTGCACGATCTGCTGATCGAGCGACTTGGTCTCGTTCTTCTTCGGCACGATCAGGAGGAAGTAACCGGCAAGCGCGAGCACGATCAGACCACCCACGACGACCACGAGCCTGATCGCGACCGGCGTTTTCTTGATGTTCGGCGCAGGGCTCATGGGGTCGCTCCGGGCGCTCGTATCTGGGCGGAGATCGAGAAGGTGTACGTCACTGGCGACGCTCCCGAGTTTCTCGTGGTTGAGTTGAGCGTCACGTTGGCCAGAGCCGGGAGGATCTTCAATCTCGTCCAGAGGAGAAATGCGGACTCGTTCGAGTAAGTCCAGCCCGAAAGATTGAGATTGGTTGCGCCCGCCGCGCCGGCCGCGTTCGCGGCGAACTGCGGGTTCGGTGAAGCCGGGGTCGTCGCCGTCAGTGTTGTCAGCTTCACACCGCTCGGCATGACGAGAGCGATCTGACCGAGGATGTTGCTCCAGGGAACCCGGTAGGAGAGGGCGCTCGAGACCGCGCTTATCCGATCGCCTTGCAGAGAGGCCACCGTCTTCTGCACCGCGAGCACCTTCGGCGGCGGATTGTGCGCCGTCAGCTGCTGATACTCCTGACTCGCCTCGTCACGCGCACTCTTCCTGTCCTGCACCTTCTGGCTCGAGCTCAGGTACATCGAGAAGAGCGCGGCCAGCACGATGGCGAGACCGGCCACTCCGATCAGCAGCGCAGGGTCGGGAGTCGTGCGCCTGGCACGTTCCGCGTCCTTGGGTAGAAGGTTGACCGCTCGCATGAATCTATCCCCGCTTAATCCTCGATAGCCAGGCCGACCGCGGCCGCGAGGGAGCGCTGGCTCTCGTCGACGATGACGCCCTTGCTCGGCACGACGCGTTCGAACGGATCGCCGACGCGCACGCTCACGCCGATCAGACGCTGCAACTCTCCGGCCAGGCCGGGCAGGAGCGAGGTTCCGCCTGTGATCACGATGTCGCCGATTCCGAGCGAATCGGGCTGGTTTTGGTAGTACTGGAGCGAGGAAACGAGCTCACGTGCGAACGTCTGGAGCTGGCGCCGAACGATGTCGGCGGCGGTGCCGACCTGCTCCTCGGTGACGCCGGGCAGGAGCGGGTGCTCGGAGCCGTCGAGCGTGAGCGAATGCTTGACGGGCTCGGCCTCGGACGGAGCGAGATTGAGCTGCCGGGCGATGGCGACATCGAGCGTCGAGCCTCCCCACTCGAGCACGCGCGTGAATTCGCAGATGTGCCCGTTGGAGACTGCGAAGGTCGACCGCTCGTGACCGATGGAGACGACTACGTGGGCGGCATCTGACCGTTCCCCGCTCTGCTCCGGAATCAAAGCCCGAAGCAGCCCGAAGGCTTCGAGATCGATCCCCACCAGACGCACTCCGGCTTCCTTGAATGCCACGACGTAGCGATCGATCAGATCGCGATAGGCAACCACGAGAAGGATGCGCCGCACGAGCTCGCCGTCGGCGTTGACGCTCTCGCCGAGCTGTTGATAGTCGAGCACGGCATCCTCGAGTGCGATCGGAAGCACTTCCTGGGCGCGGAAGCGGATCGCGTTCTCGAGCTGCCTCGCGTCCATCACGCCCGAGACCTCGATGATGCGAACGCCGATGCGGTTGTTGGAGATGCCGAGCCTGACCGCCTTCTTCGGCAAGTGGTTGGTGTTGAACAGGTGCGCCAGCGCGGCGGCGAGAGCGGATGCGTCGCGAACCTCGCCCGCCACGATTACGCCACGCTGAAGCGGCACACGCACGAGATCGAGTAGCTCGAGCTTGCCGTTGCGTATGACGCGAGCGGCAGAGATTCCCGACGCGCCGATCTTCACACCCACGAGAGCCTTCTGACGGAGCGCACTGCCCTTTGGTGCCGATGCCGGCTTGTGCCCCAGCGAGAGCTCACGCTTGTAAAAGGGAACCTTCTTGTCCAGCGTGGCAGCCGGGGCGGCCTTCGCGCTCGCGGACGGCGCCTTCTTCTTGCCGCCGAAAGAGATCTCGCGCTTGTAGAAGGGAACCTTCTTCTCCGCTATGGGCGGAGCGGCGGGCGCCGCCGGAACGGCGGGTGGAGCTTCGGCGCCGGCGCCGGCCGGAGCGACGGGCTCGATCGCGCTGACCGCGGGTGCTGCCTTCTTCTTGCCGCCAAGGGAGATCTCACGCTTGTAGAAGGGAACCTTCTTCTCCGGTATGGGCGGAGCGACGGGCGCCGCCTGACCGGCCGGCTCGATTGCCCGGGTCGCGGGTACTTTCTTCTTCTTGCCGCCGAGGGAGATCTCGCGCTTGTAGAAGGGAACCTTCTTCTCCGGAATAGGCGCGGCGACGAGCGCCGCCGGAACGGCGAGTGGAGCTTCGGCGCCGGCGCCGGCCGGAGCGGCGGGCTCGATCGCGCTCACCGCGGGCGCTTTCTTCTTCTTGCCGCCGAAGGAGATCTCGCGCTTGTAGAAGGGGACCTTCTTCTCCGGTATCTGCGCAGCAGCTAGAGCCGCCGGACCGGCCGGCTCTATTGCCCTGGCCGCGGACGCTTTCTTCTTCTTACCGCCGAAGGAGATCTCGCGCTTGTAGAAGGGAACCTTCTTCTCGACGCTTCCAGCACTCACGCCCTCGTTGACCGAGGCGCGCAGCGCATCGAGCGGTGAGGAGATCGGCGGAGGTGGGGCGGCTGGCTTTCCGGCGCCGGGCGCGTCGGCAGCCGCGGTTGGCTGCGCCGACGATGTGGGTAGCGGCGGG
>JBAWEP010000072.1:0-7430 GCA_049591255.1 Gaiellaceae bacterium
CGACATAGGAATGCCGCTCTGCCACACTGGCTCGGCTACTACAACGAGCGCAGACCACACAGCTCACTCGGAGGCCTTCCCCCGATCAGCCGCGTTCACAACGTCTGTAGGCAGGACATCTAGGAGCCGCTCTACATCTCGTTGCTGCCTCTCGGGGTTCGGGCGCCTTGGCCCACCCACCACCCCCCACCCACCCACGGGGCGGAGCACGGTATCGAAGAAAGGCGCTCGAAATTGCGCCGGCTTCGTGCACAATCCAACGAAGCATCGGGCGGCGTTGACGAAGTCGACGAAGTGTGACGCCCGGTGCCATCAGCGCGCCTGCTTGTTTGCGGCAACCCGCGTGTCACGAACCTGTCTCATTCGCTCCACCCCCGCGCGAGTGGTATCTATCGTCGGGAGTCTCGTCCGCCGCGATCCAGGAGAGTGAACGATGCCGCTAGCGCTCTGCGCCACGCCGATCGGAAACCTCGAAGACGTGACCCTGCGAGTCCTGAGCGAGCTTCGCGAGGCCGATCTCGTTCTCTGCGAAGACACCCGGCAGACGCGCAAGCTACTCGCGCGCCACGGAATCGAGGCGCGCACGCTCAGCTACCACGAGCACAACGAGGCGGCGCGTGTGGCCGAGATCCTGCCGCGGCTCGAGGCCGGCGAGCGGATCGCGCTCGTCTCCGACGCGGGCATGCCGGCGATCAACGACCCGGGCGCGCGGCTCGTCCGCGCTGCGCTCGGCGCCGGCCTTCCCGTCACGGTGCTACCGGGCCCGAGCGCGGTCGAGACGGCCCTGGTCGCGAGCGGCCTCGCCGGCGAGCGCTACCAGTTCGTGGGCTACCTGCCGCGCAGCGAGAAGGCTAGAAATGCGCTCTGGCAGGAGCTCTCGCGCTGGCCCCATCCGACCGTTGCCTTCGAATCGCCCAAGCGGCTGCCGAAGACGCTGGCCAGCCTCGCCGGCTTCGATCCCGAGCGCGAGCTGGCTGTCTGCCGCGAGCTGAGCAAGCGCTTCGAGGAGGTCGCGCGCGGCAGCGCGAGCGAGCTGGCTCGCAGGTTCGAGCAGGAGCCGAAGGGCGAGATCACGCTCGTCATCGGCCCCGCCTCTGCCGCTGAGCCCGATGGGGAGGAGGATGCCGCGATTGCAGCGGTGGTCGAGCTGATCGGCGCCGGACTTCCTCGCCGCCACGCCGTCGAGGTCGTGGCGAAGCTGACGGGAGTGGCTCGAAACAGGCTCTACGGCGCCTCGCTGTAGCCTGAATTGACAACGACACGGCGTCTCGCTACGCTTGCCGCCGTTTACAAAACAGACAACAAAGGGGGCTCTAGATGCGACGCACGGTCGTGCTCACACTTGCGACCGCCTTTACTGCGATGATCTTGGCCGCTCCCGCGGCGAGTTGGACCTGGCCGGTCGACGGCCAGGTGATTCGAGCGTTTTCTCTAGGTGACGACCCCTATGCCGGCGGCCAGCACCGCGGGGTCGATATCGCCGGCGAGGCCGGCTCGGGCGTGCGCGCGCCCGCGGCCGGAACGGTCTCCTTCGCCGGCACCGTGCCCGGGAACGGGCGCACGGTCACCATCCGCAGCGCCGACGGCTATGCCGTCACGCTGGTCGGGCTGGGCTCGATCGGGGTTGCAAAGAACGCGGTCGTGAGCGAAGGAGAAACCGTCGGCACGGTCGCGGCCGCGCCCGACGACGTTACGCCCGCGAACGTTCACCTGGGCATCAGGGTCGCGGCGGATCCGGAGGGCTACCTCGATCCGCTCACGCTGCTACCCACGCGGGTGGAAGAGCCTTCCGCAAGCGATCAGGTGGGCGAGGAGACAGCTCCGGTAGATGTGGTTCAGACCGTCCCGGCGATGAGTGACGAAGCCCAGAGCTCTAGCGAGCCGGCGGCGACGCCGGTGAGCGACGGACAGCCGGAAGGCTCGAGCGACACGAACACGTCGGTTCCATCGAGCGATACGACCACGCCGGCTCCGTCGAGCGAGCAGCTGTCCCAGAGCAGAACGCCGGTACAGCCGCAGGTGGTCGGTAACACCGTCCAGGCGATCGACTCCGAGGGCGCGACACGTGAGAATCTCCGTGCTCGCTCCAGCGAATCGAGTTCGTCGGACGGCGCCGTGGTGCCGGCTCACAAAGCTCGCGCTCGAGGCAGCTCGAGCGAGGCGAGCGTAATCACCGCCGCGAGCACGGCTCGCCTCAAGCAAGGCGAAAACGTAGGCCCAAGACACTCCAGCCCGGCATCGCCCCGCGCCGGTTCACCTACTCTCAGCCGGCCACACGCGGTCGATTCTCACTGGATTCCCCTGTCGGGCCTGCTCGTTCTGCTGCTTGGAGCGGCGGGTGGATCGATTCTCGTTGCCGTCCGCGTCCACGGCTCTCGCCGGCCGCCTCGTATGATGTTGAGTCCCGAAGGAGAAGCAGCAGGCGATGAGCAAGAGAGAGAAGATCCTGGTTGCAGTGGCCTGGCCGTATGCCAGTGGCCCACGTCACATTGGGCACGTCGCCGGATTCGGCGTCCCGTCCGACATCTTCGCTCGCTACCACAGGCTCAAAGGCAACGACGTCCTGATGGTGAGCGGCACCGACGAGCACGGGACACCCGTCATGGTCGCGGCCGAGAAAGAGGGGCTCTCGTCGCGTGAGCTGGCCGATCGCTACAACGAGGTCATTCGTGAAGACCTGAGGCGCCTCGGCCTCTCCTACGACATCTTCACGCGCACGACGACCCAGAACCATTACGCCGTCGTCCGCGATGTCTTCCGCACGCTGTACGAGAAGGGCTTCATCGTCGAGCACACGGCGATGGGCGCCTTCTCGTCCAGCAGCGGACACACGTTGCCCGACCGCTACATCGAGGGCACCTGCCCGCACTGTGGCTACACGGGAGCGCGCGGCGACCAGTGTGACAACTGCGGGCGCCAGCTCGATCCGATCGACCTGCTCGATCCGCGCTCGCGCATCGACGGGACTCCGCCGGTGTTCAAGGAAACGAGCCACCTCTTCCTCGACCTGCCGGCCTTCGCCGACGCGCTGCGCGAATGGATCGATCGCCAACGCGAGTGGCGCACGAACGTGCGCCGCTTCTCGCTCAATCTGCTCGACGAACTGATTCCGCGCGCGATCACGCGCGACCTCGACTGGGGCGTGCCGATCCCGGTCGAAGGCTACGACGGAGATGAGTCCAGCAAGCGCATCTATGTCTGGTTCGACGCTGTCATCGGCTATCTCTCCGCGAGCGTGGAATGGGCGGCGGCTCGCGGCACGCCGGATGCCTGGCGCGAGTGGTGGCAGAACCCCGACTCGCGGCACTACTACTTCATGGGCAAGGACAACATCGTCTTCCACACGGTGATCTGGCCGAGCATGCTGCTCGGCTACGGCGCGGGCGGCGAGATCGGCGCAGGCAAGGCGAAGCTGGAGCTGCCCTACGACGTCGTCGCGAGCGAGTTCCTGACCATGGAGGGGCGTAAGTTCTCGTCCAGCCGCGGCGTGGTCATCTACGTCAAGGACTTTCTCGAGCGCTACGACGCCGATGCGCTGCGCTACTTCCTCACCGTCGCCGGTCCCGAGAGCCAGGACACCGACTTCACCTGGTCGGAGTTCGTGCGCCGCAACAACGACGAGCTGGTCGCCACCTGGGGCAATCTCGTCAACCGCACGCTCAAGAACGTTCACCGTCACTTCGGCGAGGTTCCAACCCCCGGGGAGCTGTGCGAAGCCGACGAGCAGGTGCTGGCGGCGATCGAGGCGGGCTTCGAATCGGTCGGCGCGGAGATCGAGGCGGCGCGCTTCAAGGCCGGACTGATCGAGGCCATGCGCCTGGCCGGACTGGCCAATCAGTACGTCAGCGAGCAGGCGCCGTGGAAGCTGATCGAGCCCGACCGGAAGCGCGCGGCGACGATCCTCTATGTGGCTTTACGCTGCGTCGACAACCTGAAGCTGCTCTTCGCGCCCTTCGTCCCCTTCTCGTCGCAGGCCTTACACGAGCTGCTCGGATACGGCGACGACATCGCCGGCAAGCTCGAGTTCGTCGAGCACCAGGAAGAGGGCGATTCGCACTTCGTCCTGACCGGCGACTACGAGGCTCTGTACGGGCGCTGGCAGGCAAGCCGCCTCCCGGTCGGGCAGAAGCTGCTGGAGCCCAGGCCGCTGTTCCGCAAGCTCGATCCCGAAGCCGTGGTGGCGGAGGAGCTGAAGCGGATGGAGGAAGAGGCGGGCGCGTGATCGACGCGCACGCGCACCTCGACGCGTGCGAGCCCGCTGCTGAGGAGCTGGCCCGGCGAGCACGGGCAGCCGGGGTCGAGACGATCCTCAGCGTCGGCACGGATATCGAGTCCTGCCGGGCGACAATTGCCATCGCCGAGCGCTGCGCGGGGGTGTTCGCCATCCTCGGCATCCATCCGCACGAGGCGGGCGGCGCCGACGCGGAGCGTCTCGACGAGCTCGAGGCGCTTCTTGCCTCGCCGCGAGCGGTCGCGCTGGGGGAGATCGGCCTCGACTATTTTCGCGACCGCGCACCGCGAAGCGCCCAGCGGGCACTCTTTACCGCTCAGCTCGAGCTCGCCGAACGGCTGGCCACGCCGGTAGTGATTCACACGCGCGAGGCCGACGACGACACCCCTGCGGCGCTCGAAGGCTTCTCCGGGACGATCGTGCTGCACTGCTTCTCGTCGCCGGCGCTCCTTCCCTGGGCGCTCGAGCGCGACTGTTTCGTCTCGTTCGCGGGCAACGTCACCTACCCGAGCGCGGGTGAGCTGCGCGACGCGGCGCGCCTCGTTCCGCCCGGGCGCCTGCTCGTCGAGACCGACTGTCCGTATCTCGCACCCCAACCCGAGCGCGGCCACCCGAACGAGCCCGCCTTCGTCGTTCACACTCTCGCCGCTCTGGCCGATCTCCGCGGCGAGCCGGTCGCCGAGCTGGCCGAGCGAACCGCAGCCAATACCCGCACTGCCTTCCGCCTGCCATGACCCGGTCTCATTTCGCCGCCAAGAAGCGGCTCGGACAGCACTTCCTGGTCGACGAGAACCTGCTCGGGGTGATCGGGCGCCTGGCCGAGCTCGGCCCGGACGACCGCGTGCTCGAGATCGGCCCCGGGCTCGGAATTCTCACCGCCTATCTGGCCAGGCACACTCTCCACGTCGATACCGTCGAGCTCGACCGCGAGCTCGAGAGCCGCCTGCGCGAGCGTTTAGGCGAGTACGCGAACATCTCGCTTCATTTCGGCGACGCGCTGACGCTCGATCTGGCCGGGCTCGCTCCGCGGGCGACAAAGCTGGTGGCGAATCTGCCCTACAACATCGCCACGCCGCTCATCGTCGAGTCGCTCGACGGCCTGCCGCAGATCGAGCTGTGGTGCGTGATGGTGCAGCGCGAGGTCGCGGACAGGCTGTTTGCCTCGCCCGGTAGCAAGGCCTACGGAGCCGTCTCGGTGCTCGTGCAGCTGGCGAGCGAGAAGAGAGGCTTCCATCCGGTCTCGCGCGAGGTATTCCGGCCGCGGCCGCGGGTCGAGTCGGCACTCGTCGCCTTCGAGCGCAGGCCGCTTCCCGAGGGCTTTGCCCGCATCAAGCGGCTCGTCGTGGCGGGCTTCGCCTACCGCCGCAAGACGCTTGCCAACTCGCTTGCCATCTCCGGCCTCGTTTCGAGGGAAGAGGCGGAGGCGATACTCGAGCGAATCGGGCATGACCCGCGGCTTCGCGCCGAGGCGCTCACCCCGCCCGAGTTCGCCGCCCTCGCCGAGGTCATGCCGTGACAGGCCTCCCACCGGGGGCTGTCGCTCTCGCTCCGGCCAAGCTCAATCTGGCGCTGGTCGTCGGTCGGCGGCAGGAGAACGGGAAGCACGAGCTGGCGACCGTCTTCCAGCGAATCGCGCTGGCCGACCGGATCGAGCTCGAGCCGGCGCCCCGGCTGGAGGTCGTGGGCTTCGCGGCGGACACGATCGTCCGCTCGATCCTCGAGGCGCTGGCCGCGCGAGCCCGCGTGGAGCCCGCCTGGCGAGTCTCGATCGACAAGAAAGTGCCCGTTGCTGCCGGCCTCGGCGGCGGCTCCAGCGACGCGGCGAGCGCACTTCGTCTCGCCAACGCAACTCTCGCAAGCCCGCTCTCTCTCGCCGAGCTGGTCGAGCTCTCCCGCCCGCTCGGCGCCGACATCCCTTTCTTTCTCGCGCAGGGCCCTCAACTCGGTATGGGCGACGGAAGCGAGCTTCGATCGCTTCCGCTGCCGCAGGACTACAGCGTCCTTCTCGTCTTGCCGGCCGGCGCCGTCAAGACCTCGACCGGCGACGTCTACCGCGCTTTCGACGAGCGGAAGGGCGAGCAGGGCTTCGCGGAGCGGCGGAAGGCTCTGCTCGCCGCCATCGAAGCGGCGCGCGGACGCTTCGATCTAGCTCTCCTGCCGCCGAACGACCTGGCGTCCTCGCCGCTGAGCGCCCGGCTGCTCGAGCTCGGTGCCTTTCGCGCCGACGTGAGCGGCGCAGGCCCGGCTGTGTACGCTCTTTTCGAGCGGCGCGAGACTGGCGAGCGAGCGGCCGAGGCGATGGCGGTCGAGGGTCAGGTTTGGCTCGGTGAGCCAGCCTGGTAGCGTTGCGCCATGCTTCGAGGAGAGCCCCCGACGATCGATCACGGAAGCTCGCACGCCGAGCGTTTTCTGCGCTCGAATCGATACAAGCTGATCTTGAGCGTGGTCATTGTCGAGGCGCTTCTCGTCGCCCTCGACGCGCTCTCTTTCTGGCTGGCAATAGTGATCGCCGGCTGTCTGCTCGTGCTCTTCCTGCTCTTTCGCCGCGAACTGTCGGGAGCGTCACGGGAGCTGGCCTGGATCGTGGCCGCCTCGCAGGCGCTCGGCGTGCTGGTATTCGTACTCGTGCTGGTGACGGCGGCGCTGCTCGTGGTTGCCGTCGTCGTGCTCGCCATCGCGGTGCTTGCCTCTCTGCTCGCCGACCGGCGCTGAGCGATTGAGCTGCGCGCTTCGCCTCAGTCGCGCGGAGTGAGGCCGGCACGTGCGCGGTACGCTTCGAGCGAAACAGCGTTGGGGCGTGGCCAAGTGGTAAGGCAACGGGTTTTGGTCCCGTGATCCCAGGTTCGAATCCTGGCGCCCCAGTTCTCCGCGAAAAGTCCGCCCGCTTCGCGGGCGAAGACTTTTCGCGGTATTACCGCTGTGCACGAGTAACCGCGCCTTTGGCGCGTGTGACTCGTCTGCTCCTACAAGCGTGGATGGCTAACCGTGGGTGTGGTCAGTGTTCGAGGCGTACGGACCGGGGGATGGCGTTTGGTGAGCCGCGCCCGCGCAGGTCGGTCGCGGCGGTCATGACCCAAGGCGCTCCGGCTGTTGAACAAGAGTTCCACTTTCGTTACTGCGCGCCCCTTGACAGAAAATGGTGTCGGACACCGGGTGGGGGCCGGGGACCTGGGAGAGCGCGTCAGTGCAGGGAATTGTC
>JBAWEP010000073.1:0-3441 GCA_049591255.1 Gaiellaceae bacterium
AGCAACTGAAGTCCACGTTCGACAGAGAAAGCCAGACCGTTGCCCAACTAACCAGCACGATCTCGGGCCAAGTCGCCAACACCTGGTGGAAGGGCCCGGCGGCTGATCGCTTCCGCAGCGCCTGGGAGAGCCAGTTCGCCCCCACGCTCCGCCAGCTCGAGACCGCCCTGCAGGAGGCAAGCGCCGAGATCGCACGCCGTTCCGACGCGCTGGCCCAGGCAGGTTCCTAGGTCGTTCCTACCAATCCCCGTCTGAGTGCAGGAGATCCCTAACTTGTCCAGCTCGATACCCGGTGATCCGGTGGGGATGAGGGCCAAAGCCCATCGTCTGCAGGCCTACGCCGACCAGGTCTTCACCTGGGCTGACCGAGTCAACAAGAAAGTGGACGGGATGCGCTTCGAGGGCCCGGCTGCGAAGCGCATCCGCAACAAGATGCATGCCTGGAATACAAACATGAAGCGGTCAGGGACAGAGATTCAAGAACTCGCTCAGCTTCTCCTGCGCTCTGCGGGCGACGTCGAAATGCGCCAAGCCGCGGAAGAACGAAGACTAGAAGCACAAAGATTGCGAGAGGAGCAGTCGAAACGCGGGGGAGGCGGTGGCCGATGAGCGGCCGAATCGTCGTTGATCCCGGCGACCTGATTGCCGCCGCGACGCTTATGGGTACGGCCAGAGGCGATCTTCAGTTACTGGCGCGAAAGATCGCTACCGATCCAAAGCCTGAGATGCCGGCGAACATCGCCGCTCAGGTGCGCACTCGGACCGGCCATGTGAGCGCCGCTCTCCGCAACCGTTCGAACGAGCTCGAGGCCGAAGCCGGAGATCTGAGTCTCAGAGCGCTATGGGCCGCGGCAACTAGCGGATATGCGGCAGGGCTTGGCAAGCGGGTCACCCTGAGCGAGCTTCGGACGCTTCGGAAGCTGATATCGAACGTCCCTCTTCTTATAAGTCTGGGAATCCTTCCGTCCAGGCTCAAAGGGTACATCGAGTTCCTGCCATCCATCAGGAATTGGAACTATTGGATCGGAGCTGGTGTGCCCGTGGAAGAAGAGGGAGGCCAGCTCACTCTCACCGCTATAGCTCAGGCGGAGTTAAACGAGAACCACCCCGGAGTCTTTAACAACAGCTGGCTCGGGCGGTCGCTGGCGAAAGCTCTACCGGACGATAGCTATCTGGCGAAGTTGCTCGGTAACGCCAGTCGCGCGACTCCCTTTTTCCGACGCGTCGGTATCGCCGGTGGACTGGTGTCGACGGGATACGGCGCGTACTCAACAGCCAATGACATAGGACTTCACAAGGGCGGAGAGAAGATCGCCGTCGATGTGACGGGTACGGCTTTTAGCGCCTCGACGACGGCAGCACTCATGCTATGTGCTGCAGGGGCCACTTCAGAAATCCCGCCTCTGGCTATCGGGATTGTCGTCGCCACGGGGATCATGTATGCCGGCGCCGTGGGATACCAACATAGAAAGATACTCAAGCACGCGGCTGTGTGGTACTGGGAGCACGGGACTCTGGAGGGGATAGCGTTTCACCATCGCCGCGAGATCGGGCACGTCTTGGATAAAGGCACGGATCTAGCCGGCTCGGGGTATCACAAAGCTAAGGATCTCGCCGAATCGGCGTACGATTGGGCGATAGGGTAAAGAGGTCGGCTGCCCGAATACCAAGACGAGATGGCACACCTAGACCCCTCACGCACCGCACTCGAGCTCGACGACGAAGAGCTGGCGGCTGCCGGCGCGTTGCTCCTGATGCCCGATGCAAAAGTGTTGGAAAAGCCAGAAGCGCGAGAGATTCTCGAACGCCTGGAGGCAGCTGGCATATCCGCGAACCGAGAGCTACAGGGATACGCGGCTCGAATCGTAGCGGTGCTGGCTCAGCCGCAGCTACGGGTGATGGTAGAGCGCTTCGCGGCCGAGAGCGTTCAGCGCGATTTCGCCTCGGTGAGAGGCGAGTTCGGAGTATGGGGCGAGCCGACGAAGAATGGCAATGAGTTCACTCCGATCGAGCCCTCGCTCATTGCCTGGGCGGTCTCCCGCGCGGTTGGTCTCGGGCCGCGAGTCGAGCCGGGACTATCAGAGCCGATCGAACTGCGAAGCTCGGTTTTTCAGAACGTGATCAATCACCTTGCCGAAGTCGATGTCAATGCCGCCGATGCTGTACTAGAGGCGGAGGGTCTGGATACCGATATTCGAAAGGCTGTTGTTCAGCTTGTCCTTGATCGCAGACTCTCGTGGCGAGTGTTCTCGGCCTGGAGAAACGGCATGGGCGCTGAAGAAGCAAGCGCTGTTGCGGTGATCGATGGTGGAGAGAGCGGCCTCTGGTTCTCGGAGCGTTTAGACATCGAGTCGAGCGATCCGAGGATACGTCTGCGACCGGCGAAATCGAGCGACGTGTGGGAGCGCATCGTGGAGGTCGCACTCTGGCCGCGTGGCGAGGAAGATGATCGTGCAACCTAAGGGTTACGTTCCGAAAAAGCGCGTTTACCGTCACGGCGAGCACCGGCGTACGGCTGTAGGTGTAGGAGTTTTGACCTCCATCGGTTTCGCAGTGATGGCGATCGTAGTAAGCCCGGTTTTGCTAGTCGGTATCGTATTCGTGCTTTGGTACTCACCCGCAATGTGGCGAATCGCCATACTCCTCTCCAGCGACGACGTCCGCGTGCGAAACATGTTCAGGACGCGGCGGTTCACCTGGGCCGAGATCGATCGCTTCGGCTGGGGTGGCCGAAGCGGCAAGGCCGGAGGCGTGTACCTGCGCGACGGTACTTTCGTGAATGCGCTAGCGCTCAGCCTTCCGGACGGGAACCCAGATTTGCCGCAGGAAGTGCAGCACCTCGTCCTAGAACTCAACGAGGAGCTCGCAGGTGCTCGCGCGAGCGCTGGGCTAGCGGTTACGAACCTCGATTTCGTCGCGCCCGGTGACTTCGGAACGTCGAATCAGGTGCCGCTGGAGAATCAGATGTTGCTAGATGTCAATCAAGCGACTGGTGACCTCTCGCCGGAGCGTTCAGAGAACGAATAACTCGTCTTGGCGCGTATAAGTGCCATTCGACGCGCGGGATATCAGATCCCGAAGATCACTCGAGTTGGGCCGAAATACGGTATGCCCGGCCGCGGTTACGAGCGGCTACTCGCCGAGCTCAACGCGGAGCTAGAGCGAGCCCGAAGGGCTCTCGACATCCCGGCCTGGAACGTAGAGGCGGTCGCGCCTGCAGCGTTTCAGCTGGAGCGGAAGAAGAGCGATTAGCGATGACAGCCCTCGTCGCGCTCGGCCAGGGAATCACCGGAGCGGGCTCTGGCGCTGCGGCGAGAGGCGAGTTCGGTGTCTGGGGCGAGCCGACGAGGGGTAGCAGCAAGGAGTTCACTCCGATCGAGCCGTCGCTCATCGCTTGGGCGATCTCTCGTGCGGTCGGGCTCGGGCCGCGATCGGAACCAC
>JBAWEP010000074.1:0-20118 GCA_049591255.1 Gaiellaceae bacterium
GCGATGGCCAGCGCGATCGCCAGGTCGGCGCCGGGCTCCTCGATGCGCACGCCGCCGGCGACGTTGACGAAGACGTCGGCCTGCCCGAGCGCCACGCGCGCGTGGCGCGAGAGCACCGCCACGATCATCGCCAGACGCTTCGGATCGACGCCGGTGCCGACGCGGCGCGGCATGGCCAGCTCGCTCCTGATCACGAGAGCCTGGATCTCGAGCAGGATCGGCCGCGACCCCTCGAGCGTGCAGGCCACCGCCGCTCCCACCTCACCCGGCTCGGAGCGGCCGAACAACGCCGAGGCGTCCGGAATCCCGACCAGCCCGGCGGAAGTCATCTCGAACACGCCGAGCTCGTTGGTCGAGCCGAAGCGGTTCTTGGTCGCGCGCAGGATGCGGTGCTCGTGGTAGCGGTCGCCCTCGAACTGCAGCACGCAGTCGACCAGGTGCTCGAGCACGCGCGGCCCGGCCACGGCGCCATCCTTGGTCACGTGCCCGACGAGAAAGACGGAGATGCCGTTTTCCTTGGCCAAGCGCATCAGGCGCGAAGCCGCCTCGCGCACCTGCGCCACCGAGCCCGGCGCCGAGCCCAGGCCCGACGAGTAGAGAGTCTGCACCGAGTCGATCACGCAGACCTCGGGGCGCTCGCGCTCGAGCACCTCGCAGACGGTATCCAGCTCGGTCTCGGCCAGAATCTCGATCTTGCCGGCGCCGCCCAGGCGCTCGGCCCGCAACCTCACCTGGGCCGCCGACTCCTCGCCCGAGACGAGCAGGGCGCGGCGCTCCTCCGAGATCGCGCGCAGCGCGGCCAGTAGCAGCGTCGACTTGCCGATTCCGGGCTCGCCGCCGACGAGCACCAGCGAGGCCGGAACCAGCCCGCCGCCGAGCACGCGATCGAGCTCGGGCACGCCGGTGGGGATGCGATCGCTCTCGTTCGCCTCGACCTCGACCAGGCGCAGCAGCGGCCTTTGCACTCGCGGCGCGCTAGCGGGGATCCTTTCGACGACCTCCTCGGTCAGCGTGCCGTAGTTCTCGCAGCTCGGGCAGCGCCCGAGCCAGCGCCCGGTCGAGTAGCCGCATTCCGTGCAGGAAAATTGGACAGCTGTCTTTGCCATGGAGGTCGAGTCTACGGGGAGGCCCAGACGGTGATCGTGCCAGCTCTAGCAACTCTCACCATCTCGCTACACCCCCGCCGCCCCCGGTGGCCGACACCAAAAACCGTCAAGGGATAATCCGTATCGAAAACGAAACGATTCTTCCTTGGGACGACAGCCCTCAACCCTTGAACGACGCGTAGCAGGGCCTCCCGATCGCAGTACTCAAGCCAAACTGCCTCGTCGTCATCAGGACGCCGCATGGCTCAAGGTTGAAAACAGGCCGACACGCTTTCGGCACACCCAGACCCTTGACAGGAAATGGTGTCGGACACCAGCGATGGGCGCAGGGAACCCACCCCGCTCGAACCCCGATCAGTCGTGGCTACCCTGGCCCTGTCTATTCGGAGTTCTGACCGTCGTACTCCGGCGAATCGGCCTCGGCCTCGGCCTTGGTCGCACGCACGACGCCGTCTTTGTGATGAGCCGGCGAGTAGATCGTGTAGAGCTTCAGCGCTTCCGAGCCAGATCTGTTGACGACATTGTGCTCGGCGCCGGCCGGAACGACGATCGCCGAGCCGTCCTGCACGTCGTACTCGTTGCCGTCGATGAAGACGCGGCCGCGGCCCGACTCGAAGCGGAAGAACTGGTCGTTCTCCTCGTGGACCTCCAGGCCGATGTCCTCTTTCGGCCTGAGGCTCATCAGGACGAGCTGGCTGTGCGGCGCGGTGTAGAGAACTCTCCGGAAGTCTTCGTTCTCGCGGGTCAGCAGTTCGATGTTGTCGATGAATCCCTTCATCCCGTCCTCCGATCGCGTTCGAACGTGGCGGCTAACAGCCTAATCACCGCGTCAGCCGGAGGCAGTCGTCCTCGCGAACGAGCAGAATCCGCTTGTGGCACCCTCTCCCGTTCACGATGCTCTCGAACGCTTCGGCGCAGCGTTGAGCACGAACTTCTCGACTGCGACGGCCAACCCGGCCCAGGCGGAAGATCAACTGAAGGGGCCGATGTGTGCGCTGTTCCGAAGGTTGGGCGAGATCATCGGGCCGGAAGTAATACCGCGCACGGAGGTCTATAGCGCCGGCGTTCGGCCGGATATCGGTGTCACCGTCGACAAGTTGCTCACGGGCTACGTCGAGCTGAAGGCGCCAGGTAAAGGCGCGCAGCCAAAGCGGTTTACCGATCCGCACGACAAAGACCAGTCCAAGCGGCTGGCCGATCTTCCCAATCTCCTCTACAGCGACGGAAACGAGTGGGCGCTCTATCGCAAGGGCGAGCTCGTCGGCTCGGTCGTGAAGGCCGAAGGCGATGTTCGCAGCGATGGTGAGCGGGTTTACGGAGACGCGAGCGCTCTCGCCTTCGAGGCGCTCGCTCGTGACTTCCTGCTCTGGGAGCCGGTCGTGCCGACGAGCCCGCGAGCTCTTGCCGAGATGCTCGCACCGCTGACCAGGCTTCTCCGCGACGCCGTCGAAGCCGCCGTCCAGGAAGAGAGCTCGAACCTGAAGCAACTCGCCGAAGAATGGCGTTCGATCTTCTTCCCCGACGCGAACGATGCACAGTTCGCTGACGCCTACGCGCAAACCGTCACCTACGCCCTCCTTCTCGCCAGGGTCGAGGGAGAGACCGAGCTTCACGACCACGCCGCCGATCGCCTGACGGCACGGCACGATTTGCTCGCCGAGGTGCTGCGCGTGCTTGCCCAGGAACGAGCGCGGGCCGAGGTCGAGGTTCCGATCTCTCTCCTGGAGCGCGTCATCGAAGCGGTCGATCCCGGCGAGCTTGCCCGCCGCGCCCGCGGCCACGACATCTGGCTCTACTTCTACGAGGACTTCCTGGCGGCCTACGACCCGAAACTGCGCAAGCAGAGCGGCGTCTACTACACGCCGGTCGAGGTCGTCGAGGCGCAGGTGAAGCTCGTAGCCGAGCTTCTGCGCGAGCGCTTCGATCTCGACCTTGGCTTCGCCGAGCCCGACGTTGTCGTTCTCGACCCGGCCGTGGGGACGGGCACGTATCTTCTCGCGGCTCTGGAGTTGGGCGCAGAAGTCGCCCAGAAAGCCCTCGGAACCGCCGCGCGGCAGGAGCGGGCTTCGACGATGGCGCGCAATCTGCACGGCTTCGAGATATTGGTCGGCCCTTACGCGGTCGCTCAGCTCCGCATCGCCCAACGCGTGCTCGCGCTCGAGGGCGAGATACCGGAGGACGGCCTACCTGTCCTGCTCACCGATACGCTCGAGTCGCCCTACGCGGCGCCGCAGCACTTTGCACATGCACCGCTCTTCGAGCAGCGGCTGGCTGAAGAGAACGCTCGCGCCCGCCGCGTCAAGGCCGAGACTCCGCTGCTGGTTTGCCTCGGCAATCCGCCCTACTTCCGCCAGGTGATCGACCCTGCAGAGCAGAGCACAGTCGAGCGCCAGGGCGGCTGGGTACGCAACGGCGATGAAGGCAAGGGGGGAATCCTCGAAGACTTCCTGCGCGGCACGCCGCCGGTGCACGTCAAGAACCTCTACAACCTCTACGTCTACTTCTGGCGCTGGGCGCTCTGGAAGGTGTTCGAAACCGGCGAGAAGCGTGGAATCGTCAGCTATCACCGCCTCCTCGTACCTGCGCGGACCGGGCTTCGCCGGTATGCGCCGGCACATGCGCGAGACCTTCGACGAGCTGTGGATCATCGATCTCGGCGGCGAGGGACGGGGTGCTCGCCGCAGCGAGAATGTGTTCGCCATCCAAACGCCGGTGGCGATCGCGATCGGTTACCGCGCTGAAGAGAGCCGACCCGAAATACAGGCGCGTGTTCATTACTCCCGCATCGACGGCAGTCGCGAGGAAAAGCTGCAGATACTCGCGGCGATCACGTCGCTCGAGGATGTCGAGTGGCGCGATTGCTTCACGGGTTGGACGGAGCCGCTTCTACCGGCAAGCGAGGGTAACTTCTTCTCTTGGCCACTTCTGACTGATCTTTTTCCCTGGCAGCATTCCGGAATCGAGTTCAAGAGGACTTGGCCGATCGCAGCCGGGCGCGACTCGCTCGAACGTCGATGGGAAGACCTCATGTCGGCGAAAACAGACGAGCGAAGGGAGCTCTTCAGGGAAACGCCTGATCGGAGAATCTCAAGCTCCTATTCAGCGCTTATAGACGGGAGCAGTCGCCTGACGCCAATAGGCGAGCTGCCCGACGACACACCTCCTCCGCCTTGCATCGCGTTCGGTTATCGGGCGCTTGATCGGCAGTTCTGTTTTGCCGACGTCCGGCTAACGAGCCGCCCACGGCCGGCGCTCTGGCGAACAATCAGCGCGCAGCAGTTGTTCATCACGAGCCTATTGACGGGATTACTCGGGGGTGGTCCAGCAACAATCGTCACCCACCTAATCCCCGATAGACACCACTTCCGCGGATCTTTCGGAGGGAAGGACGTCATCCCGCTCTGGCGCGACGCCGAATGCACTCAACCGAACATCACCGCTGGCCTTCTCGACACCCTCGGCGACAAGCTCGGCGCCACCATCCCACCCGAAGACCTCCTCGCCTACTGCTACGCGCTCCTTTCCGCTCCGTCGTACACGCGACGCTACCGTGAGGAGCTCGAGATCCCAGGACCACACGTTCCGATCACGAGCGAGCCTCGGCTCTTTAGAAAAGCGGTTTCGCTCGGGCGTGAGCTGGTCTGGCTGCACACCTACGGCGAGCGCTTCGTCCCGCCCGGCCAGCGCGCCGGACGCGTGCCACAGGGCCAGGCCCGTTACGAGAAGACGATCCCGCAGCGAGCGGACGCCTATCCGGAGAAGCACTCCTACGACGAGGCGAGGCACGAGCTGCGCGTCGGCGAGGGAGTATTCGCGCCGGTCTCGCCCGACGTGCGCGCGTTCCAAGTCTCCGGGTTGGACGTGATCGGCTCCTGGCTCGACTACCGCATGAAAGGCGGCGCCGGGCGCAAGTCATCGCCGCTCGACGACATTCGCCCCGCCATCTGGCCAGAGGCGTTCAGCAAGGAGCTGCTGGAGCTGCTCTGGGTGCTGGAGCGAACCGTGGCGCTCGGCCCAGATCTCGACTCGCTGCTCGACAACGTCGTCTCCGGCGAGACGATCCCGGCTACCGAGCTGCCACAGCCTAGCGAGGCCGAGCGAAAGCCGCCTAGCTAGGCCGCGTCTAGCGCGAGCTGTGTCTCCGGCTTCTCGGAAGCCGGTACGTGGAAGAGCGTCTCATCGAGCAGGCGGCGGTGCAACGCCAGCAGCTCCTTGTCCACCCGCAGCAGGGCCGCGACGAGATGGGCCTCTCCGTTTGACTCGCTGATTCTTCGCGCCGCTCCCTCGGATCGCTCGCGCGCTTCAGAGAGCAACAGCAGCACTTCGTCGATTGCCGCGAACTGAACTGAGACGGCCTCATTCACAGAAGCGAGTGTAACCGAGGCCCCGGATTGCGCCGGGTCGCTCTCTGTTCTAGTCCTTGTCTCGCTGCCGTCCGAGGATGGTGTCGACATCGGCCTTCTTCCAGACCAGGCTCCCGGCTTCCTTTTTCGGTCGCGGCCGGGCCGGTGCCGGGGCGACCGGCGCTGGAGTGGCCGGTGCCGGAGTGGCCGGTTGCGGGATCGGTTGCGCTGCCTCGCTCGCGGCCGCGGCGTGGCGATCGACGATCTCGCCCTGCTCGTTCACCGCGTAGCTCCTGGCGACCAGAGCCTCGACCCGGCGCAGCCTGGCCGGGTTTCGGGCCAGTTTCAGGCGGATCTCGTCCTTCAGCACCACTTTCCCGTCTCGCACCTCCAGCCAGTCCCGGAACCGCTTCGAGCCGCGCTTGGCGAAGAGCATCGCAACGATGCTCAGGGCGACGGCCGCGACGGTGATGATCGAGCCGATGTCAATACGGGCGAGCATGTCCTCGGGTCATCTGAGTGAGAGTCGGAAACACGTACGCCCACTGAAGAGCTCAGCGCCGTTCCGCTTCGATCACTCGCCGCGGCCGCCGAAGGAGATGTCTCCATCCTCGTCCACGTAAAACGTCTCCCTGAGGGACTCCTCGACCGCGCTGACCTCCATCCCGCGGTTTCCGATCTTCACCCGGCCCTTGTCGGTCAAAGCCACCTGGCCATTACGAACTGTCAGCCAGGCGATCGGAATGCGCCGGCGGCGGCGAATCAGGTACCCGACGAGAAAGGGCACGAGCGCGAGCAGGAGAACGATCTCGGCGATCGACTTGGAGGAGAGAGCGGCGGCCACCCGCGCAGCTTAGCCAAGACAACTACTTCTCGTCGTCGGCGCTTTTCTCAGGCTCTTCGGCGGCGCTCTCGGCAGCGCCGTCGCTCGGCACGACGACCTTCTCGGGCTCTTCCGCTTCGCCGGTTTTCTTCTCGCTGACCTCGGCGGCGCCGTCCTTGGCGGTGGCCTTCTCGGGCTCTTCCGCGGTCTCTTCCGCGAGCACGGGCTCGGCGCCCGGGATGATCTTGATGTCGACCTCGTCGGTGGTGTCCTTCTTGCGGTCGACGATCAGCGTGGCGCCCGGCATCAGCTCGGCGCCCAGCACGAAGTCGGCCAGCGGATCCTCGATCAGGCGCTGGATCGCGCGGCGCAGCGGGCGGGCGCCCATGGCCGGGTCGAAGCCCTGCTCGACCAGCAGGTCCTTGGCCTTGTCGGTCAGCTCGATCGTCACCTTGTGCACCGCCATCTGCTCGCGCAGCCGCTTCAGCATCAGGTCGATGATCTGCTTGATCTCTGCCTTCTCGAGCTTGTGGAAGACGATCACCTCGTCGATCCGGTTCAGGAGCTCGGGCCGGAAGACCTTCTTCAGCTCGCCGGTAACCCGCGACTTCATCTCGCCGTAGGAGAGCCCGACCTCCTCGTTCGAGGAGAAGCCGAGTGACTGGTTCTTGGAGATCTGAGCCGCGCCCAGGTTCGAGGTCATGATCAGAATCGTGTTGCGGAAGTCGACCTTGCGCCCCTGCGAGTCGGTCAGCTTGCCGTCCTCGAGGATCTGCAACAGGATGTTGAAGACGTCGGGGTGAGCCTTCTCGACCTCGTCCATGAGCAGCACCGAGTAGGGCTTGCGCCGCACCGATTCGGTCAGCTGCCCGCCCTCGTCGTAGCCGACGTAGCCCGGAGGCGAGCCGACCAGCCGCGACACGGAGTGCTTCTCCATGTACTCCGACATGTCGACCTGGATCATGGCCTCCTCGTCGCCGAAGAGGAACTCGGCCAGGGTGCGCGCCAGCTCGGTCTTGCCGACGCCCGAGGGCCCCAGGAAGATGAACGAGCCGGTCGGGCGCTTGGGATCCTTGATGCCCGCGCGGGCGCGCCGGATCGCCTTGGAGACGGCCTCGATCGCCGGGTGCTGGCCGATCACGCGCTTGTGCAGCTCGTCTTCCATGCGGATCAGCTTCTGCGACTCGGCCTCGGTGAGCTTGAAGACGGGGATGCCCGTCCACATCGAGACGATGTCGGCGATCTCCTCCTCGCCGATCTCGGGCTGCTCGGCAGCGTCCTCCTCGTCGCGCCAGGACTCCTCCAGCTCCTTGCGCTTCTGGCTCAGCTTGCGCTCCTTGTCCCTCAGCGCCGCAGCCTTCTCGAACTCCTGGGCCTCGATCGAGGCCTCCTTCTCCTTGCGCACCGTGTCGATCTCTTCCTCCAGCTCGCGGTAGCGCGGAGGCGCGCTCATGGTCTTGATGCGCATGCGCGAGGCGGCCTCGTCGATCAGGTCGATGGCCTTGTCGGGCAGGTGGCGATCCTGGATGTAGCGATCGGCGAGCTGGGCCGCGGCGTCGAGCGCGTCATCGGAGATCTTGCAGCGGTGGTGCGCCTCGTAGCGGTCGCGCAGGCCGCGCAAAATCTGGATCGTGTCGTCGACGGAAGGCTCGTCCACGCGAATCTGCTGGAAGCGCCGCTCGAGCGCGGCGTCGCGCTCCAGGTACTTGCGGTACTCGTCGAGGGTTGTCGCGCCGATCGTCTGCAGCTCGCCGCGCGCCAGGGCGGGCTTGAGGATCGAGGCCGCGTCGATCGCGCCCTCGGCCGCGCCCGCGCCGACCAGGTTGTGCAGCTCGTCGATGAAGAGAATGATGTCGCCGCGCTGGCCGATCTCCTTCATGACCTTCTTCAGGCGCTCCTCGAACTCGCCGCGGTACTTCGAGCCGGCCACCAGGGCGGCCAGGTCGAGCGTGTAGATCTGCTTGTTCTTGAGCAGCTCGGGGATGTTGCCACTGGAGATGCGCTGGGCCAGGCCCTCGACGACGGCGGTCTTGCCCACGCCGGGCTCTCCGATCAGGACCGGGTTGTTCTTCGTGCGGCGCGACAGGATCTGCATCACGCGCTCGATCTCGGTCTGGCGCCCGACCACCGGGTCGAGCTTGCCGTCGGTGGCCAGCTTGGTCAGGTTGCGCCCGAACTGGTCGAGCAGCTTGGAGCTCTTCGATCTCTCGCCGCCGGCGGCTCCCGCCGCGGCGCCCTGTTGACGGCGCCCGGGGCCGGAGAGCATGCGAATGATCTCGTTGCGAATCTTCTCGGCGTCGGCGTCGAAGTCGAGCAGGATGCGCGCCGCCACGCCCTCGTTCTCGCGCACTAGCCCGAGCAGGATGTGCTCGGTGCCGATGTAGTTGTGGCCGAGTGAGAGCGCTTCTCTCAGCGCCAGCTCCAGCACCTTCTTGGCGCGCGGCGTGAACGGGATCTGACCGGTCGTGACCTCGTCGCCCTGGCCGACTATGCGGGCCACCTGCGCCCTGACCTCCTCGACGGTGATGTCGAGCGACTCGAGCACGCGCGCGGCGAGGCCCTCCTCCTCACGAAGGAGCCCGAGCAGGATGTGCTCGGTGCCTATGTAGTTGTGCTTGAGGGCACGAGCCTCGTCCTGCGCAAGTACGACTACCTGCCTGGCTCGCTCGGTGAATCGCTCGAACAACCCTCTCGACCCCCTTTCTCCGTCGGCTGGCCCGGGGTCTTTGCCACGTGGCTCAGGTCAATTCCATATTAGCTGAGGGTCACCTGCCCGAATCGAGGCCCTTGTATGCCTCGAAGGGGAAGGGATGCGCGTGACCTCAACTCTCCGGCGCTGCGCCGTTTTTCGTTTAGGACCTTATCGGCGGATGGCGCGTTCCCGATAGCACATCTAGCCGCGGGCGCTTTCGACCGGCGCCGAAGGTGGCCGGCGAGAGGAGCGCAGCCATGAAGCAAACTCATAGACTTGACGGGATGCTCTTTGGAGCACATCTAGACAAGTATCGGACGGCGCAGATTTCCGGAATCGCGGTGACTGGGCTTGGTCTCGCCGTGCTCCTGGGTTGGGCTCTCGACCTGAGCGTGCTCAAGCGGATCTGGCCGAGCCTGCCTGCGACCAAGCCAAATGCAGCCGTGATGTTCGTCGTCGCCGGAATCGGGCTCGCCGTCATTGCCCGACCGAGGCCTGAGCGGCGCCGGCGACTGCTGGCCAGCGTGGCCGGAGCATTCTGCGTCGCGCTCTCGGCGCTCACTCTGCTCGAGGCTTGGCACGATCTCGGTCTCGACCAGTTGCTCTTTCGCGACGCGACCGGTAGCGCGATACCCGGCCGCCCGTCTCCTCACGCCGCGATCGGCCTCCTGCTGGCGGGCCTGAATCTGATCCTGCTCACCGGTTCCAGAGCGAGGTACGTGCGCGTGACGAGCTGGCTCAACAACGCGCTCGCGGTCGTCGTGACCGCCGGCATCGTCGGCTACGCCTACTCCGTCGACTATCTGCGCGGCTTCGGCTCGGTCAACGGCATCGGCATGGTCGCTCTGGTCGCGCTCGTTCTTCTCGTGCTCGGGCTGGCGCTGCTCGAGCCCGAGGCGACCTGGCTGTCGGTCTTCATCTCACCGGGCGCCGGAGGAAGAATGGCGCGCCGATTTGCGCCGCTCGTCGTGCTCTCGCCTGTCCTGATCGGAGTTCAGACCGCCCTCTACGACCACCCGGTCGGTCACGCGATCGCCGCTGTCACCGTGACCGCCGCGATCGTGATCATGTTGATCACCGGCGCCTCCGCGCTCGATAGAGCCGAAGCGCAGCGAAAGACGCTCAGCGGTCTGCTGCCGATCTGCTCGCACTGCAAGCGCATCCGCGACGACGCCGGTTACTGGAGTCAGGTCGAGTCCTACGTCGCGAAGTACTCCGAGGCGGAGTTCAGCCACAGCCTCTGCCCGAACTGCCTGCTCGAGCACTACCCCGAGCACGCTGAAGCTATCGTCAGCGAGCTCGAGCGAAGTGGCCTGGCCTCCGGCGTCGAAGACCCGGTCCGAGAGTGAGCGGCAAGGAGCCCGGCTCGGCGGGCACGCTGGGCACGCGCTTCAGGCGGGTTGCTTGAAGTCGACTGCGGCTCGGAAGGTGCGCAGGAGAATCTTCACGTCCAGCCAGAGCGACCAGTTCTCGATGTAGTAGTTGTCCCACTCGACTCGATCGGAGAGCGTCCGCGCGGCGAAGCGGTCGTCTCCCCGGCCGATCCCGTGGATCTGCGCCCAGCCTGTGATTCCGGACTTGGCTCGGTGGCGATCCTGGTAGCGATAGATGCTCTGCTCGAAGATCTCGACGAGCTCCGGCCTTTCCGGCCGCGGCCCGATCAGGCTCATATCGCCGCGCAGCACGTTTAGCAATTGAGGAAACTCGTCGATCGAGGTGCTGCGAAGCAGGGCGCCGAATCGGCTCACACGATCGGCGTCGGCGCTTGCGTTCACGCGCGGATCCTCGACCGGACGCATCGACCGGAACTTGAGCACCTCGAACGTCCGGCCATCGCGACCGACGCGAAGCTGGCGGAAGAGAACCGGCTTGCCGAGCGAGAGGTAGACGCCCACGGCCGCGACAAGCATGATCGGCGACAACACGATCAGCATCAGGAATGCCGCAGCGCGGTCGACCGCGTACTTCACGGCGAACTGCCAGCCCTTCGGGTTCCTCGGATGCGACGTCAGGAGAGGAAGTCCGCCGAGATGGTCGATCGTCATCCGCTCGGTCGTCTTCTCGAACAGGCGCGGCACCAGCGACACGCCGACGCTCAGCTCCTCGCACCGCTTGATCACGCGCAGGAGAACCTCGTTCGGCGCGGTCGAGAAGGTGATGATCACCTGGCCCACCCTGTAATCCCGGACAACCTGCTCGAAGTCCCAGCTGGCTCCGAGCACCGGCAGGTTCGAGATCGCTGAGTCATCGAGGCGCGGCTCCTTGTCGAGGAAGCCAATCGGCCTCAGACCAAGCTCCGGATGCTCGAGCAGCCTCTTGGCCGCCACGTGCCCGACCTTGCCGGCGCCGATGATGAGCGTCGGCACGGAGTCGCCGGAGCGACGCGCACGGCTCTGGGTGAGATCGAGCCCGGCTCGCCCGGCAGCGAGATAGACGGCGGCGAACACCGCCAGCCGCAATGTCTCCGCCGCCGTGTACGACGGGGCGGTATAGAGCATGACGCGGAGAGTAACGACGACCATCGTGGCCAAACCGACCGCGATGACGAGCGAGCGCAGGTCGTCGAGGAAATCCACGATCAGGCGCCGTGAGTACGCGCCGCGCGAGACGAAAACGGCTATCGCGGTGGCCGCAAAGATCATCGGCCAGAGCGCACCGCTCTTGTGCACGTGCGCGGCCGGAGAAGCCATATTGGAAGCGGTGATCGCCAGCCCGAGCAGGAAGACGTCGAGCCCGAAACGAGTCAGGCGCCAGAAGCGATCGCTTCGCCCGACGATGCCCACCCGCGCACGAGCACGAAGCCTGAGATTGTCGACGGTACCCAGAGAGGATGGGTTGAACGCCGTATCGGTCATGACGCCATTTGTCTGTTCATGGTCTGGGGGGACAAGTTCTGAAAGTGAACGTCGATCGACTTAAGTCTGCTCTCAGGCGAGCAGCGCTAAACATGGGCGCGCGGCCAAGCGGGCGCGCGAGGGGGGATATACGCATTCAGCCTTTCCTCGCGAAGAAAAGCAAGTCCTCGAACACGTTTATTTCGAGCTCGAGGGTTGGGGCTCAGCTACAGATTAACGGGAAAACGCGAACTTTGGAAAGATTTGTATTGATCTTTTCGGCACCGTCGCCTGGAGCGCGCGTGCGCCGACTTCGAGCTAGCGGTCGGGCTCGTCTCGGATCAAGTCGCCGAAGGTCTCGAGAACGAGATCCTCGAACTCCGGCGGGATGCGGCCGTCGACCGCGGTGTGCTCACGCAGGTGGTAGAGGATCTGCCGCCGTTCTTCCTCGCGCGCGGGGTCCTGGCCCGGGGTCTCCTCGACCAGTTCGCTCAACTCCCAGATATCCCAGCCGCGAGCGGCCCGCGCGAAGTCGACGCTGACGACGCGGCCGCCCTGCTCGAGGTCGGAACCGGGAGCTGCGCTCTTCTGCTCCGGCTCGGTCTTCGCCGGCTCTTCGCTCGGCTCGGAATCAACCAGGTGAATCGCCCGCTCGGGCTTCTCCTCAGACTCGGGCTTCTCCTCGGGCTCGCTCTCCGGCACCGGGCTCGATTCGGGCTCCGGTTCTGACTCGGGCTCAGGCTCGGGCTCGGGCTCGGGCTCGGGCTCGGGCTCGGGAGCCTCTCTCTCTAGTTCAGGCGAGGGCTCCTCAACCTGTGGCTGCTCCGTCAGATCCTCTTCGAGCGCAGGCTGCTCGCCAGTCTGCGGCTCGGCGCGTGGAGGCGACGCCTTCCACGTCCAGGCGGTGCTCTTCCTTGGCTCTTCCGTCTCGGGAGCGCCGGCGGGCCGGACTTCCGCGCCGGACTTGGCGATCTTCTCCTCGTCGAGCGGTCCTTTCGCCGGTCTTGCGGCGTGCTCGGCGCCGGACGAGTAATGCCGTTTCCAGTCCCAGCTGGGAACTTGCCCGAAGCGGCTCGTGGACGTCGGTAGGGGCGGGCGGGCGGGCGCAATCGCTCGAGCCGGCACGGGCGGGACCGCCATCGGCTTGGAGGCTTGCCCGGGCTTCGGCAGCGCCGTCGCGATCTTCACGGTGATCTCTTCGCTGGCCTCGTTGCCGGCCCGGTCGAACGCCGTCGCTCGCAGGCGGCAGTCGCCCGGCCGGCACTCGGTGACCTGCCAGTAGCCGCGCACCTTGCCCCCCTCGGGCTCCAGCCCGGCCAGCGACATCCACTTGTCGCCGTCGTTGTAGCTCAGCTCGACCAGCGCCGGGCCGCTCACTTCGTCCGACACCTCGACCACCAGCTCGGCCCGTTCGCGCAGCGTCTCGCCCGGCGCCGGCTTGGTGATCGTGACGAGCGGGGGCGTGTTGTCGACGATGTAGGGCCCGAAGCGGCGCGAGTAGACCGACTCGCCTTCGACGCTGACCGACTCGATGCGCAGCTCGTAGCTGCCATCGTCGAGCTGGGCGGTATCGACGGACAGGTGGAAGGGAGCGCGCGTCGTGCCGAGAGCGCGCCAGTCGCTCGAGCCGGCCCTGGCCAGCTCGAAGATCATCTGCGTGGAGCGCAGATCGGGCGTGCGGGCGATCAGGTTGACGCGGCCGCGCAGCAGCTCGCCCGGGTCGACCAGCTCGGCGGCGACCGGCGCATTGACGATCTCCACCTCGAGCGGCCCGACCAGACCGGCGTTACCGCTGCCGTCGCGGGCGCGGATGCGCAGCCGGTAGCGACCGTCTCTCAGCGATTCGCTGTTCCAGCGCAGCTCGAAGGGCTCCCTGCGCGCCTCGGCGACCCGCCGCCAGTCGTCGCCGCTATCCGAGATCTCCAGCTCGACGATCGAGACGTCCGAGACCACGTCTTCGGCCTCTACTGCGATCGTCACGAATCCCGAGAGCGTTCGGCCCTCGAGCGGTTCCAGCAAGCGAATCTCCGGCCCGAGATTGTCGACCAGAACGGGGACCGGCTCGCCCGCGGTCTCCGCTCCGCTGGCGAGAGCCGCCACCAGACGCAGCAGATAGGAACCGTCGGCGAGGGAGGTTGTATCCCAGCGAAGGATCCCGCCTTCCTCCGCACGCTCCTCTCCGCCGACGCGCTGCCAGCTCGTCCCGTCAGGCGACCACTCGAGCAGCACCGGCCCACTCACGGCGTCGCCCGGAACAATCCGGATCTCGGCCAGCCCCGCCACGATTTCGCCGGCGACCGGAGCAACGATCGCGCCGGGAGAGCGCTCCTCTTCGTCCGGGCGAACGTTCTCGGGGGCGAGCGTGGGCTCCTGCGCGGGCTTCGGCTCGCGCTCTTTCGCGACCCGGCCGAGCTGCGCAGGCAGGCGCTCGTCGCGCGCATCCTCGCGCGCGTCCTCGCCATCACGCTTACGACGAAAGAGACTCATCCGAAATCAGTTCGACAACGGCTCGCTTCATGCCTCTATCGATTCTCGTCATCGAGCTCCTGTGCCGGTCGCGAAAACGAGCAGCCATCCCCGTTCGATCGCATGCTCGGGAATCAGATTACCGGCCTTCTCGCGCGCCGGCAGAGGGATTTTAGGAGGGCGCGATAATCTTCTCCTACTGGGATCGTCCGCACAGCGCCGAGATCGGCCGAGCTCTGGAGGAGACAAGTAGATGGAATCGCTCGTCGTCACACCGTTCACTCCGAACAAGCACAGCGGGCGCGGCAACCGCACCATCGGCGTCATCCGCGCTCTCGCTCTGCTCGGCAGGGTCGAGGTCGTCTACCTCCGGCTCGACGGCAGCGAGCCCGACCCCGAGCTCGTCGCGGATCCGGCAATCGAGCTGCGCAAGGTCTCTTCCTCGCGCGGAGCGAAGCGCGCGTTCCTGTATCGGCGGGCGCGAGCGCGAGGCGTGCCCAAGGAGTACGCGAGCAATCTGTCCTGCGAGCTCTTCGCGGCGCTCGGCGAGGACAACGAGCAGAGCTTCGACCGGGTGATCGCCGATAGCCCGTCGGCCGCCTCGGCCATGCTCCTCCTGGGCAAGAAGCGACCGATCTACTACAACGCGCACAACATCGAGTCGGCGATGCGCTCCGGGCTCAGGAACTGGAGCGAGAGCGATATCGCCGAGCTCGCACGCTTCGAGCGCCACCTGCTGCAAGGCGCGCAGGAGTCCTGGCTGCCGAGCAATCGCGACCTGAGCGCGGCCAGCGAGCTTGCGCCCGATGCCCACCTCCGCTTCATCCCCAACGTCGTCGACGTGAACGAGATCAAACCGGTGCACGGGCCCGGGAGCCAGAGCGCCCTCTTCGTCGCCGACTTCAGCCTGCCGCACAACCGGCGCTCCGTCCACTTCCTCGTCAGCGAGGTGATGCCGCTGGTTTGGAAGCGGCTGCCGCAGGCGCGCCTGGTGCTGGTCGGTCGCAGGCTGGCGCATACCGGCTCGCTCGATCCGCGCATCGAAGTGCACGGGTTCGTCGAGGATCTGCCCGGCGTCTACGCGGCGAGCGGCTGCGCGCTGGTGCCGCTGCTGGAAAGCCGAGGCTCGCCGCTCAAGCTGGTCGAGGCGATGGCCTACGGATTGCCGATCGTGGCGACTTCATTCGCCGCCGGCGGTGTGGATGGGCTCGTGAGCGGCGTCCACTGCCTGGAGGGCGACGGAGCGGAAGGATTCTCCGACGCCGTCGTCCAGGCGCTCAGCGGCAGGGCCGGCAACGTCGGCCGTGAGGCGCGAAAGCTCGCCGAGAGCGCCTACTCCATCGAGGCGCTCTCGCGGCGCTTGGCCGAGTGAGAGCGGCAGGCCGCCGCCCTCACCTCAGCCGAGCCTAGATCTTGAATCTCTTCACGGCCGGGGTCAGGTCGGCCCAGCCGCGAGTGTCCTTCGCGCGGACGCTGAAGACGTGCTTGCCGTGCTTCAGGTTCTTGTAGGTCTTCGCCGAGCGGCAGGACTTGTATTTGCCCTTGTCCAGCTTGCACTGGAAGCTCAGCTTTCCCTTGCCGAGCGAGCCCGAGAACTTGAAGCTCGCCATGTGCTTCGCGGAGCTGATCTTCGCCTTGCCGAGCTTCGTCTGCGGGCGCTTGGCAACCGTGACGGCAGGTTTCGTGACGGCAGGTTTCGCGGAGCCTTGCACCGCCACAGTGACCTCGTCCGTGCCGGTCAGCGTGCCGTCGCTTACCGTCAGCTTGAAGGTCAGCGAGGTGGCGGCGGCCGGCGCCGTGAAAGTCGGCTTGGCAGCCGTGGTGCTGGAGAGCGCGACCGTGGGGCCGGCGGACTGCGTCCACTTGTAGGTCAGCGCATCTCCGTCCGGGTCGGAGCTCTTCGAGCCGTCCAACGTGACGCTCGCGCCCGTGTTCACGGACTGGTCGGGCCCGGCGTTTGCGACCGGAACGCGATCGCCCACCCCGACAGTGACGGTGTCGGCCGGGCTCGGTACGAAGCCGTCATGCACGATCAGGCTGAAGACGAGCGTCTGATTGCCGGCCGGAGCCGTGAAGGTCGGCTTTTGGGCGGTGGCACCGGAGAGCGTGACCGCGGGCCCACTCACCTGCGTCCAGGCGTAGGTGAGCGAATCGTGGTCCGGGTCGGAGCTTGCGGATCCGTCGAGTGTCACCTTTGTATTCGCGTTCACGCCCTGATCGGGCCCGGCGTTTGCGACCGGTGGACGGTTCGCCACCGTGATCGTGACGGTGTCGGTCGCTGTCCCACCGTTCTGATCGTCCACGGTCAGGCTGAAGACGAGCGTGTGGGTGCCCGCCGGAGCCGTGAAGGTCGGCTTATGAGCGGTTGCGTCGGAGAGGCTGACGGTTGGTCCGCTCGTCTGTGTCCAGGCGTAGGTGAGATGATCGCCGTCCTGATCGGAGCTTGCGGAGCCATCGAGTGTCACGCCTGTTGCGTTCGAGTTCACGCCCTGATCGGGCCCGGCGTTGGCGACCGGCGGACGGTTCGTCACCGTGATCGTGACGGTGTCGGTCGCTGTCCCACCGTTCTGATCGTCCACGGTCAGGCTGAAGACGAGCGTGTGGTTGCCGGCCGGTGCCGTGAAGGTGGGCTTGGCGGCGTGGCTGTTCGAGAGGGTGACGTCGGGAGCCCCTCCGTTATCCGTCTGCACCCAGGTGTAGGTGAGCGAATCGCCGTCCTGGTCGTTACCGGAGCCGTCGAGCGTCACGCTCGCGTTCGAGTTCACGTTCGGCTGATCGAGCCCGGCATTCGCCGTCGGATCCCGATTGGTCACCGTAATCGTGACGGTGTCGGCCGCGCTATCCAGGGTGCCGTCGTTCACGGTCAGGCTGAAGACGAGCGTGTGGGTACCCGCGGGAGCCGTGAAGGTGGGCTTGGCGGCATGGGCGTCAGAGAGGGTGACGGCGGGAGCTCCTCCATTGTCCGTCTGGGCCCAGGTGTAGCTGAGCGAATCGCCGTCCGGGTCAGTGCTACCGGAGCCGTCGAGCGTCACGTTCGTTGCGTTCGAGTTCACGCCCGGCTGATCGGGCCCGGCGTTCGCGATCGGAACATGATTCCCCACGCCGATCGTGACGGTGTCGGCGGAGCTGTTCAGCGTGCCGTCGTTCACCGTCAGGCTGAAGACGAGCGTGCGGTTGCCGGCCGGTGCCGTGAAGGTCGGCTTTTGAGCGGTGGCACTGGAGAGCGTGACCGCGGGCCCGCTGGTCTGCGCCCAGTTGTAGGTGAGCGAATCGCCGTCCGGGTCGGTGCTACCGGAGCCGTCCAGCGTCACGCTCGCATTCGAGCTCACGCCCTGGTCGGGCCCGGCGTCCGCGACCGGAGCGCGATCGGTCACCGTGATCGTGACGGTGTCGGCCTCGCTGGTCAGCCTGCCGTCGTTCACCGTCAGGCTGAAGACGAGCGTGTGGTTGCCGGCCGGTGCCGTGAAGGTGGGCCTGGCGGCGTGGCTGTTCGAGAGGGTGACGTCGGGAGCCCCTCCGTTATCCGTCTGCACCCAGGTGTAGGTGAGCGAATCGGTGTCCGGGTCGGAGCTGAGAGAGCCGTCCAGCGTCACGTTTGTCGCTCTCGAGTTCACGCCCTGGTCGAGCCCGGCGTTTGCAACCGGAACGCGATTGATGGCGTCGGTGTCGGTCGCCGTGGCCGGGCTCGGATCGGTGCCGCTGGATGGATCGAGCGTGGCGGTGTTGGTGATCCCGGCTCCAGTGCCGGCGGTGCCCGTGACCGTAAAGGTGACAGAGCCTCCAACCGGCAGGGTCGGGATGACGATGCCCGCGTTCTGCATCAGTTCGACCGTCGTGTTGGGAACAGTCGGGCAGACGCCTCCACCGGCGACGGAGCCGCAGGTGACGGACGAGACCGACAGGTTGCCTACCGTCGCGTCCTTGAAGACGGCGTTCGAGGCAGTCGAGGGGCCGGCGTTGGACGCGACGATCGTGTAGCTGACGGTCGAGCCCTGATCGACCTTCCCGACCCCGTCGCTCTTCGTGATCTGCAGGTCGGAGACCGGAACGACCGTGTCGGTATCGGTGTCGGAGTTGTTGCCCGTCGCTAGGTCGGTCGGCGCGGAGACCGAGGCCGTGTTCACAAGAGAGCCGGCCTGGTTCGGGGCCGTGATCTTGAGCGTGATTGCCGGGGCCGCTCCAACGGAGAGCAACGACCTGGTGCAGGTGACCGTGCCCGCGGCTTGGCCACAGGTCCAGCCCGCGCCCGAGGCGGAGACGAATGAGGTTCCGCTAGGCAGGGCATCGGTGACCGTCACGCTCGTGGCCGTGCTCGGGCCGGCGTTCGAGACGCCGAGCGTGTAGGTGACCGTTGAACCCGCGCTTACCGAGTCGACCCCATCGCTCTTCGTGATCTGCAAGTCGGAGACCGGGATCACCGTATCGATGTCGGTGGCGGAGTCGTTGTTCGAGATCGGGTCGGGCTCGGTCGCCGCGACACTCGCGGTATTGGAGAGGGAGCCGCCCTGGGGCGGGGCGGTCAACTCGAGCGTGATCGCCGGGGCCGTCGCTCCACTATCGAGAGAGGTCCTCGTGCAGGTGATCGGAGAGACCGTGCCGCAGCTCCAGCCCGCGCCCGAGGCGGAAACGAAGGAGGTTCCGCTGGGCAGGGCGTCCGTTACCGCCACCTGATGGGCCGTGCTCGGGCCGGCGTTCGTGACGCCGAGCGTGTAGGTGACGGTGGAGGCCGCGTCTACCGCGCTCACTCCGTCCGTCTTGGTGATCTGCATGTCTGCGAGCGGAGTGACGGTGATCGTGACGGAGTCGGCAACACTCTGCAGCCTGCCGTCCTTCACGACCAGCTGGAAGGTCAGCGTGGCGGCATTCGCCGGCGCTGCGAAGCTGGGATTGGGATCGGTGTTGCCCGAGAGGGTGACCGAAGACCCACTCGTCTGCGTCCACTTGTAGGTGAGCGGATCGTGGTCTGGATCGGAGCTGTTCGAGCCGTCCAGGAACACGGTCACACCGGCGTTCACGGTTTGATCGGAGCCGGCGTCTGCGACCGGTGGACGATTCACCGTGATCGTGACGGAGTCCCAGGCGCTGAGGGTTCCGTTGCTCACCGTCAGCTTGAAGGTCAGCGTGGCGGAGGTCGCCGGCGCCGTGAAGGTGGGATTTACAGCCGTATCGTCGGAGAGGGTGACCGTGGCGGATCCGCCCGTTTGCGTCCACTTGTAGGTGAGCGTGTGATCGTTCGGATCGGAGCTTTCGGAGCCGTCCAGAGTCACCAGGTCAGCGGCGTTCACGAGCTGATCGGGCCCGGCGTTTGCAACCGGAGGAATACCCACCGAAACGGTGACGGTGTCGTCGCTACTGAGCGTGCCGTCGCTCACCGTCAGCCTGAACGTCAGAACGGCGGAGGCGCCCGAAGGCACGGTGAAGGTGGGATTGGAAACGGTGTTGCTCGAGAGCGTGACGAGCGGTGTTCCGTCTATCTGCACCCACGCGTAGCTGAGCGTGTCGCCGCTGTCCGGGTCGGCGCTGGAAGAACCGTCCAGCATCACGCCGTCGCCGATCTTGGCGCTTCTGTCGAGCCCGGCGTCTGCAACCGGAGCGCGGTCTGGCACGTCGATCGTTACCGAGTCGGTCGCTGTCCCACCGTTTTGATCGTCCACGGTCAGGCTGAAGGTCAGCGTGCTGGCGCTGGCCGGTGTCGTGAAGGTGGGCTTTTGCGCACTGGTGCTGGAGAGGGTGACCGCGGTTCCGCCGGTCTGCTCCCAGGCGTAGGTGAGCACGTCGCCGCTGTCGGGATCGGTGCTGAGAGAGCCATCCAGCTGTACCGGGCTACTCGTGTTGATGGACTGATCTGAGCCGG